>CAZZAV010000018.1:0-44132 GCA_964652705.1 uncultured Neisseria sp.
AGCCAGTTTCATCATACTGTGTTATCCAACTGCAAATAGTTGCATAACACATAGATAAAAGCTTACTTATTGCTTTTCTAGAATAGTTACCTGTTTTATAAAGGTCAATTACCTTATTTCTTAGATCTTGGGAGTATGCATTCATAAGGATGTATATTAACATAAGTTGAAGTTTATTTTTGCGCCAACTATAATTACGCCAAAATAGAAAAATTGATTCGAAAGAATGAAGAAGTCTTTAATTTGGTGGTATTACCATTTAATTCATTAGTTGGTAATGTTGTGGTAACTAAAGATAATATTGGTAAGTACGCAGAGAAATTAGGTGGTAAAAGCTATATTCTTGCGGCAAATCTAGCTAAACAATATAAAACTTATTTACTGTTTAGTATGCCAGAGTTTTATGCCGGAAAATATTATGAAACAGCGGTTTTATTTGACTATGCCGGTCATTAGGTTGGCGTATATAGAAAGTCGCATCTAAATGATGGTGAGAGTTCTTGGGCTACGGCTGGAGATAATTTGCCCGTATTTGATACTGATTTAGGGCGTGTTGCCGTGCTTAATGATGAGACGCGAATCCCAGAGTTAACCGATATTTACTCTTTGAGGCGTGCGGATTTAATTCTTATTCCTGCAATGTATAACCAACATGATTATGGTGGTAAGGTAAATATCCCAGCAGGAATTATTCCCAATAGCAGCGATCGCGGAATGTTTGTTTGGTATGATATTGCGAAATATGCCCAGTCACATACCTTAGTTGCAAATTATATTAACGGAGCACATCATGATGTTGGACAGAGTGCAGTTTATTCTTTGGTTCCTGAAGATGGTTATCATGCACCAATGATTTCTCCAAATACTGAAAATGCATTTTTGGTGAACTTTACCACTCATTTTAATGATACATTATGGCAAAATCAGCAAAATTTGATCATCGGTAGAAGGTCAGATTTAGCACTACCATTAACACTCAATATGGAGAGTAGTTGTTTTAAATTATGGCAGCAAAACTCAACTAATTCTGGGCAATGTGGCAGATAAATGTTGAATTTATTGTGTTGGTGAATAATTTCATATTTTAAGCAATAAATTAAAGCACTCTAAGTAGAGTGCTTTAATTTTTGTGTTGAAAATACTTAAGCGCCAATATTGGAGGTTTTGCATGATGCAGAATTTATACCGTTAGAATCAACTTTACATTGAGTATAGCGAGCATCATAACTAATAAAATAAGCATAACCAGCGTTAAAATTTACGGTTCTTATACCTGAAGGGTTACTATTTTCATTTACTAAAGGCACGTAAGCACTACAGCTAGCGGAATTAATACTACCATCCGAATTTAAACTGCATTGACCATAGCCACTAGACTGAGCTGCGTAATAAATGATATATACATAATTACCATTGTAAGCACTATACATAGAGCCATAGATACCGCTTGGTGCCTTTAGATAGTTGCAATTAGATAATCCAGAATCGCTTAGTTTGCATTGCAGTCGACCATCAAATAAAGCGTAATTATTGTTAATTGCAATACCATAGCCTTGGACATATGTACCAGCTGGTGCTGCAATATTGGTACAGCTTGAGCTTTCGATGATTTCATTTTTTACCGTGCAACGTGTATAGTAATTACCTCTTTCAAACGCATTTTCGGTTTGATAATTAGAAAAATATGCATAATTACTATTAATTGCTACACTAAATGACATTGTGAGCGCGCCTGAGCCACTTGGAATTTCTTCAACACAGCTATTAGGGTTGATTAATCCATCGTTAGCGATATTACAACGATAATAACTGTTACGATAAATATTAGTCATGTAGGCGTAGCTTCCGTGAATAGTAATATTAGACGCTCTAAAGCCGTTATTTGCTGATAATGTTGGCACTTTTACAAAGAAACAACTTTTTGAATTTAATCCATCCATAGTTACATCACATTGCAAATATCCTCCAACTGAGTTTACTCGAGTGATGTATGCATAATTTCCACTAAACGCAATCCCCCACGTGTTCGAGATATCTAAAGTTGTAAATGAAAATTGAGCTTTTACTAATAAATTGCCAGCTGCATCTTTGATGCCATCGCTGAAAGTTAGATAATATTTGGTGTTAAGCTGTAATGCATTGGCTGGTTTGAGCTTATAGGAATTATTACTTTCTGCGATTATTGCACTTAGTGTCACGGCTGGACCAGTTGCATCACCTAGATGTAAAATTACGTTCGATGTATTAAGATTAAATATTGGTTTACTAAATTTAATTTCAATTGTGGTATCAATATTTTCATCTTTAGCATTATTGCTAGGTGATATGATTGAGACGGTAGGTGCAACTGTGTCATTAGTATTTTTCCAAATCATGCGTGAAGAGCTAGTGTCTAATTTACCATAGATAATCGTATTTTGGTTGCCAACTATAACGCAGTCTGATGCGTCAAAACATTTGACCTTAGTTAATTGGTTTGTCGTGGGTAGATTTTCATCATCCCATTGGTTGAAATCTTGGCTCGATTTAGCTAATGTTTGTTGTGCTGAATTGCTACCAACTACAAAGAAATCATCATAAATTCCACCTGAAGGCTTCATTGCAATTGAGTTTAATTTTAAACCCAATTGCTTGTTGTCAACTTTAATTGGATTTGACCATATTTTACCTAATGCGCTTGAAACCACTTCTCCAGTCTCAGTCGCGGCAACAAATTGGCTATCTCCTGCATCATATTTAATATCAGCAATTACGGTATCTGCTAGGGTGATAATTTGTGTCCAATTTGCACTTGCAAATGCACTATATGCTTTTAGATAAAAATTACCATTATCGGTACCAGCAACCATAGCATCGATACCGTTATAGGCTAGGCTGGTAACATTACCATTCGTACTTCTGGTTGTAATCAGCCCACGTTTAGATGCTAGAGCTATTTCAAATAATGTTTCAGACTCAGCACCAATAATTTCATCACCTTTAACATTCATAATTGATTTTAGGTTTGCTGGTGGAGTTAAGGTTTGATATTGATCCCAAATTAATCCATCTGGAGATGAGAGTATAATTCCAGCATCACCGATTGCATAAAATAGTTTTTTAGTTGGATTATAGTCAATTGCATTTAGGTTAATACTGGTGATACCTTTTTGTGATTCCCATTTATAACCATCTTTAGAGGTGAGAATTGTGCCATGTTCTCCCACCACAACATAAGTGCCATTGCCTTTAGCAACATCGGTTAGGTTATCTGTGCTTGGATTAGTAATTGTTTGTAATTCATGTGTTGCTGTAATTTTGCTATTAGTTACAGTTAAATATTGTTGTGAGTTGCCAGTATTATTGCTGTTGCACCCTGATAATAAAGTCATAGTGCTACAAAGCGTGAGAATGCATTTTATAATTGATTTCATTCGTAATCGTACCTTTTAAAATTTCATCCATAAAATTGCCAAATTATTATTTCTTTTATAGCTCAGACCTTATAGAACAATGATCGATGATCAGTTTTTACTTGTTTGATAGTTTTAAGTATTATTAAGGTGACTATTTGCAACTTATTGTCATGAAGAGTGTGTGTTGAATGTTGTAATGACGTGATTATAACATGTATTGTGGTATATATGTTGTAAAATTGTTGCTAATATGGTGTTTATGGCGGTGCTCTACTATTGATTTGTTGCTGGCGAGATAATAAATTAGATGATTGAATTCTCTGAATATATATTTTGGGTTGAGTTAGTAATTTTAGTATGAGATTATATAGAGCTATGGATTACATTGTTACAGATTGATGGTGTATGTGATTGCGTTTAGTAGCATAAAAGTTTACTTATAGTATTTTGGTTTTTAACTTTGAGCTGGTGGTTTAATAGTTGATTTATTCATAACACTATGTGCTTTTGTTAACCGTTATATTAGCTGATCTTTTATTTATTTGCATAATGCTCTTGCTACGATTCCTCATTTGCAATATATTTTGTTGTCAATATAGGTAATAATTTCTGCTTATTTTATCTTAATTTGATTTAGTTTTTAAGCTGCAAATTATGGTTCCATTCGTCACTGATTATAATAAATAATCTAATCATTCTGTCAATATGTTTAAGATTAATGATAATATAGCACTAGATATCAACGCATATTTTGTTTATTGAGTTCGACAGTTATTGATTAAAGTCTATTGTTATATTTGAAAGTGAAACTGATGCGCTATGAGGGTGTTAAACTTAGTGTGGTAATGCCAATTTATCAGACTAATGAAATTTATTTAAGAGAAGCGATTGAAAGTGTACTTTTACAGACCTATGTAGATTTTGAATTTTTAATTGTTAATGATAGCCCACAAGATAATGTAAGGCTCGGGCAGATTATTGCTAGTTATGATGATGAGCGAATTATTTGGATACCATGTAAAGTCAATGGTGGTATAGCAATTGCCTCCAATATTGGTATTGAACGTGCACAAGGTTCATTTATTGCGATGATGGACCATGATGATATTTGCAGTTTAGCGAGGTTTGAACGGCAAGTTAAATTTTTGGAAGAGAATCCTGAGTTTGGCTTTGTTGGTGGACAAGCAGATGGATTTTATCCAGATGGATCTAGCGTACGATTAGACTATCTAATTTCATCATCCGAAAAGGAACTTAAGCAAAGTTTTTTTGATGGTGTGCCGTTTATGAATCCAAGTATTATGTTTCGTAAGTCAGCGCTAAATACCTTACGTTATAACTCAGAATATAAAGTATGTGCGGATTATGATTTATTTGCTAGATTGATTTTTGCACAAAATATCATGGCGACTAATTTGCCAGATGTGCTTTTACGTTACCGATTTCATGATGCGAACACTTCTTTAACTCAGTACTTGTTAGCCGAACAAGAAACAAATCAAATTCAGCATTGGATTTTGCAGCATGAGAGTTTATTAAATAAGTAGCTCCTCTACGCAATGTAAAATGGTGTAAAATTACTCCCTCTAATAAAATAAAAGGTAGCTGTACAAGCAGAATTCATTCAAAGGTGTGTTGCTGTTATTGTCGCTGCGCTGAACTAGGGTTGCAAAGTTCATAAAAACCAGTTATTAATTAATTAATTAAAAATATTTTCAATAATAAAAGGAAATCAATATGAAAGAAAAAGCAGTAGATCTTCGCCAAGGTTGGATTATTCAGCATGATGGTCGTCAGTTTGCGGTATTAAGTACGCGTACGGTTAAATCAGGAACTGGTGGTGGTGCATTTATACAAACAGAGATGCGCAACATTCAAACTGGTTCAAAAGCTCAAACTGCATTTAGATCAACTGATACGATAGAGCGTTTATCAACCGAAGAGTTAGAATGTACTTTCCTGTATAAAGAAGGTGAAGACTATGTGTTTATGAATATGGAAGATTATAGTCAAATTACAGTTTCTCCTGATACAATCGGAGATGATGTTGTATTTTTATCTGATGGTATTAATGTTAGATTGAAATTAGTTGATGGAGGCGTTATTGCAGTTGAGTTTCCTACAACAATTGTTTGCACTGTCGTAGAAACTGATCCACAAATTAAAGGTGCTACAGCTACGGCAATGGACAAACCAGCTATATTAGATATTGGGATTCGTGTAGTTGTACCTTCTTTTGTTAATCTTGGTGAGAAGATTGTTTTAAAAACAGCGACTAGGGAATATTCAGAGCGTTATAAAGAAGGTAAATAATTAACTGCTACGATTTGTGTGCTTATGAATTTTAGTAAATAGGTTTATTGCAATTCAGGCATAAATCATAGTAAATTTTATTGTATACTGTATAAAGTTGAATAATTAGCCCAAGTTTCTTTCTATAGAATTGGGCTAATTTCTTATCGGTATCTGTAGATTAGGCGGTAATATGTTTAATGCTGGAAAATAAATGCTTAGTCATGTATTTCGGATTTTATTTTAGAGTAGTTAATTATATGATTTGCTGATGCTCTTTATGCGTAATAATTACTCGTTCGCATTATGAAACCACTAAAAAAATTGTAAGCCGATTATAAATATGACGGCTGAAAATAGTAAACTGATTAAACAATATCCCATAATATCACGTGCCCCAAGTCCTGCAATGGCTAACGCTGGTAATGCCCAGAAAGGTTGTGCCATATTCATCCAGGCTTCACCGTAAGCGATTGCCATTACTGCTTTACCATGATTAACACCAAGATTTTGTGCCGCTGACATAATAAATGGTCCTTGTACTACCCAATGCCCGCCGCCAGATGGGATGGCAAAATTAATTATTCCAGATGATAAGAAAGCCAATAGTGGAAATGTTTCCTTGTTGGCAATTGCAATAAACCAATGCGTGATAATTCCTCCCAAGCCACTATGTTCCATCAAAGCTTGGATCCCAGCATAAAAAGGAAACTGGACAATTATTCCAGCTGTGCTTTTGGTAGCTTGAGTAATTGCCCGTGCATACGCCATTGGTGTTTTATGCAGCAAAATACCGAGTGCCATAAAAAAGAAATTCACTGTGTTGATATCAATTTTAAATCCACTTTTAATAAAATATATTCCCAGATAAGTGAATCCAGCCAAAGAGATCATTAACCCTAATAATTTACTTTCTTCCAGTTTTTCGGCGAATGTTGAATCAGGAGTTAAAGTTTTTTGCAAAGATATTTGTGATTCTTGTAATAAATCTGCAGCAATTTGTTTGCGTAGGTTAATTGGTGGTAACATGCTTGCTGTTAAAAATGGTAAGCCAATTATTAACGCAAGTGTAATGAAAATATTCATTGGCGTAAATAGCGTTTGACTAATTGGTACTAAGCCAATTAATTTTTCCAGAGGATTACCAGGTGTTGCAGCAAGTAGTGGAATTGATCCCGAAAATCCACCATGCCACGTCAAGAAAGCAATGTATGCGCAAGCAATTAAGAGTGAGTAGTCTGAATTAGGTATTTTGCGTGCTACTTCACGAGCAAACATTGCACCAATAATGAGACCAAATCCCCAGTTTATAATGCAGCTGATTGAGCCAACTAAGGTAACTAGCATTACTCCTTGAACTGGTGTGGTTGGAATTGAAGCGAGTGAATTTAGTATTCGTTTCACCAAGTTAGTACTGGCTAGAGCATGCCCAGTTACTACAACTAAAACCATTTGCATAGTAAAGCCAAGTAAATTCCAAAATCCAGATCCCCACATCGCAATTAAATCTAGTGGCTGGTGCGGTGTGATTGAAGCACTTACTACAAAAATAAGTATAGTTAGGATAATTGCAAAAATTAATGGATCTGGAAGGTATTTTTGGACTAATGAGGTAAAGAAGCGGACTAGGTAGTTCATGATTATAGTTCCAATAATTAAAAATCTTGCTGAGAGTTAGATTTATTAAGCGTGATAACTGTATAGTTAAATATTAGTTAAGAACCATTAATTTAGCATGTTTTAGTTTGTGTCACCAAAGGAAAATCTGCTGATTCTGAATTTTATTCAGTGAGTTTATTGGTTTTGCCTAGTGGTTAGAGTTGATTTATGGTAAAATAGGCGACTTTCGGCTGTAAAATTCAGTCAAATCAACGATTTTTAAATTAATCACTAATAAGATACAACTATGATAAAAAAAATTGTCTATAAGATTTTTGGTACGCGCAATGAACGCTTGTTGAAGCAGTATGCTAAAATTGTTAATCAAATTAATTTTCTTGAGCCACAAGCGAGTAAGCTCTCAGATGCTGAATTGCAGGCTAAAACCGCAGAGTTTAAACAGCGTTTTCAGGATGGTGAAACTCTAGCACAATTACTGCCAGAAGTTTTTGCCGTGTGTCGTGAAGCTGGTAAACGAGTATTAAATATGCGTCATTTTGACGTGCAGCTAATTGGCGGTATGGTATTAAATGACAATAAAATCGCCGAAATGCGTACTGGTGAAGGTAAAACTTTGGTTGCTACGCTGCCTGCATATCTGAATGCAATTAGTGGTGATGGTGTTCACGTAGTTACGGTTAATGATTATTTGGCTAAGCGTGATGCTGAAACTGTGCGCCCATTATTTGAATTTTTGGGGTTAACCGTAGGGGTTAATTTACCTGATATGGAACACGATGATAAAGCAGCAGCCTATGCTTGCGATATCACCTATGGTACCAATAATGAATTTGGTTTTGATTATCTACGTGATAACATGGTTTTTGATGCGAATCAAAAGGTACAACGCAAATTAGCTTTTGCGGTTGTCGATGAAGTCGATTCAATTTTGATCGATGAGGCACGTACTCCGTTAATTATTTCAGGTCCTGCGGAGGGGTCGGATGATTTGTATCGTGCATTAAATTTATTGCCACCGATGTTAATTAAGCAAGAAGATGAAGAAAGTACCGTTGGTGATTTTTGGGTTGATGAAAAACACCATAATGTAGTTTTATCTGAAGCTGGACATGTGCATGTTGAGCAAATTATGGCTGAAATGGGTTTAATTAAAGAAGGTGATAGCCTTTATAATGTACATAACATTAGTTTAATGCATCATTTAATTGCAGCTCTACGTGCGCATTATGTTTATTTCAAAGATCAACACTATGTGGTGCAAGATGGTGAAGTTGTAATTGTTGATGAATTTACTGGACGTTTAATGTCAGGACGCCGTTGGTCTGATGGCTTACATCAAGCTGTTGAAGCTAAAGAAGGCGTGCAAATTCAACGTGAAAATCAAACGCTAGCATCAATTACGTTCCAGAATTATTTCCGGATGTATAAAAAGCTTTCTGGAATGACTGGAACTGCCGATACTGAAGCTTATGAATTTCAACAAATTTATTCTTTGGAAACTGTGGTTATTCCAACTAATAAAGGTATGGTTCGTAAAGATCATAATGATAAAATTTATATGGACGTTGAAGATAAATTCAATGCTATTATTGAAGATCTAAAAGTTTGTAGCGAATTAGGGCAACCTTCCTTGGTGGGAACTACTTCGGTTGAAACTTCTGAGTTACTTTCGAGTATGTTACACAAGGCTGGCTTAAAACATTCAGTTTTAAATGCAAAACAACACGCGAGTGAAGCCGAAATTATTGTTCAAGCTGGTTATCCAGGTAATATCACGGTTGCAACTAACATGGCTGGGCGTGGAACTGATATTATTTTAGGTGGTAATCCTAAGCCAATGATTGCGGCGGTTAATGCTGATGATAACTTGACTGCTGAACAGAAAAAATCACAAGTCGAGCAAATTATGGCTGATTGGACATTACGTAATCAGCAAGTTTTAGCTGCGGGTGGATTATATATTATTGGTACTGAACGCCATGAGTCACGTCGTGTAGATAATCAGTTGCGTGGTCGTGCTGGTCGTCAAGGTGATCATGGAGCTTCACGCTTTTATTTATCATTGGATGATTCTTTATTACGGATTTTTGGTGGTGAACGGATGCGTGGCATGATGACGCGTTTAGGAATGGAAAAAGGTGAGGCGATTGAGCACCGTTTGTTATCTCGCTCGATTGAGTCCGCTCAACGTAAAGTTGAGGGTCATAATTTTGATATTCGTAAACAACTACTTGAATATGATGATGTAGCCAATGCGCAGCGTAAAGTAATTTATTCACAACGTGATGAAGTTTTAATCAGTCCAGATTTGTCACCGATGACCTTTAATATGGTTAATGGATGTATTGGTGATGTTTTTGATGCTTATATTCCACCAAAAGCGATGGAAGATGCATGGGATGTAGCTGGTTTAGAAAAAGCTTTGCGTGATGAATATCGTTTAGAATTTGATTTAGCAAGTAAAATTGCTGCTGATCCAAGTATTGATGAGCAAGTTTTACGTGAAGAATTAGTTGAATTTGCATTAAATTCATATCAACGTAAATTGGATAATTTTAAAGCTCGCGTTAGTTTAGAAATTAATCAATTTGTAGCAAGTATGTTACCTGAAGATCGTAATGCATGGAATTTGCAAGCCTTAGACAATTTTGTAGTGCAAAATGGTGGTAGCAGCGAAGTGGTTTTTGCTGAGCAATTTGATCCACAAACAGCAGTTCATGCTGAAGTTTTAGCTGCATTTAATCAAGTTGGCGAAGTGGTTGCTAGTTTACAAGTAACGCGTTTTGAGCGTGGTGTGTTGTTACAGCATTTAGATCATTATTGGCGTGATCATTTGACGCAGTTAGAGCAATTACGTCAAGGGATTGGTTTACGTGGTTATGCACAGAAAGATCCAAAGCAAGAGTACAAAAAAGAGGCTTTCGACTTATTCTCGATGATGTTAGATTCAATTAAATCTGATATTGTCAAAGTTTTATTTACAGTGCAATTGCAAGGTTTAGATGATGTCCCAAATGATGAAGAAATTTTTGAAGATGTTGAACCTACACATTTGGATAGCTCTCCGCTTAAGCAAGCTTCGGTAGCAAATGTTAATCAACAAGATGCTCCGCTTAGTCGTAATGCAGCTTGTCCATGTGGCAGCGGCAAAAAATTTAAGCATTGTCATGGTAAATTGGACTAAAAACTTAAATTATTAAATTTGTAACCCGCATTTTTTATCTGCGGGTTATTTCAATTGATTATAAAGGTCTTTATGCCAGCATTAATTTTATTGATTATTTTGGGTATTGATTGGGCAAGTGGTTATGCGATTGCTGGTTACTGCATGACGCACGGAGTCAATCCATATGGTTATGGGTTTTGGCAGTCATTTGGACCATTTCTATTACTCCTAATTATTCAGGCAATTCGCCGTGAGCTTTGGCTAGATAAAAATGGTATGCTTTATGCCTTATTGTGTGGGTTATTTGGGATTGTAATTCCTAATTTATTGATTTATTTTGCAGCGAGACATATTCCATCAGGATTATTGACGATATTGGCGAATGTTTCACCAATTTTAACTTACATTTTAGCGGTGAGCTTTAAAGATGAGGTGTTTTTATTCAAGCGTGCTGGATTAGTGTTATTCGGATTAATTGGAGTTGGTTTAATAATTTTACCCAATCAGCATGGTTTAGAATTAGAAGCTGGTAATTGGTGGTTATATTTAGCATTGCTAATTCCGCTAAGTTATGCATTTAGTGCGGTTTATATCTCGCGTTTCCATCCAGGCTCTGGAAATGTTTTAAGTTATTCAATGTGGATGTTGATGTTTTCGAGTTTATGTATTAGCCCGTTGGCGGTAATAAACCAAGGTTATTATCCGTTACGTTTAGATGACTTACCCTCATTGTTAATTGTAATTGAAATTTTACTTTCAACATTAGGCTATGGGTTGTTGTTTATTATTATTAAAAAAGTTGGGTCAGTTTATTATACGTTGGTTAATGCCGTTGCGGTTATTACTGGGGTGGTATATGGTATTTCGTTATTTGATCAACATTTTTCTGGTTTGACTTATGTAGCGATTGTAATTATTTTATTGACCATAGTTGGTTTAACGTATACGCAACAAAGTAAAAATTAATAATTTTGATTTGGCATCATTGGATGTAAATTATATTTTTACCGTCAATTGGTATGTCCTGCTATGTAATTAAAATAAATTATAGATAAATTTAAATAGATTAAGAAAGAAGAATTATGTTGAAATTTGAAGTTTTAAAAATTGATGGTCATGCACGGCTTGGGAAGATGGAACTAAATCATGGTGTAGTTGAAACGCCGATTTTTATGCCTGTTGGTACTTATGGCGCGGTTAAAGCAATGTCGCCATATGATTTAGAGCAGACTAACTCACAAATAATTTTAGGGAATACTTTCCATTTGTGGTTACGTCCTGGAATGGAGATTATTAGTAAATTTGGTGGCTTACATAAATTTAATGGCTGGGATAAACCAATTTTGACCGACTCTGGTGGTTTTCAGGTATTTAGCTTGGGTAAATTACGTAAAATTAAAGAAGAAGGTGTTTATTTCCAAAATCCAATTGATGGTTCAAAATTATTTTTATCGCCAGAAAAATCAATGGAGATTCAAACCGTTTTAAATTCAGATATTGCGATGATTTTTGATGAATGTACGCCATACCCAGCGGATTATCAAACTGCACGTGAATCAATGGAAATGTCATTACGTTGGGCAGAGCGTTCACGCAGTGCATTTAATCAATATCAAAATCCAAATGCTTTATTTGGAATTGTCCAAGGTGGAATGTATGCTGATTTACGCCAACGTTCATTAACTGAATTGATGAAGATTGGTTTTGATGGGATTGCGATTGGTGGTTTATCGGTTGGTGAACCTAAAGAAGAAATGAATCGTATGTTGGATGAAATGAAAGATATGTTGCCTGCGGATAAGCCACATTATTTAATGGGAGTTGGAACACCAGAGGATTTAGTTTATGGTGTGAGTAAGGGGATCGACATGTTCGATTGCGTGATGCCAACACGGAATGCACGAAATGGCTGGTTGTTTACGCGCTTTGGTGATGTAAAAATTAAAAATGCCAAATATAAAGATGATACGCGACCATTAGATGAAAGCTGTAGTTGTTATACTTGTCAAAATTTCTCGCGTGCATACTTGCATCATTTATTTAAAATTGGTGAAATACTTGGCTCGCATTTAAATACAGTTCATAATATTCATTATTATCTGCAATTAATGCAAGAAATTCGTGAATCAATTGCCGAAGGCAAATTTAGTGAATTTCAATTTCAATTTGCCAAGAATCGTCAGTATTTAAAATTGAATGCAGAGTAAATTCATATTGTATTGTTGTAGTGATTATATATTTGAGTTAAAACTTATAGTTACGGCGGCAAATATAGTTATAATTATGTTATTGTGGATAATTTTACCAAAAAGGAATAGTCATGCGTGCATCAAAATATTATATCGTAACCACCAAAGAAGCGCCAAGTGAAGCTGAATTAATTAGTCATAAATTAATGTTACGCTCTGGTATGATTAAACGCTTGTCTAGTGGAATTTATACTTGGATGCCGCTTGGCCTTAAAATTGTCCGTAAAGTTGAACGGATTGTTCGTGAAGAAATGAATGCGATTGGTGCTCTGGAAATGTTGATGCCAGCGGTACAACCTGCTGAAATTTGGCAAGAATCTGGGCGTTGGGAGTTTTATGGCAAAGAATTATTACGCATGAAAGATCGTCATGATCGTGATTTTTGCATGGGACCAACTCATGAGGAAGTAGTTTCAGATGTGGTGCGTAAAGATGTAAAAAGTTATAAACAATTACCTCTTTCTGTTTATCAAATTCAAACTAAATTTCGTGATGAAGTGCGCCCACGTTTTGGTGTGATGCGCTCACGCGAATTTGTGATGAAAGATGCTTATTCTTTTCATACCGATTTTGATTCGTTGTTAACTACTTATAATGATATGTATCAAGCTTATTGCAATATTTTCAATCGTCTTGGGCTTAAATTCCGCCCAGTTGCAGCGGATACTGGTTCAATTGGTGGAACTGGATCGCACGAGTTTCAGGTATTGGCTGATTGTGGTGAAGATATTGTGGTGTATAGCGATGAATCAGATTACGCTGCAAATTTAGAGTTGGCTGAATCTTTGCCATCGCGTGAATCACGTCTAGCCGCGACAGCGTCATTGGCTAAAATTGCAACTCCAATGCAAAAAACGTGTGAAGAAGTAACTGAAATGTTAGGAGTTGAATTATCTAGCTCAGTTAAGTCTTTGGTTTTTGAAGGTGTAGATGGTCAACCAGTTTTATTGTTAATTCGTGGGAATGATAGCTTAAATGAAATTAAAGCTGGTAAACTTAAGCAACTTAAAGAACCATTAACTTTTGCAAGTCATGAGCAAATTTTAAGTGAATTTAATTGTCAGCCAGGTTTTATTGGTCCAGTTGGCTTTAATGGTACTGTGATCGTAGATAAAGAAGTTGCGTTGTTAGCCGATTTTGTCTGTGGTGCAAATCATGATGGTTATCATTTAACTGGCGTTAATTTTGGTGTTGATTGTCCAGAGCCTATAGTAGCGGATTTACGCAATGTGCAAGAGGGTGATAAAACACCAGATGGCAAAGGCACGATTAAATTATGCCGTGGAATTGAAGTTGGGCATGTTTTCCAATTGCGTACCAAATATTCTGAAGCTTTAAATGTGAGTTATTTAGATAAAAATGGCAAATCTCAATTTATGGAAATGGGATGTTATGGTATTGGTGTAACACGTATTCTAGGTGCTTGTATTGAGCAAAATTACGATGAACGTGGAATTGTATTTCCATTAAATATGGCACCGTTTGAAGTAGTTATCACGCCAGCAAATTATGCTAAATGTGAAGTAGTGAAACTTGAAGCAGATAATTTATATGCACATTTGCGTGCTGCTGGTATTGATGTTCTGCTTGATGATCGTAATGAACGGATTGGTTCGTTGTTGGCGGATAGTGAGTTGTTGGGCATTCCGTATCGTGTGGTTGTTGGTGAAAAAACTTTGGCTGAAGGTAAAGTTGAACTGTATAATCGCAAAACACGTGAAATTCATTTGGTTGAAGTTGATGTCATTGCTGCTCAGTTGAATAAATTAGTTGAGAATGAGCGTAGCTAAAAATTATAGTTTCAAGCTTGGGTTTTTGTTAAGCTTGGGATTCATTAATGTAGTTTATGCAGGTAATCAGCAGGAGGAAAAGCTTTCTGCTGATGTGCAAACTTCGTTACATTCCGCGATTATTAATCCAATTCAGCCGCATTTGGTTTTTTCCAGTAAAGAAAAAGCCGATGCATGGTTATCTGATATGTCAAATCGTTTAAAGAGTGTTGCTCCCAGAGATACTTTGGTTCAAGATGAGTTTATGCGTAGGCGATTATTGACAACAATTCAATACGAATCAATTCGCGCAGGGTTAGATCCACAATTAGTTTTGAGCTTAATTACAGTTGAAAGCCGCTTTAATAAATATGCTATTTCGAGTGCTGGTGCTCGTGGAATTATGCAAGTAATGCCATTTTGGCAACGGCAAATTGGTGCTCAAGATCAAGATTTATTGAACGTGCAAACGAATATTCGTTTTGGATGTACGATTTTGCGGCATTATTTACAGCTTGAGCATGGCGATATGTTTATGGCATTAGGGCGTTATAATGGCAGTCGAGGTCAAGCCGTGTATCCACATTTAGTTTTTGGTGCTATGAACCGTTATTGGCAACCAGCAACTGTGATGACTATGGCTAAAAATGGCGCAATTAAATACATTAATTATTCAGAACCTTGATTGTAATTTTTCTTGCATAATTTTATGGCTAGCACTTTTGCTAGCCATTTTTATTACTAATGAAATATTGGGAAAATGGATAAGTTATCAAGAAGTTGGGACAATATTATTAAACTTCCCAGAAGCAAAATTATAATTTGTGGGGTAAGTGTCAAATTATGTTTTTTATTATAAGCATATGCAGCAACTATTGGAATTAATGCAGCAGCAATTTGAAACATATTGGATTGTTGATAAATTATTAAGAATCCTTTGGGAAAGATTAGTGCGATAAAAACCGGAATTATAAAGGAAATAATTGTAGATAATAGCCTAGATTTTGGTGTATTTTGCCATTTTAGTGCATCAATTACGAATGCGATCAGAGAGAAACCAATTGATAAAAAAGCAGTTAACACGGTGATTGCTGAGAAAATTCCAATTAGACTGGAAATAAGATTGGGAACCTCTGGTCTGGATAGGGCAAAATGTATTACATCACCAATTGTTGACAGTTCTACAAATTTCTCGCGTGGAATTAACGAGAAGATTAATAGCATCCAGCCAAGATACGCCAGTGCAGGAATTACCATTCCGATCATGACTGCTTTTTTAGCTTTGACCGGATTCCAATCATTGATTTTTAGCACTAAAGGTAGCACCATATGCATCATCCAAATACAAAACATTGTGGATGCAGCAGAACCTAAATATTTAACATTTGATGGGGCAAATTCAAAGATCTCTGGTTTAATCAAGCTGATGCCAAGTAAGATGCCTATCCCAAGACAAAGAAATTTGATGGTGAAGATTATGCCATTTAAGCGACTGATCAAGCCTAGTCCAACGACAAATGCTGGCATAAATACTACAAAGAAAATTATCATCCCAACCTGTGACGGGATGGATATTCCAACTAAGGGAAGTACGGTTTTTACCAATAAATCACCGCCGACATTTACATAAGCTGCAGCCAGAGAGCCCATTGAAAGAACATTTAGTATGGTAGTAATCCAGTAGCCTTTTTTGCCAAAGAAATCAATGGCCAAAGTAGCTGCATTAACATCATGGTTATCATAGCGTGAGTATACGTCAATACTTACACTTGCCATTATGTAAGCAAGGATGAATGTGCAACTAATAAATAAAATTGTATTTACAACGCCAGGTCCAGCGGCAACTAATGGTAGTGCGAGAACCCCAGAGCCGATTGCAGCTCCAGCAACCATAAATGAAGAGAGTAAGAGTTTTTTAAAATTATTCAATTGTATTAACCTTTGTATATAAGTGATTATATATTTGTTGTAAGCTAGTATTATAATTAGCATGTCTTTAAATTGGTATGCGCGATGCAATATATTGATTAACATAGTTGGGTTATGCTAAGTCGGTACGAGTCAAGCTGTGCTATAATCCTGCTGTTTGATGTATTAGTGGTAAGGAGTCATCAATGCTTAAATATAGTCGCATTTTGTTAAAATTATCTGGTGAGTCTTTAATGGGAGATTCTCAAGATTCAGTTAATCCAGAGACTGTTGAATTTATTTTAAAGCAAGTTAAGGATATTGTTGAGCTTGGTGTTAAAGTTGGTATCGTGATTGGTGGTGGTAATTTCTTTCGTGGTGTCGCAGGTAGTGATAAATTAGGAATTCAACGATCAAACGCTGATACGATGGGTATGTTAGCAACCGTGATGAATGGGATTTTACTCCGTGATTCATTTAATGCGCATGGAGTTGAGGCAAAAATATTCTCGGCATTTCCGATAGGTAGTTTTATTAAAGGCTATAATCGGGATAGTATGATAAAACGGGTTGATAATGGCGAGGTTGTTATTTTTGTTGGTGGTACTGGTAGTCCGTATTTCACCACAGACAGCGGTGCAGCGTTACGTGGATTGGAAATGAATGCAGATTTATTAATTAAAGCAACTAAAGTTGATGGTGTTTATTCTGCTGATCCAAAAAAAGATTTAAGTGCCGTGAAGTATGATTCACTGTCTTTTGATGACGCAATTGGTAATAATCTTGGAGTTATGGATACAGCGGCTTTTGCATTATGTCGTGAAAATAATTTGAATATCAAGGTTTGCAGTATTTTTAAAGCAGGTAGCTTAAAACGAATTGTTTTAGGTGAAGATGAAGGAACGCTCGTTTACTGTGTATAGTTATTTTAATTAAAAATCTTTGTAATTAATCGACTGTGTTATATTAACTAGGTAGTCTGATTTTGCACTATTATTTGGGTCTAAGCAATTTATATAGGATAAGTAAGAATGAATATTCATAATGAGAAGATATTAATTTTAGATTTTGGTTCGCAAGTAACTCAATTAATTGCGCGCAGAGTACGTGAATTTAATGTTTATTGTGAGATTCATTCTTATGATGTAAGTGATGATTTTATCCGTGAATTTGCTCCTAAGGGGATTATTTTATCCGGTGGCCCGAATTCAGTTTATGAAACTGATACGCCAAGTGCTCCTTCAGTAATTTTTGAATTAGGTGTGCCAATATTTGGGATTTGTTATGGCATGCAGACAATTGCCAAACAGCTTGGTGGTGAAGTTGCTAGTTCTGGTAAACGTGAATTTGGTTACGCAGAAATTCATGATTTGGGGAGCCAATTATTCGCTGGCTTAAGCGATGGTGTTGGTGCTTCAGGTAATTTTCTTCAAGTTTGGATGAGCCATGGTGATAAAGTAGTACGTATTCCTGATGGGTTTGAAGTTATTGCCAAAACGGAGAGTTGTCCGATAGCAGCCATGTATAACCCAGAACGAAATATCTATGCGGTACAATTTCATCCTGAGGTAACCCATACCAAACAGGGTACACGGATTTTGGAACATTTTGTACGTAATGTTTGCCGTTCTGCGGCAACTTGGACGATGCCAAGTTACGCTGATGATGCGATTGCAAGTATTAAAGAGAAGGTTGGTTCTGATCAAGTAGTCTTAGCTTTGTCTGGTGGTGTTGACAGCAGTGTGGCTGGTGTTTTGATTCACAAGGCAATTGGTACACAATTAGTGTGTATTTTTGTGGATACTGGTTTATTGCGGTTAAATGAAGCTGATCAGGTTATGCAGAATTATGCCGAGAATTTGGATCTAAACATTATTAAAATTGATGCTAAAGATGAGTTTTATGCTGC
This sequence comes from uncultured Neisseria sp., assembly GCA_964652705.1. Lineage (GTDB taxonomy): Bacteria > Pseudomonadota > Gammaproteobacteria > Burkholderiales > UBA11063 > Aquella. The sequence goes on from CAZZAV010000018.1 coordinate 18,309, forward strand.
TCTAGCTGGGATTAGTGATCCTGAACAGAAACGCAAAATCATTGGTAAATTATTTGTGGATATTTTTCAACGTGAAGCTGCTAAGTTGAGTAATGCACGTTGGTTAGCTCAAGGTACGATTTATCCGGATGTGATTGAATCTGCAGGAAGTAAAACCAATAAAGCACATAATATCAAGTCACATCATAATGTTGGTGGTTTACCTGAGTCACTAAATTTACAATTGCTTGAGCCGTTACGTGAGTTATTTAAAGATGAAGTACGCAGTTTAGGTGTCTCATTAGGAATTGCGCCAAAATTGATTTACCGTCATCCTTTTCCAGGACCTGGTTTGGGTGTGCGAATTTTAGGTGATATTAGAGCTGAATTTGTAACATTACTTCAACATGCGGATAATATCTTTATTGAAGAATTATATAGCCATGATTTATATCATAAGGTTGCACAAGCTTTTGTAGTGTTTATGCCAGTAAAAACAGTTGGTGTGATGGGTGATGGACGTACGTATGACTATGCCGTATCATTACGAGCTGTGGAAACTACGGATTTTATGACCGCAAATGTTGCAAATTTACCTTTTGAGTTTATTACCAAGGTAGCAAATCGGATTATTAATGAAGTTAAGGGTGTTAATCGAGTAGTTTATGATATTTCTGGAAAGCCACCTGCAACAATTGAATGGGAATAACCACTTAGCTCACGTAACTTGATTAACCTATAGTATAATAATCAGGCTAATTTGGTAAAGTAAAGTATTTTTTATTTTGCTTGTGTTGGTATTGGGTGACCTGTTTTTAATACGGGTAAATTATTATAATTAAAATAACCAATTTTTGAATGATAGTATTTCTATGGAAGAACAAAAAAAACCAAGTCGAATTTGGCTCAAATTAATTGGCATTCTTGTCGGTCTTGGAATTGCTGGAGCTGCAATTTTGGCGGTGATGATTGTTGTTACAATTCCAAAATTGCCAAGCATGGACGAATTGCGCAATTATCAACCCAAATTGCCATTGCAAGTGTATTCTTCAGATGGTGTTTTGCTTGGTCAATTTGGTCAAGAGCATCGCATTTATTTAGACATTCCAAACACACCCAAGTTATTGATTGACGCTGTGCTATCGGCTGAAGATGAAAGATTTTATGAACATGGTGGGATTGATATACTAGGTATTCTGCGTGCAGTTATGGGTAACTTAACTTCTGGACGTTTACAATCTGGTGCAAGTACAATTACGATGCAAGTAGCGCGTAACTTTTTCTTGACTACTCAAAAGACGTTTACTCGTAAATTTAATGAAATTTTATTATCATATAAGATTGAACATTCTTTAACTAAGGATCAGATTTTATCTTTATACTTAAATCAAATTTATCTAGGTCAGCGTGCCTATGGTTTTGCTGAAGCCGCACAAACCTATTTTGGTCGTCCAATTGATAAGTTAACTGTTGCGGAATATGCTGTTTTGGCTGGGCTACCTAAAGCTCCATCCGCATATAATCCGGTTGTGAATCCAAAACGTTCATCTGAGCGCGAGGCTTATGTTTTGGGTAGGATGTTAAAACATGGTTATATTACGCAAGAACAGTATGATCAAGCAATTAGCCAGAAAATTACCGTAATTAAGGGTTCTGTCAAAGATGCAACTGATTCAGGGAGTTATATCGCGGAGATGGCTCGGCAATACTTATATCCAACTTATGGCGATGCAATTTATACGCAAGGTTTTAAGGTGTATACCACGATAGATAGTAAACTGCAGGAAGCTGCATATTTGGCTCTTCGTAAGGGATTGTTAAATTATGATGCTTCAACAGGTTATCAGGGTGCTGAACAACGTGTTGACTTGACAGTAAGTGGTGCTGATTCTAATCTTGATCAAACTGCGATGGGTCAATTTGATGGAATCACAGATTATGGTGATTTATTAGCGGCAATTGTTTTGAGTGTAAATAATGAAGAGATTAATGTTATCTTACGTAATGGCCAGCATTTAGAATTTAGTGGTAAGCAATTGGACTTTGTACGTAAATATTTAACCACAGGTGGCGCAAAGCAAATTTTACCTGGTTCGGTAATTCGAGTTCATCAAGATAATAAAGAGTGGCGAATTTCGCAAATTCCACAAGTTCAAGGTGCATTAGTTTCGATCAATCCAACAAATGGTTCAATTCAGGCTTTGATGGGTGGTTTTGATTACACCAATAATAACTTTAACCATGTGATGCAGGCTAGTCGTCAGCCAGGTTCGAGTTTTAAACCATTTATTTATTCTTCGGCTCTAGACAAGGGGTATACTACAGAAACAATTATTGATGATAGTCCTGCATGTTATTCTGGTGGTAATAATGGTGATCAATGGTGTCCTAAGAATGATGACGGTAAATTCCTTGGTCCAATTTCATTGCGTCAAGGATTAACTTTGTCGCGCAATATGATTACGGTGAAAATTCTAAATGATATTACGCCACAATATGCAATTTCATATGTAAGTAAATTTGGTTTTGCTGAATCACAATTTCAACCATATTTAACGATGGCTCTTGGTGCAAATGAAGTAACTCCCATGCAGATGGCACAAGCATATGCGGTATTTGCCAATGGTGGATATTTGGTGCAGCCTTATTTCATTGAGAAAATTACAGATATGAATGGTCGAGTGTTGGCGCAAACAGCACCAAGTAATATTACCCAACAGCAGCCTGCAATTGACCCAAGAAATGCATTTATCATGAATAGTATTCTTAAAGATGTGGCCAAATATGGGACAGGTTCTCGTGCGTGGCGTGAATTGCATCGTAGTGATATAGCTGGTAAAACTGGTACGACTAATGATGCTAAAGATGTTTGGTTTGATGGTTATACGCCTGATTTGGTTACTGTAACATGGGTTGGTTATGATAAGCCCAAAAGTCTAGGTCGTCAATATGGTGCAACTTTAGCTTTGCCAATTTGGTTAGATTTTATGCGAGTTGCTTTGAATAAATATCCAGAGCGTCAGTTACCAATGCCTGATGGCGTTGTTAGTGAATCAGGTGGTACATGGAAGGGTGATACCGAATATTATTATCAAGGTAGTATTATTGGTCGTCACGATGCTTCTGGCACAATTGATGATGAGAGTAGCGAAGCGGCAAATGCTAGTGAACCGATTTCTATTGCATTGCCAAATGCAGCCGTGGTAGCTAACTCCAGTGCCCCTGTTGTTAGTCCTGCAACTAAGGATAATTCTGGCAAAGTAAGTGATATTAGTGATATAATAAAAAATATTCAAGATTAATTTTTTACTTAAGGAGTCCGTATTGAAGCATTATCCTCATCCGTCATTTGCCAAAGAAGGCTGGCCGTTTATTGCAATTAGTGTTGGCCTAGCGCTGTTAATTTTGTGGTTAACTAATTTAGTGGCTGCGTTACCGTTTATTTTTATTGCTGCTTTTGTTGTACAGTTTTTTCGCGATCCACCGCGCACGATTCCTCAAGATTCAAATGTTATACTTTCACCTGCAGATGGGAAAGTAATTAGCATTGAAAAATCTCATGATACTTATCAAAATGTTGAGGCTTTAAAGATTAGCGTATTTATGAATGTATTTAATGTACATTCAAATCGTTCACCTGTTGATGGCGAAGTTTTAGATGTACAGTATTTTGCTGGTAAATTTGTAAATGCTGATTTTGAGAAAGCTTCTACTGAGAATGAACGTAATGCTGTAATTGTACGAATGGCTAATGGTCAAAAGATCACTTTCGTTCAAGTAGCAGGTTTAATTGCTCGACGTATTTTATGTTATACTAAACCAGGTGAATGGCTAAAACGTGGTGAGCGTTATGGGTTTATTCGCTTTGGATCGCGTGTAGATGTTTATTTACCACTTAGTGCTACGCCATTAGTAAGTATTGGGCAGAAAGTTAAAGCGACCGAGACTATCCTCGCAAAGGTTGACTAAGATGACCGATTCTAATACGCAGCGTGCAAAAGGCTCGCCGATTTATTTAGTGCCAAGTATGATAACCCTAAGTTCAATGTTTTGTGGTTTTTATGCGATGGTGCAATCAATTGGCGGTGATTTCTATCATGCTGGATTAGCAATATTGTTTTCAATGATTTTAGATAGCTTAGATGGACGTGTGGCGCGAATGACGCATACGTCTTCTCCATTTGGTGCTGAATTGGATAGCTTGGCTGATATGGTCGCATTTGGTGCCGCACCAGCCATGATTGTTTTTAATTGGGGTTTAGATCGTTTTGGTAAACTTGGCTGGTTAGTCGCTTTTGTATATTGTGCTTGTGCTGGGTTACGATTGGCTAGATTTAATGTGATGACTGGCGTGGTAGATAAGAAGTTTTTTCAAGGTATGCCATCGCCATCTGCCGCTGCATTAGTAGTAGGTTATGTTTATTTAAGTGCTGAATATCATCTCCATTCAAACCTGATGATTCAGCTTGGTATTTTGGTTACTTTAGTCGCTGGATTATCGATGGTGAGTAACGTTAAATTTTATAGTTTTAAAGAGATTCACTTCCATCAAACTGCGCCATTTAGAGCATTATTACTATTTTTAGGATTTATGATATTATTATTTTATTATCCTGAGTTGGTGATTTACAGCTTTTTTGTGCTGTATACAGTGATAAGTTATGTGTGCTATATCTTTAGATTGGGTTATAAGAAAAATATTCTTTCTGATGAGCACATTTTGGATGCAAAATAAATTTATGATTAATTTAATTAAAGTAATAATATATGTATAAAAAAATGAGCTTAGAACGTAGATCTACACTTGATGTTGCTACGATTAATGTCAATCATGACCAAAGGACAATCTTTTTGGGTGGTAGTTGGGGGTGGATGAGTATTGACGAGTCGATTTTAGCGCAATTTCCTGTACTACAGAGTGGTGATTGGGTGGTTGATGGTAGCAAAATTTCTAGTATAGATACAACTGGTTTTCATTTTGTACATAAAGTGATTAATACTTTGCTTGCGTCCAAATCCACAGTAAGTAAAGTTATTTTGGTTCAAGATGATCAGATGCTTTATGATTTGACTAAGCCATTTGAATTGCATTCTGATAATACGTTAAATGAACAGGAGAGTAATAATCTGTTAGCTAAAGTTGGCGAGGGTGCTGGAGAGGTATGGCATACCTGCCTGCAGTTAACGGCATTCTTCGGTCAATTATGTACCACTATGGCTACTTTGTTTAAACGTGATTATCCGTTATACGTAAAGGGTATTGCTGAAACCATTTCAACTGCTGGTATAAAAGGTGTTTTGATCAGTTCGATGCTGTGCTTTTTGATTGGAGTTAATTTAACTTATCAAATGGCTCCGCAATTTGTTACTTATGGTGCCAATATTTATGTAGTCAATTTCTTAGGTATTTCACTGTTGCGTGAAGTAACTCCATTGTTAACCGCAATTATTGTTGCAGGTAGAACAGGCTCTGCAATTGCTGCAACCATAGGCACGATGAAGGTTCAAGAAGAAATTGACGCCTTACAGACGATGGGAATTTCGCCAATGCGACGCTTGGTCGTGCCACAAGTCTTAGGTTTAGTTCTTGCGTTACCAATTTTAACTATGTTAGCGGATGTTAGTAGCATGGTTGGCGGGATGATTTTTTCTGGGCCGCTTCTTGGGATTGAGCCAAAGCTATTTCTTGTTCAGCTACAGACTGCTGTTTCAATAAATAATTTCTGGGTTGGAATTGTTAAGAGCTTCTTTTTTGCTTGGATTATTGGTATGGTGGGTAGTTTTTGTGGCTTTAAGGTTAAGGCGAATGCTGATAGTATTGGAATCCAGACTACTCGTAGTGTAGTTCTTTCAATATGTTTAATTATCTTTATTGATGCGCTTTTTGCTATTTTATTTAAAGTTTTAGGGGTTTAATTATGCGTGGCAATGCAGGTAAACCAATTATTGAAATTAAGAAATTAGGTACGCAATTTAATGGTGAATGGATTCACAAAGATTTAGATTTAACCATTTATCCAAATCGAATTGTAACAATTATTGGTGCCAGTGGTTGTGGTAAAACTACTTTGATTCGTGAAATTCTCATGTTGCAACCAATTAGTGCCGGTGAAATTCACTTAATGGGTGAAGAAATTTCCAAATATAATTTGGAAGATGCGTATACCAAAAAAGTCTTAAGCCAAATGGCTATGATGTTTCAACAGGGAGCGTTGTATAATTCAAATACGGTGTTAGAAAATGTAATGTTTCCAATTTTAGAATATACAGATTTCTCTTATCAAACCGTGCGTGAATTAGCATATCAAAAATTACGCTTAACTGGTTTGAAAGAGGTAGCATATAATAAGTACCCTAAGGAAATTAGCCCAGGAATGCAAAAACGTGTTGCCTTGGCGCGAACGTTAGCGTTAGACCCTAAAGTTTTATTTCTTGACGAGCCAACAGCTGGACTTGATCCAAATAGTGCTGCATCTTTTGATGAATTAATGCTTAATTTGCATGAGCAATTGGGTTTAACTGTCATTATGATTACGCATGATTTGGATTCAATTTGGCGGACTAGTCATGAAATAGTTTATCTAAGTAATAAGAAAGTAACTCTTCATGATAGTGTGCTAAATGCTTCTAATCGTCCAGATATTCCAGATTTATATGAGTATTTTAATGGTGAGCGTGGAGCGGTCTCTAAAGGCTATTATTCTAAACAACAGGAAAGGTGCGTTGAATGAGAAATAACAAACAGTACTTAATAGTTGGTACTTTTGTGTTGATTGGTATAGCGATGATAGTTGGAATACTCTTATGGTTTTCAGCGTCTAATCGTAAGGCATATGATATTTATAGGATTACCTTTAGCGAATCAATTGATGGTGTTACTACTAACTCGATGGTTAAATACAATGGAGTTGTAGTTGGTCAGGTAAAAGCGATTGAACTTGATAACAAAGATCCAAGAAATATTTATGTTGATATCAATGTAAATGAAGGTGTTGCAATTACCACCGCGACATATGCGACGATTAAAGCACAGGGCGTAACTGGAATGTCTTATATTGCATTGACACTAACTCCAAAGGTTAAATTTACGGTGATTCATCCTCATAATACTCAACCATATCCTCAAATTCCTGCTAAATTATCTTTCTTATCAAGTCTGTCTGAACAAGCTCAAGATATTACGAATAACGTGGATGATATTTCTTTACAAATCAAAGCCCTTTTGAATGCGAAAAATTTAAAGCATATAGAAAATACTTTGGCTAGTTTGGATAGGGTAAGTGCTGCTGTGGCTAGTCAATCAGATAGCATAGCTAGTTCGATTGTAATGGTGGGTCAAGTGCTTGGTAATGTTAATGAGAATACGCAACATTTGGCTGAATTATCTAAATCATTGCAGAAAAACAGTGATTCATTGGATAAGGTTTTAAATACGGTACAAAATGAGACTTTGCGTAATTTTAATGCGGTTACATTACCAAACTTAAATCAGAGTATTGGAAATATTAATTTAGCTACGGCGCAATTTAATGAGCTTTTGAAAACAATTAATCAAAACCCTTCTGCAATAGTTCGTGGTTCTGCACCGCGTCCAGCAGGTCCTGGAGAATAAATGAAGATGAAAAATATTAAAAAAATATTGTTAGCAATTGGTGTATTGTCTTTGGCGGCGTGTTCGCTTGGACCAGTAAAACAGCGTCCTACAACATCGTATATGATTTATGATACGTCGGCTACAGAAAGCATTCCGATGTGTAATAATAAGTATCATAGCCAAAAAATAATCTTTATTTCGCCTATGCGTACTGCTGTGCCTTATGATTCAACCAAAATGTTTTATTCATCAAGTACATATGAATTAAATACGTATAGCTATAGTCAGTGGGCAGCATTACCAAGTGATTTGTTGACACAGTCAATAACACGTAGTATTTTAATGTCTTGTTCATTTAGGAATGTAGCTAGCACTTTAGCAATTGCTGATGCAAATTATCGTCTGGTGTCAATGATGATTACTATGCGGCAAGATATTAATGAATCCAACAATACTTCATCAGTGCATATGGTTATTGCATCGGAGTTAATAGATCTTGAGTCAAATAAAGTTATTTCTAGTCGTGTATTTAACCAGCGTGTCCCAACTGCAGTTGGTCCAGCTGGATTAGTCGATGGGGTTAATAAATTGACAAATAAATATAATGCTGATTTAGTTGTCTGGCTAGAGGGGAATACATAACTTTAATTAAACTTCACTTTAGGGTGAAGTTTTTTATTGTTGGTGTTAATAACTTGTATTGAAAATAATTGATAGTCATGCTAAAACAACAAATTCTTGAAAAAATTCAACTTAATCCGTGTACATATAGCCGCTTGTGGGTTAATCAAATTAATAAATTGGGGAATAACTCATTGCGACTAGATAAGTTATTGCATTCAATTGAACAACATCTTGATGCTTTGAGTAAGCGCCAAGAGTTGATTAGTTCAGCTAAAATTAATTATCCAGCAGAACTTCCAGTTAGTCGTGAAGTTGAGCAAATTAAAGCCGTTATTCAGCAAAATCAAATTACGCTGATTTGCGGTGAAACAGGATCTGGTAAAACAACTCAGTTACCCAAAATACTGCTTGAGCTAGGTTATGCAGCGACTGGTACAATTGGCCATACGCAACCACGACGGATAGCTGCGCGATCACTAGCCGCTAGGATTAGTCAAGAACTTGGTCAGACTCCACAAAGTGAGTTTAATTTAGTTGGCTATAAAATGCGTTTTAATGACCGTACCAGTAATAGTACGGCAATCAAATTAATGACCGATGGGATTTTATTACAAGAAATTCAAACTGATAAATTATTGTTGCAGTATTCGGCATTAATTATTGATGAAGTACACGAGCGAAGTTTGAATATTGATTTCATCTTAGGTTATTTACAGAAATTGATCAAGCAACGTCCAGATTTAAAAATCATTATTACCTCTGCTACCTTGGAAAATGAGAAATTAGCTCAATTTTTCTCGGGGGCACCGATTGTTAATGTTAGTGGTAAAACTCATCCAGTCGATATTATTTATCAACCGCTACATGAAGACGATGATGATGCTAATTTAAATCAAGCTATTTATCAGGCAATTAGTGCCGCGCTGAGTGTTGAACGTGGTAATGGTTTGGTTTTTTTGCCAGGTGAGCGAGAGATTAAGCAATGCCTGAATTTTTTACGTAAAACTGAATTACATAATTATGAATTACTTGCTTTATTTTCACGCCAAAATAATGAGGAACAAAGTTTAATTTTCACTGATAATGGACGAATAAAGATTATTTTGGCAACTAATATTGCCGAAACATCTTTGACAATTCCTGGAATTAAATTTGTAATTGATAGTGGCATAGCTCGAGTAAAACGTTATAGCTTGCGACATCGAGTTGAACAATTGCAGATTGAAACAATTAGTCAAGCTTCAAGTCGGCAACGCGCTGGGCGTGCTGGGCGGTTGAGTCATGGCTTATGTGTGCGCTTATTTAGTGAGCAAGAATTCAACTTACGGAGTCAGTTTACCGAACCTGAGTTATTGCGAAGTAATTTGGCAAATGTAATTTTACGTCTGTTAAGTTTAAATTTAGGTGATCCGAATGATTTTCCATTTTTAGATCAACCTGAACCCAAAGCGTTTAATGATGGTTTTAGAACTTTATTTCAAGTTGGTGCAATTAATGAGCAGAATAAAATTACACCGCTTGGGCGTAAATTAGCCCAAATTCCGATTGATATTCAATTAGCCAGAATTCTAGTAGCAGCTGGAGAAAAGTTTACTTGCTTGTCAGAAGCTTTGGTTATTGTAGCTTTTCTTGGTATTCAAGATCCACGAGATTTTCCATTGGAGCACCAGCAATTAGCACGTGAACGGCATAGTATTTGGGCAGATAAACAATCAGAATTTAACCAAATACTGAATTTGTGGAGTTGGTATAAAGAGCAGTTAGAACATAAAAAATCGAACAAAAAATTATTAGAGATTTGTCACAAGCAATTTGTCTCAGTCTTACGTTTGCGTGAATGGCATGAGCTATATCGCCAATTAAAAGAAACTATGATTGGTCTGGGATATAAAGAAAATTCACAACCTGCAGATTATCAGCGCTTACATAGTGCTATTTTGAGTGGGTTTGTAGTAAATATTGGACAAAAAGATTTAGTCGATAGTTATTATTTGGGTACCAATGGGCGTAAGTTTTATTTGCATCCATCACTAAATGTTGATAATAGTAAGTGGATTATTGCGGCAAGCTTAGTTGAAACAACACGACTGTATGCTCGTCATTGTGCTTATTTTGATCCATTGTGGTTAAAAGGAATTGCAGAACATTTATTTAAATATACCTACAGTAATCAACATTGGGATATGAAACGTGGTGAAGTAGTTGCAACTAAATCAGCTTTACTTTATGGCCTACAAATTCATCAACAGCGTATTTCATTTGGTTCAGTTGATCCAAAGATTGCTCAGGATATTTTAATTCGAGAAGGCTTAGTAGCTAATCAGTTGAGTAAAAAATATGCGTTTATTGAACATAATTTGCAAGTTATTCGTGAATTAGAAAAACTCGAAGATAAACTACGTACATCTTTGGTATTGATGGATGATGAGTTATATAGTTTTTATGCAGCTAAATTGACCCATGAGGTCGTTGATTTGCCAAGTTTAGAGCAGTTTTTGCTTGTGAATCCAGAGTTACTTAAGATTAATCAAGCAGAGTTTATTGAACGGTTAACTGCTACACAGCAATCACTTGAGTTATATCCTGATCGTTTATCGGTGAATGGGCAAAATTTACGTCTAAAATATATTTTTGATCATGATAGTAATGAAGATGGTTTAATTGTGTTTATTGATCTGAATAAATTAAGTTTAATTAATAGCGAGCCATTTGCTTGGTTAGTGCCTGGGATGATTCGAGATAAATTAGCTTTCATGATTAAGTCGTTGGCAAAATCGCAACGCTTACAATTTAATCCTTTGCAGGAATCAATTACTGATTTTCTCGAGCAGGCTGATACTCAGCAAAATTTATTAACGCAGTTTATTGATTATGCTAAATCTAAGAACAATTTGGTGTTAAGTTATCCAGACTTATTTGAACTTAAATTACCGACACAGTTGCGTTGCCATTTTCGAATTATGGATAAAAAACGTGTGGTAGCATCAGGAGACAATTTAGATTTATTAAAACTTGAGTTAGCACCAACTTTGAGTAAAATTGTGGTACAGCATACCACTAATCAGAAAATTACTAATTTGCAGTCTTTTATGCCTCAAATGAACCAACTGTTAAGCGAAGTAAAACTAAATACATCTGGGAGCAACTTGGTCGGATATACTAGCTTAATTGTTGAGAAAGATGCCAGTGTTAGCCTTGGCGTAGTTGCCGACTTAGCTACGGCACGCGTGAGTACTAAGCGTGGATTTATGGCTCTGATTAAATTGCAGCTTAAAGAGCAGCAAAAGTACTTGTCAGCTAAAAAATTAACCAATTTCTCTGCGATTAGTTTTGCATTAATTGATTTTTATAGTAAAGAAGCTTTAATATTAGCTTGTTCACAATATATTTTGAATCAAGCTATTTTGGCTGCGCTTGTTGAAAAACAAGTGCTGAAGGACTTAGTTGAGTTTGAGCAGGTAGTTAATATAGCCAAGCAGAATGTAAGTATTTATAATCTTGATTTTAATCAATGTTTGGAACGTGTCGCAAAGCTATATGGACAAATTAAGCTAAAGATTGTTGGGCATAAATTAGAAGATGAGCTTATTTTACAATTGGATGACCTTCTTTATCCAGAGTTTCTTAGTTCTACGCGTTGGCAATTTTTGGCAAATTACCCACGATATTTACAAGCAATTTTGAATCGCATTGAGCGTTATACTAAATCTGCAGCACGTGACAAATTGCTTGCAGAGGAAGTGAATTTTATTTATAATAAATGGTATAATTATGTTGAAGAATTAGAGCAAAAACATAAAGTTGTGAGTTCTAAGCTGTATGCGTTTAAATACAAAATTGAAGAGCTGCGAATATCCTTATTTGCACAGGAAATTAAAACTTTATATCCTGTTTCTTCGAAACGTTTATTGACCGAATTACAACAATTATATCTTAATAATTTAATTTAGGAGATTTTATGCGTTTATTAATTTCAAAACATAATTTGGGTAAGTGGGCTGCACATTATGTGGCTGGTAAAATTAATGCTTTTAAACCAACAGCAGATAAACCGTTTGTTTTGGGGCTACCAACTGGTTCAACTCCGTTGGATATGTATAATGAATTAATTAGTCTGAATAAAGCTGGTCAAGTAAGCTTTGAACACGTGGTTACATTCAACATGGATGAATATGTTGGCTTGGCAGAGAATCATCCAGAGTCATATCATTACTATATGCATCATTATTTCTTTGATCATATCAATATTCAAGCGAAGAATATTCATATTTTAAATGGTAATGCTGCGGATTTAGATTTAGAATGTGAACAATACGAAGCAGCAATTAGTGCTGTTGGCGGCATTCATTTACAACTTGGTGGAGTTGGTGAAGATGGTCATCTAGCATTTAATGAACCTGGTTCATCATTAGCTTCAAAAACGCGGAGTAAAGACCTAAATATGTCAACGGTAATTGCTAATTCACGATTCTTTGATGGTGATATTAATAAGACACCACGTTTAGCTTTAACCATTGGGATTGATACAGTTATGCAAGCGCAAGAGGTTTTAATTATGGTTAAAGGTTTGGCAAAAGCTCCAGCGGTTTTCCAAGCAATTGAGGGTTCTGTATCGAGCATGTGTCCAATTACGGCTCTCCAATACCACCGTAAAACTTTGATTTTGTGTGATGAATTGGCGACTTATGAGCTACGAGTGAAAACAATTAAGTATTTTGAAAATATGCACGATGAATATGCGATTCATGATGCGGCAATGAATAACTAAAGTTTGATTTAATCAAATATGTTTTATAATTAGGTTTGTAGCAAATTGGTCTATTCAACTCAAATGTAGGCTTATAATATTATAAGTCTATCTGCAGATGTGTTTTGAATTAATAATATAGATGGTTTAAAAGAGGTGATGTTAATATGACTCAGGCAATGCGCGTGATTACTGCTAAAGCAGTATTTGATGGGGTAAGTTTATTAAATAATAAAGCTATTCTCATCGCGGATGGCGTAATTATCGATATTATTGATAAAGACAAAATTTATGATGTGGATCAAATTGAAGATTTTGGCAATAGTGTTATCAGTGCTGGTATGATTGACTTACAATTAAACGGCAATGGTGGTGTGTTATTTAATGACTCAATTAGCTTTGATGCTTTAGAAACAATGCATCAAACTAATTTGCGCTTTGGTACAACTTCATATTTACCAACATTAATTACCTCAGATTTTAATGATGTGCGTAGAGCCTTAGAAGTAACTAAAGATTGGTTCAAGCAATATGGTAATACGCGAGGTGTGATTGGCTTGCATCTGGAAGGTCCTTTTTTAGCTATAGAAAAGCGTGGAATTCATCCATTAGAATTTGTGATTCCGCCAACTGATGCAATGCTAAGCGAAATTGCTGCTTATACAAAATATTATCCAATTAAATTGACTTTAGCCCCAGAGAATTTCACGCCAGAACAAATTGCGTATTTAGTAAAACACGATGTAATAGTTTCAATTGGGCATAGTAATGCGAGCTTTGCTCAAGTGCAATTAGCATTTGATAATGGTGCTTCAACTGCAACGCATATGTTTAATGCAATGAGTGGTATGACTGGACGTAACCCTGGGGTAATTGGAGCTATTTTGGCGAATTCAAGTTATTTGGGCTTGATCGTAGATTTATTGCATGTTGATAAAGCGAATGTTAATTTAATTGCTAAATTAAAACCAACTACAGCGTATTTAGTAACTGATGCGGTAACACCAACTGGTACTGACATGACCGAATTTGATTTTGCGGGTAAGCATTTATATGTTCGTGATGGGCGCTGTGTAGATGACGCTGGAACTTTAGGTGGTGCGTATTTGACGATGAATGAAGCAGTACAAAATTGTGTAAATGATTGTGGACTTAGCCTTGAACAAGCTTTAATGATGGCAACCTTAACTCCTGCAAAAGTAGTAGGTTTGGATGAACAGTTAGGTAAAATTGCTAAAGGATATCGTGCAGATTTAATATCGTTAGATCTGGACAATTACCAGTGTAAGATAGTCTAAATTTATAAATAAAGGTGGAATTAATTCCACCTTTATTTATTTGCTTGCTTGAAAACTAGTAAAATAATCCTATATATGAGTTAAAATAAATTTTAAATAAGGTTGTAAGATGAATTTAACCCCACGTCAGATTGTTGCTGAGTTAGACAAACATATTATCGGTCAGCATGATGCGAAGAAAGCAGTTGCAATTGCACTTCGTAATCGTATTCGTCGCCAAATGGTTGCTGAGCCATTGAGAAGTGAAATTACGCCTAAAAATATTCTTATGATTGGCCCAACAGGGGTTGGTAAAACTGAGATTGCTCGTCGTTTAGCCAAATTAGCAGGTGCGCCATTTATTAAAGTTGAAGCGACTAAATTTACTGAAGTAGGTTACGTTGGTAAAGATGTTGATTCAATTATTCGTGATTTAATGGAAGTTGCGATTAAAGACGCTCGTGAATTTGAGCGTGAGAAAAATCGCGATAAAGCTAAAGTTGCTGCTGAAAATCGAATTTTAGATGTTTTATTACCACCAGCACGTGATACATTTGGTGAGAATGTTTCTGCAGAATCAGCTCCAGAAAATCCTACTCGTGAGCGTTTTCGTGAGATGTTATTAAATGGTAAATTAGATGACAAAGAAATTGAAGTTGAAGTAACTCAAGCTAAAGCGCCAGCTGTTTTAATGGGTCCCCCAGGGATGGAAGAGCTGACCAATCAACTACAAGGTATGTTTGATGGCGCTGGTGAAGGTAAAAAACGTAAACGTAAGCTTAAAGTTGCTGATGCGTATAAATTGGTTTTAGATGAAGAAGCTGGTAAATTAGTTAATGAAGATGACTTGCGTCAATCTGCCTTACAAAACGTTGAAGAAAATGGTATTGTTTTTTTAGATGAAATTGATAAAGTTGCAGTGCGGAGCGGACAAAACAATGCTGATGTATCACGTTCAGGTGTACAGCGTGATTTATTACCGTTAGTTGAGGGAACTACTGTTTCAACTAAATATGGAATGGTAAAAACCGAGCATATTTTATTTGTGGCATCAGGTGCTTTCCATGTTGCCAAACCATCGGATTTATTGCCTGAATTACAAGGACGTTTTCCAATTCGAGTCGAGTTAAAATCGTTAACAGTGGATGATTTTAAACGTATTTTGACAGAAACTGACGCTAGTTTGACGGAACAGTACCAAGCTTTGTTAGCAACGGATGGAGTTAATTTAACTTTTTCTGATGAGGGTATTTCTAAGATAGCAGAAATTGCTTTTGATGTCAATGAGAAAACTCAAAATATTGGTGCTAGACGCCTATATACAGTGATTGAAAGGTTACTTGAGGAACCTTTGTTCGACCATGGTGACAAAGAAGAGATTGTGGTTGATGCTGTATATGTTACTGGAATTCTTGGTGAAACTGCTAAATCAGAAGATTTATCTCATTATGTGCTATAAAAAAATTTGCCGTAATTAAAGTTCTTGTTGTATAATGCCGCAGTAGCGTTTTAAATTTAATTAAAGGATTGTTATGAAAAAATTAGTTCAAGTTTTATTGTTATCTTCTGCCTTAGTTGGTGTTGCTAGTGCTGATACAGTATTTGTTGATGGTAAAGCGGTTGATCAAAAAGTTATTGATCAAGCTATGGCGCAATTGAAAAAAAATCCAATGGCTGCTCAACAAATGGCTAATCCGCAATTTAAACAAGAAATGTTGCAATCAATTGGTATGCAACAAGCTATTTTGGCTGAAGGTAATGCACAAGGGATTGATAAAACTCCTGCTTATCAGGCTAAATTAACTGAAATTAAGCCAATGATTTATGCTCAAATTATGCAAGAAAAAGCTAACGCACAACCAATTACTGATGCACAAGTAAAAGCTAAATATGATCAAATGAAAGCTGATGCTGCGAAACAACAACAATATGATGTTTCTCATATTTTAGTTAAAGATCAAAAAACTGCTGATGATATCGAAGCTCAATTGAAAAAAGGTGCTAAATTTGCTGATTTAGCTAAAAAATATTCAATTGATCCAGGTTCAAAAGCTAATGGTGGTGAATTAGGTTGGTCTGATGGTTCGAACTATGTTCCTGAGTTTACTGCTGCGATTAAAACTTTAAAACAAGGTCAATATACTACTACGCCAGTTAAATCTCAATTTGGTTACCACATTATCAAATTAAATGCAGTTAAATCTGGTGGTGCTGCATTCCCAGCTTTTGATAAAGTAAAAGATCAAATCAAGCAACAAATTCAAATGGAACGCACAAAAGCTTTCTTTGATAGTATCAAAGCTAAACATAAAGTTCAAGTTAAGTAATAACTGACTTTTGAGTGTGCTAAAATGGAGGTAAGATTACCTCCATTTTTTATTATTAATTGGTGAAATTATGCGCTTTAATACGGGATTCACCATCTGGGAATTGGTTATAGTTATGGCAATTGTCGTAGTTCTTAGCCGTTTGTCGATCCCAGCTTTTTCCAGTTATACGCAGCAACGACGTAGTGACGTTATTGCTGCTCAATTCCAAGATATTATCCAATATTCTCGTGCTGAAGCACTTAGGCGTGGCGTTGCCATAACTCTGTGTGGAGCCAATTACACTGTTAATAAAACCTTATATGGTTGTCAAAGCGGCAATAATACTACTAATTGGAGTGATGGTATATTAAGCTATGTTGATAGCGATAATAGTAGTAGTTACAATAGTGGCGAGCGAATTAAAGTAGCTCGATTTGATAGTGATACCTTAAGTGCTGCAACGATTTCTTCTACGGTTGATAGTTTAACGATTAATCCCAACTCTTCAATCTCCGATTCCAGTAATAATGAATCATGGGTTTTTACTATTACTCAATCGATTAATGGTACTAATCAAGTTTCCAAAATTAAGCTAAATAAATTTGGCAATAGTAGCTTTTGTAAAGTCGGAGCTTCGGGATGTTAAAATTTGCCAGACGAACTGGATTTTCTTTAATTGAAGTTATGGTAGCTGTTTCCATTATTAGCGGTCTTGGCATGGCGATTTATAAATTACAATTAGTTTCTTTGTCTTCGAGTCAACAAGCTCTTACCAAGCAGTTAATGTTACAATATGCTGACAACTTAATTAATCAAATGTACGCACATGAAAATTTTATCGTTAGTAGTGGTAATTATAATGGGTTAGGTCTAATGCCTGGTTATTCAAGTAATTCGTCAAATTCAGCATACGTTGAGACTAGTTACTCTGCGGCAGCAACTCCGAGCACTGACTGTAGTACCAGTAGCTGTGACGATACTAATTTGGCCAGCTATATTTTAAATACATGGAAGAGTAATTTAGCAACCAAAGCGAACTTGCCTAGTTCAAGTATTAAAGCAATTGTTTGTAGAGACTCTGCTTTAGGTGTTCCGAGTATGAGCAGCCCAAATTGTGATGGATCAGGGACGCAGTTGGCGCTTAAAATAGTGTGGCAACCACATAATTATGATCTTGAATCAAGTGCTTTGGGAAGTAATAATAATTATGTTATGTTACGAGTGCCTGGTAGATGAAAAAAAATATGGGATTTAATTTAATTGAATTAATGGTTGCATTGACAGTGGCTGCTGGAGTTTTGGCATTAATCACTAGCTCGTTTAGTCAATTGTATAACACATTCATTTTCAATACCAAAGCGTTAAGTATGAATCAGGACTTACGCCTAACGATGCAACTACTTAAGAATGATGTCAATAATGCCGGGATATTTGGTGGGTTTAGTTTTCGTAATCAAAGTGCAACTACTGCATATGCTGTCACAAAAGTAACCACTCCACGATGTTCTAATTCAACTTGGTGTGCTTTTGAATCGACAGGTACCGGAGTTAAAAGCTTTACCAGTGATGTGGATGGAGTTATTCCTAATGGTTACCCTGGATTGGTAAGCGGCTCTGAGATTTTGCGGATTCAATATGGTGGGAGTAAAGTTGCGTATTTAGATCCTCGCGATCGAAATGGTGCTTCGTGTGATGGTTCATATAATTGTACAATTAATAAGTGTTCGAGTAGTTCTTCCCGTTATTTAAATCGTGCGTATTTTATTAATTCTGGGATTGAATCTAATTCCTCGGTTTATATGTTAACTAGTGCTAATCGTGCATATCTGATGCAGTTTGCAAATCAAAATGTTTTTACCACTTCCGATATGAACTTAAATGCTGGCGAATTATTAGTTGTGTTTAATAATGTTTTAGGTTGTCCTAGTGTTGGAGAGGTAAGTATAGCAATTGAATCATATTTGGTAGGAACAGCCCCAACTTATAATTATACTGCCTATGACCCTGATATGTTTAGTTTGCAATTAGTCAATTTCTACACCCGTTACTATTTTGTATTAGGTCAGAATAATAATTATGTCGCTGGTTTATATGTTCGCACTTTGCAGTCGGATGGAAGCTTATCCAATCCTATGTTGGTTTCGAGCAATGTAAATAAGTTAACACTTAGTTATTTAGTGGATAATTTTGTAGGTTTAAATAAAGCTGCGAATGATCAAGCAGCGAGATTTTCTTATTGTTCAAGTTCTGCAATGAGTAATGCTGGAAACGCACGATGTTATAATTTATGGCAGAAAATAGTAGCAGTTAATATTAATTTAACTGGTTCTGGTTCGTCATCAAGCATGAGTAATGATCAAATTTCAGAGTCAATGACTGAAACGGTAGGGTGGCGTTCATGAAGTTTCAACGTCAAGAAGGCATGATTCTCGCGATAGTTTTATTGTGTGTTTCAATCATGGCTTTAATGATCTATGTATTAAGTCAAATTGTGGTGAATCAGCAGAAGTCTACTAATAATTACGCAGATATAGAAAGAGCTGAAAATTATGCCAAAGCAGCTATGTTTGCAGCTGAGTCACGAGTTTATTACTTCGATGCAGGTCAGTATGCTTCTGCTGGGTTGAGTGTTAGTAATGATTCAACTAAGAATTTTGAATCACCAACGGCGGCTTGTTGTAATTCAGGCAGCGGAAGTATTATAACTCGTCGCGTTTTAGTTTTGAAAAATATGCCAGGTTCAGTAGATTTAACCGCTCTTGGTCAAACATGTAATGTTGGTAATGCGTACAAAGGTATTTGTTATAAGGCAATTGGTTATGGAACTACAACCGTTGCTAGTAATAGTAATTCAGATCAATCATGGCAACCTTGGACGTTGACAACCTCTGGCGTGGTTAAGCCATGCAATACATATAATTCTGCGAATATTCCGATGATTGATGATAGCACTTATCGTTATAGTTGGAGATATTCTACTAGCGATAGTAGTTTATGTAGTGATCCTCGTATGATTGTAGAACCAATTGGTTTGGACTATCACGGAAAATACGCACTAAGTGGTGGTTCTCCAGTTTATGAATCAGATACATTAATTCAAAATAATTTATCTAGTATAACTTTATATAAAGTAGATACAAGCAATAATAATGTTTTAATTTTATCTCCACGCCTGTATCGGATTACAGTGGTTGCATTTGGTAGAAATGGAGATACTAAAGTTACTCTACAAGAGTTAATTTTAATTAATAATTATGATAGCGACTTACGCTTTGATGGTGATGGTTCAAGTAATCTAACCCATCGAATTATTCGAGTCTCTACTCGTTGGTTGCGTTAAGGTTTATTTTAGGAGAGTTGATTAATTTACATTGATGGAGTAAATTGGTTTTTGTTATGTGCTTAGATTGAATGGATCAGAATTATATAAACATTAGTGGTTATATTGATTTATTTTTACATAATGATAATTAATTTATAGAACATCTAAAATTGTATTGTAAAAATATCATGTATCTGGCGGTTTCAAATTTTGATTTATAATGGAGTTTTATTGTGAGGGTATGATGGAGCGCAAATTAGGCTTTACATTAATTGAGCTTTTGGTGGCTTTGGGAATTACGGCAGTAGTTTTGTTATTGGCTGTTCCATCCATTCGTGAGCGGAATAAGAAAGTTAATCTGGATACTGCGGCACAGGTAATGCTCAAAGACTCTCAATTTATGGAGAAGTGGTTTGGTTTAAATGGTCGCTATACTAGTGATGCCGCAGGAAGTAATTTTCCTTCTCTACCTTATTTATTGGCTCCAGAATCAGGAGTCGCATTATATTATATTTCACTTAAATCAGGTAGTTCAGATAGTGGCAATGGTTATATTTTGCTTGGTCAACCATTGTGTGGAACAATACAGGCTGATATGGGATGTATTTGTATTGATCAGGATGCAAATGTGATTAAAAGTACGAATAGCTCGTGTAATAATAGTGGTGGTTTATGTTCCTGCATTAACAGCAGTAGTTTGTCTGCTGCCGTTCAAGCGAAGATTGTGGCTCAACGATAGAGTTGCGAATATTATTTGTAGCTTGAGGATCTTAGTATTTTGAGTAAAACTCGGCAGTTGTGTTGTCGAGTTTTACTTTATTAGCCAGCTTAATTGCTTTTTTGAGTTGTAGGTGTTTCGTTAGCAATAACTAAAGTTGTACAGCCCGTGATATTTAATTTACGAATTTCGTTTGGAACAATAAAATGATCGCCTTTTTTAATCTTGTTTCCATTAATAGTTGCAAATCCATCAATTACACTAACAAGTGAGTATGCTGCACTTAATGGTAATTCCAAATTCCCATTAATTTCAATTTTGGCAGTTTGAAAATATTGATTATTAGCAATTGGCGTGAAATAGGTGTTTGGAGCAATTTTACGTGGCGTTGAGTTGATATTCTTTTTTTGGTGTGGTGCTTGGATTACAGCAAAAGCTTTATCTAGATGTAATTCACGTAAATTACCATTATTGTCAGTTCTCTCGTAATCAAACAAGCGATATGTCATGTCAGAAGATTGTTGGACTTCAAGAACTAGCGTTCCAGCACCAAGTGCATGTACTGTTCCTGGTGGTACGTCAAAAGAATCCCCACGTTTAACATGTTGTGAAACTAATAATTGACCCCATTGATTTTGTGCAACTTTTTGTTTAAATTCTTCACTGTTTTTGGCAGTGTGCCCATAAATAATTTGTGCATCACGATTTGCATCAATAATGTACCAACATTCTGCTTTGCCCATTTCATTTTCAACTAATTGCGCAAATTTATCATCGGGGTGTACTTGTACGCTTAAATCTTGATTTGCATCAAGTATTTTTACCATTAATGGAAATGGACGTTTTTTGGTATTGGCAAATAAGTCTGCATGTTCGTCCCATAGTTGAGATAAAGGAACTCCAGCAAATTTACCGCCTCTAACCACAGTTTGACCTTGTTGGTGTGCGCTAATGGCCCAACATTCACCTGTGAAATTGCTTGGTATATTATAACCAAAATCAGTCTTTAGTTTGTTGCCGCCCCAAATACGCTCTTTGAAGATTGGTTCTAAAAATAATAATGTCATGGTTAACCTTCTTTTGAATTAAATATTTATTTTGAACTATTAGTAAGCTTTTTAATGTTGTAGCTATTAATTAATGAAATCACTGCAATTATTAGGCAAATCAGGCTAATGTAGTGATAGCTATGGGTAATTTCTAAGATTGAACTGGTCCATAATGGTGTGATTCCAGCACCAAAGATATACGCGATATTATAACAAACTGCGATCCCAGAATAACGAACTTGTGTTGGAAATAAATCTGCCAGTAACGCAAAAAATAGCCCATTTATTCCCGCGAGACAGAAAGAAATTATAATTACCCACAGATATAGTCGATCAATTGTATTTAGGTTAATTAGACCGCTACTGATTCCTGCAAATATTATGGCGAGTATAATTAGACTAGCTTGGAGAATTTTAATTGGATTAAAAAATCTGGTCAAATAGGCAAACAGCAAAGACGCTAATGCCATTGTCATAGCACCAGCTGAACTAATTCCTGCGGTTTGGCTCAATTCAAAATGAAAGTAGGTTACAAATAGGTTGGGTAAGAATACGTGAAAGATTGAGGTAGTTAGTGAAACAATAATAGCAAGCAATATACCACTTACTACAGGATAACGGTAGTTTTTTAATAGTTCGAAAAGTGGAACTTTAGAGTGTTGTTTTTGTTGTTGGATTTGTTGATAGGCTTCACTTTCGTTGATGCTTTTACGAATGTAAAACCCTACAATAGTTAGTAAACTACCAAAAATAAACGGAATTCTCCAGCCAATTGAAAGCATAAAATCATGACTGGTATATTCGGTTAGTAGGCGAATAGACTGTGAACCTACGGACACTGCAAAATTAGCACCAAAAGTTAACCACGCGCAGGCGAAAAAATAATTGCTATGCTTGAATTTCTCAGCAATATAAGTAATTGAACCAGGAACCTCACCGCCAACTGAAAATCCTTGTAAAATACGCATAAGAATTAGAACTCCAGTTGCAGCATAACCTATACTTTCGTAGGTTGGCATAATTCCAATTAGTAATGATGGTACGGACATTAATAATATGGATAGGCTAAAAACCGACTTACGCCCGTATTTATCACCTAAATGACCCAAAATTATTCCGCCAATTGGACGTAATAAGTAGCTGATAGCGATGGTTAAATAGGTAAACCAAATTGCTTTACTTGCCAGTTCCTTTGGAAAAAATAATTCGGCTAGGATAGGTGATAAAAATACAAACGCGATAAAATCAAAAATTTCAAAAATACTGCCAATTGTGGTTGCAATAATTAACTTTAAATTTCCAGATTTATCTACATTTGGAATTGATGAAGATGACATATTTGAATATATCCTTATATCTAATTATTTGATGATGTCAATAATTTATCAAGTTTATTTTAAAGCAATAACTCATTTTTGTCGTAATTACTTGATAAGTTTGCTTTGATGTTAAATCAATGCACACGAAGTAATTTCTTACGTTAAAATTAAACCCCAAGTTTATAGTTTTTACATGGGGTTCAATTTAATAAAGCTTGGCTTTGGGGTTCTTTGAGTGATATTAGGATATCATTTAATTAAGACTCGTGGAATTCGGTCATTAAAACCAACTAAAATTTCATAATTAATGGTATTTAATTTGTCGGCCAATTCATCTAATAAAATTTCTTGATCGCCTTGGTGACCAATTAATACCACTTCATCGCCAACTTCAGCTTCACCATCTTCGCCGAGATCAACCATCATCATATCCATACAGACGCTGCCAACTATCGGATATTTTTTACCATGAATAAGCACTTGCCCTAAGTTAGAGAGTCCACGGCGATAACCATCACCATAACCAATTGGTAGCGTTACAATGTTGGTAATTCCCTCGGTATGGTAACGATGGCTATAACTAATTCCTTGTCCTTTTGGTACTGTTTTGAAGTAAGATACTCGCGTAATTAAACTAAAGCATGGAGCAATCATTGACAGTGGCCCAGATTTAATTGCTTGAGCAGGAAAGTATCCATAACTCATTAATCCAGGACGTACCATGTCAAAATAACTTTCAGGATGATAAGCAACGCCGCCAGAATTGGCTAAGTGACAAATTACTTCTGGTTTACGTGATTTAATATATGCAACAATTTGGCTAAATAATTCAATTTGTTGTTTAGTCAAGAATGGATCTAGCCCATCACTTGCTGCAAAATGTGAATATACGCCGATTAATTCAATTTTAGGTTGCGCTAAAACATAGTCAATTAATGCAATTGCATTTGTAACACCAATTCCTATACGGTTCATTCCTGTGTCAACGCCAATGTGAACTTTGCAGTTGGTATTTAATTGAGTGCAAAATTGTGAAAGTTGTTCCGCTTTTTCTAAAGAAGCGATGGTTACTTGAAGGTTATTCGCGACTAATTCAGGGATTTGTTCATTTTCAAAAGTACCAAAGACGAGAATTGGTTTGCGAATTGAATGGTGAATTAAATCTTTACCTTCTTCAAGGCACGAAACAGCAAAATAGTCAACGTATTCTTCGGCGCTAGTTGCAACTTCAATTAGACCATGTCCATATCCATTGGCTTTCACAGGTAGGCATAATTTCGATTTATTGCCAATTTGTGCGCGAATTGCAATTAGGTTTTTTACTAATTGGTGTGAGTTTATCTTAATAATAGTTGGATGCATAATGTTTTAGACTCAATAAATTAATTACTTGTTATAACGTGACATATTTAAACCTTCAATGACTATCTCAGGTGTGGTTTTTAATATTTCTGCTGCCAATAATTTTGCTGAACCCAAGCACATTGTCCAACCCAAAGTTCCATGACCAGTATTGAGTGATAAATTATCAATTGAGCTTGCTCCAACGATTGGGGTGCTATCAGGTGTCATTGGGCGTAACCCGGTCCAGAACGAAGCTTGCGGTAAATTACCGCCGTCTGGGAATAGATCATTAATTACTTTTTCGAGGGTTTGACGACGTTTTGGGTTTAAGGTTAAATTATAGCCTGATAATTCTGCCATTCCACCTAAGCGAATTCGGTTATCAAAACGGGTAATTGCAACTTTATAGCTTTCATCTAAAATTGTTGATACGGGTGCTGAAGCAGGATCAACAATTGGTATTGTCATTGAATAACCTTTGACAGGGTAAACTGGAATATCGATACCTAAAGTTAAAAGCATTTGACGTGAGAAACATCCAAGTGCCATTACGTAATGATCAGCAGTTAATTCTTCTGCACCTAAGAATATACCCGTTATTTTGTTATTTTGTTTGTGTATTTTGGTAATAGTTTTGCCCATGATAAACTTAACACCAAGAGCTTTACAATGTTCAGTTAAATCTTGAGTAAACATATTGCAATCCCCAGTTTCGTCATTTGGTAATTGCAGGCCACCACTTAAATTATGCTTAGTTTTAGCTAATGCTGGTTCGACTTCAGCACAACCATTTGGGTCTAATGCACGATAGGGTACACCACACTCTTCTAGAACTTTGATATCTTTTGCCATGCCATCCAGTTGTTTTTGAGTGCGAAATAGCTGCAAAGTACCACTTTGACGACCTTCGTAGTGTATGTCCAGTTGTTTACGTAACTCAATAAACTGGTCTCTGCTGTATTCAGATAAACGTAACATGCGTCCTTTGTTTATAGCATAACTTTTATTATTGCAGTTAGCCATCATTTGCGCAATCCATGATAATTGAAATAAGCTGCCATCCGGAGAGATTTTTAGTGGCGAATCTGCTTGAAATAGCCATTTTAAACCTTTAAGAGGAATACCAGGCGCTGCCCATGGAGTTGCATATCCGGGTGAAATTTGTCCGCAGTTGGCAAAGCTGGTTTCCATTGCAGTTTTATCTTGGCGGTCAATAACAGTTACCTTACAGCCTGCTTGAGCTAAGTACCAAGCCGTAGTTACTCCAATTACGCCACCACCCATTACTAATACTTTCATGACAACTCCTTTTGTTTTTTATTAAATCAAATCAATGTATAAATGTTTCATTTTTCGCTTTGCAATTCAGTTTTGAGTTTTTCAATATTGATAGCAATTCTTTCGCGACTATCTTGGTTAATTAGGAAGATTTTGGTAAATATAATACTTAATCCAAATACTAAATAATTATCGATAGGGAATGCAACTAGATGCTCTTTATGGCAATAAGAAATGGCGAATAATCCAATCACATAAGCTGTA
>CAZZAV010000019.1:0-43780 GCA_964652705.1 uncultured Neisseria sp.
GTTTTATATCTTAGATTTGAAGAATATTGGTATTGACAAAGTCTACCACTATAGACTGGAGAAATGCATATAATTGACCCAGGAACTATTAGCAGGATGTTTAGCTTCATTAATTCATCATCACCAGCAAATACAGAGTCGGATAATTTAAATTCAGTAAAACTTAGCGAACGTGAAGAGGAAGTCTTATTCTTACTAACATTAGGGCACAGCTATAAAGAGATATCGCTTATTTTATCAAATGCAGCAAATAAACAAATTTTGTCTAGCACAATAAACTCAATTATTCATCGGCAGTTGTTCAAAAAATTTGACGTCACGAGCACTACAGAATTAGTTATTAAATCAGCTCAAGCTAAAGCACTAAAAAGAATCCCTGGCTCGATACTTGAACTAAAACATGGGATTTATGAAGTAACTTTCACAGAGTTAGATGTTGAGCTATTGACCTCTCCGATTGCTTAAAAATTATCTATCAAATCATTCGCAAACAACTCAAGCACGATATAAATGCTTTAGTTACCATTCACTTTATATACACTAATGGCTAAAGATTAATAAAATGAATGCACAACATGAAAAGATCGAGTCTGATTTTAACAAGCATTACAGCCACAATGATAGTTGCTTGTAACAGTGGTTCTAACACCACAACCACAATATACGAACAGCCTGCACCAATGTGTAATTTTGGTGGTTCAACTTATTCAAATAATTCAACGGCTTCATCAAAATCATTAAACGTTGCCAATGGCTGTAATCCACCAGACGGTAGCTTAATTACTCAATTAGTAGTTGGATTAAGCTCAACCAATAATTCTGAAACAGCCCAAGCAGATACTTACTGCACAGGAACACCAATTGCAGATGGTAGTTGGATCTTAACCGCTGCACATTGCTTAGTTACAGATAACGCTCGACCTGAATCTGGATGGGTTCCATCAAACATTACAAATCCTGCTAATATTTACTTGTGGCAAGGTTCAAATCTTAAAACCCCGGATGGGAACCCTGTATCCGTATCTGCAGTATATGTACATGCTGGCTATTCTCCACAATCCATGGGTCAAAGTAACACTCCACCAACAGATATAGCACTTTTAAAAGTAAATAATAATTACCCTCTAAAAGCAGCACTTAATACCAATGCTGATTTATCACCGTATACAATGCTATGGCTAACAGGATTTGGTACTACAGAATATAAAAACATGTCAGGAATATTATTTTATCGCCAAATATATAGTTAACGCAATTTTAAACCGCCTATTTTTAATACAATAATATATTGATATAAATTTATATTTATGATATTTAATAGGTAATTTGTCTTAGTGTTAACTATATTACTCAGGAAACTTATCTCCCTATGTTTCAGGTAATCCAAATGTGGGAGAGTTATATACTGTTGGCTCAATTCCAGTTAATAATTATGTGTGGAAATTTGTGGGTCCAGGTGATTCTGGCGGTGGAGATTTTACTTACATTAATAATAATTTTTACATTGTTGGAGTTCATTCATGGTCACTACTCAACCCTGGAACTTATGGGCCATTACCAGCAGCATACGGTGTAGATACATCGGTTAGTTACTATAATACATGGATCAACAATGTTGTTAATGGAACACCATCCGATTATGTAGTACGTAATTGATATAGTTTCATTATTGAATAAGATAGTTATACAATACTAATTTTAATAACTTAACGAGAAATGGGTGATCTAACTTTAGACCACCCATTTATGCTTAACAAAACTTAAAGCATTTTATTAGTCATTTAATGACTACTCTTCTTCAAAAAACATTCCATCATCCAAATTAATCTTATCACCATTAATTACACTGTGGATCCGTGAAATAATCATTTCCAAAGCAGCCTTATTAGAGCCATTTGGAATAATAATGTGTGCTTTTTGCTTAGTTGGCTCAACAAATTTCTTATGCATTGGGCGCACAAATTTACTATACTGCTCAATAACACTATCAAGAGTACGATCACGCTCACTAATATCGCGCTTAAGTCTTCGCATAAGGCAAATATCGCCAGCTGTATCAATAAAAATCCGCAAGGCCATTTGCTTACACATATCTTCGTTATATAAACCAAAAATTCCTTCAAGAATAATAATTTTAGCAGGAATCACGGTTTTAGTTTCTGGTAAACGGGTATGTGTTGTAAAATCATATTGCGGCATCTCAACTGGTACACCATTCGATAAATCATCAAGTAACTTCGTCATCAATGCCCAATCAAAAGCTGAAGGATGGTCAAAATTAACACGATTGCGTTCTTCTGGCGTTAAATGTGAACGATCTAGATAAAAATTATCTTGAATAAATACTGTGACTTTTTCAGCACCCACTGCATGAATAATTTGCTCGGTTACTTTCGATTTACCCGAGCCAGACCCACCAGCAACTCCAATAATAAATGGCTTCATCTTAAACCTCTTCAAAATAAGTTGATACTGACAACTCTTCATGATTAATTACTGCACGCACACGTGCTACTAACATTTCCAAAGCAGCTTTATTCGCGCCATGCGGAATAATAATATGCGCGTTGCGTTTGGATGGCTCAATGAATTGACGATGCATCGGACGCACCGACTCTAAATATTGCTGAATCACCGACTCAGTTGAACGCCCACGTTCAACAATATCGCGTTGCAAACGCCGAATAAAGCGAATATCATCAGCGGTATCAACAAAGATCCTCAACGCCATATATTTACGCATATTGGCATCTAACAACGCAAATAAGCCTTCAATAACAATAATTGGTGCTGGTAGAACAGTAATTGTCTCTACGCTACGTGTGTCGCGAGCATAATCATAAGTCGGCATTTCAATTGGTACACCATTAGCCAAATCATCAATATGTTTAAGCATTAACTCCCAATCAAAAGAATCAGGGTGATCAAAATTTACTTTACGCCGTTGCTCAGGAGTTAAGTGTCCTAAATCAACATAATAATTATCCTGAATAATCACTGCAACCTGATCAGCACCAATTGCACCAACAATATGCTCAGTAACAGTTGATTTACCTGATCCAGAACCACCAGCAACTCCAATAACAAAACTCACTATCTTATCCCTCATAAAACCCGTCTACTATAACTACTAACCTTTAAACATTAAATCGCGCAATAATTTTAATTCATCACGACACTTAGCTGCATCTTCATACTCCAAGTTCAACGCATGTTCTTTCATACGTTTCTCAACTTGCTTAATTAATTTGGTCAATTCTTTTTCACTCAAATTCTCAGGCAACTTAATTTCAAATTCATTTTTAGCTGCTTCTTTATACACACCATCTAAAATATCATTAATTGACTTAATCACTGTCTGTGGTGTAATTCCATGTAACAAATTATGTGCAATTTGTTTTTCTCGACGACGCGCAGTCTCATCTAAAGCAACTTGCATCGCATTTGTAATTTTGGCGGCATAAAAAATTGCCATGCCATCCACGTTTCGTGCAGCACGGCCTATCGTTTGAATCAAAGAACGCTCCGAACGTAAAAAACCTTCTTTATCGGCATCAAAAACTGCCACTAAGCTTACTTCTGGCATATCTAAGCCTTCACGGAGTAAATTTACACCAACTAAAACATCGAACACCCCAAGACGTAAATCACGAATAATCTCTACCCGTTCAACCGTATCAATGTCCGAATGCAAGTAACGAACCTTAACACCGTTTTCAGTATAATATTCAGTGAGACGTTCTGACATTTTCTTGGTCAAAGTGGTTACCAAGACTCGCTGTGATTTAGCCTTACGCAGCTGAATTTCATGAAGTAAATCATCAACCTGGGTATCAACTGGACGCACTTCAATAATTGGATCCAACAACCCAGTTGGACGCACAACCTGCTCCACCAAATTATCTTGATGTTCCGCCTCATATTTACCCGGAGTAGCAGAGACCATAATCGTTTGCGGCATTTTAGCCTCAAACTCATTAAAACGTAACGGACGATTATCCATAGCTGAAGGTAGACGAAAACCATAGTCTACTAAATTTTGCTTACGAACTCGATCACCGTTGTACATTCCACCAATTTGGGAAATAGTTACATGCGATTCATCAATAAACATAATCGCATTGATGGGTAAATAATCAATCAAGGTCGGTGGTGGAGCACCTGGAGTACGCCCAGTTAAATGCCGCGAGTAATTCTCAATTCCTTTACAAAAGCCAATTTCGGTCAACATCTCTAGATCAAATTCAGTCCTCTGTTTAATTCGATAGGCCTCGATAGTTTTGCCTAAAGCTTCATATTCTTTAATTCGTAATTCTAATTCGGCTTTAATCCCATCACACGCATTCATCACCGTTTCTCGTGGCGTAACATAATGTGAAGATGGGAACACCGTAAAGCGACTAATTCGCTGATCAATTTTACCTGTCAATGGATCAAATAGAAATAAACCATCAATTTCATCATCAAATAAGCTAATTCGCACCGCTTTATCATAAAACTCGGCAGGAAAAACATCCACCGTATCACCACGCACCCGAAATGATCCACGCGTAAAATCAACATCTGCACGTTGATATTGCATGCTAACTAGCTGGCGAATAATTTCAGCTTGTGAAAGAATCTCTTTTTCCTTAAGATGCAAAATCATCTTTTGATATGCAGCCTCATCACCAATCCCATAAATTGCCGATACCGTTGCAACAATAATTACATCATCACGCTCAAGTAAAGATTTAGTCGCAGATAGACGCATTTGTTCAATATGTTCATTTATTGCCGAATCTTTTTCAATAAATAAGTCTTTATGTGGAACATAAGCTTCTGGCTGATAATAATCATAATATGACACAAAATACTCAACCGCATTTTCAGGGAAAAAATCCCTAAATTCAGCATACAACTGTGCAGCTAAGGTTTTATTATGCGCCATGATTATTGCCGGACGTCCAGTTTGAGCAATAATATTTGCCATCGTGTAGGTTTTACCGCTCCCTGTCACACCAAGCAAAGTTTGATACTGTAAGCCATCATTCAAACCTTCAACTAAGCTCTGAATTGCAGTTGGTTGATCACCTGCAGCTTCAAAAGGTTTGACTAACTTAAATGGATTGAAATTATTTTGAATAATAGTTCATCTTTACATACAAAAAAAGACCGCCAGAAACTGGCGATCCATTAAAACTGAGTTGATTATCTTCTGTCACCAGATAACGCAATAATTATTTGCAATAAACTTGTAAACAAATTATACAAACTAACATAGATACTCAAAGTAGCAGAGATATAATTAGTTTCACCACCAATAATAATTTGATTTACTTGCCATAAAATCATCATTGAAGAAAAAATTACAAAAGCACCGCATAACATTAATTGCATCATTGGTGTATGAAAGAAAATACTGGCAACCATACCGATTAAAATAACCACCATACCAACGGTTAAAAAATTAGTCAATGCAGGAGTCTCACGTTTAATCGTAAAAGCAATTGCGCTCATAACAAAAAATACTGCTGAAGTTAGTAATGCGGCTAACAAAATTAGCTGACTACCATTCGGAATACGTAGTGCCATTTGTAATAATGGACCTAATAAACCACCCATGAACAATGTGAAACCCATCAACCAAACAATTCCAGCAAAGCTATTACGATTTTTCTGTACCATAAACATTAAGAAATACATACCACCAATTAATAACAACGTGCCCATAATTGGACTACCAGCCAAAAACATAAATGACATATTTACACCGATCAATGCCCCAATAGCAGTTGGAATCATTGACAATGCTAACAGCAAATAGGTGCTACGTAAAACCTGCATCCGTACACTTTGTGATGGTGTCGCCATTGCATACTGCTGCTGTTGATAATTATAATTCATTTGATATCCTTTAAAATAAATTCATCTATCACGTCTATTATATAGTATCTTTGGTCTATAAATCAAGTTAATAACGTGATTTACTTAAACATCTAACCCTAAACCATTTATAAATTTACTCACATATAATAGATATTAAATAAAAATGGTGGCCTAAGCCACCATTAAAAAATGAACCGTTGATTAATAAAAAACAGGTCAAATCTTCAGTAAGTTAACATAAAACTAATTCTGTACGTCAAATCTACCTAACATCATAGTTTTATTCCAAGCGGCCACAAAATCGTTAATGAATTTTTGTTCATTACCATTCTCAGCATAAACTTGCGCAACTGCTTTAAGCTCTGAATTAGATCCAAAGATTAGATCCACTGAGCTTGCTGTCCATTTTTGTTTGCCAGATTTTCTATCATAACCGATATACTCACCATCTTTGCTCGAGGTTTTCCATGCAGTAGACATATCCAACAAGTTCACGAAGAATGCATTATTCAACTCACCAGGTGTCGTTGTAAGTACACCATCTTTTGAATCTTTATAATTAACATTTAAAGCGCGCAATCCACCAACTAACACCGTCATTTCTGGAGCATCAAGATTTAACATACTAGCTTTTTCTACCAAAGCTTGAGGAAGCAGACTAGCAGGCTCACTACCATCGGTATAGTTTATAAATCCATCTGATTTAGTTTTTAAGAAGTTCGTTGTATCAATATCAGTTTGCGCCTGAGTTGCATCTGTTCTACCAGCAACAAAAGGAACTTTAACTGTATATCCCGCTTTTTTCGCAGCTTGTTCAACGCCAGTATTACCACCAAGCACGATCAAATCAGCTAAAGATACTTTAGTACCATCTTTTTTGCCATTATTAAAGTTACTTTGGATTTTTTTAAGCTTAGCAAGAACTTTATCTAGTTCTGCTGGCTCATTCATCGCCCAATCTTTCTCTGGTGCTAATGCAATTCTGGCACCATTTGAACCACCGCGGTAGTCAGTTTTACGATAACTTGAAGCTGATGCCCAAGCGGTTTTTACCAAATCGGAATTAGTTAACCCAGAATTTAAAATAGCTTTCTTCAACTGCTCGATATCTTGCAAAGAAACTTGCTTATAATCAGCTGCAATTGTTGGATCTTGCCAAATAAAGTTTTGAGCAGGAATCCATGGGCCCATATAGCGCGACTTAGGACCCATATCACGATGGGTTAACTTAAACCATGCTTCAGCAAAAGCTTTCTTAAATTCAGCTGGATTTTTATAAAACTCTTGCGCATATTTATTATAAATTGGATCTTCTTTCAAAGCCAAATCTGTAGTAAACATGATAGGCTCATGATAAGTATCAGGTTTTTGTGCATCTGGAACCATAACGGCTGGTGTTGCATTGGTCGGAGCCCATTGATGAGCACCTGCTGGACTTAAGGCTTGTTTCCAATTTAAATTATAAAGATTATTAAAATAGTCATTATTCCATCTAGTTGGCGAAGAAGTCCAAGTTCCCTCTAAACCACTACCAATGGCGTCATCACCTTTACCACTCTTATAACTATTTTGCCAACCTAAACCTTGTAACTCAATCGGTGCTTTATCAGGAGCTGGGCCAACATATTTGTCGGCAGAGGCTGCACCATGTGTCTTACCGAATGTATGTCCACCAGCAATAAGAGCCACAGTTTCTTCATCATTCATGCCCATTCCACCAAACGCCTGACGGATTGCGCTAGCTGCACCAATTTTATCTGGTTTACCATCTGGACCTTCTGGATTTACATAAATCAATCCCATTTGAGTAGCAGAAAAAGGGTTTTGTAGTTTGCCATCTTTCATATTAGTTGAAAGCACTTCTGGGCTAGCTCCCCAATTAGTAATATTATCACCTTGCCAATCATCTTCACGTCCAAAGGCAAATCCAATTGGTTGCATACCCATTGATTCTAGAGATACTGTTCCAGCTAATACTATCAAATCTGACCAAGACACAGCATTTCCATATTTTTGTTTTAATGGCCACAATAATTGACGCGCTTTATCTAAGTTGACATTATCTGGCCAGCTATTTAATGGCGAGAAGCGTTGTTGACCACGATTTGCACCACCGCGACCATCAGAAAGACGATAAGTTCCCGCATCATGCCAAGATAAACGGATAAAGAAAGGACCATAGTTGCCGAAATCTGCAGGCCACCAATCTTGTGATTGAGTCAATAAAGTTTGCATATCTTTTTTAAGCTGATTAACGTCAAGCTTTTTAAATGCTTCATGATAACTATAGTTTTTATCCATAGGATTATCCACAACATTTAGATTACGTAATGGAGATAAATCCAAGCTTTGTGGCGAAACACTACTATTTGTAGCTGTCGTATCCGCAAGTGCATTACCTGCAGCTAACAGCATACCAGATGCCCCAAGTACTACAATAATTTTCTTCAGCATTCTAACTTTCCTTTCAATATATGACACATGCAACTGATATAATTATATATATCTAACACCATAAATAAAATTAATTATATAAACAGCAACTAAGAATAATGTAACTAGCTTTACTTACAACACCTGAAAGTAAAATCAACTATATTTTAATCTTAAATCACGATTCGTGTATATCTAATTAGCCATTATAATTGAAAATTATTAATTCGTCTAATCAATTATTTTTATTAATTTAATAGTGTTAAACTAATGATTCTATAAATATCCATCGACTAGCTAAATTTATAATTACATTCTAGACTAAGAGATCAAACAACAAAATTATACAAAAGTGAATCTAATCAGCATGGCTTTAAAATGGTTTGATAACTCCAAATAATAAATGACCCACAATTGTGAGTCATTTATTATTATAGAAACCTAAGCTACGTTTAACGCATACCTTTAGATTTCAATAATTCTAACATAGTTGTACCTAATTCAGCTGGAGAACGCGTGTAAGCAATACCTGCACGTTCAAAAGCGGCGAATTTTTCTTCAGCAGTACCTTTACCACCAGAAATAATCGCACCAGCATGACCCATACGTTTACCAGCAGGAGCAGTAACCCCAGCGATATAACCAACTACTGGCTTAGTCACGTGTGATTTTACGTATTCAGCTGCTTCTTCTTCAGCAGTTCCACCAATTTCACCAATCATAATAATTGCTTCAGTATCTGGATCTTCTTGGAATAATTTTAAAGAGTCAATATGCGATGTACCTGGGATTGGATCACCGCCAATACCGATGCAAGTTGATTGACCTAAACCTAATTTAGTAGTTTGTGCAACTGCTTCATAAGTTAATGTACCAGAACGAGACACAATCCCAATTTTACCTGGAAGATGAATATGACCTGGCATAATTCCAATTTTACATTCACCTGGTGTAATAATCCCTGGGCAATTTGGTCCAATAATACGTGATCCACTTGATTCAGCGTAACGTTTAACTTTTAACATATCTAAAGTCGGTACACCTTCAGTAATAATCACAATCAATGCAACTCCAGCATCAATCGCTTCAATTGCAGAATCTAAAACAAACGGTGCAGGTACATAAATTACTGATGCATCTGCTGCAGTATCGCGCACTGCTTCACGCATTGTATTATAAACTGGTAAACTTAGGTGAGTTGTACCACCTTTACCTGGCGTTACACCACCAACTACTTTAGTTCCATAAGCAATTGCTTGCTCAGAGTGGAAC
Organism: uncultured Neisseria sp.; assembly: GCA_964652705.1. Classification (GTDB taxonomy): domain Bacteria; phylum Pseudomonadota; class Gammaproteobacteria; order Burkholderiales; family UBA11063; genus Aquella. The sequence continues at coordinate 9,574 of CAZZAV010000019.1, forward strand.
GTACCGTTTTTACCAGTAAAACCTTGTACTAATACTTTGGTATTTTTATTAACTAAAACACTCATGCTTAATCCTTTGTAATCTAATTGGAGCTAAAATTTGCCCATCTCCAATTGTATAATTTCATATCAAGTTTGATATTATCTACTTATTTTAAAGTTGCAACAACTTTCTGTGCAGCATCAGCTAAACCTTCAGCAGGAATTAACGCTAAGCCAGATTCTTTCAATAATTTTGAGCCTAATTCAGCATTATTACCTTCAAGGCGTACAACTACAGGCACAGTTACATTTACTTCTTTAACTGCTGCAATAATAGCTTCAGCAATCATATCGCAGCGAACAATACCGCCGAAAATATTAATTAAAATTGCTTTAACTTGGCTATCTGCAAGAATTAATTTGAATGCTTCAATAACGCGTTCTTTAGTAGCGCCACCACCAACATCAAGGAAATTCGCTGGTTGACCACCGTATAATTTAATGATATCCATAGTCGCCATCGCTAAACCAGCACCATTAACCATACAACCGATATTACCTTCAAGAGCAACATAATTTAAATCAAATTCTGAGGCTTTAAGTTCTAAAGCATTTTCTTGTGACTTATCACGTAACTCTACTAAATGATTATGACGGAATAACGCATTTGAATCTAAATTAATTTTAGCATCAACACACACTAAATCACCATTTTCACGCACAGCTAGTGGATTAATTTCAAATAATGCGAAATCATTTTCAACAAAAGCTTGGTATGAACCTAGCATCATTTTAACGAAATTAGCAATTTGACTACCAGTTAAACCCAATTGAAATGCTACATCGCGCGCTTGACATGGTTGTAAACCAACTAGTGGATCAACTACAACTTTTAAAATTTTCTCAGGTGTTTCATGAGCAACTTTTTCAATTTCAACACCACCTTCAGTTGATGCCATAAACGTCACTCGACGACTTGAACGATCAACAACAGCACCTAAATATAATTCACGTGAAACTGGATATAAATCTTCAGACACATACACTGAATTAACTGGTTGACCAGCAGCATCTGTTTGATATGTAACTAAATTCTTACCGATTAAACCTTCAGTAACATCACGCGCTTCATCACGAGATTTAACTACTTTAACCCCACCAGCTTTACCACGTCCACCAGCATGAACCTGTGCTTTAACCACGGCAAATTTGCCACCCAATTGGTCAAAAGCTACTGCAGCTTCATTTCCATTCGTTGCTAAAACACCACTTTGCACACGCAAACCATAGCGTGCCAATAACTCTTTAGCTTGGTACTCATGTAAATTCATTGTATATCCTTATAGATCATTAGACAAATATAACTTTAGTATTTTACCACATTCTGTTACTCAGAATTACTGATAAATTGTTAATTTACTTCTTTAGTTCATTATAATGCGAGAATAATTTGATTTCATCTTGAACCCCAACAAATGGCGCATTATCAACCCTTAACTGTCCCTGAAATGGCATGTCCATCTCCAAAATTAGCCAACTAGAGGAGCTCATAATCAAATTCTGACTCATAATTATAAACAAAGTAAAACGAAAATTACGGGTATTAATGAACCCAGTCCAAAAACATCCCATAAATACCATCATAATAAAGAACAACAGCAAAGGTCCATTCAAATTTCCTGAAAGGAATCCCAAGCGATTCTCACGATAATTAGATAAATCCGTCACTTGCTCTAAAATACGATTATAGCGTAGCTCATCAGATAATTGCGGTAATGGCTTATAGTTATAAATTGACAGTACTAACTCTCGAAATGCAGCATTAGTTTTAGGGCTCTCCTCACCACGTGATAAATGTGGATATTCATCATTAATCACTGAATTGAGGTAATTCCAAATTTTAGTTTCAAAAAATGGGCTTTCTGCACCACCTAATGAACCAATATCGTTATAGAGCTGTGCAATTGAATTAGCCTCACGAATAGTCGTTTGCTTTAAAGTACCAACATTACTCCAATTGGTCGCAATCCAAAAAGTAATGAAAATTGTACTGAAAAATAATACCGTCTGCCAGACTACTTTTGTCACCACATCTTTATTATCAATTCGTGATAAAAAACGATGCGAAACTAAATAGCCAAATAAGCTTACCGTGTTACATAAAATAAAAATTAAAGCCAAAGCTAGATAAATTGGCAAATGATAAAAAGAATCTGGCATCTTAAACCACTCTAATTAAAATACAAAGTGACAATAACTTGTTTTAAATCATATTTAACCTGATCTGTATCTTTAAGCTCAACCGATTTCATCACAATCACTTGCTTAGTTTGTTGCTGTAAATAATCGTGAATCTTATTGGCTAAAGTTTGCATCTTGGTTGGATAACTAATCACTGCACGTTTAATTCGTCCTTGATTAATCCCATCCGCAATATTGACCAACTGAGGCTTATCAAATCCAGTAAAAAACACTGGTGCCCAACCACCAACCAATTCTGGCTCACTAGCTGCACTTTTTAATGGCGCAGATGCAACTAATGGAGTGCTAGAAGCCTGCTTATCAACATTAGTTACCATGCCACTGTTAGAACTACAAGCAATCAATAGCACACCCACTACCGTTAGAATAAATTTATTCAACATACTAGCTTAACTTTCTTAAACTCTAATTACTCGGATTAATTGTATCGTCAAAATGTGACTTACCATTACTTGAAACCACATAAACCTTAGAATCACGCCGAACTACTCGACACTTAGCCTGCTGATTTAAGCAAATTCGTACTGAATCTGGGGGCACATCATTTGCACTCAAATCAAACATACTTCGTAGCAATGGAGACGTCAATAAATCACTTGCAACAAAAGCACCATGCTGATCCATCTCGCTACCAAATAATGATGGTGATTGACCAAGAAGATTATCTGCAAGACTTATTTTTAAACAACACAAAGTTCCTAGTACAAATAATAATAATTTATTTTTAAACACGAAACCTCCTTAATATTTCTTGAATTAGCATGTACTTTAAGGTGCTAGAAATAAATATATACCTTAATTAGCTAACACAATTTAACTAAATTCATACTAACCAAACTTGGGAATTTTAACACAAATCCCGATGTAAAATAAGCAAAACAGCCGAATAGTAAAACTGTAGTACAAGACAACCAATCTAAAGTTTCATATAATTAAACCTATAGACTATACATATCTTGGTAGACAGAACTTCCCTGCTCAGTATAAGCGTTAAAAAATCCAGTATACCATTGATTAAATGAAATACCATGCCGTTTTGAAGTTAATAAATCTTGGGCACATTCCACACCACCGCTACGAATAATGTGAAACTCATGATTTGGTCGCAACCGCTGTAATTGATTGGCAGCCTCAGCGCATAGATCCAAAGATCTCTGTTTTAACAATGCACCGCTTAAACCACCTCCAAATGTAGTGGTGAAATAACTAAATAAATCGCGCTCTTGATCTGCTAACTGGGACATAAAAGACTTATAATCAACGGATGTATTACCTAAGTTGATCCCATCATAACCGAGATGAATTAATTTTTCAATAATTTCCGCCAAATTACATGGATCTAAATCATTGGATAACTTGACAACTACTGGTATATGCCGCTGACGCCTAAGCAAAAACTCTCTAGAAATACGCTCTAAGCGTGGAATTATACCTGCGACCCCCAATTTAATGTTCGGACAAGACTCATTAATCTCAATAAAATCAATTTGATGGTTATTGTGATACAACCATAAACTTTCAATAAGTTTACTCACCCCATCATCCTCAGCAAAATCTGGTGAACGCATCAAACTCCAACCAATCGGACACCCAGCCACTTTATGCTCAGTTATTGACCGTTGAGCTAAAATTTTATCGCCTAGATTTGGCAATCCAAGCCAATTTACCGCAGATTTTGAATTATGTAAGCTAATAAATGGCAACTTAATTCCATTTTTGTTATTCCCTACGCGAGGATTATAGGTCGAGGTACCTCCAAGATAAGCACCAGCACCAAGTTTAGCGACAACATCATAGCCTTCGCCATTTTTAAACATTCCGGCTGCATTACCTAACGAGCTCCTGAAACTAATTCCCCACATTTGGCATGATTGAGATTCATCGGGAATAAACTCAGCAAACTGTAAATAATTAACAAAATACTGCATAAATTTCTGACGGCCAAATGAAATAAGCTTAATTTGTTGAGCTAACGGCAAATGATTAATTAAATATCCAAACTTACTATGTGCAATACTGAGAATTCGTGGGTTCATTGATATAGCTTGCTTTCATCTAAAATTTAATTCGGCATAATTTTTTTATTACAAATTAATTTAATTTGCACAGTATTAGAATAATCGGTTATAGTAGGTAATTAACCCTAAAATTTATACAGGATTCAAGTATGTCGATGCAAAATATTAATTTCATTGCCAATAACTTCCCGCTGTTAATGTGTGTTTTAGCAACTATATTTGCATTGTTAATTCCAGCTAAATTTAATCAAAGGTTTTTTAGCTGCATGCTCTTTTTTGTAATCGGTCTTGGCGGGATCTGGGATTTTGCACAACATAACCCTTACTTACAACAAATCGTACCTCACCCAATTAATTGGGAGCAAAATTCATTAGAAATTCCTTTTGCAATGGCAAACCTTGCATTAGGAGTATCAGGAATAATTTCTACATTTAACAACTGGTTTTACCGCGCATCAGTAGTATTAATGGCTAGTATATGGTTTTTAGGTTGTGCCGCTTTCCAAATCGATCAGATGATTACCGCAAATAACTTTCATTTAAATGATGGCACAATAATTTTGACTAATTTAATTGTACCTATAATTCTAATCATTTTGTTAATAATCAACTATCAGAAAACTGACAAAGATGTTATTTACTATTGATTAAATAACATCTTTAGTAAATTCGTAAAGTACGCAAATTAATAATCACCTAAATATAACTCTGTTGACTTCGCTACCAAATCACGTGAACTTACAAACTGCGGCAATCAAGCAAGCGCTGTTGAGTAAAAACATAACGTGGAAACCCAGTTAAATTCATCCCGACAAATGGCGTCCATTTACATTTTGTTGCCATCTGCTCATCACTTAGTTCACTATAATTAACAATATCCACTAACACCAAATCATCATTCTCTGGTAAATTAAAAATACGTTGTGGATTGGTGTGCATTAACTCCACTATTTTAGCTAAAGAAATCTTCCGTTCACGCCATGCACTAATTAATAACGGCAAAGTCGTTTCAATCCCTGGTACACCAGACGGACATTTACACAATGATTGGGCTTTTTCGTTCAGTTTATGCGGTGCATGATCAGAACCAATCGTATCAATCACACCAGCGTTAAGTGCTTGCCATAAAATACCTTGATCAATTTTACTACGTAACGGCGGATTCATTTTAGCACGACCGTTTAGACCTGGATAATTGCTCTCATCCAAAAATAGATAATGAGGGCAAGTTTCAACATAAACCTTAACACCGCGTGCTTTGGCAGCACGAACTAATTCTAATTCACCAGCGGTACTAACATGTAAAATATATGATGGAACATGATAAGTTTCTGCTAATTGAATCACTAACTCCACAGCTTTTACTGCAGCTTGTGGCTCACGAATAATTGAGTGATATTTAAAATCAGTTTCATTAGCATACTTAGCCGCATTATTACGAATAATCAATTCATCTTCTGCATGCAGTGCAATCAGTAACCCATGTGCCTTTGCCAATGCATAAATTGCATGTAATGAACTTTCGTCATCCATTAATAAATCACCGGTTGAGGCACCCATAAAAACTTTAATTCCAATAATTTCATCTTTAACTTTAACAATCTCATGGAACTGGTTTTTATCAGCACCAAAAAATAATTCATAACGTAGCGGTAAATTAACCTCGGCTAATTGCGCATCAATTATTGAAAATTTACTATGCAGACGCTCCTGCGTTGTCGTAGCTGGCTTAGTATTTGGCATATCAAATACAGTAGTAATGCCACCTTTTAGCGCTGCTACTGAGGCATGCTGCCAATCTTCTTTATCTTCCATGCCAGGCACGCGAAAATGCACGTGCGGATCAATTAAACCTGGTAATGCTAACAAATCTGTACCATCAATAGTTAATTCTTCGTGATAAGCGCGTGTGATGGTTTGACGCGTCTCATCCGGCATAAGTACATTAGTTATTATAAGCATATTATTTGTCTCTCCAAAGTCTCAATCAGTAATTAACCACACCAGCAACTTGGCACAGTAGATTATTTACTTATTTAAAAACTATAATCATGTTTTAAAAATAAAATACACCGCACCAAAGATACAGCAACTTGCCCAAAGATAATTCAAATTAAGCTTTTGCTGCATAAAGAAAACTGCAAAAATTAAAAAGACACTTAGCGTAATCACTTCCTGAATAATCTTGAGCTGCATCAAAGTAAAACCAGCATTATTATAACCAATGAGATTGGCAGGTACCTGAAAGCAATATTCAAAAAAAGCAATGCCCCAACTAATTAATATCGTAATTATTAGTGGCTTGTTACTAAATGTTTTGAGATGCCCATACCATGCAAAGGTCATAAAAGTATTGGATAAAATTAAAAAAGCTATCGTAGTAAATTTAAACATATCTCAACACCACAAATTATCGATTTAATCAGTATGTATAAAATAACCAATTATGTAGTTAATAAAATCCACGCTAACTTATCAGTAATCATTAATCTTAATTACGAACAGAAACTACTTCACATACTCACAAAACAGGAGCAGATCTGGTCTTTTTATGCATCCGTATCCAAACTTGTTTGCTAAATGAATTGGGAACTTCACGCTCCTCAATATCAAATAAATTAGGTTTAGCTTTCACCAAATCGCCAAGTTTATCGTATCCATAATCACGTTGATCAAAATCAGGTTGCACCCGCAAAATATACGAACCAACGCCACTCAAATTTGCCCAACCATCATCTTTGCTATTCGCTTTTATGGCTTTACGAAATAACATTAGTGGAAACTCTTGCACCGTATTAACAGGATCTTCAGTGGACATTATTGAATGATCGGAGTTGCTTAAATTAGGTGTTAATTCATTTTCAATATTAGCAATAGATAGATCAACTATGGCATTATTTACTTTGCTTTGTTTAAGATTTGTTTTCTTTACAGCTTGATTACGCGCCGATTTATCTTTCACGATATTGCTAGCAGCTACTAAAATGGTATCGTCTACGGAACTGTCAGGACGTAAATACTCAGTACGAATAAATTTATGACAAGCGTTGCGGAATGCTTCTGGGGTTTTATTTTCGCCAAACCCATACACGGTTAAACCTTCTTCGCGTATTCTACCCGCTAAACCAGTAAAATCACTATCACTAGAGACAATGCAAAAGCCATCAAAACGTTGTGTATAAAGTAAATCCATCGCATCAATAATCATCGTGCTATCGGTAGCATTTTTACCCGTTGTATAAGCAAATTGCTGCACTGGCTTAATCGCAAATTTATTTAAAACTTTTTTCCACTGCGCGCTATGTTTACTGGTAAAATCACCATAAATACGTTTTACCGTAGCTTCACCATAACGAGCAATTTCGGCAAACAGTCCTTCCATTACTACAGCTTGAGCATTATCTGCATCAATCAATACCGCAAGGCGTTGAGTTGAGTCTTCATTATCAATTTTATTTAATTGTTTGGACATAACGTCCTCCATTTCTTGTAGTGTAAGTTAGTACAGATCAAGTACTCAAGTATAATTTTAATAATCGCTCAATGAAATATCTAGGTGCTTCAACAAAGCTTTTTGTGCTGCCGTTAATGGTTTCAATAATTCATCCACCAACGTACTAATATGTCCGTCATCCAAGCCCGCATGAATCGCGGTAATTAAATGTACCAATTGCAATGATTGGAATTCGCCAGCCTTTAATTCATCATATAGCGGTAATAAATCCGCTAAAATTTTCTCGCCAACCATCCAACTATACTTGCGATTATCATCGTTAATCTCGATATTAACCAACACCGATGAACCCACCATTGAAAATTCAATAATATCGTCCATCCAAAACTCTTCTAATTCAGCAATATCTAAATCTTCAAGATTATAGCGCAAGGTCAACTGAAAATCACCGAATTTACTCACATACAATAACACATCAAAATATTCAGCCAAAAGCTCCTCAGCATCACCGCTGAAATTTCCCGAGTTATAGGTGTATTGCACATTATGCGTGCCAAATTTAGCTGCACTTGAAATCGCTTGCATTTCAGATTTACAAGCTTTAGATAAAGGTTTATTTAAACTATAAAATTCGTAATATTGATATTCACTCATAATCTTTACTTTCATTTAATTACAAATAACTTGTTCTAATTTTTCTAAATTTAGCACTTTAAACTGACAAACACTAATAGATTAAATCTATTTTCAAATTCTCAAAATAAATATTCCCACCAAATAAAGATTACAAATATCCATTAATAAGCTGGTTATTTGCAGATAGAATATCGATATCTGCTGCAATAAAATCACCATCATTCGTCAGCAAAACAAAGTTATTTTCACTGCAAATTTGCACCAGAGCCTTATCATTAAAATCTAACTTATCTATAGATAATAGATTTTTAATATCTAATTCATTAAATGACTTTTCAACGATATCGAAATGCAAAAAGAGCTTATTCTCAATTACGTTATTAATTTCATTAAGCATCTGATGCCCATCTTGACTATCACGATAATTTTTAAAAGTTAGCTGTTTATTTGTCAATGCTTTTTGTAGTAAGTACTTTGCATACTCAATTCTAATAACACGATTAATTATTTCTGAAATCACCATAAAATCAACTACGAATATATTCTTCTGTTTCAGTAATTTACCAAATATGGAAGAGTATTCTCTTTCTGCCCAATTAGAAGCTGATGACCAAAAAAGATAAATAAGTATATTCGCATCAAAAAATATAGTTTTGCCAACTAATAATGAAACCTGATTTTTATCATAACGATTTGCCATTTCATTCACCTAAGATTTCATCAATTGATTTTTGTAATCGGTCTGGATCGCTATAAAATAATTTTGCAGTGTCAACAGAACGCTTTAGCAATGCCATATCTTCAGGTAACATATTAATAACACTAAGATGTTTTCTAATAAAATCTGTGCCATGATCACGGTATAATTGCCCAACAGCCGTATTCAAAAATGCTGAAGTAATCATTTCAATATTCTGGAAATCTAATTGCACGTTTCTTTGCTCATTAAAAGCATGAATAATTGCTTTGTGAACTATTTCACCATCATCAGCCTCAACCCCAAAAGAATTACCAATTATATTGTAAATAATTAATTTCACTGATTCCATTTTATATTTTCCTAAAAAAGACTTTGCTCACTTATTTCTGAAGCTAAGCAATACGAATTACTATCATTCGTTTTAAATTCCATGGTTATAATTGTACCTGGAAATTCAAAATCTAAAGTATAACTACATTCATTGCTTGCAGTAAAAGAATAAAATCCATCACCACTTACTATCTGCATGGTACCACTATTTTTAGCGATGAACTCTTTTAGTAATGCTAATCCAATTCCACCAGTAATATTTGTTTTGGTAGTATGACCATTTTTCACAGCCCATTCTATAGCCTGAGCAGAGGTTAAATCTGCATTAAATCTATGATTAATATTATGCTTAAACCCAACACCTAAGTCAGTTATGCTAAACCATATTGAGTGATGTTTGGGGAAAAATTGTCCACAAGTATAAATAAATTTAGTCTGGCTATGCATCTGCGCGTTAACAAACATTTCATATATAGACTCAGTAATCTTTTTTTTCAATGGATCACTTAAAGATGGTAATGCTGGGTGATTTACCAACTCATCTGTAATATAACTATTAAAAAACCGACTATCTGATGGCTGAAGTTTTAAGTAGCGGATCGTCGTATGTTTATCGTCTCGAATTTTATCAAAGCCATAATAAGATAAAAATTCATTACGTTGCAATATATTATTGCCTATTAATGAATCAATTTTTGCAGTTACCCAACTATCATTATTTAATTTATCTAAAATTGCACCAAGTGGAGCACACAAACAAGCATTAAACCACTGAATAATTTTCAAATCAAAACTAATAACAAACTCATCTTGATAATTAGAGTAAAGTTTATTTAATTGCATATATCCATTTTTATCTGGATTTACATTTTTTAGCTGATATAACTGTTTATTAATCATTTTCTTTTAATCTTATATAATCTTCAGTTTCTCTTAAAGAGTCATCAATTATAACGTCTACTCTTGTAGGTTTTTGTGAGAATATAATACCAACAAACCCACCAAAGATTGAAAAAGTTTGCATCCAATAAGAAAGTGCCTCAAAACTTGAGCTAAAAAACTTAAATAAAGATGAAACGCCATAAACACCAACAGCAACCAGTAATACTTTAATAATCATTTTATATTTTTTTACATCTTCAACATTTCTCTTTTTTTGCCAATACTCTCGCTCCTTGATGAGCTCATGATAATTAAGCTCAGATATGAATCTAATCTGTGATTGATTCTGTTGCATATTATTAATATTAACATCACCAGCATTATTAAAGTTATTGTTTTTAGTATTTTGCATTATTTATATACCTTATACGACTAAATAAAAACCACTGACAATCAGTGGCTTAACAATCTAAAAATTTTTATAGTCAGATTTAATTTTATAGAAAAATAGTTTACTTACTTCACCAAATATTTAATAATTAACAATCTAAAATACTTACGATATTATAACATCTCAAATCTAATCAGAATGTTAATTTAAGGCAACTAACCGCAATCAAATTGACTGCGGCATATTTTGATAAATAGAAATTAAGCACCCTCAAAATGATACGCCGTATTTACTGAATTGGTCATGTCAGTTAAAATTTGATTGGTCAATTTATCCACTTCAGTGAAGACTTGCTCCTGAGTTTGATTGGTAAACTGATCCAACAACTGTTGCGCTGCTTTTGGATCTTTAGCATAAACTTTAACATATTGCTTTTCAAACTCTTTTTGCTGCTTAGTGATTTGTTGATTTAAGCTAGCAAATCCTGCTTGAACAATCGGGGCATATTTAGGGAAATTTTGCATTGCCAAGGTTTGTAACTTACGGAATTTCCAGAAAGCAGATTTATTATCTGCAGTATCTGAACCAATTTGATAAAACTCAGGAATTACCGCACCATAATAAAACGGTACATAGATACTTAATGCTGTCATACCTAAATTAACATACGTCACATTTGCAATCGGAGCTGGTAATTTCTCACGCACTTGCATAACGTGTGACTGCTGCGTTCTAAATACCGCAATTGGGCGATACTTACTTTGTGGATTTTGGCTAGTATATGGATCCATGTTTGTGCCTTGATAGTAACTTTGTAGGCCACTTTCAACATCTGCCACACTTAATTTATGCTCTGGTTTCAAAAATACCGCAAAATCACCATTTGTCACTGGATGTTTTAAAGTACTTGGCGTATACTTACCTTGTAATGAGATTACACGTTGATAGTTATAAGTCACGTCATTATTATAAACTGATGGATTAGTCGTATCGTTTTTACCATAAACCTTATGGAAATTAAACTTCCCATCAATTTTTGGATTATACAGACCATTTTTTTCAGCAAATGCAATCAGATCTGGTGATGCTAAATAATTTTTAGTGTCCTTAAGATCAACCTCACCCAAGCGTGATTGATTCCCACTCACAAAATAAGAATCATCTGGTAAGCGCACCGCTAACCACTGATGACCACCAGCATTTTCCAAATACCATGCTTCTTTGCCATCGACAAAGGCTACGCCAAATCCCTCGCCTGCACCTGTGGTCTCAATAATTTTACCGAGCATCTCCACACCTTGACGCGCAGATTTAATTTGCGGCAATAAAATTGATGGAATAGCTTCCTCAACAATACCACTTTCAGTTACATATGGATCAACCTTCAAAGTTGATGCATTACTAAAAATAGTTTCAGTTGCTGAAATACCAACCCCTACATCGTTAAAACCAACTTCTTCAAAAGTTCCACCGCCTGCAGTATTTCGTGTGCCCCAATCTGGCATACCAGTATAACCCATTAAATTATCTGGTAATTGGTAGGTGTATTTATTTTCTTCAACACTCTTAAATAAATAACCTTTAGCGCGTGGCTGATGATAAATCAAATGTGATGGGCTATTTGCACTCCCACCATCGTCATTGCGAGCGATCAAAATTGAGCCATCAGTAGTTGCATCTTTACCCACAATAATTGTCGTACATGCAAAGCTTGTTGCGGCGCTTGCAATACCAAGCACCAAAACTATTTTTTTCATACGTTTTCCTAAACTAATATTAAAAGAATCCATCAAAAAACAATTATTCAATCACCAACGCCAATATTTTTAAATTCAAACCACTCTCACAAAGCCTAAGCTATTACCAATTACCACATTTAACCTAAATCAAACTCTTCTACTAAAAAGACCATCTCATTAAATATTAAACTCGGTCATTGATTTCAAATCATAATTATGCTCGCAATAATGACAAGTTGCAACTAAATTATCATTACTAGCACGCAATTTAAACAGCGAACGGTGTTGATGCGAAATACAGCGATGATTTGGACAGATAATAATATTCGCAATTGATTCAGGTAAAGTTAATTGAAATTTGCGCACAACCTGATAATCTTCAATTTCACTATAACTCGCGCCATAAGCAAAAATGCTTACCGCTTGTAATTGTTCTGTAGTCAAACGATAGTTTTCGACTTTAACCAAATCTTTTAAACCCATCCGCTTACTAACTAAATTTAGCCCAATTCCAACTGGATATTTACGCTCTAATTTTAATAACCGCAAAATATGCCACGCATTACCTTGCGGAATATGATCAATATTAATTCCATTGGCAATTGCACCAATTTTTTTATCCATGGTAACCTCCAAAAATCACATCAAGCAAAGCCTGACGGACAAATAAACCATTTTGCGCTTGTTGAAAATAGTACGCATACGGCGTAGCATCAATTGCAGCGGGTAATTCTTCCAAACGCGGTAAAGGATGCAGAATTCGCAAATTTGACTTTGCGCGTTCCAATAACTCTAAATCAATTGCATAGCTACAATTTAAATCAGCACTAAAACGTTCTTTTTGCAGACGCGTAAGATACAAGCAATCCAATTTATCAATCACTTCTTCGGCATTTGAGTGAAATGAATAACTAATTCCATGGCGCTTTAATTCAATTAGATTTTCATTAGCAATGCGTAATTCAGGTGGCGCGATCAAGAAGAGGCGCATTTTGAATAGTTTACTGGCATCAATCAAAGAATGAATGGTACGACTATATTTCAAATCACCCATTAGACCTAGATTAATTCCCTCCAACTGACCTTGGCTATCTTGAATCGAGAATAAATCCAGTAGTGTTTGGGTTGGATGCTGATTCGCCCCATCACCCGCATTAATAACTGGAATCGTCATAATTTCCGAAGCCAAACGCGCAGCGCCATCATTCGGATGGCGCATAATTAAGCCATCGGCATAGCCATTCAGCATACGCAAAGTATCCACAAAGCTTTCGCCTTTATTTGCTTGCGACGTTGCACTACTATCGGCAAAACCAATCGTTTTACCGCCCAAATAAGCCACCGCTGATTCAAAAGATAAACGCGTCCGAGTTGAGGCTTCAAAAAAACATGAAGCTAACACTTTACCTTCAAGAGTATTTTTACATAAACCATCTTTAAAAAGCTTTGCATGCGCGAGTAGATCTAAAATATCTTGTTTATTCAAATCTTGGAGCGCTACCAAGCCTTTCTGCATTAAATTAACCATGATTTGCTCCACTTAATAATTCGCGATATGAGTGTACAGGAATAGCTTTATCATAAAATTCGGCCAAACTTTCCAACAAAATTTCACTTAATTGAAAATTAGTCACCAATGGAATATGATAATCAATCGCTAAACGACGAATGCGGAAACCATCAGAATTATCTTTAGTATTATACGCATCTTGCGGTAAATTAATAATCAAACCAACTTGTTTATGAATAATTTCCTGCTGAATATTCGGCTCAACTTGCTCCGAAATTTTAAACACAAATTTGGACTGAATCCCGCTATTAACCAGCAAATCATGTGTCGCACCAGTTGCCACAAATAACCAACCTTGTTCGCTTAAACGCTTCACTAGCGGTAATAATTTCTGCTTATATTTATCATCCAAACTCAATAAAATTACCTTTTTATCAACGCGTTGACCAACTCCCAACCATGACATGTAAAAAGTCTCAAGCATATCATTCCCGATGCAGGCAACTTCACCAGTTGAAGACATTTCTACTTGCGCGACTGGATCCGAGCCTTTAAAGCGATTATATGAGAATACTGGACTTTTGACACCGATCACGCCACATTCCAAGGTATTGTATTTTTGGCTAATTTCTTCACCAAGAAATACTTTAGCCATTAATTCAACCAGATTTTGCCCTGTTACTTTGGAAATAAACGGGAAGGAACGCGATGCGCGTACATTACACTCAATTACTTTTAATTCATTATTTTTAGCAATGAATTGCATATTAAACGGACCAGAAATATTCAAGGCTTTGACAATTTTACGAGCACTTTCACGTGCACGCGTAACTGTTTTCAAGTATAAACGCTCAGGAGGGAAGACTAAAGTTGCATCTCCAGAATGAACACCAGCATTTTCAACGTGCTCACTAATCGAGTCAATGATGATTCGTCCATTTTGTGCAATTCCATCGATCTCTAATTCTTTAGCATTCTCAATAAATTGTGAAATTACTACCGGATGATCATTTGAAATTAGTACCGCATCACTCAAATAACTCGCCAAGGTTTTATGATCCGACACAACTTTCATTGCCGCACCTGACAATACATACGATGGGCGAATTAAAACTGGCAAGCTAACTTCGCTAATAAAAGCCTGAACTTCTTCACTACTTTTGGCATTAATCCAACGTGGTTGATCAATATTTAATTCATTCAACATCGAAGAAAATTTAGCCCGATCTTCGGCATTATCAATATCTAAAGGCGAAGTTCCTAAAATTGGGTAACCTAATTGATGCAATGGCAAAGCCAAATTATTTGCAATTTGCCCACCAACGCTAACACAGACCCCGACCACATTTTCAAAATCTAAAATATCACAAACTCGCTCTAAACTTAGCGGCTCAAAATATAAACGATCAGATTCATCATAATCAGTCGACACCGTTTCTGGATTCGAATTAATAATAATAACTTGCTTACCGTGCAGACGTAATTGACGCGCCAAATTCACCGTACACCAGTCAAACTCCACTGATGAACCAATTGAATATGGACCAGAACCAATAATTACATAAACTTCTTGGGCTGGACTAATATCGTGATAACGCCCATGATAACTAGTGTAAAGATAGTTTGTTTGTGCGGCAAATTCGCCCGCCAAAGTATCGATTTGTTTAACCATTGGACGAATATTATGTGCATGGCGTAACTGACGAATGCTTAATTCAGCTTGCTCAGTTAAAGTTGCCAAACTTTTATCGCTAAAACCAAACTGTTTCGCAATCCTTAAATTAGCTGGTGTTAAATCATGTTTCACCATTAGCGCAACTTCAGCAATTTGCTTAATTTGATTCAAAAACCAGAAATCAATTCGCGATAATTGTTGCGCTTCGTAAAGATCACCACCCGAATAAAACCATTTGTACAAAGCAAAAATCCGTCTATCGGTTGCAAATTCAATTTCGCGGCGTAAATCATGGATTGGCCACAAATAATCGTGCAAACCAGAAGCGCCAATATTCAACATTTGCACGGCTTTTTGCAGCGCTTCAGGGAAAGTCCGCCCAATTCCCATGACTTCACCCACCGATTTCATTTCGGTACCAATATGCCGATCTGCCAAACGTAATTTATGCGTATCCCAGCGTGGAATTTTCACCACAACATAATCTAAGGCTGGTTCAAAAAACGCGGTAGTTTTCTTGGTAACCTGATTGGTGAGTTGATTTAAACTAAAGCCCAAACATAATTTTGCCGCAACAAACGCTAAGGGATAACCTGTCGCTTTTGATGCCAAAGCTGATGAACGTGACAAACGTGGATTCATTTCAATTACGCGGTAATCGCCATTAGCTGGATTTACCGAAAATTGAATGTTACATTCACCGACGATATTAAAAATCTCGGCACAACGTAGGGAAATATTGCGTAAATTCTGGTGCTCTTCATCATTCAAGGTTTGCGCTGGCGCAATCACGATACTTTCACCAGTATGAATTCCCATCGGATCAAGATTTTCCATATTACAAATCGTTAGGCTATTGCCTTTCAAATCACGAACGATCTCATATTCAAATTCTTTCCAACCAGTCAAATATTCTTCAAGTAAAACTTGTGGTGCGCCACTTAGGGCTTTACTAGCTTTATCAATTAAATCAACTTCATCAAAAACTTTACCGGAACCCAAGCCGCCAAGAGAAAACGCTGCACGCAACATCAATGGATAACCAAATTCTTGCCCGACCGCAATTGCTTCAGCTACGCTCGTGGCTGATTTACTTTTCGGAGTCTTTACCGAATTTTTCTCTAAATACTCACGAAAAATATCGCGATCTTCGGTAGCTTCAATCGTAGTTACACTAGAACCAAGTACTTTTACATTATGTTCTGCCAAAATCCCACTATGATGCAGTTCAAGTCCCAAATTTAATGCAGTTTGCCCGCCAAAACCTAAAGCAATATAATTAATCTGTTCTTTGGCAATAATTGGTGCAACAAATTCTTGCTGTAACGGCACAAAATAAATCTCATCCGCCATTGATTTATCGGTTTGCACAGTTGCAATATTTGGATTCACCAAAATTACGCGGTAGCCTTCTTCTTTAAAAGCCTTAATCGCTTGCGAACCAGAATAGTCAAATTCACCAGCTTGACCAACCCGTAAACCGCCAGAACCTAAAAGTAAAATATTTTTCATCTTATTGACCTACTCCTGCTACGATTTGCGAATAAAATTGTTCAAATAAGTAAAATGTATCTTGTGGACCACTTGAGGCTTCAGGGTGGAACTGTACTGCCGAAAAAGGTTTAATTTTATGGCTAATCCCAGCTACAGTATTATCATTTAAATGACGGAAAGTTACTTCCCAGCCATCAGGTAAAGTTGCATCGTCCACTGCATAACTATGATTTTGTGAAGTTAAATAACAACGATCGCGGCGCAAATCAATACATGGCTGATTATGCCCACGGTGGCCATATTTTAATTTATAGGTATTTGCACCAATAGCTAATGCCATCAGCTGCGAGCCCAAACAGATACCAAAAATTGGTTTACTACCTTGCAAGGCTTTGGCCAAAATTGCGGCGGTTGTCGCACATTGTTTCGGATCACCAGGACCATTTGATAACATTACACCAGCATAGTCTTCATTGGTATAATCATAATCAAATGGCACTCGTTTAATCGTCACGTCAAATTGCTCTAAGCAACGCACAATATTTTCTTTCGCACCACAATCTACTACAATAACTTTATGCTTCCCATTACCACTTACAATTGCTTCTTTTGGCGAAACCCGCTCAACCCAATTTACCATCATACTGTCATTAAATTCAGCAACCAAATCAGAGTTACTAGTAATTACACCACTTAGCACACCATACTCACGAATAACTTTAGTTAATTCACGTGTATCCAAACCGCAAATTACTGGCACTTGATGCTCTTGTAGCCATGCCAGAAAACTTTTTTGCGCAGAATAATGACTCGGGTTATCAAATACTGTTTCACAGACAACACCTTTGACATGAATTTTTCGTGATTCCCAACACTTACCATCCGATACACCATAATTACCTAAAATAGGAAAAGTAAACGTTAATATTTGCCCTGAGTATGATGGATCAGTCAAGGTTTCCTCGTAACCAGTCATTCCGGTATTAAAGACAACTTCACCATAACTATCTTGGCTTTGCCACTCAGGAGCTAAACCTTCAAAAACTCGTCCGTTAGCTAATTTTAAATAAGCTTTTTGCCATTTAACCATTTTAAACTCCAATTAATGCTTCAGCTTGAGCTTTATCTGCCGCCGAAATTTTGCCATGCTTAAATAATACATCTAAGACAACATATAAATCTGTAATACTATGCAAATTATATCCTTGAGATTCAAGTTTCTCTTTACCACCCTGATTACGATTTATAAAACACACAATGTCTTTAACTTTAATACCAAAGTCTTCTAAAACCACCGTAGTTTCACCAATGCTCATCCCTGTGGTTACGACATCTTCAATTATCAAACAAGTATCACCTTCAGCATAGCTACCTTCAAGAATCTTCTTGGTGCCATACTCTTTGGCTTCTTTACGCTTCAACAACATCGGAATGCGATGCGCATAAGCAATACCGCTCGCAAAAGTTAACGCCGAATACGGTACACCGCAAATCGAGTCATATTTTAAACCGTTCATTTTGGCATAAATTAAATCACATAATGTTGTGAAAATCTGTGGATAAGAAATTGCCGTACGAATATCTGCATACACATAAGATTTTTTGCCAGATTTAAGTGTAAATTCGCCAAATTTAATCATTCCAACATCGTACATATCTAAAATTAATTGCTCTAACATTTCTCATTCCTTATAATTTCTAAATGATAAAAAAAAACCCACTAAAAATAGTGAGCTTTAATTAATAATCTTGGTTTGAGTGGCAAATAAAATAGTAGAATACGGTGCATTTTTCACAATTAACACAAATATTTTACTAGATTTAACCATTGCTTTTCCTCAAAAATCTGCGAATTATAGCACACCTAAGTATTATGTAACCTAAATTCTTTAAATTCTGGTCAATAATACAAATAAAAAACGACCTTAGATCTAGTCTTAAGGTCGTTTCGTAAATCACTCAACAAATTATTTCGGGCACGCCAACATTTTCGCTGATTTAATTATCACTGGGCTATTTGGAACATCTTGATTCATTCCAACTGTACCTGTAGATACACCAGCAATTTTATCAACAACATCTTGACCTTTAATTACTTTACCAAATACTGCATAACCTGGGTTACTTGGTGAAGAATTTAAAAAGTCGTTATAGTTTACGTTAATGAAAAACTGCGCAGTTGCCGAATTTGGATCATTAGTCCGCGCCATTGCAATAGTATATTTATCATTATGTAAACCATTACTAGCTTCATTTGCAATTGGTGCTTTAGTATTCTTATCTTCGGTCATGTTTTTATCGAAGCCACCACCTTGAATCATAAATCCAGGAATCACGCGATGAAATATTTTACCATCATAAAAACCTGATTTTACATACTGCACAAAATTTGCCGTACTAATTGGTGCCTTATCTTGATTTAACTGAACATCAATTTTACCAAAACTAGTATCTAACTCAGCAATTGGATTAGCACAAGTTTTAGCTGCAAAAGCATTGCTAGCTAAGCCAGCGGTTGCCAAAAGAATTAATAAAGATTTTTTCATTCAAATACCCATTAAATTTATTAACAAAACATCTCGACCATGCATAATTTTAAAAATTAACCTTATGCATCATAATCTTGACAAAACTAAAAACATTATAACATAACCAAATCATTGATTTCAAAATAGTTATGATGTTCATTAAAACCACAATTTTCTAATTTATCTTAAAATAAAACAAACTACTCAGTCAAAACTAATAGTAAAAACTAATTACAGAAACAAATAAATTATGGTACTGGAAAAACTTGAGTAAACGGGTGAATTTGAGTTTCTTTGAATATCCCGTGCTTCACATAAGGATCATTTTTAGCCATTAATTGTGCCGCGGTGAATGATTCAGCACGCACCACAATCAAACTACCAAATTTATCAGTTAAAGGCCCACCAAGCACCAAGCGACCTTGTTGATTAAAGTCCCCCCAATACTTAAGATGCTCTGAACGATAAACCTTACGCAGTTCAACACCATTTGAGCCATCAACCCCAATTATAACAAATTTTTGTAAATTCACTGTCGCGACTCCGGATTCCTCGATCAATTGGCTAGCATTTGCCACAGATAGAGAAAATACACTAATTAAAAGACAGTTCACCAACAATCTAATCAAACTTTTAAACATCTAATTCCCTTAATTAATCACAAATCAGCAAATTATCTCAGGCCAAACGTTACATGAAATGGCGTAGATTTAACAACTACGACTTACTCCGATGCTCCTTACACGCTTCAATAAAAGCCTGAAATAAATAATTATGCTCATCATAATGTTTACATGACCGCTCTGGATGACCTTGCATTCCAATCATAAAATGCTCTGGATCATTACTCTCAACCACTTCAATCAATCCATCTTTAGCAAAACCAGTCGCAATTAGATCTTTGCCCAGGTTTTTAATTCCTTGATGATGAATTGAGCACGTAAAAAAACACGTGGAGCCAAAAACTTCATGTGCATGTGAACCCTCACTAATCATAATTTCATGATCTGGAATTATTTCACCCTCAGTAATCGTGTGCATTACATCATGAATCGGAATTTCTTGAAATAAATTACCACCTTCAGCTACGTTAATTAATTGATAACCACGACAAATCCCTACAACGGGCAATTTACGCTGCTTGGCCGCCAAATATAGGGCGATTTCAAATTGATCACGCTCATAATTAGGCTTATCCCGTAACGGACGTTTGTAAGGTGTTCCTGAATCCAATATTTCATGGTGATAGTCAATTTCACACACTTCGCCGTAACAATTCGAATCAACATCCTGACCACCAATAAATAAAACACCATCTAAACGCTCAACTAAATGTTCCGCATCAATTTGACTCATTTTACTATTAATAATTAGTGGGATTCCGCCATTTTCCACAATTGCACTGACGTAATTCGCCCGCACAAAAACAAATTCATCACTATTATTACTTAACGCAGTAATATTCTCAACATTTGATGTGATTCCAATCAACGGCTTACGCAAAATAGATTCCCCAGTTCAACTCAATTATTTATATTCATTAATTACATCTAATACACTGCTAACGTCATTCATTAAGAAGAAATGCACACACGGTACACCAGCTTCAATCAATTCTCGCACCTGAGTTTTTGCCCAATTCTTACCGATTTGAACCGCATCTTGTGGCGCAGCCAATAATTGTGCCACTAAATCATGCGGTAAATCAACATGAAATAAACGCGGCAAGCTATTAATTTGATTTGCACTCTTTAAAACTTTAATTCCTGGGATAATTGGCACCATAATGCCAGCTTCACGACAAGCTTTGACAAAGGAAAAATACTTCTGATTATCAAAAAACATTTGAGTAACAACATATTCAGCACCAGCTGCAACTTTTTGCTTCAAATATTCAATATTCAGCTCTTGATTCGCCGCTTCAAAATGTTTCTCTGGATAACTGGCAACACCCATGCAAAAATCTAACGCAGGATACTCCGTATCTCCAAGAAATAATCCTTGGCGCATTTTAGCAACTTGCTTAACTAAATCAACGGCATGTTTATTACTATATTCACCATCTTCCAATTGACGTTTATAATTAAGATTATCACCTTTAAGAGCCAAAATATTATCAATTCCCATATAATTTAGTTCAATTAGGGCATCTTCAGTTTCTTGTTGCGAAAATCCTTGACACAAGACATGTGCAACCGCATCAATACCATATTTGTTTTGAATAACACCACAAATTCCCATTGTACCCGGACGTTTTTTGTGCACACGCTTAATAATTGAACCATCAGTTTTTTCAACATACAATAATGATGAAGCATGTGTCGTAACATTAATCCACTTTGGGTTATAAGGCAATAACTGTTCAATAATTGCAAATACTTCACTAATATTAGTTGCTCCACCGCGCACTGGTGGCACAATCTCATAACTAAATAGTGGCTTTGTTGCTTGATTTAAATGTTCAATAACTCGCATGATTACTTCTTTTGAAATAGTTCAGATTAATCGCAAAACTAATTTTAACTAATGTATAGCCAATTAAACCACTTGCTAAAACATCCAATGGCCAATGCCAGCCTGTACAAATTCGTGCTAGAGCTGTTGCAACGACCAATGCCAACATTAAAAATTGCAGACCTTTTTTATTAGAAAAGAATAATACATTTAAGCTAAATGCAAAAATCGCCATATTGCCAGTATGACCAGATGGAAAAGATAAATATGCTGACTTTACTGCATTTTCATAAATATTTACCCAATAAAAACTACCCTCAGGCAACACAATATAAGGGCGTGCTTCACCAATTAAATGCTTCAACCCAGCAAATACCGCAAAATAAAGAATAATCAACAAAATTACATTTGGTAATTTATCACGCCGCCACACAAAGCTAAGAATAATTAAAAGCATCGGAACAATAAAAAATTTAGAATAACTAAAGAAATTAAACGCCAGCCAAACCTGATCTGGCATCAAGCCATGCTGATGATTAATTGCCAAAAACAAGCTTTGATTATCCCCTGTAAATAAAACCGTCACCCCAATTAATAAACTAAGCAAAAATGCCACGCAACTATAAACTGGCAATAACCGCGGCACAGGTGTTGAAGTTAGAAAATTCTGATTACTCATTATGTTTCCTTAAAAATATATTTAATTTAATTTCTGACCAAGTGTAATTCGATCTAATCCGGCGTAATCTTGCAATGTAATTACTTGTGATAACCCAACATTGCGAAAAATCTCTTGCGCTGCAAGTGCCTGATTATAACCATGCTCAACAATCAACCAACCATTAAAATTCAAAAACTGATTTACTCCTGCAGCAATCATTCGAATACAACTTAAACCATCACTAAAATCGCTAAGTGCAGTTTGTGGTTCAAATTGCAAATTCTGTAAATGTGGATCACCAATTTCAATATAGGGTGGATTACTTACAATAAGATCAAATTTACCACTAAGATTGCTAAACCAATCACTTTCGACAAATTCCACCTTGGCAGATAAATGAACCGCATTTTTGCGTGCAACCGCCAAAGCTGCAGGAAATTTATCTACTGCCAAAACACATAAATCAGGACGTTCCAACTTAGTACTAATGGCAATACACCCACTACCAGTTCCTAAATCAACGACCCGTGCATTTTTCTGTGCTAACTCAAGGACTTTCTCAACGAGTAGCTCCGTCTCTGGACGTGGAATTAATGTATCTGGCGTAACCTGAAATTCACGTGAGTAAAATTCTTTTTTACCCAGAATATACGCTAGTGGCTCACCAGCCAATACTCGTAAACACCAAGCTTGATACTGTTGTAACTGATCGCTGGTTAATTCATAATCATCACGACTAATTAATTGCGCAAAGCTAAAACCTGTAATTTGACTTAATAAGACTCGATTATCTAAGCGCGAAATATCCTGTTGAGCAAATAAATCACGTAATCTAGCCATGTGTTACTGGCACACATTGTTCATTAATTAAAGCATATCGGCTCTCACATTCTGTGCACTGTGCTTCATCATGCTGAAAACGTAATTTAACCCCACATTGGCAAACCCAAGCAATTTGGCGTGCTGGAACTCCAACCATCATGGCATAAGATTTTACATCTTTATTAACAACGGTTCCAGCACCAATAAATGCATACTCACCAATCGTATTTCCACAAACAATTGTGGCATTTGCTCCAATACTTGCACCTCGTTTTACCAAAGTTTGACGATACTCATGTTTACGAATTACGTGACTCCGTGGATTAAATACATTAGTAAAAACCATCGAGGGTCCACAAAATACATCGTCCTCAATTTGCACGGCATCATACACCGAAACGTTATTTTGAATCTTAACGTTATTACCAATTTTTACAGCATTACCCACAAAAACATTTTGCCCAAGTGAGCAACCTGCGCCAATTTCTGCACCGCCACAAATATGACTAAAGTGCCAAATTTTAGTTGCGGCACCGATCTGCGCTCCAGCGTCAATTATTGCTGAACTGTGTGCTTGATAAGTCATTTAAATCGCGACCCTTATAAAATTATTCCATTATTCAAAATAAATATTACTACTAAACTTAATTAAAAATAACTCTAACTTATAAATTAAATCTAAAGACACTGAAATCAATAAATTATTTGCGAACCTTTTTTACCTTCTTGCTCGCTGTTATCATATTATCTCTATTCTTCTGATTATGCTTGATTGTACCCACATCTTTTTTGCTAGTACTTATTCTATAATCAACCGTAAATAAAACTACCGCCAGCAGCATTGACAAATCATTCCAGAAGAAATAACGCGCAGCATGAGCTGGAATTAAAAAATAATAACTAACCATTTGTAATAAGCTAGACAACAATAAATAAAATGCCAAATTATAATTTCTGCCAACTATACAGCCCAGTAAAACCGCAAAAGTAACACCAATCAAAAACAGGCTAAATAAAAACTTCATATCATAATGCTGATAATTGGCAATCATTGCTAAATTTTGTTGAATTGGACTAGTGCCATCTGTTGGATACCAATACTGAAAAAATAAATCATTCGTAAGAAATCTAGCACGATAAGCCATATACACTAATGGATAATGACTAATAGCTCCCAACCATTCCCGTTGAATATTTTGTGCTTCACTCTGATTTTTAGCTAAATGCAATGTTTGCGGAAAACCAGCCCATGGATTAAATACCGCATCTAAATTATATTGATTAATAATTTGATCATTACATAAATTATCACGGGAGTCCTCACTTTGCGTAACAAAATTAGTTAAATTTAATTTAAAATCATGATTGGTATTACACTCAATATATGCCATGTCCCCAAGCATAGCAAAAGTTTGCAGGTAAACTTTCTCCGCTGAAAAAACCTTATACGTAATAATATTATTCAATAATAAATAACCTAAGATTGTAAACAAGCTAAGTGCACTGACTATTAGAGTTTTACTGCGGTATTTATATTTCCCCCCCACAATTTTATTAAATGCTAATACCACCATTGGTAAAACTGCAAAGATACCATTTAACCTAAAACCTACCGCTAGAAATAAGCAGGTAAAGTACACAAACCACAGCATGATTTTGTAAGGGGTCTTTTTAACAAATTCTTGGGCAAGATAAATCGCTACACAATCAATAAAAAAACCAGTATATCCAACATCTTTCCACACAATTGCCAACTGTGTAAATAACAGCGGATTAAAACAAAACAAAATTAAGACATCATTTTGCCACTGATAATTTTTTCTGAATAAATAATAACTAATGTAAATCAGACCACCATAATAAGTTAGCATATTCATGATGAATGCGGCACTTTTTACCTGAAAAATATTCCACCATAAAGTAAATAATGGTGGCTGCCAATCAGAATAACGATGGATAAGAAATTGTCCGTATGAGTTATCTCCATCAGCACTAGGAATACCAGGAAAATAAATTGCCAAAGAAAAAACCAGCAGACCAATCAGAAATATTGGTGAAGCAATTTTAAATTTACGATTAAGTAATAGATAAACTCCACCGATAAGCGCAATGTAGAATAGATCAGTAATAAAAATTTGTAAATATTGAGTAGAAATCGTCTGACTAAAATCTACATCTGCCGCAGCATTATTAAAAATTAATCCCATTACCGCACGGTTAGAGCAAATCAAAATAGTACAAATAGCCAACACGCACCAACTAGTCCAAATTACAGCTGATTTATGCATCCAAGCAATTTTCGGACTAGATGAAACATAGCACGCCCCAAGAAAAGAAGAGCTTAATGAAAATAATATTAATAAAAATAAGAGCATAATTTCTCCACATGCTGCATTATACAAACTTAAATAAATGGTTTTTTAGCTACTACAAAAATATTTTTACCAAAGAAACCCTTAAAAAGTAGATCGGTTATCTTATTTAAATGAAATAATACACGATCATAGATCCATAAAGATCGATCGGAAGGTAGCGTATCAGATCTTGTGATTAATTTAAAAATCAACGCCAAAATACCACCAAATGAGTCACAATAATATGATTCACAAACATCAAAACCACTGCTAATTAGCTTAAAATTCAAATCTTTTTTATTATAGCGTCGAAAATGCCCAACACGATCATCAAGCGCAGTCCAAAGCACACTTAATGCTGGTACATAAATGACTAAACTACCACCAGGATTTAATAATGAATAAAGTTTCTGAACTGAACCAATATCATCTTCTATATGCTCAAGAACATTAGACGTATAAATAAAATCGTATTTAGTATTTTCAATAAAATCCACCGATTGAAAGCATACTATCTCACAACTACGCAAAATAGCTCTTTGTTGTGGATCTAACTCTACAGCATCAATCGGCAAATTAATTTTCTGTTGTATTTTCTTTAGCAAAGTTCCTGTTCCAGCGCCAAAATCCAGAATTTTTAATTTACGTTTAGGTCCTATTTGATTAATAATTTTTTCACTTAACCAATTATTGTAATTCAACAAATATTTTTCATTTTGATCTAATAACAAAGCTCCAGAATAAGTGCTATTTTTCTCACTTTGTTTCACATTCATATTTTTATTCATATCTGAGTTATTACCCTTACCAAAACTCAATCAATTAAAAAAGTAGTATAGTAACAACCTACCTAAACTCAAATATATAATATGAACACTGGTACGAATCTAAAAATATTCACAATACTATAAACCATAAACTTCATTACAGATTTATAGCTCACATCCGCAAAAGGTTAATTATCAAGCGTAAGAACTAAATCCCACGATACTGTAAAATATATAGTGCAATAGAAAAATACATTGATAACGCTGCAAGCACTACAAAGATATGCCAGACCATATGCGAGTATTTAAATTTGCTAAACGCATAAAATAATGCTCCCATAGTATAGATTAACCCACCTGCAACAAAAAATATCACACCCATAAATGGCAATTTAGCAACAATTTGCGGTAATAAAATGACCGACAACCAGCCCATTAAAACATAAATTAAAGTACCAAACCGTTTAAAACGTCCAGCATAAATCGCTTTAAATACAATCCCAATAATGGTTATCACCAATAATGCCGCATACGTAATATACCCACGCGGTGTCTTAAGTAAACTAAATACATACGGCGTATAAGTCCCAATGATTAGAATAAAAATTGCGACATGATCCATGCGCTTAAGTACATCACGTGCGGTATGATTTACCATTGAATGATATACTGTACTCATGGTAAACATAAATACAATCGTAATACCATAAAAAATAAATGCAACCCCATCAGCAGCATCACCATAACGTCCAGCAATCCAAGCTAAACTAATTAATAAACCAATTCCAATCAGTGCACCAACACAGTGACTAACGGCATTACCAATATCCTCACCCAAACTATACGGAAATAACCGCGCCAATTGCTCTGGACTATAAACCTTACGTTGTTGTTTAATAAGCTCCTGTTTCATTTACCCAAATCCCTTAACAATTTTCATATAATTTACCACGTGGCAAATTCGGTTGTGTTTTAAAACGTTTATGCATCCATAAATACTGAGCTGGATGCTTCATAATCATTTTTTCAATTTGACGATTCATGGTCTCAACATCGACTAACACACTCCCAGTCGGATAATTCTCTAATGGCGAAGAAATCTCCATCACGTAATGATTGCCTTCACGATATGTCGCAACTGGAATCACTACAGCATTCGTCAACTGTGTTAATTTTGGCAAAGTATCCAAAGTAGCACAAACTGGATGCGCAAAGAATGGTACATAAACTGAATTTTTCTCATCCATATCTTGATCAGGTAAATAATAAAATGGAATCATGGTTTGCGTCATTTTGCGTACGATGCTTCGCAAGCCTTCTTGCCGAGAAAAAACTTC
This sequence comes from uncultured Neisseria sp., assembly GCA_964652705.1. Lineage (GTDB taxonomy): Bacteria > Pseudomonadota > Gammaproteobacteria > Burkholderiales > UBA11063 > Aquella. The sequence continues at coordinate 37,569 of CAZZAV010000019.1, forward strand.
GCCACCTTGATTTTTAATAAACCGCAGTCTCGCGTCTTTAATTCTTTCGTTCAAATAAGCATTACGCTGTGCGGAATAAACACTATAACCAGGAGTTTCTAACGTTAACCGATTAGCACCAATATCTAAATTCAAAAAATGTGGCGCAAGATAAATGACTGGGCGAATACCACGTACTTTTGTATAATTTTCTAAACCTTTAATCTTAATTACCCGGCGTAATTTTTCTTGACTAGCATAAAACAGCCAGCCATAACAAAATGCAGAACACATTACTTCCTTAAAGTGTTGCATCATTAATTTTTGCTTATCCTTCTCGCTCATTTCAGGAAAACATAAGTTTAAATTAACCAAGCCGACATTACGGCGCTTCTTAATACAATAATAACCTAAAAACCCTAATATACTACTCAATACGTTAATTACTGGCATTGGCAGGCTACTTAACACACGTAGTAATCCTAAACCTATTTGTATCAATAATTTCTCTAATCTCATCTAGCGCAAACCCTCACACAATTGCTGCATACTTCTCTTTACTCAAAATCTTATGCTTACGCTCTTACCAAGAGCTAACACAATAATAAAACTTTTAAGTTACACCAGGGCAATTAATTTTAACAGCTTTCGTACAACTTACCACGTGGCAAATTAGGCTGAGTTTTAAACCGTTTATGAATCCATAAATATTGACTTGGATGTTTACTTATCATCACTTCCATCTGTCGATTCATAAGAGCGACATCTTCTTCAACATTACCACTAGGGTAATTCTCCCAAACTGAACCAAATTCAACCACATATCCATTTCCTTCACGATAAGTTGCCATTGGTACTACTACCCCACCAGATAGTTTAAGTAGCTTGGGTAACGTATCTAAGGTTGCGCAGGTCGGATGTGCAAAGAATGGCACATAAACTGAACTTTTTTCATCCATATCTTGATCTGGCAAATAATAAAAAACAAATTTATTTTGTTTTAGCTTTTTGACTATTTTACGTATACCCTCTTGACGAGAAAAAACATCACCACCATTCAGACGCGAAAATCGCATCCTTGCTTGCTTTATACGCCTAGATAAATAGGCATTTCTCTGCTGAGAAAATATCGTATAACCTGAAATATCCATAGTTGAACGATGTGCACCAAGGTCTAGCCCCAAAAAATGAGGAGCTAATAAAACAACTGGTTGTTTTTTATAATATTGTTGTAAATTTTCCAGACCTCGATATTTTATCAGGCGTCGAATTCTATTTTCACTTGCCCCAAACATTAGGCCGTAATTTAGACCAGTTATAAATAATTCTGCAAAATGTTGCCGCAAAATCTTCTGCTTTTCAGCTAAGCTTTTTTTAGGAAAGCACAAATTTAAATTCACCATACCAATATGACGGCGCTTTGACATTAATTTATACGCAATTAGCCCCATAGCTGTGCCAAATAAACGAGTTAATGGCATTGGCAACCAACTTGCTAAACGCAAAAAACCAATTCCAAGACAAATCAAAATTTTATTAAACATAACTACCTCTTTACAAACGCGGGTGAAAGAAGGTAGTTGATGCTAATAACTAACGGATCACATCTTTTAATGGCTAGCAAATGCTAGATGATTGGCTTTGGCTTGGCGCTTTCTGGATGACGGAAGCGATCATACGACCAATAATACTGTTCTGGTGCTTCACGAACTAATAATTCAATTGCACTGTATAACTCTTGCATAATATCATGAGTTTCATTATTGCTTGGTTTAAATGGAATACATTTCGAACTAAAGCCTGTTTTTGTACGTAAATTTTGCACAATAACCACGTGCGTATTTGGCATCTGACAAATTTTAGCTGCCAAAGACGTGGCATAAACATCTTGCCCAAAAAACTTAACCCACTCACCATCCCCGCCAGATGCAACATTATCTGGCAAGACTCCAATGCACCCGCCATTTTTCAAATGCTTAATTAAGCTAATCACACCTTTACGAGTAGTTGGCACAGGTGTAATATTATTTTCTGTACGCCCCGAAAGCATAATTTCTTCAATAACTGGATCTTTGGAGGGTTTATACAATATCTGAATATTCATCGGCAAATGATAGGCAAAATATTTAACCGCAACCTCAAAATTACCAATATGCGGCGTTAGGAATACTATATTTTGTCCAGCTTCCATCAAACGCTTTACTTCATAAAAACTCTCATCAACACTAGATAATTTATCAATTAAACGCCGATCTTTACGCCAGGCAATTAACGCTGCCTCAACTAAAGTCATACCTAAAGCTTTTGCGGTATCACGTGTCATTTGCTCAACTGTTTCAGAAGTTGCCAAGCCTGTGATCAATAAATTATGCGGTAAACGCTTTGCTGATTTATTAGATAAGCGCAATGAGATTAGCCCAACTGTTCCACCTAACCAGCGAATAGCACAAAGCGGCAGTCGTGATAACAAGCTAAGTAAGCTTGTAAGTAATATTTTTTTCATAAATGTAGACAATTATTCACAGGTTAAAATAAGCCTTGATTTTACCATAAGCAAATCGATAATATTAAAGCTAATTATAGTTAATTTTGAAGTAGTCGTACTATTTTCTAACGAATCAAATCGATTAAAAAAATTTAATTTACCAAGATAAATCACATGAAGCCCATCTGAAATGTCGAGAGATATCTTATTAAAAATAAATATACAGCCTAAAAATCAACTGGAGTATAATTACTTCGCAAATTAATACCACCATTACCTCAATTATAGAGTGAAATATATGATAAATAAAATCTTTCCCAAACAAATTGACAATAATTACACCGGACATTCACTAGCCAAACATGTATTTGTACTTATTACCATCGTTACCCTAGCCAGAAGCTGTATTCACATGTTCGCACCAGATGGTGGAGCACAAAGTATTGCGACTATACCTCTCAATGTTTTTTCACATAACGCGGCCGAAACCATTATATTAATTTTTAATTTATGGGGACTTTCTCAAGCAATAATTGGTATTATTTATGTTATAGTTATTTGGCGTTATCAAAAATTAATTCCTTTAATGTACCTGCTAATGATAGTTGAATACACATTTCGTATGCTTTTTATGTTCCTAAAACCAATTCATGTTACGGGTCATGCTCCTGGTCATACAGGAGATTACATCATGATACCTTTAGCTATTATAATGTTAATTATTTCACTAAAAATGAACAAACAAGCATACTTTACAACCTAAAGTCAACCATATTGGCTAAATTTCATCAATAAAATAAGTATCCATCTTTAATCGCATACAAAGACCCCAGTAAAATAAAGATTTTATTGATTAATCCAGCTATTGAACTGTATAATGCAATACTAGACGTTGTTAAATAACCGAAGTTTTATACGTAAAACTTTGATAAAAACAACAAAGTGGAAACACAAACAAGTGCTCAAACTAAACTATTTCGGGAGGATTCAAATGCGTAAATTATTACTACCATTGCTAATAGTTTCTGGTTTTGCTATTGCCAGCAACGTGGACATGAATAATTTAGCTTGTGGGGATTTAAAAATCAATTCTGCAACTACTTTGAAACAGATCCAAGATAAATGCACCGTACACAAACAACAGATGGTTACGGATGGCCTATATCTAGGCTTATATGAAGTAAGTTTTACAAATACAGCGACTAATCAAAAAGTTATTTGTGATTTCGCACGCCAAGATCCTAATCAAGTTGTAAATGGCTGCCGTTAAAACGGATAAACTCACTCAAAATAACAAAAATAATCATTTAATTCAGTCAATTACGGAGGACTATTATGCGTAAATTATTACTTAGTTTATTAATGTTGCCAATGATTTCATTTGCAAGTGACTCCTTAGACATGAGTAATTTGAAATGTGGAAAATTACAGATTTATTCATCAACTACTTTGCAAGACGTTCAAAATAATTGTTTGATTCGTCGTCAATTCCCACATACCAAAGTACAAACAGAGACTCCACAAGACTTCACTTGGATTGATAAGTTTCCAGGAACTTACGAAGTTCAATTCTTTGCAACTACACCTAATAAATTACTTGTACGTTGCGACTTTTCTGGCGAAGAACCAACAGCTAAGTTACTTGGCTGTCGTTAATCTAGTGTAGTCATTAAAATAAGCCTCTGAAATCTATCAGAGGCTTATTCAATAAGTATTCACCAAAAATATAGAACAAAATATATCTACAAAGTTAACCCAATATAATTCTTATACCAAGAACTATAAAGATCACCCCAACTAATATATTAATCAACCGCTCTTTTTGCAAATAAGCGTTCTGCACTCGTGAATAACTAAAAACTATGCTAACAGCGGAAAACCACAATAATGCCATAATTCCTTGCCCAATCACAATCGCAACATTTGTCGCCAAGCTCGGATGCTGTTGTTCAGTATAAGTTAAAATTGCAGCTGATAAAGTATATAACTTAGGGTTAAATAAATTGGTCAACAGACCATTTTTAAAATAACGCCATAAATGCACACTAGTATGCTTTTCACCAAATAATTGTTGGTGTTGAGATTTATTACGAACACTCAAAAAACCAATGTACATTAAATACACACCACAAATAAGGCTAAATGCAACTTTAATTATATGATAACTAAATAAGATCTTTAATCCCAAAACAACTAAAGTAAACGAGAGTAAACAACCACAAGCAACACCAAAGGCGGAGGCCAATCCAGCGCCGCGCCCGTGACGTAAAGAATTACGTAAAACCATCACAAAATCTGGACCAGGTGACATTACTGCCAAAAATAACACCACCAAAATCTTAGTTAATAATTCAAAATCAATTAACATTTTACACCTTTACTTTACTGCAGATTCTTGGTAGCGTTGTGGTTTAAATAAATAACGGAATAAAAATCCTCCAGCAAAAATACATAAACTACCAACCAAAATAGGCAAGCGTGGATGATGACTTGCCATATAACCCGCTAAAATAGCTGGAATTGCTTGAGCTAAGGCATTAGCACTAGAACTAATTCCCATGGCTTCACCACGAATATTCGTCGGGGTTACACGAGTAATTAATGCAGCGCTAAATGCAAATGTCAAAGCATTTGACGCCGCCATAAATGGTGGAATATAATAAATCCAACTTGCATGGGTTACTGGAATAAAATAATACGCTAATAAGCATAGCCCAGTACCAAACAAAGAATAGCGCAATACTTTATAATCAGCGATTTTACCTGACAAACGACGAACCAAAACGCCTTGCGCCAAAATAATCATGATTCCAATATAAGCAAAATAATTTCCAATATGACCTTGAGTAAAACCAAATTGATCCGCAAGAATCACGCCCCAGAAAGTGGTATAAAAAGTAAAACCTGCATTAAACAAAAAAGTCGCAGGAATAATATTCTTCAAGCCAGTTGAACTAAATGCTTTAATCACATTCTGGATTGGTCGAGTAATATCAATTCGTTTATCACTACGAACCTTCAGCGTTTCAGGCAAGAACTTAAGCACTAATAATACATTCGTAATACTTAATATGGCAGCAAACCAAAATGGGGTTGCAACATCAAACCAGCTAACTAAACCAGCATCAGATAATTTACCACCAATAAATGGTCCAATGATAAATCCAAGACCAAATGCCATCCCAATTAACCCAAAATTTTTAGCACGATTTTGCGGACTACTAATATCACCAATCACTGCCTGTGCAACAGAGATATTTCCACCAGAAGCACCATCTAATGCCCGAGCAATAAACATTAATGGTATATTTTTACTCAATACACCAAGGGCAAATAATATATAGGATGCTGCAGTTCCACTAATAGATAACGCAAGTACACGGCGCCGTCCGTAGCGATCAGCTAATTGACCTAATATTGGTGCACAAAAAAACTGTGCTAAAGGAAAGCTGGTCATCAACCAGCCCAACATAATGAATCCCTCGGCAGCACTCCAGCTATCAGGAGTTACACGAAATGGTGAGCTTGGTACAACTAGCATAGGAAAAACTGGAATTAAAATGCCAATTCCAAGCATATCAATTAAAATAGTTAGAAAGATCGTCCATAAGATTTTTTTATTTGTGACTGGTGCTGACATGGCAATAAAACCTTTTATAAAGAGGTCTAGATTATAGCATAACAATAACAATCAACAGTATGGGGTTAATAAATTAGAACACAGAGGTAACATCAGAAAAACACTCAT
>CAZZAV010000020.1:0-42485 GCA_964652705.1 uncultured Neisseria sp.
CAATTACCTTATTTCTTAGATCTTGGGAGTATGCATTCATAAGGATGTATATTAATAAGGATGTATATTAACATAAGTTGAAGTTTATTTTTGCGCTAAATATAAGCTAGGTATACGCTCAAAATCAAACTTTTAAACACGATAAGAAACTAATAATAAATGAAGGTGATAGACAAAAGGAAGATTTATTTAATAACCGACAATGACAAGAATCTGTAAAGATTAAACGACTAGTTAGATTTAGAAATAAAAATAGCCAACTGTGGGTTGGCTATTTTTACTTGCATACACGTTTTACCATAAACCTCTGCAAGCACCAGTTTTCAAGTAACTGATTAACTCTGACGTAATTCTACTTCATATCACGGCAAAAGTCAAATTTGTTTTTCGCTAACAAACTATTCAGATTTAGCAATTTCACGAATCATTTGTAATTCATCAATAACTTCATCCACATTATCATTTTGTGTCATACTCGCTTTGACAATTTTTTTAAACATCGTTGGCGTTATACCATAAGTTTCTTTAACAAAAGCCTCAATTTCTTTACTATCCAATTTTAACTGATCCATTGAGCGCAAATTCAATGCATATTCATCCATTGACTTACGGATTTTCTTCAAAACTTCTTTATCGTTATAAACCGCGCGTAAAACTTCAATCGTCTTCATCAAATTCCTTCCAATATATACTTAATAATTTATCAACATTCATAACTAAACCCAGCATTCTACCCTATTCAAGCTATTTACGTACCACTTCCATAACTCCATTTACGTTAAAAACCTTGCCAATCAAATTCGCAAAATTAAATTCAGCACCGTTGACCTGAATCGTAAAAGTCATAATTGCCTTATTATTTCGTGAAACACTACGCAGGCCTAAAATATGCAATTTACTCATCGCAAACAAATCTGTTAAATCACGCAATAAACCCTGACGATCATTTGCAATAACTTCAAGGTCAGCACTGAAAATTGAGTTTTTAGCTGAACCAGCCCAACTCACTTGCGTAACTTTGTGTGGGTGTAATAATGCTTGACGGTCAAAATCACTACAACCAACCCGATGCACCGCAACACCACTACCCTGAGTAATAAAGCCAGCAATACTATCACCAGGAATTGGCTTACAGCACTTGGCTAACTTAGTTACAATTCCGCTAACTCCATCAACTAAAACACTACCACTTTTGGCTTGTTGTTGATTTTGCCCTTTATCTTGCCGTTCTTGTAACTGTTTTTCCAACTCAACTGCGGTTAAATCCACTTTTGGCTGCGGGACATGCTGCGCAATTAGTTTTTCAATAGCATCACGCAATGCCATCGGTGAAACATCGCCTTTACCAATCGCAATTTGCAGATCTTTTTCATTGGTATGACTCATTTTGCTAACAATATCATCAGTTTTGGGACGCACCGCTGCAACAAATTTCGCTAATTCACGCTCATAAATCTCTTTACCAGTTTCATAAAAATCTTCATTATGCAAATTACGAATATAACGCCGCACATGACCAATGGCTTTAGCACTTTTAATCCATCCTTCATGCAGCCAGTTAATACTCGGCCCACCTTCTTTTACAGTCAAAATTTCCACACGTTGACCATTTTGCAGAGGCGTTGATAATGGTACAATTTGCCCATCAACTTTTGCACCACGGCAACGGTGACCAACATTGCTATGCACCGCATAAGCAAAATCAATTGGCGTTGCACCACTTGGAATTGTAATCACCTTACCATTTGGTGTCATCACATAGATCATATCACTAAATAGTTCATTCTTGAACATATCGGTTAAATCATCACGCTCACTAAGCTCATCTTGCCAATCCAAAATTTGCCGCACCCAAGCAATTTTTTCTTCAAATTGAGGGTTATTTTCACCACCTTCTTTATAACGCCAATGTGCGGCCATTCCATACTCAGCATGATCATGCATCGCAAAGGTACGGATTTGTATTTCAACCACTCGATTATCAGGACCAAAAACACAAGTGTGTAAACTCTGATAATTATTCGACTTCGGATTAGAAATATAATCATCAAACTCACCAGGCACTGGCGAGTATTTAGTGTGTACGATACCCAAAACGGTATAGCAATCTTTAATTTCACGCACAAGCACACGTAATGCACGAATATCATATAAGCCATCAAAATCATAGTTCTTTTTGGACATTTTCTTCCAAATTGAATAAATATGTTTTGCTCGACCCGAAACTTGATAATCTTTTATTCCACTCTCTTCCATCTGACTAGATAAAAAAGACTTCATATTTTCAATATAATCTAAACGCTCTTGACGGGTTTCATCTAAAAGCTTAGCAATACGCTTATATTCTTCGGGATGTAAATATTTAAATGAAAGATCTTCAAGCTCCCACTTAATCTGCCACACCCCAAGGCGATTTGCTAGTGGCGCAAAAATCTCCATAGTTTCTAACGCAATCTTATGTTGCAAAGCCAAATCTTCACAACTTTTTAGATTAAGCATTAACTCGCCGCGCCCAACCAACACAATTAACACAATCCGAATATCACTTGCCATTGCTAAGAGCATTTTGCGAATTATTTCAATTTGGGCTTTTTTCTCGTTTTCATCAACCGCTAAATCTAAATCACCGATTTTACGAATTTGCGTAACTCGATTCACCCCATCAATTAACTCAATGACTTTTCTACCAAATTTTTTAACTACATCTTCCCAATTAGTCGCATAACGTGGCAACGCATATAAAATTGTTGCAACCACGGTATCAGCATATAAATGTAAGCTGGCAATTTGTTCTGCGCAATTCAAAGCATGTAACATCAAATTAACTTTAGTTGGGTAAAAAACCTGACCATTATAGTACTGTTCGGCAAGATCAATTGCTTGCTCAAATTTTTCTATTTCTGATGCTGAGAAATGCGGACGCTGCGCAGTTAGCCAGCTCTCAATATCATGAAAATTACTTTTAATTGTAACCATAATCGTACTCTCTAGACACTCTCAACCGTAAATAAACGATTGTATAAACGAAATGCATAACGATCTGTCATTCCAGAAATATAATCCGCAACTACCCGCACTAAACCATCACCAGCAATTCGAGCCTGAAACTGATCTGGCAATAGGCGTGGTTCGCTGATAAACGCAGTAAATAATGAGCGCACAACTTGCTCAGCCTTGTGGCGTAATTGCATTACTGTATAATGTTTGTACATATTTTTATGTAAGAATTTTTTTAATTCACGTTGTTTGGAAAAGCTCTCAGGACTATATTGAATAATCGCTGGTAATAAACGCACATCTTCGATCGATTGAGGTTTATGCTTAGCCAAATTGGTTTGGCAATTATCGATCAATTCATAAATCGTAGTATTAATTAAATGCCTCACTAACTCTTTATGTAAGCGACGACCAGTTAATTTAGGATATTTATGCGTAATACGAGATAATTCACCACGAATAATTTCAACTTCTTCAAGTTGTTCCAAATTCAATAAGTTTGCGCGTAGACCATCATCTAAATCATGAAAATTGTAGGCTAACTCATCGGCAATATTAGATAATTGTGCCTCTAAACTTGGCTGTTGCTGATTAATAAAGCGCATACCTAACTCACCAAGCTCAGCTGCTTTAGCCAAGCTACAATGTTTTAAAATACCCTCAAGCGTTTCAAAGGTTAAATTTAAACCATCAAATTCGGCATAACGTTCTTCAAGTTGCGTAACTATTCTCAAGGATTGTAAATTATGCTCAAAATGCTCACCATGTTTCATCATGCATTCGTTGAGTACATCCTGCCCACTGTGTCCAAATGGAGTATGTCCCAGATCATGAGCAAGGCAAATTGCTTCAACCAAATCCACATTTAAATCTAAAGCATTAGCAATAGAACGACCGACTTGTGCAACTTCAAGACTGTGCGTCAGACGAGTGCGAAACAAATCACCCTCATGATTAATAAACACTTGAGTTTTATATTCCAAACGGCGAAAAGCACTCGAATGAATAACCCGATCACGATCACGTTGAAAATCACTGCGATACTGTGGTGAAGCTTCAGAGTATACACGACCACGGCTAACATTTACAGCATAATTCGCAAATTTTTGCATTAACAATACTCCAAAATTAACCTAACTAAAATTACTTGATTTGTTCAATTATATAACGACAAATTTGCTCTGTACTATCCACTATCCCAATATTACGTGCATTTTCCCCCATTGCTTTACATTTAACATAGCTTAAGTCATCAATTAGCTCAGCTAATAAATCTGGGGTTAAATTAGTCTGTGGCAATAGTTTGGCGGCTCCAGCAGCAACTAACTGTAGGGTATTAATCGTTTGATGATCATCTACCGCATATGGATAAGGCACAAAAATGGCTGCAATACCAGCGCAAGATACTTCTGCCACAGTTGAAGCGCCAGCACGACAAATAATTAAGTCAACACTAGCATATGCGCTCGCCATATCATCAATAAAATTCACAACCTTTGCACTAATATTATTTTGCTGATAAATTTTAGCAATTTCATCAACTTCACTTCGACCTACCTGATGAGTAACGTGTGCTATCTTATTACCCAACTTAGCCAATGCCAATGGAACATTATCGTTTAAAGCCTTGGCACCAAGACTGCCTCCAACAATTAAAACGCGTAACCCAACACTATCTTCACTCTGTAGATTTTTATTATGAAATGCCGCAATAATTTCTTGGCGCACAGGATTACCAACTAGACTAGTCTTAGAACTTGGCAAAACCTTTGGAAAAGCAACTAATACTTTATTGGCAACTTTAGCTAAAAGGCGATTGGTCAATCCAGCAACTGAATTTTGTTCATGAATCACCACCGGTTTTGCTAACAACTTAGCAGTTAAAGCAATTGGGAAAGTCGCATATCCACCAAACCCAACAACTAATGCAGTACGATGCTTAAGTAAAATTTTCAGACATTCTAAATGAGCACGCAGCAATGTAAACGGTAAGAGTAACTTACGCAATACGCCTTTATTTCTCACACCAGCAACCGTCACAGTCTCAAGCAAGAATCCATGTTGTGGAACAAGCGTATTTTCCAAACCTGTTTTAGCACCAACCCAGACAATATCATAATTATCTTTGAGTTGCTTGGCTATTGCCAAAGCAGGAAAAATATGCCCACCAGTACCACCAGCACTAATAATTATGGTTTTTTTCATGGTGTATGCGGACCTTGTTTAATCTGTTTATTCTCATAATCAATTTTTAACAACACTGCCAAGGCAATGCAATTAACCAAAATTGAGCTACCACCAAATGACACAAATGGTAAAGTCAAACCTTTTGTAGGCAACATTCCAATTGCAACCCCAATATTTACTACTGCTTGAGCAAAAAACCAGACACTAATCGATTGAGCTAATAACCCTTGAAATTTTCTACCAGGGATACGCTTCGCTTCAGTAGCAACAACGGTAAACCCACGATAAAAAATAATCCAAAATAATAACAAGATCACTAAAACACCAGCGACACCAAATTCTTCGCCGATGATTGCCATAATAAAATCAGTATGCGCTTCAGGCAAATAAAATAACTTTTCAATACTATTACCCAAACCAACACCAAACCACCCACCGTGCCCAAATGCCAACAACGAATGTGTCAATTGATAACCTTTACCAAGTGGATCATCAAATGGATTTAAAAATCCAGTAACACGCTTCATTCGATATGGTTCAAAAATAATTAGTAATACAAACGCAACTCCACCAGCTAAAAAAGTCCCAAGAAAAACTCGCACATCAAGATCAGAAAGGTAAAGAATTGTTAACGCAATAATGAACACAACTGTAGTTGAACCCATATCTGGCTCAGCCAACAACAAAGCACAAGTGCAAAGCAAAGTTGCAACAACAGGCATAACATCCTTAAAGAATTTATCCATATTCAAGGATTTACCACAAAAATAATTTGACATGTAAATTGCAATACCTAACTTTGCTAATTCAGAAGGTTGCAAGCTAAGAAATCCTAATGGTAACCAACGTCGTGATCCATTAACTAAACGCCCAACATGCGGAATCAACACCGCAATCAAAAGAAGCAAAACTCCAGCGATAATTTTATTAGCATTGCGCTTCCAAAACATAGTTGGTCGAGAAAATGCTAATGCACCAGCAGCAGCACCTAAGGCAATTGCAATAATGTGACGAATAAAATAATAATATTGATTACCAGTACCAGAATCCTTCCCCGCATAAGCAATTGAAGCAGAATAAACCATCACCATGCCGATAGTTAAAAGAATAATGGCTGAAAATAAAATATTATTATCCAACGTGGAAGTACCTGGTTTTTGCTGATCGGTCGTTAACCAACGAAAAATTTTATTTAGAATACGCATAAATTGAATCAATAAAAACTTGAGCACGATGTTTATAATTAGTGAACATATCCCACGATGCGCAGGCTGGAGATAAAATAACGGCATCACCTGCTACGGCAAGACTCATACATGCATTAACCGCATCTGGCAAAGTAGAGTGACGTGTAATACTGGGAATCCCAGCCAACACCTCAGCCAATTGTGCAGCATCTTGTCCAATTAAAGCTACAGACTTACATTTCCGTAAAACTAGTTCACGAAGTGGAGTAAAATCTTGACCCTTACCATCACCACCTAAAATCAAGTGAATTGGTCGATCAATTCCATCTACACCAGCGATTACTGCGCCAACATTAGTTCCTTTAGAATCTTCAATAAACAGTACACCATCTTGCTCACAGATTTTTTGCATACGATGCTCAAGTCCAACAAATTTGGATAATGGAACTTTAAACTGCTCTAATGCATATCCAGCGCCACTTAACAATGCCAAACAAGCTAAAACATTCATAAAATTATGGCGACCAACTAGTTGTAACTCATCGGTCGACAAATAATTTTCACCTGCAACTCTTAGCCATAGCTTATTATCAACTTCGCTCAAGCCATATTCAGAATTATTTGCAGCAAAACCAATCTGTGCTAAATTATTTCGTAGCATCGCCACCACAACTGGATCAGCTAAATTAAGTACTTGAACTTTACTATTATTAAAGATATTTGCTTTAACATACGCATATTCCAGCAAATCACGATAACGATCCAAATGATCTTCAGAAATATTTAAAACTGTACTACTCGCATATTTAAGTGAGTAGGTAACTTCCAACTGAAAGCTTGACAACTCTAAAACAATTAATTCTGGATATTGTCGTTTTTGCTCAGCTAAAATCCACGCATCCAAAACAGGCGTACCGATATTCCCTGCCACCAATGTTGAAATACCACACTCTTCAGCTAAAAATCCAGTTAAACTAGTAACAGTAGTTTTACCATTACTACCAGTAATTCCAATAACTTTACTTGGCCACGATTCTATTGCTTGGGCAAATAATTCAATATCTCCAATAACTTGCCGACCACTATGTAAAGCCTGTTGCAGTGCTGGCTCATAAATCGAGACACCAGGGCTAATCACAATCACATCAGCAGCAAGCAAATTTTCATATGTCAACTCTCCACCAATTACTTTAACTCCAGCAATCTGTGGTGGTGAATTCCGTGTATCCAAAACATGCAAAATTTTAGCGTGATGATAATTTAAATAATTAATAATCGAACGCCCTGTCTCACCAGCACCGATCACAATAAATTGCGCTGTTTGCAAATTAATTGACATGATATCCTTACATATTTATTTCAAAATTAAATTTTATAAAAAATAAAAACTACTGACTATTCATTAAAATAAATGATTATTATAGCCAAAAACTAAAATGCTCATAACATTGACAAGTATGCCCTAGCGTAATTTGATCGTTGATAAACTAATTAATAAAAAAATAATACTAATAATCCAAAAACGCACGACAACCTGAGTTTCCTTCCAACCTTTTAATTCAAAATGATGATGGATTGGCGCCATTAAGAAGATGCGCTTTTTACGTAATTTATAGGACCCAACTTGCAAAATTACCGAAATAGCCTCAATAACAAATAAACCTGCCATAATTCCAAAAACTATTTCCTGACGTACAATAATCGCGATGGTTCCAAGCACAGCTCCCAAAGCTAGTGCACCAACGTCACCCATAAAAACTTGGGCTGGATATGCATTAAACCATAAAAACCCAAGTGACGCACCAGCAATTGCCATACAAAACACAACAACTTCATGGGCTAATGGTACATGTGGCAAAAATAAATATCCTGCAAAAATTTTATGCCCTGCAATATATGCAAACACAGCTAACCCCAATGCAACTAAGACAATTGGCACTGAAACTAACCCGTCCAAACCATCGGTTAAGTTAACTGCATTTGAGCTACCAACAATCACAAAATACGTAATAATTAAAAACCCCACAATTCCAAATGGATGTTGAATCATTTTAAAAAATGGCACAACTACTTCAGTAGAATTTGGCATTTTAACCACATAAACCAAAAATAATCCAGTTCCAATTGCAATTATAGATTGTGCAATCATTTTAGCTCGCGGTGGTAATCCACGTGAATCTTTATACACCACTTTACGATAATCATCAATAAAGCCTAATGCACCTGTAGAAATTAAGACAAATAACAAAACCCAAATATATAAATTAGACAAGTCAGCAACCAAAAGCGTGGTTACCGTAATGGATAAAATAACTAATACGCCACCCATTGTTGGGGTACCAGACTTAACTAAATGCGTTTGTGGACCGTCATTACGCACCGTTTGACCAATTTTTAAGCGCGTTAACCATGCAATAACCGGTTTACCAAAACCAATCGAAATAGTCAGAGAAATTATTCCAGCCAAAATCGCACGAAATGTTACATAATCAAAAACCCGAAAAGCACCGATTGATTTCTCAAGGTATTGAGCTAATAAATAAAGCATAATAAACCTTTATAGTGTATTTTTACTTGCAGTTAACTGCGTGGCAACGTCAAATAAACGCATAGAATTAGAACCTTTAATCAGCAAAGTTGCTTTTTCTGGCAAATGCGAAATGCAGTATTTTACTACATCTGCGTTATCCTCAAAACTGATTTTATCGCCAGCAAAAAATTCAGCAGCACAAGTCGCCAATTTACCCACTGTAATAAAATTGTCAATACCACATAAATTTGCTGCTTCAGCGATTTCACGATGAAAGTCTAATTCTCGTTCACCGAGCTCTTTTAAATCGGCAAAAATGAACCAATGAGGCTTAGGTAAATTTTGAATTGCAGACAAAGCTGCTTTCACTGAATCAGGGTTAGCATTATAAGTATCATCGATAATTAACGCACCATTAAAGGCTTGCTTACGCTCCAAGCGCCCTTTGTAACCAGCATAATTTTCCAAACCAAACTTAATTGATTCCAACGAGCATCCTAAGTTAAGAGCTAAGGCAATTACCGTTAAAGCATTATAATAATTATGCTCACCAAGGACGTTTAAATGTACAGTCAACTCACCTAAATCAGTTTGATAAATTGCATAATCTGCAGTTAATTCTTTAATAAAACATTCTGTTTCAGTCGTACCATAGCTAAAAATCCGAGATTCTATATCATTAGCTAACCAATTTTGACTAAATTGATTACTAAGATCAACACAAGCAATTGCACCCGCATCTAAACCATGATAAATTTCACCTTTGGCTGCAGCAATATCTGCCAATGAAGAAAAGTGTCCAGCATGTGCAAACATAACATTATTTACTACTGCTAAAGTTGGCTTAGCTAATCTAGTCAAATAATCCAACTCACCAGCATGATTCATACCCATTTCAATAATTGCAACTTGATGTTTACTTGCTAATTCTAATAAAGTTAGCGGCATACCCCAATGATTATTTAAATTACCACCAGTTGATAAAACATGTTCTCTACCAAAATGACATTCGCAAACCGCACGGAGCATTTCTTTAACGGTAGTTTTACCATTACTCCCTGTAATTGCAACAACAGGTATATCAAAAGCTTGACGATAATTAGCAGCTAAGACACCTAATGCAAGAGTGGTATTTTTAACTCGAATTAAATTTGGTAAGTCTTCAGCAAAATCTAAATCAACCAACGCAAAATTACTGGGATTATTCAAGACTTGACGCACATAAGCATGACCGTCGTTATTTTCACCATGAACTGCAACAAATAAACAAGCCTGATCAGCTTTACGGCTATCCAAGGTTACTTTATTAATACTTTGCTCAAAATTAAACTTGCGACTACTTACACCATTAGTTAATTGAAGCAGCTCACGCCCTGTTAAGTTATTCATAAATTATCCTATTAAACCTAATTTAAGCAAATCTTCAAGGTATCTAACCACACCAAGTTCTTCATTACTTGATGTTATTTGATTAGCAGCTTGTTTTACTCGCTCTGAAGCATTACCCATTGCAACTCCATGGCCAACTCGCTGCAACATACTAATGTCATTCTCACCATCGCCAAAGGCCACAAAATCTTCTAGTTCTAATCCATGCAATTGTGCAAATTGACTAATTCCACTGGCCTTACAAATACCTTGAACTGCAATATGCAAATACTCAATATGCGAAAACACCGCGCTTAACTCAGGTTCATTAGCCCAAATATATTGCTGAATTTCTAATAATTTAGCATTGCTTGCATTTAAAACTATCATATTACTTGACTGCGGAAATTCATCACCAATGGTCGCTTTAAACCCTACAAAGCGTTCTTCCAGTTCAAGCATTTCATTACGATGACTAGCATGCCAATTAACTCCATTATATGAATTAACCACAACCCCAGAAAATTTTTCCAACACTGGGTTAATTTTGGCAAATTCAAATTGAGAGCTGTAAATTAACTCAGTTTGTTGATTTACAATTACACTTCCATTAAGTGCAATCACAGGCAATCGCAAATTAAGTTGCCGCGCAACATCCAAAATAGATTTTGTTGGACGCGCACTTGCCAAAGTAACCACGACACCAGCATTTTGCAATTGAACAAATAAATTAATCAACTCAACTGGAATTTGATGATTTGCATCTAAAATCGTACCGTCAATATCACAAACAACTGCTTTATATTTTTTCATCTAATAACTCTGTAACTAATTCTAAATCGCTAAAATGATGTTTAACACCTTTAATTTCTTGATAACTCTCGTGACCTTTACCTGCGACTAAGACTACATCACCGGCTTTAGCTAGCTTAAAGGCTTCAATTATGGCAGATTTTCGATCAACTATAATTTGATAATTGCTAGTTTTAACACCGTGCACAATATCTTGAATAATCTCGACTGGGTCTTCATGACGTGGATTGTCAGTAGTAATAATAGACCAATCAGCATACTTAGCCGCAATCGCTCCCATTAAGGGACGCTTTCCAGCATCACGATTTCCACCACAACCAAAGACACAGATTAAATTAGCGTTACTACTAATTTCACGTAAAGTGCTTAAAGCCTTTTCCAAGGCATCAGGCGTATGTGAATAATCAACCACCACCAAAGGTTTATCATTATAAATGACCGCATCCATGCGCCCAACAACAGGCTTTAACTGCTCCGCAACTAATGCCAATTGATTCCAAGCAATTCCATTTACTAATAATGTTCCAAATACAGCTAATAAATTATAAATGTTAAATCTACCAATAATCTTGGAGTGAATTAATTGTTGCTGATTAGCATAATTCAAAATAAAACTAATTCCACCAGTTGTTAATTTAATCTCACTAGCACAAAGATCACCGGAATCGATTCCGTAACTAATAATGTTTACTGTAGAAGCACTTTGCTGTAGATCTTGTATTAAACGCAAACCATAAACATCATCAGCATTAATTACGGCATGTTCTAAACCTTGCCAATAAAATAATTCGGCTTTAGCAGCAAAATACTCTTTCATCGTATGATGATAATCCAAATGATCCTGCGTTAAATTAGTAAAAACAGCCGTAGAAAAATTTACACCATTCACACGCCCTTGCACCAACGCGTGTGATGAAACTTCCATAGCTAAAACCTCGACAGAGGCATTTTGAAATTGACTAAGTAATTGTTGAAGTGTAATTGGATCTGGTGTAGTTGAAGCATAATCATTTAGAGCTGGATAAATTCCTGCACCAGTCGTACCAATAATTGCGCTAGTTTTATCTAAATATGTATAAGCTTGATTAAGCCAATGACTAATTGAGGTTTTACCATTTGTACCAGTAATAGCAATGTTTAAAAAACTCTTACTAGGATAATTATATCGATGCGCTGCAAGAAGTCCAACATAGTGCATCAAATTTTTAATTTGGAAACTCTCTACATTGCATTCTATCGAAGAATCAGGTTCAAAAAGCACCGCTTCTGCACCTGCTTCAATCACGGCAGGAATAAATTTACGACCATCAACTACACTACCAGAATAAGCACAAAAAATATCACCAGACTGTAATTTACGACTATCAATTACTAAATTATGCTTACGCAATAATAAGCCCAGCTCGTCAATTAGCTGGGCAAAGGTGTTAGGATTAATTGATTTATTGTGAAGTGAATACATATTTTAATCCTTAATCAACAATAACTGCCATGCAATCTATTTAAAATTGTCATGGCATGATGAGTTTATTACTAATTATTGTTTATCTGGTTTCACACCTAATAAATGTAACGTTGGTTGAACAATTTTAGCAAATACTGGAGCAGCGGTTTGTGCACCATAATACATTCCAACTGTTGGCTGATCGACCATGACAGCTACAATAATCCGTGGGTTAATCGCTGGAGCAAATCCCACAAACGAACCAATATGTTTGCTATTACTATAGTGTGCACCATCTAAAACTTGTGCAGTACCAGTTTTACCAGCAACGGTATAATCTTCAACGCGAGCATTTTTACCTGTACCTTCTTCAGTAGTGGTAGCTAAAATTGAACGCATTGTTGCTGCAGTTTGAGGACTAATTACTTGCTCACATGGAATTTTATCATTTGCACCAAGTTTATTAAATGTAACTGGCAGTAAACAACCATTATTAGTAAATATAGTATATGCGTGAATCATTTGGAATAAACTTACTGAAATACCATAACCATATGACATCAAAGCTTGATCAACTGGATACCATTTTTTCCAATCAATTACAATACCCTTGGTTTCACCAGGGAAACCTGACCCCATTTTCTGACCAAAGCCAACTTGATGATAAAAGTCCCATAAATCATGTGCTTTAAATTTCATCGCAATTTTAGAAGTACCAATGTCACTTGAATGTTGAATAATCTCAGTTACTGTCATTTGTGAATATGGATGATCATCTTTAATTAGCTTAGTTCCAACTACATATGGATGAGTGTCAAATACTGTTTTCGGTGTTACCATTTTCAAATCTAAAGCTTTGGCAATCACCAAAGGTTTCATAATTGAACCAGGATCATACACATTGGTCGCAGCACGATTTTTCAGCATATCTGGCGTAACGTTATCACGATTATTTGGGTTATATGTTGGCATATTAATCATTGCCAATACTTCACCAGTTTGCGCATCCAAAACTACCGCAGAACCACCCTTAGCTTTTGACGCATCAACCTGATTTTTTAATGCATTATACGCAATGTATTGAATACGATTATCGATGGATAAATTAACTTGCTTACCATTTTGAGCTGCTTGAGCAACTCCAACATTATCTACAACATGACCACGTAAATCACGAATAATTTGTTGTGAACCATCATGGCCATCTAATTGTTTTTCAGCCGCATATTCAATACCATCAGCACCTTTATCATCAATATCATTAAATCCAACCACGTGAGCCGTAACTTCTCCGCTTGGATAATAACGCTTATATTCTTGCATTGAAAAAATACCATCAATGCCTAAATTCATCACCAATTTAGCTTTTTCAGGAGCAACCGCTCGCTTCAGATACACAAATGTTTTATTTGTTTCATTGAGCTTTTTATTTAGATCAAGCACTGGCATATCTAATATTTTTGCTAACTGTTGAACTTGCTCATTAGTCAAATTATCCAATTCAGAAGGATCAGCCCAAATTGCCTCCATCGGAGTACTAACTGCCAATGGATTATAGTTACGATCAGTGATCGTACCACGCATAGCTGGTAATTTTATGGTACGCAAAACACGTGTGTTCATTTGATCAGTAAGGAATTTACTACTTACTGTGTTAATGTAAGTAAGGCGCAAAATCAACGCACAACTTAATCCCAATGCAATCCAACTGATCATCGTTGAACGATCACGAACTTTAGAAAATATCTGAGTGCTGACTTTACGTGCACCATTATAATTATTTTCATGGTTCTTCATTTGCCAGTAAATACGATGAATGTCTTGGTTTGTTGCCATGGTGTATATTCCGTTAATTAATTATTTAAGCTCTACAATGTGCAATTTATCTGGTTGCACCAATCCTAAATTAGTCGCCGCAAAATCTTGCACTGCCAAACCAGATGAATAGGTTCCCTCTTCCAGCTGCAGTCTTGTATATTCTTTATTTAAATTACTTGCCTTATTTTGTAAAACTGAAATTTGCATATAATTTTGGCGTGCATTAAACCTCTGATTTATAATATAAATCGCATTAACCAAAATCCCAATCACCAAAATTAAATTAACGGCTCTTAACACTTACTCGCTCCAAACAACGCATAATGGCACTACGACTACGACCATTTTCAGCAATTTCACTGCTGCTCGCCTTAATTTTTTTAGCAATTATTTTATATTCGCTACTCGCTTCATTTTTTACCATCACCCATTTTGGTAATTTATCGCCGCTTGCTAATTCAGCAAATTTTGTTTTCGTAATTCGATCTTCTAGTGAATGAAAGCTAATTACTACCATTCTGCCACTAAGATTCAATAAATTTGGTGCAGTCGACAAAATTTGCTCAAGATCACCAAGTTCATTATTAACTTGAATCCGAATCGCCTGAAACACCCGAGTAGCAGGATGTTGACCCTTTTCTTTATATGGAATCAAGCTCTCAATTAAATTAGCCAATTGCGTTGTAGTTAGTAATGGTTTTTCACCACGTGTTGCAACTATTGCACGGGCAATTCGACGCGAAAACTTCTCTTCACCATAACGCCAAAATACATCTGCCATTTCACTATCTGAAGCACTGTTTAACCATTCAGATGCACTAATTCCTTTAGAATTATCCATGCGCATATCTAACGGAGCATCAAAACGAAAGCTAAACCCACGCTCTGGTGTATCAATTTGTGGTGAAGACACGCCCAAATCAAGTAAAACACCATCAACATGATCAATGCTTAATTCTTTTAATCTAATTACAATATTCGCAAAACTATCATGAACCACTTGCAAACGTTGATCTTGAATATTCGCACTAGCATAAGCAATTGCTTCAGGATCCTTATCGAAAGAAATTAAACGCCCGCTCTGATTTAAACGAGCTAACAACTCACGCGTATGACCACCACGCCCCAATGTTCCATCAACATAAACACCATCAGGTTTAATGTTTAATAATTCAATTGACTCTTGCAACAGCACCGAATAATGTAAATTCATTTATACACTCAAACCATTTAGCAAAAGCGCCAAATCTTCAGCTGAAGCTTGTAAGGCTTTCTCAGTTTCAGCCTGCCATTTATTTTTATCCCAAAGTTCAAAACGGTTACCCATTCCGACCAACACCAACTCACGCTCTAAACCAACCATCTGCTTTAATGTAGCTGGCAGTAATACCCGCCCAGCCTTGTCTAATTCAATTTGTTCTGCATGCCCAAGTACTAAGCGTTGATAACTTTTGACCACTGGATGTACCGAATTTGGCAAATTTTGAATTTTAGTGCGAACAATTTCCCATTCCTGTAAAGGGTAAATTTGTAAACATTGTGCGGAATCCAAGCTAATTACAACCTGTCCAGAGTCCACTAACAAGGCATCACGATACCTTGCCGGAATCGCTAAGCGATTCTTTGGATCTAAATTGAGATGATTCACCCCACTGAACATAATTTTAACCCCACATGTACACACTTTAACCCACAATGCAGCACTGTAACACACCATTTATTAAATAGTCAACAATAAAACCACTCCTAAAAAGAGTGGTTCAAAAATATAAAATTACGTTTAAACTTCAAAATCTATTCGCCGTCCAAGCTTGAAACTAAGAATTGCTTGTTCAATAATCTTGATAACGTCCAATGCCGAATTTGCACTCACTGGTGGATCTAGACCCTCAAGCAAACTATGATAAATCCCATGATAATACGCTAAATAATTACCACTAACGCTAGTTATTGAATAGGAACTAAGTAAGCTCTCATCTGAAATACTCAAAGTACCAGAATTGTTAGAATCCTCAATTCCATAATTAATTTCAAGTGGACTAACTCCAGCGCGTAAATTATTTTCTTGCGGATCAAGACCATCTTTAACATAACTACCCAGTGTCCCATAAAGCGATAGCACAGGACGTGGGTTTGCCATTACTGAACAAGATCCCAAAATAACTTTTAAGCGCGGATAATATAATTCAAGTTGAAAGTAATCTATTGATTGAGCATTAGGGCGTTGTTTTGCCAAATCAGCATAAAGGCTATCGGGTAAACCAAATAGGTTAATTGCCTGATCAATTAAATGCGCACCTAAATCATATAATATCCCAGAACCTTTTAAATCTTGCTCACGCCATTTATCCAGATTTACAGTTGGACGAAATCGATCAAAATATGCTTGATATAGATAAATCTCACCAAGTTGTGCCAAATGTTGCTTCAACGTTAAAAAACCGTTATCCCAACGACGATTTTGGTAAACACTCAGCATCAATCCCTTACTTTTGGCCAAATCAATTAGCTCTACCCCATCCACAGAATCAATCACAAAAGGTTTTTCGACCACAACATTTTTACCAGCCTCTAAACATTGCTTAGTCACAATATAATGTTCTGAATTTGGCAGTGTATTTACTACTAAATCAATCAACGGATTCGCCAAAATTTCCGCCAAATCATTTACAACCTGAGCCTCTGGATAAAGCTGAGCAATTTTTTCTGTTTGACGAGAAAGAATATGCGTTATTTTTAACCCTGGAACTACACTAATCAATGGAGTATGAAAAGTTGATCCAGATAATCCAAATCCTAAAATAGCAACATTAAATTGACTCATGTTAAACACCCCCTAATTTTGACATATAGAGCAACAAAATTAAATTATCTAGACCAATAACGACCGAAGTTTTAAAGCCAATAAGACCACTGGAGTAAAAAACATCAATGTCAAAACAAACAATGCAGATTGTGGCTGATTATGAAATACACCTGCCAAGGTAATAGAAACACTGGCTAAAACAAATTGCATACAAGTTGCCAATCCAAGAACATGTGCGCCTTTTTCATGAAAATGCTGCATAAGTTCAACCTGAGCTGGAACCATAATTAATGCAGATGACGAGCGCATTACCAAAACCCCTAAAGTTACAACCACAGTAAACAATATCCCATATGGTAAGAATAAACTTAAACCAAGAATAAATAACCCTAACAAGCTCCCTACCACTCCAAGCAAAATCAATCGTATTGGCGTTGTGTTACGCTTATTTAACCACATCATTGAACTATTCCCAATAAAGTACCCACAAGCAATAATTACAAATAAATATGAATATGTCAATGGGGACAGACCTGCTTTATCAATAAACAAATAACTAGAAATACCGATAAAAACAAAATAAGCGGCAAATGTTAAAGCAATAATAAAAACAAATAGCAAGCATTTAAGATCTAAAAGTAATACAAAATACTCTTTAATATAACTAATCAATGGATTCAAACGCTTAATCGGCGTCGAATTAGTTTCTTTTACAATTAGTATTGCACAAATAAATAAGATACTCGCAAAAACACCGCTTAATAAAAAACCACTCTGCCAACCACCAAACTGCGCAAGAAATGCTCCAATGCTTGGCGCAACTGCTGGTGAAATGACTACACCCATTACCAAAATCCCCGAGGCATGAACCTGCTCTTGTGGACTCATGGTGTCTTTAATAATTAGACGGCAAATCATTAACAAACAAGCACAGCCATAAGCTTGACCAACTCGAAATAAAATTACCCACCAAATACTTTTAGAAACAACAATTGCAAACGAAGAAATAATAAAAACCAATATTCCAGTCAATAGAATTTTCTTACGCCCAAAGCGATTACTTAGTATTCCAGTAAATAAAACCGAGATTGCCATGCCTAAGGTATAAATCGATAAGGTCAGATTTACTAAAAAAGGTGTAGTTTTAAAGAATGCTACAATCTCTGGTAATGAGGAAATATAAATATCCGTTGATGAAACACCAAGTAAAGTCAATGCAAGTGCCAAAATAATATAATATTTCAAGTTCATTCCATGCTTTAATTCCACACTAATCACCTTTACTTAAGTAATATCCAGTTTTTGCACGAGCATACCAATACAAATTCACCATTATCATTATGCAACTGCCTTAGCAAAAAGCTTAAAGAAATTCTGCGTAGTTGCCACAGCCAACTCCTCTAAGCTAATTTGGCGTAAATCAGCAATATATTGCGCAGTGTGGCGAACCAAAGCTGGATGATTTAATTTTCCACGAAATGGCACAGGTGCAAGATATGGTGCATCGGTTTCTACCAGCAAACGATCCAATGGCACATACTTGGCAACTTCATGCACTTGAGTCGCGGATTTAAAAGTCGCAATTCCCGATAAAGAAATATAACAACCCAGATCTAAAAACTTCCGCGTCCAATCTTTATCTTCAGTAAAACAATGCATAACTGCACCACATAATTCTACATTACCATCTTTAAGCATTTGGTGCGTATCAGCCGCAGCTTCACGGGTATGAATAATCAATGGCAAATTCGTTTGCTTCGCAACTTCGATATGCGTATTAAAGCGCTCATGTTGCCATGTCATGTCTTGATCTTTATTCCAGTGATAGTCCAAACCAGTTTCACCAATCGCAATTACCTTTGAATGTCTAGCATAATCTAATAGAAACTCTGACGTTAATTTAAAATCGGGTAATTTTTCATCAGGATGAATTCCTGCGGAGGCAAATAAATATTCTTTGGTTTCGGCAATTTCAATTACTCTAGCAATGTTATCTGGTCGAGTTGCAACAACTAGCGCATGAGTAACCTGATTAACTTCCATTTGGGCAAGAAATCCGTCTAAATCTGAGCTTAATTCAGGAAAATTTAAATGACAATGAGAATCTACTAACATAAGACCACCTTATTTTGATAAAATACGTACCTTGCCCTTAAAAGACTGGTGTTAAACCTTAATGCTCGTTTTTTAGGCAATAATAAATAATGTAAATAAAATATGCGCCAAGAATTGTAGCATACATAAACCAAGATACGTTCAAGCAGAAACGTTATATATTACGTAATATAAATAAAATACAAAATAAAGAAACACTCATGAATCGTGGCAATATTTATGTAATCGCAGCACCATCAGGTGCAGGAAAATCAACTTTAGTCAATGCACTATGTGCGCTAGATCCGCAAGTACAATTATCAGTGTCGCATACCACACGCGGTATCCGTCCAGGGGAAACTGACGGAGTAAATTATTTCTTTGTAAGTGTAGATGATTTCAAAATAATGATTGGTAACAATGACTTTCTTGAATACGCACAAGTATATGAGAATTACTACGGAACAAACATTAATACTATTAAACAATTTCTGGCAACTGGCAAAGACATTATTTTAGAAATTGATTGGCAAGGGGCTCAGCAAATTCGTAAGCTCTTTCATGATGCCGTATTAATCTTCATCTTGCCACCATCCTTGCCAATCTTAGCTGAACGCTTAAAAAACCGTAATACTGATAGTGCAAATGTAATTGAAAAGCGTCTGAGTGTTGCCATGGATGATATTAGTCACGCACCAGAATTTGATTATTTAATCATAAATGACAGCTTAGATGTTGCATTGCAAGATTTATGTAGTATAATTCGAGCACCGCGCAATAAAACCGCAAAAATGCTGGATAATATAAAAAAACAATTTAACTTTTAAAGGAAACTACCATGGCTAGATTTACCGTCGCTGATTGCATGGATACAATTACAAATCGCTTTGATATGACTATTGCGGCAGCTTTGCGTGCACGCCAAATTGAAAAAGGTGGCGACATCATGGTTGAACACGAAGAAGGCGATAAACCAACTGTAATCGCTCTTCGCGAAATTTCAGAAAACAAAGTTACTGGAACAATACTTGGTAAAATAGAATAACTTATCTTAGGTTGGGGTTGAGAAATGGAAATCAATCACGGTGAATATCAAGGTTTAGTTGATAGTCTACGGCGGAAATTGCTACAAACTGCACGGCAAAACATGCACGGCAAAAAAATTGAAACCATTGAACTTGCATTTCAGGTGGCAAACCACGCTCATTTGAAACAGTTTCGTAAAAGTGGTGAACCTTACATTACTCACCCAATTGAAGTTGCAACCCTGATTGCCGAATGGGGTCTTGACGAGCAAACTATTGCTGGTGCATTGATGCATGATGTGATTGAAGATACGCCAGTTACCAAAGAAGAACTAACGCGTATTTTTGGTCCAAGTATTGCAGAATTAGTTGATAGCGTTACTAAATTAGATAAGCTTCACTTTGAATCGGAAGAAGCGGCACACGCCGAGTACTTCCGTAAAGTTGTTTTAGCGATGGCCAAAGACATTCGTGTGATTTTAATTAAATTGGCCGATCGAATGCATAACATGATGACCCTCGGTTCTATGCGCCGTGACAAACAACGCCGGATTGCCCTAGAGACCATGGAAATTTATGTTCCGATTGCCAATAAAATTGGTCTCCATAAAGTTCATTTAGAATTAGCTGAAGAAAGCTTCAAATACATTCACCCCTATCGTTATCAGGTCCTCGCCGCAGCCGCGGATAAAACTCATCAAGCTCGTTTACCAGTTATCCATGATATTCTAACTAACATCAATAGCGCATTGAAATCAAATGCAATTACAGGTGAATTTAAATATCGTGAGCGCACTATTTATAACCTCTATATGAGCATGATGAAATGCCAGCAGTCATTCAATCGTATTTATAATACTTTTGAAATTAAAGTTATCGTTAATACAATTGGTGATTGTTATTTGTCACTTGGAGTTATTCATAGTCTTTACCAACCAATACCTGGGAAATTTAAAGATTATATTGCAGTTCCTAAAAGTAATGGCTATCAATCAATTCATTCGACAATGATTGGACCAAAAGGTGTACCAATTCAAATTCATATCCGCACTCAAGAAATGGAAGAAATTGCCGAATATGGAATTATTAGCCACGGTATCAAATATCAAGATGATGGAGACTTTAGTTCTGCCAAAAAACAAGCTTCAAATTGGTTGAATAACATTTTAGATATCCAATCCAGCACGTTCTCCGCGACTGAATTTTTGGAAAATATCAAAAAAGATCTTTCTCCACGTAGTATCTATACCTTTACCCCACGTGGAAAAATTATTCATTTACCACAAAATGCAACACCAATTGATTTTGCTTATACTATTCATACCGATATCGGAAATCATTGCTTCCGTGCCAAAGTCAATCAAAGCTCGGTGCCATTAAATCACAAGCTCCAAAATGGTGACATTGTGGATATTATTACCACCATTGATAGTGAACCAGATGCAGAATGGTTAAATTATGCTACCAGCGGTCGTGCAATCAGTAAAATTAAGCAATATCTCAAAGAACAAAAATATGACGAAGATATTAGCAACGGAGTATATTTACTTAGCCATGCCCTAACTTTAGTTGGAAGTGAATTAATTGCAAGTGAAGAGGTTCTTGAACGGTTTGTTAAAAAGAATTATCCGCGAATCAGCTTAGCTGACTTTGAGCAAAAAATTGGTGTTAATGAAATCCCTGTGCTTAAAGTTGTTCGTGAATTAATCGGCTTAGCAGATGATAGTGTTTTAAATATCAAGCTTAGCAACTGTAATTTAACGATTGTACAAGATGATGCGTGCTGTCCATTACCAGATGAAGTAATTTTAGCTAAAATTACGCGTAAAGGTGAATTTGAATTGCATCGCACTAGTTGCCGAAAAAACCGCACCATTGGACTTGATAAATTAGTTTCTGTCACCATAACTAATGATACGGAGATGGAATTTATTTCCAAAATACTAATCACAATTGATAACTTACCTGGAACATTCAATAAATTAGCTTCAATTATTGCCGAAAGACAAATTAATATGGAAGAAATTTTCCAAGAGCGTCATGAAAATCACGCCTTGGTCAATGTTCGCCTGACTATCACTAGTCACTCAGCCAAAGAAATTGATGAATTATTAGCTAATGTAGTCGATAATGATTTCGTAATTAAAGCCGTCAGAGTTTAGTTTACGCACACACAAGAAGGAAAAAAGATGATTAAACCAGAAGACAAAAATGCCGACAACATAGCTAGCGAAGTTAGCATTCCAGATAATTTAGTGCCGATTATTCCACTTAAAGACGTAGTAATTTTCCCAAATATGGTAGTACCGCTTTTTGTTGGTCGTCAAAAATCAATTAACGCACTTGAAGTTGCCGATAAAAAAGATAAGCAAGTAATTTTACTTAGTCAAAAAAATCCAGTGGATAATGATGTAAATCCAGATAACCTGCATTTAACTGGTACTTTAGCTAAAATATTACAAATTTTACCGCTACCAGATGGTACCAAAAAAGTCTTAATTGAGGGTAAAACTCGTGCTAAAGCAAAGGTAATTGTCGATGTTAACGGTTTTCTAGCTGCTGAAGTAGAAGATATAAAAACCAAACAAGATATCAACAAAATTGAATTAGAAGCACAACGCCGCGAGATTATTCAATTATTTGATGAATTTGCCAAATTAAATCAAAAAGTTCCTGATGAAGTTGTTTCAATTATTGCCAAAATTTCTAATATTGAGCAATTAGCTGATGTAATTATTACTCACGTGATCGTTGACTTAGCAGTACGCCAAGAATTACTTGAAACTGCGTCACTTAAAAAACGCCTAGCGTTATTATTACGTGAACTAAACCGTGAAATTGAAATTCTTAATGTTGAGCGTAAAATTCAAGGACGCGTTAAACAACAAATTGAGAAAAATCAAAAAGAATATTATTTGCATGAACAACAACGCGCGATTCAAAATGAACTTGGCGAAGGCGAAGAACAAAATGAAATTCAAGAACTCGAAGGTAAAATCCATAAAGCTAAAATGAGCGAAGAAGCTGAGAAAAAAGCTTTAGCTGAACTTAAAAAACTGAAACTAATGCCACAAATGTCATCAGAAAGTGCCCTAATCCGTAATTACATTGAGCATTTGACTGATTTACCATGGAATAAAACCACTAAAGTTAGCTCTGATCTAGAAAAAGCACAAAAAACTTTAGATAAAGATCATTATGGTTTAGATAAAGTTAAAGAACGGATTATTGAATATCTAGCAGTACAACGTCGTGCTGAAAATAATAAAGCACCAATCTTATGCTTCGTTGGTCCTCCAGGAGTTGGTAAAACTTCATTAGGTGAATCAATTGCTAAAGCAACTAACCGTAAATATGTAAGAATCGCTCTAGGTGGATTACACGATGAAGCTGAAATTCGTGGACATCGTAAAACATATATCGGTGCCATGGCTGGTAAAGTATTGCAAAACATCAGTAAAAGTGGCGTAAAAAACCCGTTAGTTTTATTCGATGAAATGGATAAAATTGGTGCTGATCATCGTGGTGATCCTGCCGCAGCACTCCTTGAAGTTTTAGATCCAGAGCAAAATAAAGCTTTTGTTGATAACTATACTGAGGTCGCATTTGATTTATCACAAGTAATGTTCTTGTGTACTTCAAACTCAATGAATATTCCTGGTCCACTCCGTGATCGGATGGAAATCATTCGCCTATCAGGATATACAGAATTAGAGAAATTAAAAATTGCTGAGCAATACTTAATACCTCGCCAAATTAAAAATAGTGGTCTAAAACACAGCGAAATCAGCATTGATAATGCAGCAATTTTGGATGTAATTCGCTATCATACTGCTGAGGCAGGCGTGCGGAATTTAGATCGTCAAATAGCAAAACTATGTCGCAAGGTAGTTACACAAATTGATACTAAAAAGACTACCGCTAAAAAAATAAAAATTACTCCAGCCAACTTAGGTGATTTCCTGGGTGTGCACACTAATGATTTTGGTATAAGTGCAGTTGAAAACCGCATTGGTCGTGTAACAGGTTTAGCTTGGACTGAAGTTGGTGGCGATATTTTAACTATCGAAGTAGTTGCAATTCCAGGTAAAGGTGCAACTATTCGTAGCGGTCAACTTGGTGATGTCATGAAAGAATCAATTCAAGCCGCTGTCACCGTAGTGCGTAGTCGCTGCACAGCTCTTGGCATTGATGAGAAATTTTATGAAAATAAAGATATTCACATCCATGTACCAGATGGTGCGACGCCAAAAGATGGCCCGTCTGCAGGTATTGCAATGGTAACTGCAATTGCATCAAGCTTAAATCATGTGCCAATTAAGTCTAGCGTGGCAATGACTGGTGAAATTACCCTATACGGTGAAGTTTTACCAATTGGTGGACTTAAAGAAAAAATGCTTGCTGCACTAAGAGCTGGAATAAAAACCGTCTTAATTCCTGAAAAAAATACTAAGGATTTAGATGATATTCCTGATGAAATCAAAGGTCAATTAGAAATAATCCCAGTTAAAACTATTGATCAAGTTTTGGACATTGCATTGGAATATAAACCAATTTTATTAGAAAAAACTATCAAATTAACTGAGGATGAATTAATCACGAATAAGCCAAAAAATTCTCCAACTGGGGTTCATGCTTAATTATTTGATTTAATCTACATTAGGTAGTATGGTTATGCATACTACCTTTTGCCATTTATAAAGAGTATTATGTTGGCTATTTTAGGATTTCTCTTAACTATCGGAATTTTAGTCGTTATCCATGAGTTTGGGCATTATCTATTCGCACGATTTTTTAATGTCAAAGTAATCAGCTTTTCGATAGGCTTCGGACCAAAATTACTTAAATGGCAAGGCAAGAATAATCAATGGTGTATTAGCGCCATCCCACTGGGTGGTTATGTGCAAATGCTTGATGAGCGCGAAGCAGCTGTATCCCCAGAATTACAGCAATTTGCGTTCAATAATAAACCAGCATATCAAAAAATCTTAATCGCCTTTGCAGGTCCACTATTTAATATATTATTTGCTTTTTTAGCCTATTACGGAATGGGACTATATGGAGTTTATAATTTAAAAGCAACCATTCAAAGTCTTAATCCGACGCCAATAGTACAAAATTTGCAACAAATTCCAGTTAATAGCACAATTACAAACCTTAATGGTCAAAAAGTTGACTCATGGAATTCGGCAGAACAAATCTTTGACGAAGAAATAAAACGTACTCATTATATAAATTTAACCCTCCAAGTTCAACATGAACGCAAAATTGTTAATTTAAATTTAAATAAATATCTTGACAATTCAGAGAATCCAAGTCTGACCAATTTAGGTTTGTATCCATTTAAATATTTGCCGATCATTAGCTATATTGAACCACAGTCCCCAGCTGCCACAGCTGGATTACGTGAGCAAGATAAAGTATTACAAATCAATCATGCACCCATAAATTCATGGTTTAAATTAGCTGAAATAATCCGTCAATCACCAAGTGAAAAACTATT
Source organism: uncultured Neisseria sp. (assembly GCA_964652705.1). Classification (GTDB taxonomy): domain Bacteria; phylum Pseudomonadota; class Gammaproteobacteria; order Burkholderiales; family UBA11063; genus Aquella. The sequence continues at coordinate 25,773 of CAZZAV010000020.1, forward strand.
ATTTGACGTCGTTCGTGGAACTACAACTCAACAATTAAGCATAATTCCAGATTCAGCAGAAGATGATAATGGACAACTAATCGGTAAAGTTGGTATAATGCCTACTTTGGACTCAAATAATTTGGTGCAAAATAGCTACATAAAAAATTATACGCTGTTAAGCAGCTTTGGCTACGCTTATAATTCATGCATAAATTTGATGCAGACTAATTTGACTATGCTAGCCTATATGTTAGAAGGCAAGGTTTCTTGGCATAATATTGGCGGACCTGTCAGTATTGCCAAAGCATCACAAAATGCGCTACATCAAGGCGTTAAAGCATTTGTAGATTTATTGGCTTTAATTAGCCTAAGTTTAGCGATTATGAATTTACTTCCTATCCCAATGCTGGATGGAGGACACATAGTACTGTATGCAGTAGAGTGGCTAATTGGTAAAAAAATTAATAACTCGACTCAACAATTTTTATTTAAAATTGGTTTAATTGCGGTGTTAACCATCAGCGGATTAGCTTTATATAACGATTTTCTTAAGTTACTCAACCTATAAGTATGAAATGTAAATTAAAAACCCTTAGTCTAAGCTTAATTTGTGTACTCTCAAATGTGTATGCCGATAACTCTGACTTCGTTATTCAAAAAATCCGTGTCGATGGACTACAACGGATTGAAATGGGTACAGTCTTTAGTTACTTGCCCGTTAAGGTTGGTGATACTCTTACCCCAAATAAAACCGATGACATAATTCATCGTTTGTACGGTACAGGCTTTTTTCAAGATGTTCGTGTCGAAGAACAAGGTTCAACACTAATCGTCGATGTAATTGAGCGCCCAGTAATTTCAAAGTTAACTTTTACTGGCACTGAAGAATTTGACAAAGATCAATTACTCAAATCATTAAAAAATAATGGTTTGGCGACTGGTTTGATTTTTGATCAGAGTATTTTAGATAACGCGATCTTAAGTATAAAAACTGAGTACTATAACCGTGGTCTATACTCGGTTATTATTACTCCAGTTGTAACTCAACTTGAACGTAATCGTGTCAACATCGAAATTCAAATTTCAGAAGGCTCAATTGCTAAAATCGCATCGATTGATTTTGTGGGAAATAAAATTTACAGTACCAATCAATTACGTAAGGAAATGTACCTAACCACAGGCAATTGGATGAGTTGGTGGTATAAGGATAATCAATACTCCAGCGATAAATTAGCTGGTGATTTTGAGAAAATTCGGGCATTTTACTTAAATAATGGTTACATTGATTTTCGCTTAAATTCAGCGCAAATTCAACTATCTCCGGATAAACAATCAGTTTTTATTACCGGTAATATATTTGAAGGTGAACAATATCGCTTTAAGAGTATTCAATTAGCTGGTGATTACAAAGATATTCCTGAATCCGCGCTTACACCACTAATTACGGTGAAACCTGGACAAATTATTAACCAAGAAACCTTAAATAAAAATATCGAAAATATTAAAAACACCATGGGTAACTATGGCTATGCTTTTGCGAATGTCAACCCTGTGCCTGATGTCAACGTTAAAGAACATACCGTTGCGTACAATTTATTTATTGATCCTGGTAAAAAAATCTATATTCGCAATGTAAATATTAGCGGTAATGATAAAACGCGTGACGTAGTTATTCGCCGTGAATTGCGTCAAGAAGAAGCCGCACTGTATAATTCTGCCGATATTAAACGTTCAAAAGATCGTTTGGATGTCTTGGGTTATTTCAAATCAACCGACGTTACAACTACACCAGTTCCTGGGGTAAATGATCAGGTTGATATGAATGTAAAAGTAGTTGAAAATAATACTGGAAGTATCAATTTCGGGGTTGGTTATGCTCAGGGTCAAGGCGTAATCTTAAATGGAGGAATTACGCAAAGTAACCTATTTGGTTCAGGTAAATCCGCATCATTAAACGCTTCAACTAGTGCCTTAAACCAAAGTATTTCATTATCCTTTACTGACCCGTACTATATGTCAAATGGTACTAGCTTGGGCTACGATATTTATGACACAGCATATACTCCAAATAACGCTGGAATCAGCCCATATTCGACGACAACCCTAGGTGCTCGAGTTAGAACCTCGGTACCAGTTTCAGAATTTGATCGAATTAATTTGAGCCTTGGCTTTGAAAATAATCAAATTAGCATCACTAGCGCAACGGCTCCATTACGTTTCGTACAATTTACTAATCAGTATGGCGACTCGGTAAATGCCATTCCTGTCACCGCTAGTTGGGCACGTAATACCACCGATAGTGCATTATGGCCAACGACAGGTGCCAATTACTCACAAACCGTGACCGCAACCGCACCAGGCGTCGGTGCACAATATTATAAATTTGACTCGGTTGATGCTTGGTATTTTCCAATCAGCGATAACTTAACCTGGAAAACCAACGGTGAATTGGCATTTGTAAATTCTTATGGTGATGGAAGCTTAGTTCCATTCTATCAAAATTTCCTCGAGGGTGGACCTGGTTCAATTCGTGGTTATTATATAGGAAGTCTGGGACCTAAGGACACAGATGGATCGTCAATTGGTGGTACACGTTGGGCATTCTTAAGTAATAATTTAATGTTCCCAATTCCAGGTGTTAAAGACGAGAAATCGGTACGAATGAGTTTATTCTATGATATTGGTACATTATTTGGCGGCAGTCCATTTGACTTAAGTGCAGAGCAAATGGTTCGTGCCAGTTATGGTGTCGGTTTGATGTGGATTTCTCCAATGGGTCCAATTCAATTAAGCTATGCAATACCAATGTTTAGCCAACCAAACGACAATGTGCAAAATTTCCAGTTTACTCTGGGACAGATGTTCTAATTTTTTCTTAACTTAACTTTCATAAGGATTTATACTATGAGAAAAACCAAATTAGCAGTATTACTAGGTTTAGGCTTAGCTAGCTCAGTTGCTTTTGCTGATGATTTCAAACTTGGTTATATTAACGTTGATCGCGTATTTGCTGAAGCTACTCCAGCTAAATCAATTCAACAAGCGTTGAAAGATAAATATGCTCCACAGCAAGCTGAGTTACAAACAATGAATACTAACATTGTTAATGAACAAAACCAAATGCAAGCAATTGCTAGCAAAGCAACTAGCTTTGACAAATTACCTAAAGCAGATCAAACTAAATTGAAAAACTTAGAAATGCAATATCAAAAAGATCAAGGCGCGTTCCAACAAAAATATGGAATTTTCCAACAAGGACTACAAAAATCGCAAGAGTTAGCATTATCTTTATTGATGACAAAAACCAATGCAATTTTGAAAGATCTTAGCGATAAAAAAGGTTATGATTTAGTTTTAACTTCAAATCAATTAGTTTTTGCTAAAGCAAAATATGACTTAACTGATCAAGTTATGGATAAATTAAACGCTATTGATACTAGCGATATTATTAAACAAATTAACAATCCAACTCCAGCTGCTGCGCCAGCAGCTCCTGCTGCCGCTCCAGCTGCTGCGAAGTAATAATTTGTCAAGATCAAAAAGTGTTAACTTTTTGAACTATGCAGTTATAGTGTATTTTATAATACTCAAATTTATAATTTCACTATAACTGTATCTATCCTCAATTTTGACAAGGATTAAAAACAAATGCAATATAAACTTTCAGAATTAGTCGCTAAATTCGGCGGACGATTGGTTGGTGATGATATTAGCGTAAACGCAATAGCTCCCACTGATTTGGCAACCAACAATCACATAACATTCCTTTCCGATCCAAAATATAAAAAAGCTTTGGCCTCTTGCCAAGCTAGCGCGATTATTATTCGCGAAGAAGATGCAACAGATCTCAATTTACCTCAAATTATTACAGATAATCCATATTATTATTTCAGCTTAGTCAGCAATTTATTCAATCCACGCCGTAAACTTAGTTCGCAAATTGCTCAAAGTGCAATCATTGATCCAACAAGCAAAATTGCTGCAAACCCAGCAATTAGTCACCATGTAGTAATTGGTGCTAATAGTTCAATTGGACAAAACTGTCAAATTTTTGCCAACGTTGTTATTGGTGATAATGTAATTATTGGCGATAATATAACTATTTACCCAAATGTAACTATCTATGATAAAGTAACCATCGGTAATGACTGTGTACTTCATAGCGGTGCCGTAATTGGCTCAGATGGTTTTGGAAATGCTCAAGATGCAAAAAGACACTATCATCGCATTCCACAAATTGGTGGAGTTGTAATTGGTGACCGTGTTGAAATTGGTGCAAATACCACAGTTGATTGCGGAACTTTTGAACCAACAATAATTAAAGACGGTGCAAGAATTGACAACCTAGTCCAGATTGCTCACAATGTTACTATCGGTGCACACACTGGGATTGCCTCACAAGTTGGTATTGCAGGTAATACCAAAATAGGTAATCACGTAATGTTAGGTGGAAACGCTGGAATTGCCGATCATGTTGAAATCTGCGACTATACCGTTATTGGTGCAAGCTCGAATGTAGGAAAAAACATTACTAAACCAGGGTTATACTCATGTGGTATGACGGCAATGGAATATAAAGAGTGGGCAAAAGCTTATGTGCATTTGCGTAATATCGATAAAATGAATACTAAAATCCGTGAAATGCAAGCTAAAATCACTCAATTAGAAAGTAAAGAAAATGACTAATCAAATTGATCTAGAACTTAATGAATTAAATATTTTACAAATCATGGAGCGCTTACCACATCGCTATCCTTTTTTATTGGTTGACCGAGTTAATGAAATAATTCCTAATCAATCAATTCGAGCACTTAAAAATGTAACAATCAACGAACATTTTTTTGCTGGCCATTTTAATGAATATCCTGTTATGCCTGGTGTCTTAATTGTCGAAGCTATGGCTCAAGTTGCAGGAATTTTAACTGTTTCAAGCTTCTGCCAACGTAAAGATAATGAAATTTATTTCTTTGCCGCAATTGATAAAGCGCGCTTTAAACGTCAAGTAGTTCCTGGTGATCAATTAGTTTTTGAAGTAGAATTGACTAACTTCAAACGTGGAATCGGCAAATTTAAAGCCGTTGCTAAAGTTGATGGACAACTTGCAGCTGAAGCAGAAATCATGATTGCAAAAAAAGAGGTTTAAATAATGACTATAAAAATTCATCCAACGGCAATAGTTGATAGTAACGCAATTATCGGGGACGGAACAGAAATTGGAGCATATTCAATTATTGGCCCTAAAGTAGTTCTCGGTGCAAATTGCTGGATAGGTAACCACGTCAATTTAACTGGCAACACCACTCTTGGTGAAAATTGCAAAATTTACCATTTTGCATCAATTGGCGAAGCACCACAAGATAAAAAATATCAAGGTGAAGACACTAAATTAATCATTGGTAAAAATAACACCATCCGTGAATACTGCACACTTAACACAGGAACAGTGCAAGGTAATGGACAAACCGTTGTTGGCGATAATAATTGGATTATGGCCTATGTCCATATCGCACACGACTGTATCGTTGGCAATAATACTATTTTAGCTAACGGTGTTACACTTGCTGGACACGTGACGGTTAAAGATTGGGTGATTATCGGTGGCGTATCGCCAGTGCATCAATTCTGTGTAATCGGAGAACATGCGATGGTTGGCGGTCAAACAGGCGTGTCACAAGATGTACCACCGTACACCATGTGCTCAGGCTACCGATCAGAGCCCAAGGGAATTAATACTGAAGGCTTAAAACGTCGTGGTTTTAACACAACACAAATTGAAAACATCAAGCAAGCATATAAAATTCTTTATCGCAATGGGTTATCATACAGTGAAGCTAAAACCTTTATTGAAGATATGGCGGATGAACATCACGAGTTAAAACTCTATGTGGATTTCTTTGCTCAGTCAACTCGCGGAATTATCCGTTAATGTTAAAGATCGCAATGATAGCAGGAGAGGCCTCAGGAGATATGTTGGCCTCTTCTTTAATAACCGCATTACAAAAACAATATGCTGGTGATATAGAATTTGTCGGCATAGGTGGACGGATGATGTCAGAGGCTGGTTTTCAGTCTTGGCACGAAATGGAAACATTATCAGTAATGGGTTATATTGAAGTAATTAAGTCTCTACCGCAATTATTAAAACTTCGCTATCAAATTCTTGATGAATTAATTGAATATCGACCAGATATTTTCATTGGTGTCGATGCACCAGATTTTACTTTCTTTATTGAAAATAAGCTCAAGCAGGCTGGAATTAAAACAGTGCATTATATTAGCCCAACAATTTGGGCATGGCGCTACGAACGAATCTATAAAATCAAAAAGTCAACCGACCTAATGCTATGCATTTTTCCCTTCGAAGAAGCAATTTATGCCAAGGAAAATATGGCAGCTAAATTCATTGGCCATCCAATGGCAAATGATATCGAGTTAGAAATTGATACACTTTACTATCGCAATCAGCTTGGACTACCTCAGGATAAAATAATTTATACCGTGCTAAGTGGCAGTCGTAAACGTGAGGTTGAAAGCTTAGCATTGATCTTAATTGAAACCTGTAATCGAATTCACGCAAAGATTAAAAATAGCTTATTTGTCTTTCCATTTGCAAATCAATCAACACTCGAAATAATGCAGCAATTTCTTAGTGAATCACACACTCAATTCGAATATAAATTAGTATTAAACTTAACTCGCGATGCACTTAAAGCTTGTAATTATGCTATCGCTAAAAGTGGCACCGTCAGTTTAGAAGCGGCATTATGTAAAAAACCCATGCTAATTTGTTATAAAATTAATAAATTTACCGAATGGATGTTACGTCGTAAAATTAAAATTAAATATGTTGGTCAGCCTAACATTATCGCAAATAAAGAAATTGTACAAGAATTTCTCCAAGAAGATGCTAACGCTGAAGCCATGAGTAATTATATGATTGAGCTGCATACTAACCAAGATAAACGCCAAGCTATGATTAATGAGTTTTATATTTTACATCAACAATTGCGTCAAGATGCTAGCGTTGAAGGTGCTAAAGCAATTTTAGATTTGGCACATAAATGTTAATTTGTGGCGTTGATGAAGCTGGTCGTGGCCCGTTAGCTGGTAACGTTGTCGCTGCTGCTGTAATTCTAGATCCAACACGTCCAATTTTGGGTCTGAATGACTCTAAAAAACTCAGTGAAAAAAAACGTGATTCATTATATCAAGATATTATAGAAAATGCAATTGCATACTCAATTGCTGAGGCATCAGTTGCAGAAATTGACAGCTTAAATATTTTACAAGCTTCGCTATTAGCAATGCGCCGTGCAATTCAGCAATTACAACCACAAGCCGATAAAGCGCTTATTGATGGTAATAAAATTCCACCACAATTAATAATCCCATCTGAAGCAATCATTGGTGGTGATGGATTAATTGCCGAAATTTCAGCAGCATCAATTTTGGCTAAAGTTACCCGTGATAGACAACTTTATGAACTAGATCAGATTTACCCAGAATACCACTTTGCTAAACATAAAGGCTATGGAACTAAACTTCACCTTGAAGCTTTGGCTAAATATGGACCGATTAATGGCATACATCGTACCAGTTTTGCACCGATCAAACAATTAAATTTATTCTAACCTAACTACGGTTTTAAAACTAAATATTTTATCAATCAATTAGTAAATTAGATTAACAATAAAAAATGTCAAAACTAACAAAATTGCTGGCACAATGACAGCAACACTACTCCAAAGAATTTTTGCATTTTTTGAAATTGGCTTGTACCAAATACTTGCAACTAGTGGTGATACAGTGACAAACCACACAAGAAACATTCCAATTGTCATTCCAAACATAATAAATACCCCATAAGAATCTTTTTATAGATTTCGTCAAATTTCAAAAATATAAAACTAACATTTTAGCCTTATTAAAGGTTATCTGTAATTAATAACCACTAAAATATATAACCCACCTTGAACTCATTAAAATAAATATCTTAAATTAATATTATTAACCAATATTGTGCTAAAAAATGTAACGTTTGATTTAAACTAAGGAATTATAGCAAAACTTGTATACAAAATACAAGTTTATTTACACAGTAAATTTTGTGATCAAATTATAACGCTCTATAATCAATTTCTAAATAAAAACCTCCCAATTCTATGAACTAAATATTTTTTGCAAAACATGAAAATCATAAAATTAAACTAAATGTCATGTAATCTTTGGTGAAATAAAGAAACTAAAATTATTCTACTAAAAATTATTAAGGCCACAAGCGCTATAGCTTTGGACTAAATGAATACCATTTACCAAAAATCATCAACATTTAATCTTATAAAAAGAATCACGTTAAAAAGTTACATTATATCTACATGAACCTTGATTTATCCTATAAGCTATTCATTTGTATGATACAATTTTTGCCTTCATAAATTTTTAATTGGAAATTAGTATGCCTAAACTCGGCTTTGGCAATCAATGCTTATTGGCATTAATCTTAGGCTTAACTGCAGGCCATTTTCTCCCACAAAATGCCGTAGATTTTATTGTACCTTTTGGTGATGGATTCTTAAAATTACTGAAATTAGTAATTATTCCGTTAACTTTTTCTACAATCGTATCAAGCTTTGCCAAACTAGATAATATCACCTTAGTTAAACGCTTAGGAACGAGAACCTTACTGTGGTTTATGATTACTGCAGTAATCGCTGCAACGGTTGGAATTACCATAGGCAGTATTTTTAATCCTGGTGCTGGACTTACACTTACGCAAGAGGTTAGCAATTATAATCCTCGCGTAATTCCAAGCATTAGCGGAACATTTTTAGATATGGTACCTGGTAATTTGATTGGTCAAATTGCAGATGGTAAAGTTATTCCAGTGATTATTTTTGCAATATTTTTTGGACTTGGGCTAACATCTATTGGCGAAAAAGGTAATACGGTACGAGTTTTCTTTGAAGAGTTCGCTCAAGTTATGTTTACAATCACGCGTAAAATAGTACGTTTATCGCCGTATGGAATTTTTGCTTTGCTCGTACCTGTTGGGAATCAATATGGAATTGAAACTTTATTACCACTGGGCAAATTTATCGTCGCAATTTATGCGGCTTGTGCTGTGCAATTAATCATTTATGGAGTTTTATTAGCATTATTTGCCAAACGCAATCCCATTAGCTTTTTCAAGCAATTTTGGCCTGCAATGATTACTGGATTTACCACTCAATCAAGCCTAGGAACGTTGCCAGTTACACTGGAAACATTAGTCGATCGCGTAAAAATTAGTGAGCGCGTTGCTGGCTTTGTAGCACCACTTGGCGCGACAATGAAAATGGATGGTTGCGGAGCAATTTATCCTGCAATTGTATGCATCCTCACCGCACAAATTTTTGAAATTGATCTATCGGTTCAACAATATATTTTAATCGTAATTACAGCCGCAATCGCAACCATTGGAACCGCTGGCGTACCTGGAACTGCATCAATTATGACTACAGTTGTACTAACCAGTGTTGGATTACCACTACAAGGACTAGCTTTGGTGATTGGAATTGATAAGATCATTGATATGATGCGTACAATGACCAATGTAACTGGAGCTGGTGTGTGTGCAACTATTGTTGATAAGACCTACCGCGAATAACATACTAATTCAAAAAATATAAATTCATAATATTAGTTAAAATTAAACATTCGTATACATCTCAGTAGTAGAAAGTTATGTTACAATAATTCTCAACTGGCAATCTACTACTGAAAGGATTAATTATGAATGATGATAGCAAATTTAACACATCACGCCGCAATTTACTAAAAATTGCTGGAGCTCTTGGTAGTGGTTACGTACTTGGCAGATTATTTCCAGACAAAATTAATTTAGAACAAGAAACCTTAAATAATGTTGCAGACATGGCTTTTACCAATTCACTAGACAAAGCCTACTATCGTTCTGCACAGGTATATCAAATTGATTTCCCTAAATTAGATCATGATGGAGATTATGACGTGTGCATCATCGGTGGTGGATTAACAGGTATTTCTACTGCGCTACACCTAGCCAACCAAAACCATAAAGTTATTTTGTTGGAAGCTGGAACTCTTGCAGCTAAGGCCAGTGGTGTTAATGGTGGTCAAGTTTCTAATTCCTATGAGTGTGAAATGGCATTCTTTGAAGAAAAATTTGGTGATGAGGTTGCCAAAAAGTTCTGGAATCTATCACTAGATGCCGTCAACATTGTAAAATCCAATATTCAAAAATATAATATTAATTGTGGCTGGCAATCTGGAATTGGAATTGCGGCGTACAAAGCAGATCACCTAGAAGCGCTCGAAGAAGAACTAGAAATTATTTCCAAAAAATATGGCTATAAAGACATCCAACTTTATGATGCCAAACAAGCATGTGAATTAACAGGCTCATCAATTTATCATGGTTTATTGTATGATAAAGGTAATGGGCATATGAATCCATTAAACTACGCCCTAGCCTTAGCTCAAGTGCTTAAAAGCACTACCAATATAAGTATATTTGAAAATAGTCCAGCTACATCAATTGAATTTAACGATGATAAATTACATACAATCGTGGTCAATAATAAGTATAAAATCAATGCTAAGAATATAGTTCTTGCTGCAAACTATGGCAATGATAAATTCTTACCCGACTTACAATCTACTTCGATGAGTATGGAAACATTTATTATGGCAACCGAAAAGCTTGATGACAAAATAGTTAAATCTTTATTAACCAACCGTATGGCAGTTTTCGATACTAGACGTGTTATGAATTATTTTCGCCTGACTGAGGGAAATAATTTACTCTTTGGTGGTGGAGATGTCTTTGGTGAGTTTAATTTAAAAACCGTCGAACAAACTCTTTACCGTGAATTAATTTTTACTTATCCACAATTAGCTGGTGTTAAAGTCCAAAATTTCTGGCAAGGCACTGAAAGCTTCTCACTTAACCTTGCACCAGTAATTGGTCGCACTCATGCTAATAGCGTTTATTATGCTAAAGCTTATTCTGGTCAAGGATTAGCACTAAGTAATCTAACTGGAAAAATGTTTGCCGATGCAATTAATGGTAACAGCACCAACTTAGATTTATTTGCTCAAATAAAACCTTTTGGCTTCACCAAGTCTAAATTAATTCAAGATATGACACTAAAGGCTGGAACATATTATTATAAATTATTAGATAAATTCTCTTAATCTACTAATACAAAATGCTACAAGCTAACTAGTTAAAGTAAAGATAAAAAGCCTAAGATATAATCCTAGGCTTACACAGTTACATAATAAAGATGCCTAGAAACATTCAAAATAAAAAACATTAACTCAAATTAAATTCATGACTCAAGAAAAAGCATTATAGATTTCATCTCCATATATCAGACTTTATAATAATATATACTTCAAAAGTATATATTATTACCGGGTATTTTTATAATATCTATCTCCAACAAATGAGATTACACACAACAATCTGCCAAAGTTCTAGTGTATCAAATACTCGACTCATATTTTGCTAATAATGACAAATATAGTTAACGCAATTTTAAACCGCATATTTCTAATACAATAATATATTGATATAAATTTATATTTATGCTATTTAATAGGTGATTTGCCTTAGTGTTAACTATACAATTAATTATGATGTAAAATAACGCCCATATTATAAGATTTTTAATCAACATAATAGCTTTGTGTAATTAATAAAAAAATGTAAGAGAAAACTCTATAACCCCTTGATTAACTATTTAGTCTTAAATTTATGAATTATTAATATAGGTATTACAAAATGAAATTATATCTAAATGCACATTCACTTCATTTGTTATTATACATGTCTTTTATTGCCTTACTGACTTTAATAGAATGGCAAATCGCAAAATTTAAAAAAATAAAAGTCCATGACAGTGAACAAACTTTAGTGAATTTTTGGATTTTATTTATAAATGCTAATGCTTCTTTTTTAATTATTAGCTTCGTGTTAAAAAACATTATGGATATTGTATACGACTTTGGTTCTCACTGGGTAGTTGGGATTTCCAAAATCTCCTACATACTAGTACTCTTTATTCTTCAAGATTTTATGTACTATTGGCAACATCGTTACATACATGAATGTAGATGGGGATGGGCGACACATGTTACACATCATTCAGCGAGCCACTATAATATTTCAGTCGAAGTTCGTGAAAATGTAATTTCAACTATTTCTTTTGCTTGGATTTTACTTTTACCTTTATGCTGGTTAGGATTTAAACCTTCTCATGTAATTGCAATGCAGGCATTTTTGCTTTTTTATCAAACATGGGTACATACCGAAGTTATTGGTAAGCTAGGATGGTTTGATAAAATATTTAATTCACCTTCTAATCATCGTGTTCATCATGCAAGCAACCAGCAATATTTAGATAAAAACTATGGTGGGGTTTTAATTATTTGGGATCACTTGTTCGGAAGCTACACACCAGAAATAGAAAAGCCTGTATATGGAGTTGTGACACCTGTTAACTCAAATAATCCATTCGTATTATATTTCCATGAATTTGCCGCAATTTTTAAAGATGTTTTTGTTCAGCGTAGTTTAAAACCAATATTTTTAATGCCTAAATCCGATGCATCGGGAGATAAATCTCATGAATAAGACTATAATTAAATGGGTACTTAGTATTGTATTTTTTGTATCATTCTCCATTTTTATCAATTTGGGTGGAATACATCAGCATAATCAAGAAATAGCACAAAACTTACAACAACAGCGTGAACAACAGATCGACCATTTATCAGCAACACTAAGCAGTTTCTTTGGTGGTCATTGAAGCATGTTTTATATATCATAAGAGATATTTAATAACACTTAGTCAATATCAAAATTGACCATCATTGAGAATATTTATGTCAAAAACAAACCGCATAATTCTTCCTATTGTAACAATACAATTTTGTGCTGAATTCTGTGAAAATTTATTTAAAAGTCTCATCACAACATTTATTGCTTTTGCTGCTCTACAACATTTAGGACTAAAGAACTCTCAAGTAATTAGCCTAATAAATTTTGTGATCGTACTACCAATATTACTTTTATCATCTTATTCAGGTAAAATAAGCGATAGTTATAATAAAGTTAAAGTGTTACGTAGTATCTCAGTTGGCCAAGTGCTAATTGCATTAATTGCCATGATTGCAATATACCTACATATTTTTCCATTGCTGGTAATCGCTATGATTGCCATTAGTGTACAATTAACCTTTCTGCACCCAATAAAATATTCAATCTTACCATCATATTTAGGCAAAGAACACATTGGAATTGCAACAAGCTACATTACATTTAGTGCGTTCATTTCAATTTTAGCAGGCCAAGTAACTGGAAGCTACCTTGCGGCGATAAATCAACCAACAATAATTATTTATCTGAGCCTTGGTTGTGGGATAATAAGTTCTATCGCCAGTCTAGCCTTACTCCCAGTTACAACCAGTAAATGCACTGCTATTAGTTATAGTAAAAATCCAATCATGGATTCATACCGCTTATATAAGCAGGTTGCACAAAATAAATTAATTCGCCTTAACCTCCACATACTATCTTGGTTTTGGGCCTATTTAGCATTAAATACTAGTCTATTGGCATTATTTGTTGCCAACTATATTGGTGCATCAAATAAAGTTCTAAGCTTAATATTAGGGATTGATGCAGCTGGAATTGCTCTAGGGGCAATTATTTGTGCGCGTCTCAATAACGGTTCATTTAAACCTAAAACAATATTGTATAGTGGGTTAATAATGACGATTATTAATTTTTATTTCTTAACTCAGTATCATGATTTTCATAGAAGTCACACCATTATTATCGATAGCTTTATCACAACCTCTATTGATAAATTAATACTGGTGCTCTTTTTATTAAAAAGTATTGCTGCTGGATTTTATGCGATTACTTGCTATACTGAGTTGCAAGTGTTATCACCAGATCATCTTCGTTCAAGGATAATGGCGACAGTAACTGTCATGAGTGCGTTATATATTCTTATCACAAGCCTGATCTGCACTATAATTCAGTCAAAGCTAACTAGCTGGGGCGTTCTCATGATAGTAACAATTATACACCTTGTATTCATTTTAATTTACCAACGTAAAATTAAACAATTTGCTTAGATTAGGTCTAATATGACAACAGTTAAAAAAAACATCGTTATGGTTTCCGTTGGAACCCGTGGCGACATTGATCCATTTATAGTTTTGGGTGTTGGATTGCTAAAACGAGGTTACAAAGTTTATTGCGTATCTGACCCGCACTATGAAAATTTAATTGAATCCTCTGGATTAATATTCATTAATGGTACACCACAAAATAATTATACAATATTCGTTAATGATCCAAATAGTTGTAATCCCAAGCAATGCTTACGTAGCGTCTTTAAACATTTAAGTTACGGCACCATGCAAACTTCTTATGAGGTACTAACTCAATTTGATCCTGCTACAACAATAATAATCGCTAGCAGATTGATGTTTGGCGCACGTTTGGCCAGTGAAGCAATGAAATTTAAATTAATCTTAATTGCATTACAACCTGTAACTATAAATAACCTTCAAACTAATCTTGTGAGTGAAAATCTTATTACTCATACAAAAAAATGGTTACAGCATAAAATTCGTCAATTAATTTATCGCTGCTTGCTTCGTCCAAAAATGTTAGCTAAAATCAATCCAGTTCGTAATAAAATTGGTTTAGAGCAGCTTAATACAGATATCTTCAAATGGTTATTTGCCAACGAAATTAACCTTGGACTCTATCCAGCTTGGTTTGATTCATCAACGGAGTTATTGATAAAACCAATTGGTTTCATTCACTCACAAAATCGCTTTGATACAAAATTGCCACCTGAAGTAATGGAGTTTTTAGCTGCTGGATCTCCTCCGCTATTAGCCACATTTGGCACAGGGATGAAGCAGTGCGCACAATTATTGAATACAGCTTTATTAATTGCACGTAAATTAAACCGACGAATTATATTATTGACCTCATTTACAGATCAAGTTCCATCGTTACAAGCAAATCGTGAGTTACACCTTAGTTATGCAAACCTTAATCAATTATTACCACATTTGACCGGAGTTATCCACCATGGTGGAATAGGCACCACGGCTCTTATACTTTCTCATGGTTTACCGCAATTAATTGTTCCATTACTTTTTGATCAACCAGATAACGCTCAGCGCTTATCACAATTAGGGTGCGCTAAAACGATAACTCCAGATTGTTTTAATATTAATGATGGAAGTATGATCGTTGAATCAATGCTAAACGACCAACAATTATTAAATCGCTGCAAAAAATATAGCCATGAAATAGATTTTCATGCCGCAGAAACTTTGGCACTTGACTTGATCGAACAACAATGCATTCAATTTTAGGAGATAATAGTGGTACTTAATTCTACAGCAATACCATTATATTGGTGGGAAGGCTTCTCAGGTATACCAATGGCAATTAAGCGCTCATTAAATGGTAAGCCAGCTTATATTAGCAATTTTGGCGATATCTTATCACCACTAATAGTAAGCCTACTTAGCAAACATCAAATTAAACACAGCTTTGCATCACATAAATTATTAGCAATTGGATCAATATTTTTTGCGCTGCGTGATCATGATTATGTCTGGGGTTCAGGATTTTTAAACCCCAGTCATATCATTTTTGCTAATCGCTGTCGCGATGTTAAGTACTTAGCTGTACGTGGACCACAAACACGACAATTATTAATTAAAAATGGAATTGAGTGCCCTACTGTATACGGCGACCCCGCTGTGCTATTACCACATTTAGTTAAAAATGACATTCCAAAACGTCATAAGGTTGGCATTATCTCCCATTATTCACATTATGTTGAACTTTCGCATAGATACTCTCAAGATAACTCTGTAAAAATAATTAACTTGGAGCAGCCAGTGGAAATAGTTATGCGCGAATTATTATCCTGTGAAATTATTCTGTCAACGTCTCTACACGGAGTAATCATTGGTGAAGCATATGGAATACCTACTTTAATGCTAGTTAACAATCAACCTTTGCACGGAAACATCTTCAAATTTACAGATTACTTTAACTCAACAGATAGAGAGGTAACTTTTGCTAATATAGCACAACTAAATTCAATAAACAAATTGGCAGATTTAGCATTACAAAAAGAGCGCCCCAAATTTGACCCAAAACCTTTATTGAATGCTTTCCCACTGGACACTTCAATAATTAATTTGAGCCTAGAACCTCAATTAAACTGGAGTACGTTTGCTCCCGAAATATTTCCAACCTCAAAACTACCATCACTTAAAACTTATCTTGGATTATCACGTGTAATAACTTAATTAAATTCTACTTGCATCCTTATTCAACAAATTTACTAACTTTTTGCTATATGATAGAGATTAATTTTTGTTCAAAATACTTAAACTAAAATACTTCATCCAACCAATCATAAATTACACAATTAGAAAAATTTAAATTTGTAACTTGGCAATGAGTATCAGCACCATCTTCAAGAGTAAACTGATAGCTTAAAACATCACCAGCAACCTTCTCGATAAACTCATTAAATTGCTTAAGCGGCTCACCACCCTCACCTGCGCCAATTAGCGCTAATGTTGGACAGTAGATTTGTTGTATAGTTAACGCAAAAATAAACCTTGTATAGCCTTAGCAATAGCTAAGCTTAA
>CAZZAV010000021.1:0-42029 GCA_964652705.1 uncultured Neisseria sp.
TTATATTAACCTGTAACGGATATATATATCTACAATTTTATTAGATCATTACAGACAATGCTAGTTTTCATAAATCAGGCAAAGTTAAAGAATTAATTGAGCATGTTGGCTGTAGATTAATCTATCTACCACCTTATTCACCAGACTTGAATCCTATTGAGCACATTTGGGCTAATCTAAAAAGAGTTATTCGTAAAGATACGAATAGAGAAAATAATTTAAGCTTAGCTATTGCTAAGGCTATACAAGGTTTATTTTTGCGTTAACTATATAGTTAAATTAGCTGAGCAAATTAGCGATGAGAAACGTATTACAACATTTATGAGTAAGCTTAATAAAGTTCGCAGTGGTAAAATTGCTCAATTAAACGAAGCCATCAATAACTCTGACCAAGTTGATTATAGCGAACTCGATTTAATTCAAATTGATGAAGGTTATTATACAAAAGTTCTATCTTTAGAAACCTCTATTATTAAAGCTTTAGATAAATCGCGGAACTTACAACTTGGTGCAGCATATTTAAAATTTGATTCTAAATACTCTGATGACCTAGACACAGTCTATATTTCGGAACCAGGCGTTTCATCTATCGACTATGAGACTACTACCAAAGAAATCAATAAGCTATATGAAAATAGAATGCAAAGAGTAGTTGATACCTTTAAGAGTAATTTGGCAATCAGTGATTCGATAACTTCCAAAGCTGCCGCATATTACGAGCCTGGCTTATTGGATGTAGCATCAGGAAAAACCAAACCAAAATGTAGTATATCTTACTGGGATGGAGTGAACCTAGAAACCAGATGTCCAAATTTAGGCGCTAATGGTACAGATATTGTGGAACGAATTAGTGACGTAAAATCTACCTGTGGTTTAAATAAAATTGGCCTGCATGGAACAAGATTATACTGTGACACGCAATTGGTTAGTAATGTAACTATGCCTGAGAATTGGTTAAAAACTGGCGATACTGATCTTACTGGTAGCCGATTAGACGAATATGGTAATCTTAAATTTATAGAAAAAGGTCCACATACTTACAGTTACGTTTGTTCGGTATACACCAAATACTGTACTGTTGGTAAAACCATTTACGGAATTAGCTATAAAGACATGTCCAAAGATGTTGAGTACGATTACAATACTCGTGTAGAGACTGAAAAAGGCTCAAAATTTGCATTAATGTCAAAAGGCGAAATACGTTCATGGAGCTGGATGGATACTCGTAATTTATCGGCATCACTCGGCTGTGTAACTTCTGATTGTAAAGTAATTGCCGATTCACAAGTATATTGGTATACTGATAAAGACAGTGGCCAAGATTTTAATACTCAACAAATCTATTTCTCAAATGGCGATGTTTTATCCTTAAGAACGCGAAATAGTACTAAAAACGGTAGTAGCGGCTATACTCTAAGTGCGAGTACATCAGCACAAAGACCACTCCCAAGCGGTAAATGGTTAGCCTATTGTGATAGTAAATCAGCAGTTTTACAAAATGGGGTATTAAAGGCTCTTTGTTCAAATGTTGAATGGAAAAGTGCGCATAACAATAGTGTGAAAGTGGTTTCCAGCTTAAATTTAGATAAGCAATGCCAATTGGGTTCTCCCGTTGAGGTTAATGGCAAAGGTAAATTACAGTGCAAAAACTCGAAGTAATATCTTTGTAACAACAAATAAAGCTCTGGAATTATTCAGAGCTCTATTTTAATTGTATTGTTGGAACTAATTTGAATGATCAATCATAATTTGCCATTTATTCGCATGTTTTTCAAAAATCAATGATGTCACACCTGAGTATTCTTTCTTCTCAGCCTTAAGCTGCCAGCGCCCATAAAGAAATGCATGTGTTTCATCTAAAGCTTGAATATCTTCAATCTTAATGTCCAAATGTCCCATACCTTGTTTATTATTACCATATTTCTGTTTATAATGATCGTACGATGCTTGCCAACCATGAATAAATTTATCTCCAGAAATAAACAGCGTTTTATCGCTATTCACATAACCGTCCATAAAGCATTTCAAATCAGCAGCATTCCAACACTGTACTGAATCATACATTGCTTGGGTCACACCAGCCTTAATTGCTGCGTTTTGTGTAGTCGTCAAACTTTCAGCATGCGTGGTAACACTTACAAAACTAACTAAAAGAAATAATATTTTTTTCATAACACTCTCCGATAAATAAGAATAATTACTATAACAAGCTTTAAAACGTTAATTGTAACATTTATTCGTGTCAGCAACATCTACCAGTACAATAACTAAAAACCAATTCTTCTCGCAATATCAAATTAATTATTGTGGCTAATCAAACAATTATATACTTTTGTTTAACTCCTCTATCTTTTCTGCAGTTTCTTTTTTATATGTTATCATTTGCTCTTGTAAAAGTTTCATTTCTGCTTGTAATTCCAGAAATTTCTTATCCGAGTCTTCTTTAACCGCAGTAGCACTCTCAATACTCTTAAGTATTGCATCTAAAGCCGTATTACCCTGCTTTCCAGCTTGCCCTACAATAGTAAGTGCGCCATCGCCCAGATTAATACTTGTCCCTGAGATCTTAATTGCACCAATAGCAGAAATATTAATTGCACTACCGCTTATCGTTGCACCATCTTTATTAAAAACTGCATTATTAGAACCAAAACCAACATTAAGACTAGTAGGGTCGGCAGATACAGAACCACCCTTATTATTTTCTATACAACTTAATGATACACTTGATCCACTGGAATTAAGAAGCAATCCTGAAGTAACGGTATTAGATTTGCTACTCAACGTAATATCACCATCTGGGTTTGTGATTGCAGTATCTTTACTAATACTAATGTCACCACCTTTCGTTGCTGCCGCAGAATCGCTTTTTAACAAAATTTCTTTATTTGCTGAATCAAGTGCAATCTCAGTATTATTTGTAATCGTTGTGCCTGCTACGGCAACATTTTGAGCTGTTGATTTAAGTATAATTTTATCGATAGCTAACGTAACTTCGCTGAATTGCGCTGGATCAGCTTTGACACCTTGAGCAACTTTATTTACTCGATGAGTCAATAACGCTCCATCCGTATTACCTGATGTAGTCGATAAAGAAGTTTCTACAGATGATCCAGACGTACCTTCCATTTGAACTGTAGCCGTTATACCTTTATTATTCATATCCAGAGTACTAACTGGCTTAAATTCTGACGAATTAGTTAAAATATATGTTAATAACCACTGTAAAGCAAAAACAGCTACAGTTGTTATTGCCATCGCACATGCGCCTCTGGCTACATCACTACTATCATTTGTAATCACATTGTTATCACTTGGATCAGATGGATTTTCAGCAACAAAAATTGGACTAGATAACCCACCAACTACTGCCAGAGCTATTGCGCCCATTGAAACAACTGTTGCAGCAAGAACTAAATAAACTTGTTTATTTTGGGCAATATTTAGTGTTTGCTTTACCTTAGTAACATCACTACCAGCTTTAATCGTATATGATTCTGATGCATTTTGCATTCCAATTTGGGTTGTTTGAGTAGTCGCTAAACCAAACCCAGCAGTACGACCATAAGTGTAACTAGTTGTGGCAGCCAAGTTTATATCAACCGAACTGCCTAAGTTAAAGCTTGCCGAAGGACCAATCTGTATCGTCGAAGTACTGCCAGCTCCAATGTTAAAAGTATCACCAGCTGAAATATTCATATTTTCGCCAACACTGACATTTACTTGAGAATTGGAAGCATTAATTTTTACATTACTGGTACTATCTGGGAAAAAAAGTGTCATTCCATAACTCCTAAATTAAACCACTATTCATAAATACTTAATTCTTTTAGGACTATTATAATATTTAATCATATCTAATCCAGAAAAGCTTCATCTAAAACGATAACTGTATACTAATCAAAAATCACACCAAAAGACAAACATCACCCAACCAAAACATGAATCAAAATAAAATTAATTTACCACTTTAAAATTTATTATAAATGCTCTGCATTTATAATCCCAAAGTTTAACATACTAAATACTCAAATGAATACCGCCAATTTTGTCTATTTATAACCTAAAGAAATCTAAGCACTTATACTCATCAGGTAAAATAAATACATTAAATTGATTCTTAAAACAATTTGCCACAGTATAAATCAACTAGCTCCTAGGCACTAACTGCTTTATAACGACTAACAATTAATTGCATTATTTTCAAAATAACCCGCATCAAAAAATAATCATTCACTTATTTCAGAATAATTCCACGGCAATCACCAAATTACTAATTATGTTAAAATCATTTTTGGATATCTAAAAAAGAATAAATACATAATCTCAAATGTTACTACAGTGATGAATTAATATGAAAGATTAAACTAATAAACTAACATTCTCAATATTTTTATCAACAAAAATAAGCAATAATAAACCATATCACAATGGAGCACACCGACAATGAAAGCTTATGAATGGATTTTATTTGATGCAGATGAAACTTTATTTCACTTTGACGCATTTAGCGGATTACAAAGAATGTTCGCACAATTTGGAATAACCTTTAGCCATCAAGATTATCAAGAATACCAAACTGTAAATAAACCACTCTGGATTGATTACCAAAATGGCACGATTAATGCACAACAACTTCAACAACGAAGATTTAACTCATGGGCAAGTAAACTACAGACCACCACCGCAAATTTAAACAGTAAATTCATGAACTCAATGGCAGAAATTTGTGCACCGATTGACGGAGCAGTTAGCTTGCTAAATATGCTGCAAGGACGAGCAAAATTAGGTATCATAACCAATGGATTCACTGAATTACAGCAAACTCGCCTTGAGCGCACAGGCTTACGCAGGCATTTTGACTTATTAGTTATTTCTGAAGAAATCGGCATTGCTAAACCACATCGTGATATTTTTGAGCATGCATTAACAATTATGGGGCATCCACAGCGTGAAAATGTTTTAATGGTTGGCGATAATCCAGATTCAGACATTTTAGGTGGCATTAATGCTGGATTAGATACTTGCTGGGTCAATAATGAGAGTAAGCCAATTCCAGTTGGAATTACTCCAAGCTATCAAGTTAAAACTTTGGCTGATTTAGAGCAATTACTATCTAAAAATTATTTAAATTAAACTATTAATTAGCATGATCTGAGGCGCATATATTAACCAGTTCAATAAATATCTCAAAATAAACTCAAAGAAAGAAAAGAATGTTAGATCACCATGCAATTGAACAAATAATCAATCAGAACAATATTCAATTACTAATTTTTGATTGTGACGGAACACTAATGGATACATTAGCTCTACATCATATGGCATGGAACGAAGCTTTTGTTTTACATGGTTGTAAATTTATTGACTATAACGAATTTATCGAGCACTACGCTGGTGTCAGCGGTAAAGATATGGTAAGTGCCGTAATCAATAAATTTAGCTATAATCTACGTGTTGAAGATATCTTAAACCTTAAAAAAGAACTTTTTCTAACTAAATATATTTCTCAAGTAACACCAATCGCTAAAGCATTTACAATCGTTAAAAAATATGCCACACAGTTAAAAATGGTAGTAGCATCAGGCGGGGCTCATGAGGCCGTAAACCAAATGCTAAAACTAAATAACGTTAATCATTTTTTTACACAAGTAATTACGGTTAACGATGTTGCTAATGGCAAACCAGCACCAGATTTATTTTTAAAAGCTGCTCATGATCAAGGTATTAACCCTAAACAATGCCTTGTTTTTGAAGATCATCACGCAGGTTTTGATGCCGCAATTGCAGCAGGGATGCGCTACATTAATATCAACCAACTACAAGAATCAAATTAATTTTAAGGCTACAACATGAATACAGATTTTCAATTAATTATTGGCGATAAAAACTCCTCATCTTGGTCATTACGCGCGTGGTTAATGCTAAAGCATTTGGGCATTGAATTTAAAGAAATTACAATCCAATTATGTACTGCACAGACTAAAAAAGAGATTCTACACTATGCTCCATCAGGAAAAGTTCCAGCTCTAATTCACCAGCAAAATATTTGTTGGGAATCTCTTTCAATTGCCGAATATTTAAATGAATTATTCCCAAATGCAAAACTTTGGCCAAAAGAAACAGGTGCTCGCATTTATGCACGTAATATTAGCAATGAAATGCATGCTGGGTTCAATAATTTACGCCAATTAATGCCTTTTAATCTCAATCAATCCAAACTTCTACCTAGCTCTCCAGAACTAACTCAAGATATTCAGCGCATTGAAGCAATTTGGCAAGAGTGCCGTGAGCGATACTCAAGCTCAGGCCAATACTTATTTGGTAAATTCTCAATTGCAGATGCAATGTATGCACCGGTCGTCTTACGTTTTAGAGCTTATGGATATCATTCTCAGAACCCAGCAGTAATTGATTATTGCACAACTATTCTTGCAGATCGATTTATTCAAGAATGGCTAATAAATACAAAAAATTAAAATAATACGCAGATTTTATCAACAATCGGTCGAGCTACTCACACATCATATCAGACAATTAAGGAAAGAAGAAAAATAATGCTGTACGAAACTGAACGCTTAATCCTACGTGAATGGCGCACGACAGATCTGCAACTATTTGCTCAAATGGGACAAGATCCACAAGTCATGGAATTCTTCCCAAATTTATTAAATCATGAAGAAAGTGCTGCATTAATTACACGCATACAAGATAAGTTCACGCAGCATGGCTTTTGCTTTTTTGCGACTGAATTAAAAGCAACGAGTGAATTTATTGGATTTATCGGGCTCAGTGTACCAAATTTTGATGCGCATTTCACGCCTTGCGTTGAAATAGGTTGGCGATTAGCCTCGCAATATCAAGGATTTGGCTACGCTACTGAAGGTGCACGTAAATGCCTAGAAATTGGCTTTAATAAATTTAAATTACAAGAAATTATCAGTATGGCGGTAAAGGATAATTGGAATTCACGTAGAGTTATGCAAAAAATTGGGATGCAACAAGATCTGAATGGTAATTTTAAACACCCTAATTTGAATATTAATCACCCTTTAGCTGAGCATGTTTTATATCGTATTCAAAATCCCAAAAGATCTATATAAATGAATAGCTCATATAAGTTTCAATAAATAAGCTATAATCGTAAAGTTAAATATACTGCTTAAATATCAATTAGTATTAACAATACCAAGCTGGAATACTCTAGATGAACCATACAATATATTATTATATTTGCACTTAAATACTCAATGATGTACCAATTAAGACAATTAGCACTACTCCAGCAAGGTCTAGCACATCAAGCTAAATTTGGCGCTGGCATCTCTGGAACACTTAATGCCATTGAACATCTTGGTTATGTTCAAATTGATACCTTGTCAATAGTTGAACGTGCTCATCATCATATATTGTGGAGTAGAGTTCCCGAATATGATCTAACACATCTCAACCAGTTAGTTAATGAGCAGCATATTTTTGAATATTGGTTTCATGCTGCATCATATTTACCTCTGCAAGATTACCGTTATGCATTACCACGCATGGCATCAATTCGAAATGGCGAAAATAGATACTACCAGAATGTAGATTCACACCTAATGAATGAAATACTTGCACGAATTCGTGCAGAAGGACCATTAGTAGCAAGAGATTTTGAAAATAAAAGAAATATTCAAAACAGTTGGTGGGGATCAGCTCCAAGTAGACGAGCTCTAGATAAACTCTTTATGCAAGGCGATCTCATGATCTGTGCACGCAATGGCATGGAAAAGGTTTATGACCTTACTGAGCGCTGTTTACCGAGTAATATTGATCTTAACATGCCAACAACTAGAGAATATGCAACTTATTTATTTGAAACCACACGTAGAGCACATGGTGTATTCACCTTAAAGCAACTTTTACATCTAAAAACAGATAAATTGCTTCAAAAAGCAATACATGAAGTTCTCGATGAGAATATTCAAGCTGAAAGAATTAAAGCCATTCACCATGAAAATGCGCCACTTCTCTATGTTGATACTCAATCACTAGAACAAACCATGTCAGTTGAGAAAAGATTAAAAGTACTCTCACCATTTGACAACGCTCTGATCCACCGTGATCGACTAAGTTCACTCTTCAACTTTGACTATCGCATTGAATGCTATGTCCCAGCACCTAAGCGTATTTTTGGTTATTTCTGTTTACCTATTATATACGGTGATAAATTTATTGGTCGGATTGATTGCAAAGCCCATCGATCAAGTAAAAGATTTGAAATAATCAACTTTCATTTAGAAAATGATCATATTGATCGTGAAGAAATCCTACCTCTATTACAAAAAGAATTACAAGAGTTTGCCAATTTTAATAAATGCCCGTTACTCGACAAACTATAGTCATCAAGTAACCAATCATATCAAAATAATTATCGACACTTCACTACTATAATGTAAGAACAAGATAACCTATATTTAAGAATTACATAAAACTTTCAAAATTAAATATTTCAAAATTTCTCATATTAAAATATTTACATGTAAGATCTAAACACATAGTTAGAAATTGAAGAACTATTAACTAGCAAAGTAAAACTGATTAACCTTTGCCAGTTAAAAACTATTATTCCGTGGTACGATTACAATTTGAATTAATTTGTATCAAAATTGCGATTAAAACAATTAATGACAACTCAGTTTCTCACCACCCTCTAACATATGTTGCCAAGTAGTAATAACTGACCCACGCTGTACCGCACCACCACTTTCTTTACCTATGATCCCAAAATCATAGATTGTCGTAAGCCTATTGCCTGAATCAGCAAAATATTTAACTTTGACCGCATCCGACATTTTTTCATTGAATGGATCAACTTTATTTTTATACTGAATACCGACTACATATGGGAACTGAGCTTTACTCAAACGATCAGTGTCACTTAATTTAGCGTTATAACCAGTCACATAATGATAAAAACTAACACCTTGTTCTGGAACATAACTCTTAATTCCATTGTAGAAGTCCAAATCACCATAACCAGCTACATACTCATAATCTTCTGCAAAGGTACCCACTACGGCTTTAAAATAGAAAATATCCTTATCGGCAATCTGATAACTAACTGGCAACACTTCAGCATCAAAGTCAGGCCCCCATAGTTTAGATGATTTAAGTAAATAATTTCTCAATTTTACTTCATCACCATTTGGTTTACGAACTTCATTTACCCAGTACACATAACCTAATTTATCACGATATAGTCCACCGTGTTGTTTATAGAATTCAATTTCATTCGCCAATTTTTTATCATCACCAGTATATCTAATTGCTCCAGAAGACGCTTTATCTTTATACAGCATATCAGATTTAGGCTTTTGAAATAAGTTAACTAAATTTTTAGCAGTCTCATTACTACCATCCCAATTATCAACCGCCCACTCTGGTAAGGCGCTACGATGTCCGCTACCTTTTTGCTGAGCTGTTAGCCAATCACGTTTTAAATAACTACTTTTTAAAACTTTCAGCCCAGATGAACGATCTTCAGAAGTATATCCCAATGGACCATAAATCGGCGTACTGTCAATCGCATATCCAACAACTTTAGAATGTGCCAATTTACCAGTTGCAAAAGGATCCTGAAGTTCTTCCAAGAAGTTTTTCGACATCTGATGGTTATGGAAAATACCCCGGCTTTTTGGAAACAACGGTATATTGCTTGGTGTCGCATGCGCAATATCTGAATTTACAATAAATGCTTCTGCCACATTGGCATCATAAACCCAAGCATAAGAATTATTATAAGAAAACGTATCAGTATAATTAAAAATACTTGAGCCATTTACAAAAATCCCGATTGCTCCAGCATCGCTAAATTCATGGACTGGGGCAGTATCAGGTGTCGGAATCGCTGAAATTTTATAAATTGCATAAATATTTCCAGGCGTAAAACTGATAAAATGCCCTGGTGTACGAATCAAATAATCTGGTATTCCAGAAGTGTATAAAAATACGTTTTGTTTGTCTTCGGTTATTTGTAAACCAATAATATCTGCAGGAATTACCGACACAGCTTTAGTCCAATAACTAGTATCACTCATTCCAAAACATGGCACAGCTTGATCACGATTTACCCACAAATTCGCAATAACATTCTTCCAAATATCACTTGACGAAAGTTGCGTAAAACTTTCTTGATCATTAAATGGGTTACTCAAAAGATTCATATTATTCGAAGTTAACATGCCAGCGCTTTTACAAACTTTCAGTGGCGTATTAGGATTTTCCATCGCCATATTAAGATGATGCGTAACAAAATCATCCGCTTGTGCAAATTGATGAGCTCCAACAACCAAACTCAAAAGAATCTTAATTGATAATTTGATTTTTCTTAATTTACTATTCATGAGTCAAGATTTCCATGTAATATTTATTAATTTAGATAATTAAAATACGTTATTTATAGTCAATTCTAAAATTATAGCATAATGACTCTAAGTATAAACTAAATCTACTTTTATAGAATACATAAATTTTGTAAATAAATTAAACCGCTCAAAGCTTATCCATTCACCAAAAAATTGCGCAACAAATGTCTATAGCTTCCAAAATTATATCTTGCCATACAACAAACCTTAAATCTAACTTAACTTAAAGTTTACTAGATTTCCATCTCAAATAAATACACTACAAAACTCATAACTTTATATTATATTGACACCCACAAACCATACCAAGAACGGTGTTGCAATTACACAGCAAGCGCAACATGTAAAGTTACAAAAACATAAATTTTGTATGCTACAATTCACAGGATCAAAATTGCACAACAAATTAAGTGCATAAAATATACAAATAATAATTTATGGAGAATATTAATGCGTAAATTACTTATCTTAAATCTATCTATAGCTGGTTTCATAACCGCATGTAATTCAGGTAGCAGCAGTACTCCTGCAAGTGTATGCACAACCACGGCACCAATGTTCACCGAATCATTAGGTGTTCAACTTCTCAACCAATGGGGAACCAATGTCTTAGCTTATGGTCCATACCAAACGCCTACCGCAACTTATCCAAGCACTTATACAGGGGCTGCATATTTTACTGGAGCGCAATATACACCAGATGCAGTCTTACTTCCAACGGTCAGCAATCAAATCCGTGAAGGCTCACAATCAATCTACAGCTACTTTACTAAATTTCTTGCACATGGACCAGTAATGGTACTTAATTTTAAATCAGGTGGACCATATGTCACCATGGCAGGCTGTGGTACTGGCGTGATTAGTGGCTACTATAACTTTACTTATATGGATAACTCGCCGCCAACAGAAGCACGCTATACATTCCAATTCAATTACGTACCAAACTCACAAAATATCGCAATTGTTGTCGAAAGTGGCGTTGAAGCTGGTACGACAATCGCAATAACACAGGCACCAGGCTGGTATGTAGATTTACAACATTCAACAGGATTACCAGAAAATTAAATCGAATTGAGGTTTAATGATTTATTTACGAAAAAACTCATGGATTAATTGATTATATTTCGACTGATCAATTGGACCAATTACCTGACAATGGTGATTGGTCTGTTTATTTGCAAAGACATTATATTGACTTGCACAAGCACCAGTTTTAGGTTCATTGGCTCCATAAATTACACGCTGCAAACGGCTATGAATAATTGCACCACTACACATTAGACATGGTTCAATTGTCACATATAAATCACAACCAACCAAACGATGATTATTCAAATTGTTTTGTGCATCTTGAATCGCGATAATCTCTGCATGAGCCAAGATATTATTATCAATTCTGGTACGATTGTAGCCTCGTCCAATAACTTGATTATCTCTAACAATGAGCGCACCAATTGGAACTTCATTTAATTCACGAGCCAAATATGCCTGCTCTAATGCCAATTCCAAATAAAATGTAGTTTGCTGACTGGAGATAACAGCATGTAGTGGCGGCAATTTTTTGTATTCCGCAATTAGAATCTGCTGCTGCTCAAAGCTAAGTTGCTTATTCTCAACCTCATTAGTTAACCAATACAAATCAAATAATGCTTGATACGCAAGGCTCGGATAAAGTAACCTTAACTTTGCAAAGGCATTTAAATAACCATCTTTTTGCATTTGCCAATCAGCTGCAAGACTAGCCTGATCAATTTTTTTCTGAAGATAAAATGGAACTGCTTTCATATGTAGCTAAACAAAAAATTCAACATCTTGCCAACTCCCCAAATTAGCCTTTTTTGCGGCTATTCGCGTTTGCCAATCACCGACATGAATTTCAAAGCGATGACCATCTGGATCATAAAAATACAACGAAGCACCTTCGGAACTATTTTCTTGAAACTGCACCGCGCCACTAGCAATAATCAATTGACAGACTGTTTGAAAATCATCTTCCTGCACACTAAAAGCATAATGTGTATAATCTGGATTAGGATTAATTTTATAATCAGGTTTTAGACTTAAACAAATCCAATCATCACCAGCCAAAAAATAGGCGCCATTTTGCCAACGACACAGCGGTTTTAAACCCAGCACATTTCGATAAAATAGAAATGATCGCTCCAAGTTAGCTACGCTTAATGTCAAATGATTGATTCCAGTTAGCATAATTCTCTCTTCTAATTTAACCAATACAACCACAAATTGATCGTAATAAAACTCAGCAAAGTTGTAATCACCACATTAAAGGTAGCTATTTGCGCATCACTTTCATATTTGTTAGCAATAATATAAGTATGCGTGGCTGCTGGACTCGCACACAATAAAACTAGTGCTAAAATTAACTCATGAGGTAAATTAAAGCTTAGCGCAATTAACCATGCACAAAATGGGAACACCAACAATTTGATAAAGCTTAAAATCATCAGCGGAATGATTTGCTTTAATTGTTTCAAGCTATTAATATGAAAAGCACAAGTCATGCCAAGGCTAAATAAAGCTACCGCTGAAGCTGTGCTGGCCAAAAACTGCGCATTACTAATCACTAATTTAGGTACGGGGAAATGAATAAAATTCAGTATCAAACCCAGCACAGACAAACTAATCAATGGATTATGTAATAGAACATGCCAGATACGTTTAAAAATAAAACTTAAATAATTTTCGGTGCGCTGATTTTGCTCATTACATAGTTGCAACAATAATAAGCTTCCGGTGAAAAATAAAATATTTTGAATCAACATTAACGGCACCGCTAAAGCTGTTGATTTAAAAATTAACATAAAAAGTGGCATTGTAAAGTATGCACCGTCCACTTGACTGGTTGCTAAAGTATTAATTTGACTGGCATTAACTGGAGCCCGTAAAAATTTACGGCTAATAAAGTAAGTACCACCAATGGTTACCAACATTGCTAAAGTATAGCTTAACAAATAACTTGGATCAAAAATTTGCCATTTGGTATGATAACAAGCTAAAAATAAGTTCAAAGGCAGAGCAATATAAAAGACATAATTAATCAAAACTTGGTCATTGCCGCGTTTAAATAAGCCACTAATTCCAGCTAAGAATCCTAGCAAAATTGCCACAAATAAAATTGAGGTCGTGTTTAGAATTGCTAACATTTAAACTCCAGCATAAATTTGTTTATTATGAAACCACAGTTCTACCAAATATTTGGCTTGCGCTGGATAATCGTTAACTAATTTTTGCGCAATATCACGTGCAGCATGCAAAATATCCAAATCAGCTTCTAAATTAGCAAAACGTAGTGCAGGTAAGCCGCTCTGGCGCTGTCCAAGCAATTCACCAGGTCCACGAATCAATAAATCTTGGCGTGCGATTTCAAAACCATCATTTGAACTAGAAATAACTTTCAAGCGGTGTTTAGCAATTTCACTAGGGTTGCCTTCATAAAGTAGCACACATTGGCTCTCGGCGCTACCACGCCCAACCCGTCCACGTAATTGATGCAATTGCGCCAACCCCATACGCTCACTATGCTCAATCACCATAATACTTGCATTTGGAACATCTACACCAACTTCAATCACCGTAGTTGCAACCAATACCTGCGTCCAATTCGCAGTAAAGTCTGCCATAACTTCGGCTTTATCTTTGGCTTTCATCTTACCATGTACCAACCCAACTTTAATCGGTGCCAGTGCTAAACTTAACTCATTGTGAGTATTAATCGCATTTTCTAACTCTAGCTTTTCTGACTCCTCGATCAGTGGGCATACCCAATAAGCTTGATTTCCCAAACTGGCATGTTGCTGAACAAACTTTAATACTTCATTACGACGTGCATTATTCACTAGCAACGTTTTAATCGGCGTGCGTCCTGGCGGTAATTCATCAATACTGGAAACATCCAAATCGGCGTAATAGCTCATCGCCAAAGAACGCGGAATTGGGGTTGCTGACATCATCAATTGATGTGAATGTAAATTGTTTTGACCTTTATTCACTAACGCCAAACGTTGCTCCACACCAAACCTATGCTGTTCATCAATTACCACTAAACCAAGCTGCTTAAATTCAACATTTTTTTGAAATACCGCATGTGTACCAATGATTAATTGTGCAACTCCAGAGCTACATTTAGCAATTGCTTCACGCTTACTCTTAGCCGTCAAACTTCCAGTTAACCAAACAACTTCTAGCTCCATTCCTGCTAATAAAGCGCTGATTTTGGCATAATGCTGTTCCGCCAAAATCTCAGTCGGTGCCATAATCACAGCTTGAAATCCATTCTCAATTGCAACCAGTGCCGCAATCGTTGCCACAATAGTTTTCCCGCTTCCCACATCTCCTTGCAACATCCGATTCATTTGCTGAGCTTTGGTCATATCTTGCAAAATTTCATGCAATACTCGTTTTTGCGCGCTAGTTAATTGAAAAGGTAATTTAGCTAATAATGGTGATAAATATTGATTAGTCGTTTTTAATTGTGGCGAGTGATTATGATGCTTTTGAGCATAAATTTTCTGCATCAGCAATTGTTGAGCAATTAATTCATCGAATTTCAAACGCCGTAGCGCGTGTTGCTGATAATTATCTTTAAATTGCTCGGGAGTTAATTTATGCAAAGTTAGTAACGCTTGCTCTAACAAAGGCAGCTTATATTGTTGCAAAATAGATTGGGGTAAAGTTTCAGGAATTATATTTGCATTAAATAAATCCTCTACCAATTTAGCTAAAATTACATTTGCAAAACCATTAGTCGTTGGGTAAATTGGACTAAAGGTATTACTTAGCTTAGCTTCTTCAGTAACCGTTTGTATTTTGGGATGAAAAATGGTTTTATTACCGTGAAAATCTGCTTTGATTTCACCATGAGCGCGAATTTGCTTACCAATAGCATATTGAGTTACATAACTAGGATAAAAATGAAAAAATAACAATGAAATAATTGAGCTTCCATCATCAACCCGCACAATTAATTGTTTAGTACGCTTATTGACAATCTCATGTCCGATAATTTTACCTTGAATCATAACTTGCTGTCCAACTTGCGTTTCAGCAATTGGATAAACTTTGGTTAAGTCTTCATAGCGTAGAGGAATGTGTAATGCCAAATCCCAATAATTATGGATATTGAGTTTGGCAAGTTTACTTAGATGCTTTTCAGCATGATGAATTGGTTCAAGAATTTGCATGCCATTATTATAGCGTGCTAACTAAGATTATTTAAGTATTTGTGGAGTTAAATTAAGACTACTGCTATCATTAGCAACCATGATTTCACCTTCTTGAATAGTGAAGTTCATTTTCATACCACGAGCAGCCATTGCAGCCAATGCTTGCGTATCTTCACCAGCTAAGTTAATCACGCGTAAATTATCATAACTCGCTAATTTTAGCTTACTCCACCAAACATCAGCTTGGCGTCCACCATATGCATAGATAATAACTTGTTCAGCACGACTTACAGCTTTACGAATTAATTTTTCATCAGGTAAACCAACACTAATCCACAGCTTAACTTGCTCATTATGATCTCTATCCCATAAATCCGCTTGATTCTGATCAGTAATCCCCTCAGCAAAGCTCAGATTTTCATTTGCATTTAATGCAAATGCCAGGATCCTTACCATCATACGTTCATCAGTTTCCGATGGATGCTGGGCAACAGTCAATAGATGATCATTATAGTAATGTCGATCCATATCCGCAATTTGCATATTTATTTTAAAAATCGTGGGTTTAATTGCCATGGCTAATTTAACTCTTTACAGTTTGATTAATTTTTGAACTTGACTCAACTAGATTAGTAGATTCAACATTAGCTGACTCAGGTATAATCATTGCTGGAAGTAATGATTTGCGCGCTGGTTTATTTGCAACAGAGCTTTCATTCGAGCTTTCATTCGAGCTTTCATTCGAGCTTTCAACTTGGGCTAAATTTGTTGGCGCAAATTGATTTTTACTCGTCGCTCCTGGCTGCTTATCAGCATTTTGTGGTAGATACAATGGTCCAGAATAACCACAAGCAACTAAGGCCACAATAGTTATTGCAGCAATCAAAGAATTTTTTAACATGAATGTCCTATACTGACGGAGTAAATACATCCGAGAAGAAGTTAGTTTTAACTAATTTTAATTGATTAGCAGCTGTATTATACAAATTTTCAATCATCCCTGGGTTGCCACAAGCATAAACTTGGTACTGGCTTAAATCTGGATAACTCTTAGTAACAAACTCGGTTACCAAACCATTATAAAAGTCCGCTGGAGTATTTTCATTGCTGCACAACGTCACGCTTAAATCTAGCTGTTGTTGCCATATTGGTAAAACCTCAGTCATATAAAAGTCTTCAGGTAAGAAGTTACCCCAAATCAAATGAACTTTACGCTTAGAATTATGTGCTATCATTTGCTCCAAAATAGCTTTAATTGGTGCAAAACCAGTGCCAGTACAGACCATTAACATTGGAGCTGCGCTATCTTTTAACGTAAAGCTACCTAATGGACCTTTAAACCGTAAGATTTGCCCAACTTTAAATTCATTCCACACTGACTCAGAAAATACACCACCAGCACGATAACGAATATGTAACTCAAGAATTCCGGCTTGGCTTGGACTATTAGCTAATGAATAACTTCGATTTTTACCACCATGAATAATATCAATATACTGCCCAGCAAAGAAATCAAAATGTTGACTTGCTGGAAGTTTTAATTTTAAAACTGCGACGCTGCCAATTTTCTCAATTGAGGCAATTTTTGAAGGTAAAGTTTTAATTGGAAATCCGTTCACAAAACCAGGCAAATCAAGCACTAAATCACTAGCTGCCACAGATCTGCACAATAAAATTTTATTGTCAGCCAACTCTTCAGCACTTAAGGCCACAGAACTATATTCTTCATGAGTAACACTACCACTAACTAATTGACATTTACATTCACCACAAGTACCGTTCTTACAACCATGTGGTAAGTTTATTTTAGACTCAAGCGCCGAATCAAGAATTATATCATCAGCAGAAGTCGTAAAATTTATGTCGTTGTGTTGAATAGAAACTTTAAAAGTCATGGCAAATAATACCTTATTATGATAGATTGTATTACATTATTGTAGCATAAGGGCAAGCTCAGATTAATTTTATTGCCTGTGTTACAAATGAATAACTAATATCCAACTGATGACCATGTCCAGTTCAACACAATCATATTTCACAAAAATAATCTCTAGATAATCATCGACTATCATTTCAAATCATAAAATTTAAGCATTATCTTTTGTATCTAAAATTCATCAAAAAATACATTACTCTCAAACTGATTAACACTGAAAACAATCAATTCAGCAAATTTAGCAGGCTAACAATAGAGATTTTTTCTATTTTCAAAAAGATAGGTTTATAGCTAAAATAATGCCAGCAAATTAAAGATTACAATCAATTTATTTTAATTCTAAATTCATCATTACAAATTACTTGAGGACAAAATCATGCCATTAGTGTTATTTATTATTTTACTGATCACCTTTATTACCAGCCTAAAGAAACGACTCCAATTAGCTAATTACTTCTTCGGAGCATTCATTGTACTTTGGATCGCTATATTTATACCGCACGCTATTCACTATATTAATATACAACTATAAAGGACTTACCGTGAAAAACTTTAAATTACTCAATATCCTCGATAGCTTAGTAATACTTGGATTAGCTCTGATGCTAGTTTTAGCATTTGAAGATCAGCTTAGTGATCATGATTTACCTTGCGCATTATGTGTTATGCTCAGAATGGGACTTTATGCAATGAGCTATGGTCTAATTTTAAATTTAACTCATGCCCGTAAACAAACCAATTATTTATTGGTAATTTTCGCATCGACTATAGAAATAATTATTTCTATCGAGTTTGTCGCACGCCATATCGTACCAGGCAGCGGTAGTTATGGTGATACCGTTTTACACTTACATATGTATACATGGAGTTTATTTGTAGCAACTTTAATTTTAATTTATGCAACGATTGCTGGATTAATAAATGGCTCTACAATCCAAGCCGCAACAAAAAACAGATGGATTAAATATATCTTAGGTTTTATGCTGATCACATTATGCGCAAATATACTCAATACAGCCATTGAATGTGGACCTTATTCATGTCCAAGTGACCCAAGTCATTACTGGTTAATTAGTAAATTTTTTACAAGCACTAATTAAAGCTCAATCAAACTCACAAATCAAAGATCACCCCTACATCATAAATAATGTGAGCTTAATCCAATCTTGAATAATTACCAATCAGTTACATAATATATTCACCATTAATTACCTGAACAGGCTCAGGAATTTGTGGTGACTTCAACATTTGTAACAAATTTATTTCAATATTACGTGTAATACTGCTAATCGGCACTCCTGATGGGTTATCACTAAATGGATTCATCAAATTCATACCATTAATATGAATCGCATTAAACACAAATCCCATTAGCCACCCCAATACAACTGATAAACCACCAATTAGCTGTGATGTAGACATAGTAATTAAAGCAATAAACAACCAAATAAATAACTGTGTAAAATAAACATAAGTAATCGGATAAACGGTATTATTAATTCGCTCTGATTTACCCATTCCATCACAAAAATTTTGCAATAAAGTATTTAAATTAGCAAAGACAAATTCACCAATAGCACCAGATTGATGTAACTCATGTAAATCTGTAGCTTGATGCTGTAAGATTTGATTGGCGCGATTATATTTAGGCTCCAATGAACTCAACTCAATTGGAGTCAAATATTCCGTATAACTAATATCAACTTCATCACGCCTCAATGACGTACTTAATGTATATAAAAAAGCAAGATGACGACGAATCATTCTTTCCGCAAGAATGTGATTTGAGCTATATGCAATCAAGCTTCGCGCCCAAGAGCGTGAATCATTAACCAAACCGCCCCAAATTATTCTTGCTTCCCACCAGCGACCATAAGCCTGATTATTATTAAAACCAATGAAAAAAGCAATCGCAGTTCCCATTAAAGATGGATATGCAATTGGCAATACGGTTTTGGTAAAAATATATTGATCAATTACATAAACTAAACTACAAAAAAATATCATTGAAATATCTATTTTCCAAGTATAACTAAGAACTTGGTAAAAACTTAGATTCTTCTTAACTAACATTAATAACTCCTGAATAAATAATCTACTATCTAATATTTTCATCAGAAAATAACTATAGTTTACAGCAACTTTCTAGACAAAATTAATAAAATGATATATCATATTGCGCTGAATGTTCTCACAACTCTGAAGTATAAATCCTAAATAGAATCAATTATAATAAAATGGAAAACACATGACTCAAACTGCAGATTCAAAATTAGTTAAGCGTATTGGCTGGATTGCCTCAATTATGGCAATTTTAATGTATGTTTCATACATCGACCAAATTATGCGCAATTTAGCAGGGCATAGCGGATCGGTAATTCTACCGATTATGACCGTAATTAATTGCTCATTTTGGGTGCTATACGGCTGGCTCAAACCAAGTAAAGATTGGCCAATTATTTGCTGTAATTTACCAGGCATTATTCTTGGTTTAGTTACTATTGTAACTGCATTACATTAGAAAAACTAAAGTCATAGAATAAAAACAATCCCGATATAGTGGTAGTAAACCAGAAGTTACTACTGCTATTACTATATTTAGAACTAACTACAAAAGCTTATCTTTCATCAAGTTATTGAAGCCTGTATTATAATCTCCTTCATAGCGTCAATAATCAGATACAAATCGCCTAATTTCGTTGTCTTAATAATGGTAAAAACATTATACAACATAAAATACTGATGATTAAAACACCAATATAGAAGGCACTAGTATTAAAAAACTGCAAAATTAACCCACCAACGGCTGGTCCAATCGCACTTCCAAAATACTCAAGATCAATTACTCCAAATGCAATACCGAGATACATTTCTGGCGTCACCTCAGTCACTAGAATACTTCCCGTAGGAAAAATCAATATCTCAGCAATAGTCAAGCATAAAACAAAAAATACCAGCGTCACTTTATTTACAGCTAAAAACACCAACAATAAACTACATAATGAAATAATCACAAAACCACAAAATATTACATGACTTTGTCGACGACTTTTGATTAACTTAAAAATTATTGGCTGCAAAATTACAACTAATAAAGCATTTAAACTCAACATCCAAGAAAAAAATAAAGTTCCATCCGCTATATTTTTATTAATTATCAAACCTAAGTTACTAGATAATTGGACATAGATAACATTAAATAAGATTAAACTCAACAGCAACGATATAAATAATTTATTTCTCATCAACTCAGATAAAGTTTGAATAAACTCTTTAAAGTTAAATCTTGATACCGCGTACTTGATAATTGCTTGCTTATAGTTTTTTAACGCAAAATATAACACAATGGCATAAATAAAATACAATATAGAAGTGATAAGAAATGCCTGATTACTACCAGATAATCCTGCATAAGCTCCAAGTAATGGACCAACTGTACCACCAATATTCAGCGCAAAATAACGTAAGTGTAGAAACTTTATATTCTCTTCAGGGGTTACAGCAGCATCACTTATGATAACCCGTGATACAGGTGAAAAAAGAGCAGCACAAAAACCATTTAACAGATTCAAAAGAACAAGTGCAATTATCTTAAAATCAGCTAGTAAATATTGGCTAACAAGAAAGAAACCCATAAAAACAAATGAACTAATTAAGATTGAAAACAAAATAAGCGTCTGACGTTTAAAAATATCTGCCAAATAACCACCAATAACGCTGCCAAAACACAGTGCAAATGGCTGTGCACCTACGATCAAGCCGATGGTGATAATTGATAAATCAGTGCTTTTATACAAATATAAAGTTAAAAACGGCATACTTAATAGTAACGCCGCTTTTGTCCACATAACACCACTCAAAATCACCCACAAGAGCAATTTTGATGTTTTAGGTACAATCATAATATTCATAATTTGATGACTATTTTTCACTCAAAATCTAAATCTAACATTAACCATAAAATCATGACTCGTTAAATTTTAACTATTTAATTTTACAAGCGCACCGACCACAATAAGTTAAATTATTAGTTATATCAATACCATTAATTCGTAAAAACCCATTAAACTCAGTTTGATCACAACCACTTGGGTGAACAAAGTGCAGCCCTATATCACCATTACGGCGCATAACCTTACCACAAGCTTCAACAGTGCTACCCAGCGCATAATTACGAGAGAAATCATCAACAATACCAACATCGCGTACACTACTAGCTTGGGCCAAACTTAAATGCTTATAAAATAAATTATCTACTACAATTTTATAAGTTTCACCACTACCATCACGAATAAAAAATTGAGTATGCGTCATCGGGTAGTTGTTTAGATTAAATTTACTCGAAGTATTAAATTTAAATAGCGGTTTACCTTGCAATTGTACCAAAGTACCGCTAACTAAAGTACAAGCTTGAGGTTGTTTAGCCGCATAACTAAAATTTGGTAAACCGATCACAGCCGTCAATAAAATTGAACGCCAAAATACAGATTTCATCTAAAAACCTCAAAACACAGTTTTTAAGCCTCAACTCCAGCACGATGTGCTTGCTCATCAGCATGATAGCTTGAACGCACTAAAGCTCCCACTGCAGCATGTTTGAAACCAATTTGATAGGCAAATTTTTCTAATTCTTTAAATTCATCTGGAGTCACATAACGTAAAACTGGTGAATGATGAATTGATGGTTGCAAATATTGACCAATCGTAATCATTTCAATATCGTGTTCACGCATCAAAACCATTAAATCTTTAATTTCCTCATTAGTTTCACCAATTCCAACCATAATACCTGACTTAGTTGGTACATCAGGGCACATTACTTTAAATTGTTTCAATAAATTCAATGAATTTTGTAAATCAGCGCCAGGGCGTTGCGCTTTATATAAACGTGGCACAGTTTCCAAATTATGATTCAAAACATCAGGTGGGTTAGCCGCTAAAATATCCAAAGCTTTATCTAAACGCCCACGAAAATCTGGAACTAAGATCTCAATTTTAGTTTCTGGACGTACTTTACGAATCTCTTGGATGCATTCAACAAAGTGACCAGCTCCACCATCACGTAAATCATCCCGATCAACACTAGTAATTACCACATAGCGTAATTTTAAAATATTTACTGAATTAGCTACATGTGCTGGTTCTGCCGCATCTAAAGGATTGGGTAAACCGTGCCCAACATCACAAAACGGACAACGCCGTGTACAAATATCACCCATAATCATAAAGGTTGCCGTACCTTTATCAAAACACTCACCAATATTTGGACAACTTGCTTCTTCACAAACCGTGTGCAACTTATGCTCACGTAATAAATTTTTAACCCGATTAAAGTTTTCCCCTGTCGGTAATTTCACTTTAATCCACGATGGCTTCTTTAAAACTTCAGCAAGCGGAACTACTTTAATTGGAATACGCGATAATTTATCTTCATTCCGTAACTTAACACCCTGTTTTTTATTTTCACTCATATTTGCTCCGCTTACCTAAAAATTTAAGTTTAATTTATGATTATAACAAATTGCTTTTAACTAGTAACCACTTTATCAACTCAGGCTCTTGAGTTAATTTCATTAAGCTCACTAAAATCAACAAATACCTCAGAGCGTGGATATTGTTCACCAATTAAAAACTTGATTTTCTGCGATAAATCCTGCACATCCTGACCACTATCGCTATCAAATGGATCAATCGATACAATAATTAAATATTTATTATTCCCAATAATCATCGATTTAATAAAATTAATTTGCTCAATATTACGACAATTCTTACTAATTAACTGACGCAATTTATAAGTTTCAGTCGCACTAAGACTTTCACCAGCCAATAATTTATATAACTCAACTGCTAATAATAACGCTAACAACCCTAAAATTACCCCAGTAGTAACAGCACCAATTCCATCAAAAATCGGGTCGATCAAATAAGCTAGTAAAATAAATATAAATGAAAAGCCAAGACCTAATAACGCCGCAGTATCTTCAATGATAACTACCACCGTCGCAGAATCTGAAGTTTTCCGTAAATACTTAAAAAATCCATCTTTACTTTTTTTAGCTTTATACGCTTGTAACAAAGAATAACCCTCGACAACAATTGCAAAAACCAAAATAGCCAAAACCCAACCAACATTTCTAATTTGTAGAGGATGTAAAATTTGATGCACACCTTCATAAATTGAAAAAATGGCTCCAAACATAAAAAGAACAATTGCTACCATAAAAGACAAAATAAACTCTTCTTTGCCGTAGCCAAAGTTAAACTTATGATTCCCTCGAATCAAAGCACGCTTATTACCAATAAATAATAAAATCTGATTCGCACTATCAGCAAGACTGTGAACGGCTTCCGATAACATTGCAGAGGAAGCTGTAAAAATAA
Source organism: uncultured Neisseria sp. (assembly GCA_964652705.1). Lineage (GTDB taxonomy): Bacteria > Pseudomonadota > Gammaproteobacteria > Burkholderiales > UBA11063 > Aquella. The sequence continues at coordinate 23,910 of CAZZAV010000021.1, forward strand.
AACCAATTAACTTGGCTATTGCAATTAATAAATTACCAATAAAAGCCGTTAAAATGGCCTTACTGGTATGTGTTTCCTTCATTTCTCACCCTAAAAAGGTCATTGTAATAAATAATAGATGTTATTTAGTTTTAAAAACCATCCAATTAATAGCGTATTTGACAAATTTAAATTAAGATTAAGATTAATTTATAAAATTAAAAGAGGTATATGTAACCTCTTTTATATGCTTTATTTAATTCACGACTTTGCCGAGTAATCATAATTAAATAACCATTTAATCCCAAATTTATCCGTCAACATACCAAAACGAGCACCCCAAAATGTATCTTGTAGTGGCATCGTAATTTCTTGAGCATTACGCGCCAAAATATCAAAAACTCGTTGTTGCTCCTCAAGTGAAGTTGAATTTAAACTCAAGGAAACCGTGCTACCAGCTGGATTACGTTGCGTAAGACTACAGCCAGAAGCTGGATCATTTGTAACATCAGATGCCATAAAATGTAAATCTGCCGCACGAAAAGTTGCATGCATTACCATATTCTGACAACTCTCGGGAAATTGCTTAGCTAACTCAGGATTCTCACTATAAAAATGTAACTCTTCAACTTTACCAGCAAATGCTTCTGTATACACTGCCAAAGCTTCTTGTGCATCACCACCAAAATTTAAATAAGGAATTAATTGCATGATCGATACCCCTCTAAAATTAAATAGTTTTTAAAATCAACTCAGCTACATTAACTCCAGTTTGCTGATAGATTTGTTGCATTGCGGTTGGGCTCGTAATATTAACTTCAGTTAAACAAGTACCAATAACATCAATCCCTGCAATTAAAATTCCTTTTTGTTTAAGCCAAGCAGCAACTTCTGATGCAATTTTGTAATCTGCATCATTTAACGGGTGTACTTCGCCACGACCACCAACAGCCAAATTACCGCGAATCTGCCCATTTTGTGGAATGCGGTACAAACAAGGATCAACAATTTCACCATCAATAATGAAAATTCGCTTATCACCATGAATCACTTCAGGAATAAATTTCTGTACCATAATTGTTTGTGTAAAATAATCTGTCAACGACTCCAAAATCGCACCTTGGTTGGGATCATCATTCGCAATTCTGAAAACCCCACGTCCAGCCATCATATCAATTGGCTTAGCCACGCAAACACCGTGTTCTAAAATAAAATCTAAAATAACCTGCTTATTTTTACTTACCAATGTAGGAGTAATTAAATCAGGAAAATTTAAAATGGTCAATTTTTCATTAAAATTACGTAACGCGCTTGGGTTATTTAAGACTTTAACTCCTGATAACTCTGCTAATTCCAAAATTTGAGTTAAATAATAATACTCTAAATTAAATGGTGGATCATTACGCACCAAAATTGCATCGAAATAAGTTAAATTTACTCTATCTAAACGCTCAACAACTTGAAACCAATCTTTAGTTGAATAAATCCCGTCCACACCATGAGCTAACTCTAACTCACAAATATTTGCAAACGCCTGATTACCACGCGCATAAATTTCAGCAGGAGCACAGTAGCTCAATTGAAATCCCATGTCTTTCGCAGTTAGCATCATTAAATAGGTTGAGTCGCCAGCAATATTAAAGTTTGTCAATGGATCAGCAATAATTAAAATTTTTTTCATATTTCATTCTTAAAAATGATAAAACACAGAAACTAACGTTAAGCCATTATTCGTATTCATCAATGTCTGACCATTATTGGTTACAGCTGTATTCCCAATATAATCATACTCAGCACGAATCCCAACCGAGCTCCAACCATACTCAGCACCAAGACCGACAACAGGTACAAAACTAGATGCGGTACTAGGTAACTGCACTGCGTTTACTCCAGCAGTTCCACTTGAAACCATTGTTCCACCATCAAAACTAGTCGTGGTATAACCCATTGCTAATTTACCAAAAATAGATAATCCACTCAAAGCATTTGCAAATAAACCAAACGGCAAATGACCAACAATTCCCACATCCAAAATTTGTTGATTGGCATTAATTGAGCTTTGCGCACCAGTCATAGTACTGCCACCTGTAGTATAATTAACATTCGCAATATAGTCATAATCAGCTTGAACACCTACATAGCGATTAAAATCATAACCTACAAAAACTCCACCGGCTATGGTTCCGCCGTCTTTATTACCTGTCCCATCTGAAAAACTAAATCCATTCGTTGCTGAACTATTAATTGTGCCGTAACCAGCGCTAATCCCAATATAAGTACCGCTATCAGCAAAAGCAGCAAGACTAATTATACTGAGTAAAATACTTAATTTTGAACTTGACATAAACTGCCTTTCTTACCAAACAGTTAATTACTTGGTGTAAGTTGATTTTCTTCGGGGAACTCTTCACTACTTGCAGCACGAGAGCTAACCGTAGAACTATCAGGTTGATTTGCATAAGCAGCAGTTGAATCTGTGCTAGTATTATTACCACTACTTGCACAAGCAACTAGATTTAATGTAATGAATGCAATTGCAATCAGGTATTTTTTCATAATAAAATTCCTTAGTAATACAATATATCTGTTTAAGCTGTAATTTTACCATTAGTAATGAATAATTCACAGACTAATAAGGTATTATAATTAATAAACATTACTGAGTAAATCACCCAGTAAAAACTTACAATACCATATCTTGATAAATTTTTGCTGCTAATTGTCGAGCAAATTCAACCGCAACTGCATTTCCTACCATTTTATAACCATCTGCTATGTTAGAATACTTAAAGATAAAATCATCAGGAAATGTTTGAATTCTAGCGCATTCTCTCACGGTCAAGCGTCTATATTGATCTTCTTGTTCAGGAACAAAAATACGCTTATTCTGCTCGACAAATAACATCTTAGGGGCTTTTGGATGTAATGGTGCATGTCTACCACCAGCTTGAATAGTAAACGAGGGCTCATCCCAACTACGCACTCTATTTCTAGACATGTAAATAGTAGAGAACCCGCCTGTCATATATTCATGATTTGGTGCAAACAAATTATTATCGCCATTAGTATAATTTTTATCTAGAGCTGGCTTAGACTTACGCAATGTCCAAATAGCATCCTTAAGAGTTGGCCTATATACGTTTGACGACGGCGGAATAAATACCTTTCCTAAATCCTTACGATAACCTACAATAATTACTCGTTTACGATCCTGTGGAACATTATAGTCATTGGCATTTAATAAATATCTTCTTACACTATAACCAATGTCTTCAAATTGTGCCAAAATAGCATTAAGTGCATCTGCATGTTTTGGATGTAACATACCAGGAACATTTTCAGCTAAAAAGAATTTTGGTTTCTTTGCTGCTAAGATACGAATATAATCATAAAAGAGCTGTCCACGCGTATCATCAATCCCACGCCCAGCGCCTGCCTCACTCCAACTTTGGCATGGTGGTCCACCAATTACTCCAACACAATCAGGAACTTCATTCTCATTTATGTTAGTAATGCTTCTCTTATCTAAAATAGTTTCTGGAGAATTATAAGAAAAAGTTTCCCAAATAGTTTTGTCATATTCATTTGCCCAGATTGTTTCAAAACCAGCTTGCTTGAATCCTAAATCCAAGCCTCCAGCACCACTAAATAACGAAACAAGTTGATTATTTTTCATAACTAATCAACTTTGCTTTTAATTTTTAATTAAATAGATTTACCATAACTTATAATATCATACAGTTAAAGCAATAAATCATTGTAAGTTTAAGACAATTGTACCATAATCACCCCAGCCATTTCTGTACTGAGCTTTAAAGACTCCATTACTAAAAGAACAATTGCCCATAGCAAATGAATTAGTACCCACAGGTAATGTTTCTTGACCTGAAAAACATACCGTATTGTTCAGTATAAAAGTGCCTTGTGTAGTTCCTGTACCAGAAGAATTAGTCAGCTTACAGTTTCCAGAAGAACCATTCACCGTACAAGTTGCTGTTGACATACCTTGACCTGTTGAAGAATCTGCGCCACCAATATATGTACCAGATGTTGGGTACGAGGCTAATCCAGTAGTTGCTGGAGTACTACTACTGCTACTTCCACCACTATTACAACCTGATAATAAAATAAACAAAACAGAACCAACCGCAATATACTTAAACTTTTTTGACATAAAAACACTCCTTCACATCATATCACCGCTATTAAATTTTTGAAAAATTTGCTAAAATGATATAATGTTATCGTTATTGTAAATAAGACCTTCGCCACCGCCAAGTAGTAAGGTCCATTTGGGTGAGGTATAAATAGTAATAGCAAAGCATATTACAGTTATCCTCTTTCGGTATTATAACACCAATGTTCACCAAAAGTGAATATTGGTGTTCATTTTACATGAATATTAATGAAAAATTCTATCCGCATAAAAAATCTGCAACGTGTTATTGATGAGAAATTTAAAAGCTGGAGAGCTCTGAGTATAGCGATTGGTAAACTACCGTCATATATGAATGAGGTTAAAAAAGGTAAGCGTGAATTTACGATACAGTTGGTGGAATATATTGAAACCAGGTTGTCTTTAAAACCTGGAACGCTTGATTATAATTCTGAAACAAGAGAGCCGACTTTAATATTGATTAATGAATATGACTTCCAGAATAGCGTAGCTATAGCACATCAATACATTGATCAACAACATCTAATACAGTCAAATATAGAAACTATTGGTTTAAAACTTTATACTATGTATGATGATAGCATGGCTCCAAATATTGCCTCTGGTGCAAAAGTTATTATTGACAGTAAACAAACAAATATAACTGAAAATAAAATTTACTTAGTTAGACTGAATAAGCGAATTTTGCTAAGAAAAATATTCATAATCAAACCAGACAAAGAATTATTACTTAAAAGTATAAATCCATCTTATCCTGAAGAAACTATTTCTAGAAAAAACCTTGAAATAATTGGACTCGTAGTAGGACTTAGCTGGCAACCCTTATAAATCAGCTACGCAGATGTAGCTGAGTTTATCTGGTATAATTAAAACTCAAATTTAATTTGCGTGTAGCTTCTTAGGTTTCCTATAGACTCGATAGACTTCTTAAATACTTTTGACCGAATTTGATACAAATATACATCCGAGTCAACGTAAAGCATAATTTGAGCTCTTTTATTATTGATTAAGTAAGAAATTAGATTATCAGGAAGATCATAATAAATAGGCTGATAAGAGTCATTAATCCAAAAAAGCTGATCCGCACGAAAGGAGATTATCTTGTTTGAGGGAATTTCCCTAATAGTTATATTGTTCTGAAAAACAGAAGCTTCAAACTCAGTTAAAAATAATATATATTCATTAATTTGAACTCTAATTGATCTTACAGTTATTTCAAAATTCATATTATTTAAAATAAGGCATTCAAATCCTATATAATTATTATCTGCCTGAACTGTTAAACTTGCAGAAGCAATACTGATATACTTATCTCTAGGTATTGTTCTGTTTGCTAAATATAAAGACGTTATCACAGCCCAAAAAGTTCCAATTGCTGCGGCTGAATTAATCCAGTCAGAAATAAAATTATTAGAATCATGATAATATAAGATAACCCCAATTCCAAACCAAAATCCAAGCATAATAATAGCAATTGTCAATACTTTATACTTACAACACATATTAATAACCTAATCTTTAATAATGCAATATTTTGGCATAATCACTCCTAGTTTAAGATATTGGGCTTAAAAATTTATTAATCGCTGATACTTATCTTTTATATGATTAAAATCAGAGCAATCACATAATAACTCAAAAGCTTTATCCAAAATATCTTTTAGTGCTTTTACCAGTAAAATTTCCCAATCATTCAACATGTCAGTAACTTTCGTTGCTGGAAAACTAATACTCCATTTTGGTGAGTTTAACGAATTGCCAAATATGACTCCATTATCCAAATATATTGAACTAAGAATATATGAGCGCTCATTATTATTTTTCTTATATCCTAACTTTGGTGAGTGAGCCGCAAATTTATTCCTACACTCAATAATTTGCGCATTTATGAGATTTTTCAAATTTTCTGCTTTCATATTAAGACCCAATTTGTCGTAACAAGTAATTATAGCTTCTCGTTATAAATAGCAAGCATTCATAAGCCCATAAAACCTAAGAAAAGATTCACCATCATCATTTTTATCTGGGTTAACCTTTACACCATATCTTTTATAACTATTAATTGCTCGTTGAGCATCCCATAGAACCGTATTTGAATCTACAAGAAAGAAATAATCATATTTTTCTAACTTCAATGCTTCAACGTGCAACGAATATAAGCTGCAATTTGAAATTAACTCTTGAAAAATATTTAAGTAATTATTAACCATTAATAAAGGATTATGCTCTTTACGCATTGACTTTTCAATCATATTTATTTGTATACCTTTAAAGTTAATTATATTTAATAAACATAAAATCATTTCCCATAACTAAGGTTAGGTGCCAACCAACGCTCCGCCTCATCCAGGCTCATACCTTTACGTTCAGCATAATTTGCAACCTGATCTTGAGTCAATTTACCCACTGCAAAATATTTTGATTGCGGGTGATTAAAGTAATAACCAGATACTGCACTAGCTGGATACATTGCATAACTTTCCGTCAAGATCGCACCTGTAGCTTTTTCAGCATCAAGCAATTGCCAAATCTTAGCTTTCTCCGTATGCTCAGGGCAAGCTGGATAGCCTGGTGCTGGACGAATCCCACGATAACGCTCATAAATCATATCTTCATTTGTCAGATTCTCACCAACTCCATACTCACACCATTCACGCATTTTTTTATGCGCACACTCCGCCATTGCTTCAACTAAACGATCACCAAGAACTTTGGCCATAATTGAAGAATAGTCATCATCTTTAGCTTCGTAAGCATTGGCTAATTTTTCTACATCATGAATCGTCACCGCAAAAGCGCCCAAATAATCCATACGCCCAGAGTCCAACGGTGCAATATAATCCGCTAAAGAGTAATTAATGTCTTTATCATTTTGTTGACGCAAAAAGCATAGTTTTTCAATTTGCGCACCAGATTCATCATAGAGTAAAACATCATCGACAACACTTTGTGCATGCCACCAACCAATCACTGCTTGCGGTGTAAATAATTTATCCCGAATAATCGTACCAAGCATTTTCTTAGCATCTTGAAGAATCTTCAAACATTCACGACCAGTTTCTGGATTATCCAAAATCTTAGGATACATGCCTTTAAAACCCCACGCCCAAAATAATGGCGACCAGTCAATATACTCCGCAATTTCTTTTAAATCTAAATCTAATTTATGCACGCCTAATTGCTTAGGTTTTGCAATTTCCAATGTTGACCAATCACTAGTAAACTTCTTATCTAATGCTTGCTGATAACTTGGCAATTCAACTTTGCGTTGTAAAGTATAATGATCATCACGTAATTTCGCATATTGTGCCCGCGTATCAGCCAAAAAACTATCATAACTGGCTGGATTCATTAATTTACTACATACTTCAGCGACCAAAGAAGCATCATTAACATGAATTACTGGTCCAGAATAATGTTGCATAATTTTAACTGCAGTATGTAATTTAGACGTGGTCGCACCACCAATTAGAAGAGGTAAAGTAAAGCCTTGTTCTTCAAATTGCTTTGCGTTATAAATCATCTCGTCCAATGATGGCGTAATTAACCCGCTCATACCAACAAACGCTGCATTGTGTTCACGAGCGGCTTCGATAATTTTTTCACAACGCACCATCACACCAAGATCAATTACATCATAACCATTACAACGTAATACCAGAGCTACAATATTTTTACCAATATCGTGCACATCGCCTTTAACCGTTGCCATAATTACCACTGGTTTAGCTTGGGTAGTTTGTTGTTCTTTGGCAATAGCTTCCATAAACGGTTCTAAGTAAGCCACCGCACGTTTCATCACCCGGGCGGATTTAACTACCTGTGGTAAAAACATTTTACCTTCACCAAACAATGTACCAACTATCTTCATTCCATCCATCAAAGGACCTTCAATTACTGTTAATGGAGTACCATATTTAGTTAACGCTTCGGTTGTATCAGCAACAATATGTGCATCAATCCCTTTAATTAGAGCATGACTAATCCGCTCTTCAAGTTCCCAACTCCGCCAAGCATCGATTTGTTCAATCGTGTTAGTTTGACCTTTATATTGCTCCGCCAATTCTAATAAATCTTCGGTTGCCTGTTCATCTAAATTTAGAATCACGCGCTCACAAGCATCACGTAAAGGTTTATCAATTTCATCATAAATTGACAACATCCCCGCATTAACAATTGCCATATCAAAGCCCGCTTGAATTGCATGATATAAAAACACTGCATGCATAGCTTCTCGTACAATATTATTGCCGCGAAATGAGAATGATAAATTCGATACACCACCTGAAGTCAAAGCTTGTGGACAAACTTGTTTAATTTCACGTACCGCTTCAATAAAACTCACCGCATAACTATTGTGTTCTTCAATCCCTGTTGCAACCGTCAAAATATTCACATCAAAAATAATATCTGCTGGATTAAACCCAATTTGTTCAGTTAACAATTTATACGCGCGCACCGCAATTTCAACTTTATGTTCTTTAGTTACAGCTTGACCATATTCATCAAAAGCCATAACTACCACTGCAGCACCATATTTTTGGATAATCGCAGCTTGACGTAAAAACTCGACCTCACCTTCTTTTAGCGAAATTGAGTTAACCACACCCTTACCTTGAATACATTGTAATCCAGCTTCAATTACTTCGAATTTTGAAGAATCAATCATAATTGGCACACGGCAAATTTCAGGCTCACAGGCAACCAAATTCAAAAATTTAGTCATGCACTCAACAGCATCGAGCATTCCATCATCAAAATTAATATCAATTATATTGGCACCACTTTGCACTTGCTGTTTGGCAATTTCCAACGCTTCAGTAAAATTACCTTCACGAACTAAGCGCGCAAATTTCGGTGAACCAGCGACATTAGTCCGTTCGCCAACCATATAAAATTGACGATTCGCAACGTTATCAATTAACAACGGTTCTAAACCAGAAAGAAAAGTACCAACCGTAGCTGGACTCGGTTCATGTGGAGTTAAATCACGCATTTGCGCAACAATTGCAGCGATGTGTTCAGGCGTCGTTCCACAGCAACCACCAATGATATTAAGGTATCCATGTTTAGCAATATTGTAGATATACTCGGCTGTCATCTCTGGCGTTTCATCGTAGCCAGTTTCGGCTAATGGATTGGGCAAACCAGCATTAGGATAACAACTAACAAAACAATCACTAACTTCAGCTAAAGCCGCAAGATACGGTGCCATATCTTTGGCACCTAAAGCACAATTAATTCCAACAGCAAGTGGTTTCGATTGCGCAACTGAATACCAAAAAGCTTCGATCGTTTGCCCAGATAAAGTTCGCCCCGATAAATCGGTAATTGTTACTGAAATAATCAAGGGATATTTAACTCCAGTTTCGGCTTCAACTTGAATAATTGCTGCCAAACAGGCTTTCATATTCAGCGTATCAAATGAAGTTTCAGGTAATAAGATATCTGCACCAGCCGCAATTAAGGCTTTAGCTTGCTGATAGTAAACCGCTTTTAATTCAGCAAAAGTATGGCTACGATAAGCAGGATTATTCACATCTGGTGAAATAGATAAAGTTACATTAGTTGGACCAATTGCACCAGCTACATAACATTTACGCTCAGGTTGTTCATGCATAACTTCATCACAAGCTTGGCGAGCTAATTTAACCGCAGCAATATTTAATTCATCAACTAACGATTCAAGTCCATAATCTTTTTGTGAAATAGTATTGGCTGAGAAAGTATTGGTTTCAACAATATCACTACCCGCCAATAAATAATTCTTATGAATTTCTTTGATAATCTCAGGACGTGTTAAAACCAAAAGATCATTATTACCTTTCAAATCATGGCTATGCTCTTTAAAGAGCTCACCGCGAAAATCTTCTTCTTCAAGCTTATAACTTTGAATTACCGTCCCCATCGCACCATCTAAAAACATGATACGCTTAGTTAAGGTTTGCTGTAGCTCATTAATTAGTGGTGAATTCTTCATCTATATCTTTCTAATATCATTGTGTGAAATTATTTATCTTTATTGTTTATTATATTTTGCTATTAAACTTTTAAAATCGGCATCATCTAAATAAATTTTCCAATCCTCGTCTTTAAGTACATCTTTAACTAAATAATCTAATTGCAAAGCATTCTCTAACCACTTTAATGCTTCATTTTTATTTTTCATCAACGCATATACACAAGCTTTATCGAAATAATTATTTTTATCTTTAGGATCCAAAGATATCGCTTTATCATAATTTTTAAGTGCATCATCATATCGTTGTAGCTTAACCAGTATAATCCCTAGATTAATATATGCGTCATAATAATCTGGTTGTATCTCAATCACTTTATCATAATCTTTAAGCGCTAGCTCATTATCTTCCAATTTTTTATTTGCTAATGCACGATTAAAATAAGCCTGATAATTCCTATCACTTAATTTAATTGCCAAATCATAATCTTTTATAGCATCGTGATAAAGTCCAAGCTTAAATTTCGCTACTCCACGATTACTATATACAGGTGAATTCAAATCTTCTTTTTTATTTAACTGAATAACCTTATTATAATATGTAATTGCTTCATAGTGATCTTTCTGGTTTTGAGCATTTAACCCCCTAATAAACCAATCACTCGCGGTTAATTCATTTTCAGGAATATTTTTTAAAGCATTAGAATCATTTTTTAATTTCTGAGAGTCTTCTGGAGTTAAGCTACCAGAACTAGCTTTCTTTGCTAAATCCTGAATTTCGCTGGCACTTATTTCTGCTTTTCGATGGAACCCATTCATTTCTGTTAATAAACGATCTGATTCCAGTAATTTATTTTTTACTTGATCTATCGCATTCTTAATTTCTTTATCCAGTAATTCTTGAGAGTCTTTAATATTTTTATCTATCTTTCTATTTAGCAAAAAAGCTCCTAATGGTGTCATGATCCCGAAAAACGTCAATAAAAGACCTAGTACACTCAGCCACCGATCAATTTGATTATTTCTATCATCAAATTGCTTAAATTTATCCGCTAATTTCTCATCCGTGCGTGCTTTTAAATCTGCAATACCATCTTGATTGCTCTGTACAACTACTGCGATTTTATTATCCAAATTAACTAACTTACTGTCCACCAATTGGATCACTAGATTATTATCGATACTTGCTTGATTTATCGCTGCATTAGATTGAGCAAAGCACAATGTTGTTACAAAAAATAAGATAATCCACAAATATTTTTTCATCTTCACCTCAATCAATTATAGTTAACACTAAGGCAAATCACCTATTAAATAGCATAAATATAAATTTATATCAATATATTATTGTATTAAAAATAGGCGGTTTAAAATTGCGTTAACTATATTTGATTTATTAATTTGATTACTTGCCAATAGTTCAACTATAACGCCAAAGTAGCCCAAATTTTATTTAACAATATCACGACCTGCCAATAACTAATTTTTATAGAGTTTCTGCTCAATGCCAATTGGATAATTTTGCTAACTGCTAGTGAATACGTACAAATAAAACATCTCAACGCTAAAAGATGAGATAAAAATAATGTCAAATCTATTAAAAAAGATTTTCAACACTTATTTCACTGGCATATAAATCTCAGTAATATACTCATCAGGACTCTCAGTATTATGTGGACCTTTTAGATAAATTTCATAAGGTGGAACACGCTTATCAGCTTTAAATTTTAAACCACGAAAATGAGCATAAATCCCAGCCCAAGGATCACCCATAAAATCATAGCTACCATATAAAGTAACTTTAAGCGCTTTATGCTCAGGAATTACTCGATTGACTAAATTTGCTGGACAATCAACTTTGCCTAAATAAACCACCGCAGCCGTATAATCCATGCGCTCTTTAGTCAAATACATCTTATCGCATAAGGAAAGCATTTTAACTGGCACAATATCAACTTCACTAATTAATTCAGATAATTGGCTAAATGATTCATGCATACTCTCTGCGATATTTGACATATGGCAACTATTTCTCACCCCAACAACACTAAATTCAGCAACATTTTGCGGAGTGCTAGCATAATCTAATTTAGCTGGAACAACTCCAGTTTCAGCTAAATATTTAAGCCGAGTCAATCCTCGCTCAAAATCCCTACCAATCATCACTTGAAATAGTTTCTTAAAAAAACATAAGAAAAATGGTAATTTACTCTTCATTTCCCAAGTAACTAAAGTGCGTTCGCTGCCTTGTTCATCTAAACTAAAAACAACTTTTGCATTAGATTTAAACGGTTTTATAAAATTTAGATCAATAACGACATGCTCATGGTCTTGGCTAACTATTTGCATATTACCGCAGCCAGTTATTGAGCTTTCCCATGACAGATTATTTACCGTGCTACTAAGTTTAGTGTTTGGATCCAAGCAAGCCCATGGTGACCATAAATACCAATTATTAAAATCAGCCAAATAGTTAAGAATAGTTGTTTTATTAGCCTGAATACTTCGGATTTTTATTACACTATATTTCATTGATCATGCTCCAAAAACCAAAAAAATAAGGAATTTTATTGTATATAATTATAGATTAATGAATTGTGGAGTCCACGGTTTAATTAACCCATTTTTGTCTTTGCGACTATCATCACGCATTTTAAATAACTGCCTAAATAAATTAGGTCCAACTCCAATAAAACTTTCAAAAAGAACCTTATTCTGCGATTCATCAGATAACTTGTCTTTAATCAGGTCTTCAATTGGGTTTATTTCCTCATCTACTACTGAATCAAAATGAAACGGAAGAGCTTTACTTTTTGCATAAGGCTCAATATATACGACTCGTTTAATTCCAGCAGCAATGATATGTTTAGCACAATTATGGCAAGGAAACGTCGTACAATACAAAATAGCACCATTTGAACTCACTTGACCACGAGCACATGCCATCAAAGCCTCCATCTCAGCATGCACAACTCGACCATATTCAGTGATATCTTTTAATTTACTCTTAGAAATTATTTCTTTAAGACTTTCTTCTGATACCTCATCTTTTAAATATGGCTGTACCGCATTATAGATATTATCAATTAAACCACTCTTTTCACAAGCATTAGAATCAAAACCACGCATATAATCACGCCCAAGAGAATCATCATAAATCCCACCATTATACTCATTGAGACGAGAACGGTATAATCCACCTCCACTTTTAGGAATATCATTAGTACCAGTAGCGAGAATATCACCATTTGAAGAAGTAATGACAGCTCCGACTTGACGAGATAAATCTGCTGAACGTAAAGCAGATGAGAATGCCAAATGCATAGCATATTCGTCTTTTGTTGGCGTAGCAAACGGGAATCCATGCAATAAATTAAAAAAACGTTTTAATTGCTGCTTCATTTTATATTTACTTAGTGGACTATTTTTATCACTTTCATAATTCAAGAAAAAATCTGCTTGATGATAACATTTATTAATACTTTCTCTTAACTGTTTTAACTTATTATTTGTTGCTAAATTTTCACCTATCTCTATATAATCATCTCTTGATATTCTATCATGACTTTCTATAATACGTGTCTTAAATTCTTTTACAATTTTCTGTTTTGACACCGACGCCAAATCATGTTCCAACCCACATGCAATAAATATTGCCTTATTACTAAAGCGTGTTTTCAATGAGTTTATATGAATATCATCAGAAATATTGCCAATTATATTTATTTTGGATAAATCAGTCATAGCAATACTATCTGACAATTGAATATTATCTTCTTGATATCCGAGACCAATTAATATTAACTTAATTTGTTCTTTAACAATAGCTACAGGAAAAGCAAATTCATTAATCAATCCAATTACGAAACCACTACTTAACAAAGAGGTTGAATTATCAAGAATACCCAGTTTTATGCTTTGTAACTTTAATAAATATTCAATAAATTGTCGAACCTTTAAGTTATTGATTAGCTGTTGCTCTTCTTTAAATACAACACCAAAAAAATCAGTGTTTTTAAAATTAATTTTGAAATTATCTACATTGTCAAAAATACCATCGACCGTTCTAAAATTCACACAAATTTCATCAGCAACATCTGAACCTATCCGCGTTGAAGATTTAATTTGACAATCATTATCAAATAAAATTTCCAATTTATGTTTAAACTCATCACAACTATGACTAAGATAGAAACCACGAAAATTTAAATAATGGTTATCTTTTGACTTATCATAAAAATAAGTAAACCCACAACTCTTACTTAACGCAATATCCCAGAATCCATCGGTATACCTACAATCAGTTGCTTCAAAAATATCAATCTTATTTTCAGAAATAATATTTAAAACATGTTTAACTAATTGTGTTTTATACTTATTCTTAATAAAATAATTCTTTAGTACTATCGTCAATACATTGAAAATTTTATCATTATATACTGAAAAATTAATTTTTAAACAATCTTTATCACTAATTTGAATTTTTCCAAAGTATTCACCATTCTCATTGCTAAGCATATTTATAGAAGGATAAAAATTCCAATCTTGAATATTTTCAATATTTTCCTTAGAAAGTAGTTTTTGTAATTCGTTAAAACTTGAAGTAGTTTTCTCTAAATTTACAAACTCTAAGTTGTAAAAATTGGATACTTTATAAAACTTAATAGTTGTATTTTCAACTTCAGTTCCATCTCCAAAAATAAACTCACGACTTAATATCAATAAACTTTCCGATATACCTTCTTTATTAGATAAGTCACAAATTTGAATATTTAAATCATCTAAGCAATTACAAACAACATCTTCTAACATCACTCATCTCCGATAATTTTCTCAAACGTATACATATTTTAACATACTAATATAATCGAGAAAATTTAGTCATTTAAATACGAACATATCTATATTTTGACAAAGTAGTTGCTTTATAATAACTGCCTACATTATGACTAAATTATTGTAAAGTGACCAAATGAAACAACACGCTAATTTAAATGCAACTGTTGGAATATTTTTTGACAGTTTCGCCAAAATAGCACTCAGTATTGCTGTCTTAACCAGCATTATAAAATTAACACCAACACTGGTACATCAACAAATTATTCCTGGTGTTTGCATCAGTTTATTTATCCTGAATTTTGCTTATTATTGGCAAGCCAAACATATTACCAAAGCCAGTGGCAAAGTAGTAACGGCACTACCAAGTGGACTCCAAGCCAGCTGTGTATTTGTATGGCTCTTTGCCATCATGTTACCAATTGTCAGCAAAACTCATAATCCATTATTAGCTTATAAAGTGGCGCTATTCGCCAATTTAATCAATGCGGTATTTTTTACAATAAGCGGCATAATTCTAATCAAGCTCAAAAAATTCATTCCACCAGCAGCGCTCTTTAGCGGCTTAGCAGGCACAGCCTTTACATGGTTGGCCGTAAATAATTTACCGACATTAGCTGAACACCCTCTATCCGGTTTACTACCTATGATGATTATCTTAGCTTTAACCTTAGCTAAAATCAAAATTAAATTACCCCTAATTTTAGTTGGTGTAATTTTAGGAACTATCCTAGCATTAATCACCAAAGAATTTAGTTGGAATATTAATCAACTCAACCATACTATAGGAATAAACCTACCACACTTTATACCATTGGATGTTTCACCTGAAATAATTCATACTTGTTTGGGATATTTACCATTAATTCTGGCTTTCGCTTTAATCGATTCAATTAGCGCAATTCAGATTCTTGAAGAATCAAGATTAAGCGGCGATAACTTTAACTCAACTCAATCGATCTGTATTAGTGGAGTCATTAGCGGAGCTTCAAGTTTTATTGGCAATCCATTTGCTATGGCACTGTTTTTTGGTCACTACTCATGGAAACAAGCAGGTGCTACTCAAAACTATTCATTATATAATGGAGTGATTTACGCCATACTTGGCATAACTGGATTTGCAACTTTATGCATTACATTGATTCCAAATTGGGTAACACTCCCGATTTTAATCATGATAGGAATTACCACCACCACTATTAGCTTCAAAGCACTCAAAACCGATGAATATATAATTTTAATTATTGGCATAATTCCAATCTTAACCGAATTAATTTACAATAAATTAGAATTATTTGCTTTAGAAAATAATATCACCAAATTCACGCAACAATCAAATATTGGCGGTTTATTATTACTTGCCAAAGGCTCAATTTTATTTAGTTTACTCCTAACTAGCTTATTTTATTATATTATGCAGCATAAATGGCTTGCCGCCGCATTTAGTTGTAGCTTACTAAGTTTATTTTGTTCAATTGGATTTATTCATTACGAAACACCTGGTTGGCATTTCTTTAGCCTAATTAATTATGTGTATTTAGTTGGTATTATCTTATGTTTAATCGCTGCTGGGAGTAAAAGATACCATGTCATTGAAGTTTAAATTATTAATTAAAAACCCACAGCTTGAAACCAGTGATTATTCGACTTTAAATTCAAATTATTTAACGAAGACTTTAGGCTGTGATTTATACTTACCGAATACAAATCATAAACCATTTATCTTAAGTTGCTTTGCTTTATCAATCGATGGAAAAATCTGCTATCCTGATTTAATGAGTGGCTTTGCGATTGCAAAAAATAATTTTTTGGCAGCTCAAGATGAGCGCTATGCTGATTGGTGGAATCTTCTTTTGGGACGAAGCATAAGTGATGCAGTTATTATTGGTAGCAATACGCTTAGCTTGGAAAACTATACTTACACTGCAGAGATCAACATTCCTGAATTAACTTTACTGCGAAAAAATCTTGGTAAAACCGAAAGTTTACTGCATATCGTAATCACTCGTGATAGTAACAAAATTGATTTTGAAAAAGAACTACTTTGTCAAAATAATAATCTTCCACTGCTAATTTATACTGAACAATTACCTAAGATAATTCCAAATAATTTTCATTGTGCTAACATTGAGAATATTGACTTAACTAAGAATAAACAAATTATTCATTGTTCTAAGATTGATCTGACAAAACTCAGCAAATGCTTATATCAAAACAATGTAAAAATTATTTTAAACGAATCACCTTATTATCATCATCAACTTCAAGAATTAAAATTATTAGATGAAGCATGGATAAATACTTCTGGTGTGTTTATAGGAGGTAACGTAAGCCAACTTGGGCAATTTAATAATGCATTTGATTCTAATAATCACCCTCATTATACAATTTTAACCCTACAGAGTTTAGGCTATAATTTTATTTATACACGCTATAAAATTAATTATTCATAATTAATATAATCGCGTCAAAATATAACTTTATTCTAATTCATCAGTTGACTTACGCAGCATAGATTTACTTAATTATATGCATCTGGTTCAAAAGATTCAGCATAAATATTACTCAACGAAACGCCTAGTTTGGTTAACTCAATCTTTGTTGCTTTTATAAACTGAGGATTAGCACAAAGATAATAATCTGCATCATCTAAAATAAATTGTGAATACGCATTAAAGTTAAAATTTCCCGCAATATTATAATCAACGCCTTTAAGATCACTACTTAAAGGACTTCTATACACAACACATTTAGTTAAACGTTCATCATTCAATTCTGCCAATTCGGTTTTAAAAGTATGATAATTAGAATCTTCTGTTAAATGTATAAAAAATATCGAACTATTACATGGTATAGAGAGTAATTGTTTTAACATTGCAAAAATCGGGGTTACACCAATTCCTACAGAAAGTAATACAATTGTTTTATGCGGATTAACGATTGAGAAATTACCAGCCGGATAGGATAATTCCCATTCCGTATTTTGTAGAGCATTTTTAAATAAATTATTTGATACTGTTTCAACTCCGAATAATTCTTCTTCGCGCTTTATTGTAACGCGAAATATATCTTGATTAGGAAGATCGGAAATACTATATTGACGAAATTGGTGCTTATTCTCTTCTAAATTAACTTTTATGGAGACATATTGCCCTGGTACATAATTTTG
>CAZZAV010000022.1:0-41755 GCA_964652705.1 uncultured Neisseria sp.
GCTTACTTATTGCTTTTCTAGAATAGTTACCTGTTTTATAAAGGTCAATTACCTTGTTTCTTAGATCTTGGGAGTATGCATTCATAAGTATGTATATTAACATAAGTTTAGGTTTATTTTTGCGCCAACTATAGATTAAGAAACACGTTTTGACCAATCCAATTTACTACGTAATGTATTATAATAATTATAATCCATCGGATGCAATAAACGTAACGGACGTTCAGATTTACTAATAACAACATGATCATATTGATTTAAATTAAAATATTCTTGACCATCATAATGTAGTATAGTCATATTGTCACTAATTAAATTCAGCTCAATCATCGCTTCATCGCTAATCACAATTGGACGATTCGACATTGATTGCGGACAAATCGGGACAATTGCAAAAACTTTAGAATGAGGATGCAAAATTGGACCTCCTGCAGCCAACGAATAAGCCGTTGAACCAGTTGGAGTTGCAAAAATTACGCCATCTGACTTTTGCTTCTGCACAAACTCATTATTAATGCTCATTTCAAACTCAGTCATCATACCAATCGCTCCACGCGATAATACAATATCATTTAATGCCAAAGCTTGATTTACAACTAAACCATTACGAATCACCTGTGCGGATAATAAACTTCGTTCCTCTTCTACATATTTATGTTCTAAAATCATCGTGCTTATTACATCGAGCATTTCTTCAACTGCAATATCGGTCATAAAACCGAGCTTACCCTGATTAACACCAACTACAGGAATTCCATAATTAACAATCGCACGGCCAACTGACAACATGGTACCATCGCCGCCAATGCTAATCGCAAGGTCAATTTCTCCAACCCAATCTTCCAATGAACTATAACAATATGCTGGGCAAAATTGCTCATCAGAAATGCCCGAATCAATATAAACTCGACAACCTAATGCAATTAAGCATGCTGCAAGCTTGCTAACTTGTTCAATCAAATGGGCGGAATTACGCCGCCCAATAATTGCAATATTTATAAAATTACGCATACATCTCTCTAAAATTATTCTCAACTTTGTACAATGAATCATATTGACAAAGTTAGGCATTATTATACCGTAAATATGCCTAATGCTTGCCACAGATACTTATATTATAAATGCAAAACGCCCTAACCACTTAGATTAAGGCGTAAATATATTATTTGATTATTAAATCGTATTTATTTTTCAAACATAACCACTGCACTACTGAGAGTGCGTTCATCGCTTATACTTAAATGATAACTCAAAACTCCACGAGCGCGTAGCCATGTTTCTAATTCGGACGCCAGCACAAAATATGGACGACCTAATTCATCATTCAAAATACTAATATTATTTAACAAAACCGGCGCGCGTAAACCAGTACCACAAGCTTTAGCAAAGGCCTCTTTCGCAGCAAAACGCTTCGCCAAAAATTTCACTTTATCTTCACGAGCTGCACATAACTGTAATTCAGCTGGCGTTAAAATTCTCTGCAAAGCGCGCTGACCATGTGCTGCAATTAAATCAGCAATGCGTTGATTTTCGACAATATCATGTCCAATCGAATAAATCATAACAAGAAGTACGAAATCATTTTAATTAAAATTATCGCTACCAAAATAATTGTCGAAACATCGATCAACATCCATACCTGCGGACGATTTAATTTCTCAGCAAAAGTCCGTGAAATTAGCGTTAACCCATATAACCAAATAAAATCACCAAGTAATGCACCAAGGGTAAAGGCTGTATGTTGCCAACCAATGTGATGGGTTGAAGCACCACCAATTACTACAATCGTATCAATAAAAACTAATGGATTCAGCCACGTTAAACCCAAAGCGCGCAAAATAGCGGCTTTCTTACTAAGAATCTCATGATTAAATTTAATATTATGTGGTTTATTAAAATCACGAACTTTAATCCACAAGTAATAACTTAAAAAAGCAACTCCAATGATATTAATCAAAAGAATAAATAATTTGGAATTAGTTAATGAAAGACCAATACAACCGATTAAAATTAAGACTGCATCAGCCAAGAAACAGGTAGTTGCTACCCAATATTCATGGTTACGGCGTATACCATGACTCATGGTATTAAAATTTTGCGGACCAATACCAGCAATAATTCCAATAACCAAAATTGCACCGCTAAAGACGGCACCAATAAATTCTAGCACGCTTGATTTCCTACATAACATTGATAAATAATAAATGATGGTTAATTTAATAAACCTCTAGATTAAACCCAAACCAAAGTACTGTCGAGTTTAATAACTTTTATTTTCTAAAATAAAGCGCGGGATAACATTAAGAATTAGATTAGCGATTATGAATTTAAGTTGAACTGGATAACGTATAAAAAGCCAATTGATTAATTTAAAATTAAAATAACTTTATCTTTTGATGTATACCTCAGCATTTTTTGGAAAATATTTACGATTATAACATAAAAGATAATCAAATTTCTAGCTACATATCAATAACAAACATCATAAAAATATATTTATGCTCGAATAAAACCTCATCAATGGAGATAAATAACTTCATGATGTATCTTGCTTTAATAATAGCCAGATACATCATCTAATTGAAAATTATGCAAATAATATCACATAAGAAAAAAGCAACTATAGCTTATTACTCAAAAAATCATCGATTCATTACTAAATTGAATATATTGAATATTATTTAATGAATCATTAGTTCCATTTATACCAGTTACAGTGATTAAACTACCAAATTTATTGATTACATATTGGCTACTGTTTCCTAAATAAAATACGCCATTATAACCACCATTACCATTGATCACATTACCACCTAATTCTGGATAAAATTGATCATTGCCATAACTACCATACATATAAGAATTGCCAAATACGCTACCATTTACTCGTGAACCAATTGTTGCCGCGTAAATAGGCATCGGACTACCAGCTTGCTGGGCAATACTATTACCATTACTTCCCCACACAATTTGTGTATACGCGTTATCTGCATCATCGCGAAAATCACTAAACATCGAATTTGTCGATTCGCCATAAGTTGGATATCCATATAAATCTTGAGGCAAATACCCCATAGATTTGGTCCAACCTGAAGGCAAGGTAGCAGACAAAAAAGAAGCCTTAATTGCAGATTCAGTAGTATTATTCCGATTAGTTGATTTCATTGTATAAACATTACCCCACTCATCAGTAATATAGTAACGTAATACTGGCAAATGACTAGTTACACCTAACTTACTAAAGATATATAATTGATTTTTGTTAATGCTATTATATTTCACAACTCCAGCTGGTATAACGGATGCAGTTTGTCCAGCTTCCCAACCATTTGACATTGGCGAGGAGTAATTGCTTGGATTAAATGGCCAATCATAATTCTGTGTTTGTGCAATATAACCCCAAGTATAGCCACTTTCATCAACATACTCAGTTAATGGCCCATTCGGAGTATTTGGACTACTTATCGTATTAGAATAATCAAAAATAGCATGACGTGGCGTATTAACCGTCCACCCAGGTTGACTCCACACAGCAAATGCAGATTCAGGGATAGGATTTGGTGCTTGTGCAATATAAACTGTCACATATCCCTGATAATTGCTACCAATAGCCGTTAAATTGGCAATTTCAGAACCATCATTAGTCACAGTTTGATTATATCCTGTAGTTGAAAATGCAACATTAAATACACTACTGGTAATTGAACTCATACCTGCTGCAGAAGCTTGTAAGGTATAACCATTTCCAGGTTGTGTTATTCCCAGGTTGTTAAATGTTGCCACACCATTAATTGCTTGAATAGAACTAACTCCACTTAATAAGCCAGAAAAAAGTCCTAAACCTGTATAAGGAACACCAGATACAGACTCGATACTCTCAAGTTGAAGATTACTACCAGGGTTATTTGCTATAGTTAATGTAATAACATTTGTCGCAGTTTTAACTAGATTATTATTTGCATCTACAACTTGTACTTGAATTGATGGAGAAATAATACCATTGGTAGCTCCTGCTGGTATTGTATTACTTGGCTCGACACTAAAAACCAAATGTTCAGCTGAAGTTGAAGTCGTATTACCGCTATTACAAGCGGTCAAAGTGCAAATAAAAAACAAACTAAACAGCCATCTTACATAAAAGTTAACTCTCATCTATAGCATCCTCACAATAATCAAACCTTTTCTAGCTTGTAAATCTTTTTATAATAAATTATAGCACACCATAAAGCATCTCAAATTAACCGTTTTGGATATGAATCAACCGTAAAATGAAAGAATAAAACTACCAAAGCTCACAAAAATTAATTTCACACAGACAAATTTATTACAATTAAAATCTCAAGCTATTAAAAGAAATCATCCCAACTTTTAAATTAAATTCATCCGTGATACTTATTAAATTTTATTGAAAATGAATTCTATCGCTCATGCAATGCCTCAGTTGTATTCTGCACTAGTGGACTTAAGAAATAATCAATCAACGGACGTTTACCTGTCTTAATTTCAGCAGTTACCATCATCCCTGGCGTTAAATATTGTTTAGTTCCATTGATGATCATATAATCTTTTCCGAGTTTGATATAAACATTATAAAGCAATTGATCTTTCTTCTGCTTATCTGTATCTTGGATGGCATCCGCTGAAACACTTTGTACAATCCCATCAATTGTTCCATATCTAGTAAATGGAAATGCTTCAATCTTAACTTTTACTTCTTGATTGGGATGTACAAATCCAATATCTTTATTTTCTAGCTGAGTCTGAATCATAATACCGCCATCTTTAGGCACTATTGCCAACAATGGTTGCGCTGGAGTAACTACGCCACCAACAGTGTGTACTGCAAGTTGGGTAACATAACCAGAAACTGGTGCAACTAATTGCGTATAATCCTGATTTTGTTGAGCTTTAACATATTCCTCATGATTGGTGACTAGATTTTGATTCGTCATGAGTAACTTTTCCCCAATGTCTCGTCTAAATTCAGCAATCGTTAATTCTTTTTGTCGTTGAGATTCTTGCTTTTGTGCTTGAATTTCTCGAACCTTACCTTGCTCTTCGGCTAGACTTTGTTGAAGCTCAATTCTTTGTTTACTAATGTCAAGGTAGCCATGCTGTGACATGAAGTTTTTATCATAAAGTTCTTTGTAATCAGCTTCTTTTTCGCGCATTATGGGCAAGGTTTGTTTATATTTAGTAATTATAGATTGTGAAGTACGAATTGATTCATCGTAATGATGTTGTGTCGCATCAATACTAGAGAGTTTATTTTGAAACTCCAACCACTGACTATCAAATTGGTTTTTACTATTTTGTAACAGCTCTGGTGTAAAAATACTTTCATTTGACCATGCAACTAATGGTTGATTGGCCAACTTATTGAGTAGATTTTGTTGACGAATTGAATCAAGTCGTGACTGAACATAATCATTTTTTAATTTGGTAAGGTCTGCCTCGGTAATAGTTGAATCAAGTTGAACTAGGACCTTGCCTGATTCGACAAATTGTCCATCTTGAACTAAAATTTTATTAACCGTAGCTGTATTTACTGATTGTACGTACTTGACAAATTCGCTGGGAATTACTTTACCTTGTGCTGTAGCAACAATATCAATCTTACCAAAGATTGACCAAATTAAAACAATAAAAATCAGGCTTGAAATAACCCAAAGTAATAACCTAGGTAATGGATGCGGAGGTGTTTCCTGAATTTCTAAGACAGATGGTAAAAACTCCATCTCGCTACGATTACGCAATGTTTTAACTAAATCACGTTCACTCCACGCTTGTTTAATTACTTGCCAATATTTCTTGCGCAAACTAAATTCTTCATTATCATAACTAAGTTTTGTATTATCATTAGAAAGCTTATTCTTCGCATTAGACGGTGATTGACTAGTCATATCTACTAACCTTGAAGAGAATGAAGATAACGATAATAACCATCATTTACCGCCATTAATTCACTATGTGCACCACTTTCAACAATCTCGCCATGATCCATAGCAATAATTCGGTGTGCAATTCGTACGGCTGACAGACGATGAGCGATAATAAGAACTGTGCGATTTTTACAGATTTCGTGCATATTATCTTGAATAACTCGCTCTGATTCATAATCCAGTGCACTAGTTGCTTCATCAAAGATTAGAATCTTGGGATCATTTATTAACGCTCGAGCAATTGCAATGCGTTGACGCTGACCACCTGATAAACCAGAACCATTCTCTCCCAACAAAGTATCATAACCTTGAGGTAATTCGGCAATAAAGTCATGTGCACCAGCAAGTTTGGCTGCCCAAATAACTTTATCCATTGCTATATTTCTATTCGTAATTGCGATATTGTCTCGAATACTGCGATTAAACAAATTATTTTCTTGTAAAACAACGCCAATTTGCCGCCGTAGCCATGCTGGATTAGCCAAAGATAGATCGATTCCATCAATCATAACTCTACCTTGTTCAGGTACATAGAGCTTTTGTAATAATTTAGTTAAAGTGCTTTTACCACTTCCTGAACGACCTACGATTCCAATAATTTCTCCTGGGTTTACGGTTAAGCTAACATTTTTAAGAATTAGCTGCCCATCTACTTTATAACGAAATACTATCTTATCGAATATTAGTTGCCCTGTAATAGCTGGAAGTACCGCATTAGTCTTAGACTCTTGTTCATTTTTGGTATTAAGTACATCGCCAAGACGAGCAACAGAGATACCTGTTTGCTGAAAATCCTGCCACAATTGCGCCAAACGCATTACTGGACTTGAGACTTGACCTGATAACATATTGAATGCAACTAATTGACCAACGGTTAATTTATCATCAATAACTAATGATGCGCCTAACCACATAATCGCTACACTCACTAATTGGCTAACCAAGGTTACACCTTGACTACCCAGCATACCGATCTGCCCAGTTCTAAAACTTGAATTGACGTATGAGGCAAGTTGTTCTTCCCAATGACGCACCATTTGTGGCTCAAGAGCCATCGCCTTAATTGTTTGAATATTAGACAATGATTCAACTAAAAAAGCTTGATTTGCCGCACCTTTGGCAAATTTATCGTTAAGCCGATTACGAAGAATTGGAGTGATGAATACAGTAAGTAGAACATAGCATGGTAAGGAAATTAAAACTAGCAGCGTTAATTGCCAACTATAATAAAACATTACTGCCACAAAGACAACCGAAAACAGTAGATCTAATAAAACCGTAACCGCATTTCCAGTTAAGAAATTACGAATGTTCTCCAGCTCACGCACACGTGCAACCGACTCACCAACTTTACGCGATTCAAAGTAACTTAATGGTAAGCGTAACAAATGTTGGAAAAGCTTGGCACCCAATTCAACATCAATACGTAACGTGGTATGACTAAAAATATAGGTGCGAATTCCACCTAAAATCACCTGAAAAAATGTCACCGTTAATAAGCCAATCGCAATTACCTGTAACGTAGTTAGTGCGCGATGAACCAATACCTTATCCATCACCACTTGAAAAAACAAAGGTGTAATTAATGCGAGCAATTGAATAATAAATGAAATTAGTAACACTTCACCTAATAATTTACGATGCTTAATAATTGCAGGAATAAACCAAGTAAAATCAAATTTAGCCGACGCCGCCTTTAAACTATCGCGTGAGACCATTTGAATAACATCGCCACTCCAATTTTGCTCTAATAACTCAAGACCAACTTGTTGGTTCTTGCCTACTAAAGGATGATAAATTAGTGCCTCTGTAGAGGTAACTTGTGCAATTATAAAAAATTGCCCAGTTAAATCTTTGGCAATCAATGGCAAAGGCAAATGTTGCAAGCGAGAAGTTTTAACTTTAGAGATACGTGACTTAAAACCAATATGCTTAGCAATTCTACATAATTCAATATCAGTTAAATCTTGCTCTTGGCGATAATCATGCTCAATCTGCTTGGCATCAACTGCAATCTCATGCAGTTGTGCCAGCATAACTAAACAAACTAAACCACTATCTGGCGGAGCTGTTTGTGACATATAAATAACACTCCTTGGTTTATTTGGTTGGGTCAACCCACGTATTTTTAAGCATATCTTGATACTGCGATTGTTGAGCTGTGGTCATTGAGGTTTCAGCCATTGGTTGTGGATTAAAAGATGCCATCGCTTGAACCAAACTAGCGACTGCTTGACCAGATAAAAGTTCTCCACTCGCTAAATTAAAATTCTCGATCTGATTATTCTTACTACCAAACCAATTCGTAACTTTAATTTCATCTTGAGTTTTTGTATTGCTAACTAACAAATCTTTACCTGAGCGCATAAACCATAAATCTTCTTTGAGCACTCCATCACCAAAGATAACTTGATCTACGCCACCTGAATCTTTAATCACATCTTTGCCATCACCAGAATTAAAGTAATAACTATCATCATCAGCGCCACCCTCAAGGATATCGTTACCTAACCCACCAATAAGTAAATCATTACCAGCTCCAGCAATGATACGATCATCACCTGCATTGGCATTAATTGTGTCATTACCAGCACCACTATTTATAACATCATTCCCACTTCCACTAATAATAGTATCAGCTCCAGTACCAGCTGTAACATTAAAAGTTCCAAATCCACTTAAATTAATAGAGTTATCACCATTACTAGCTTTAATTAAACTTTGTCCATTACTGATCATGGTTATTTTATCATTACCAAATCCCAAGCTAATGCTATTGACGTCACCAATCATCGCGCTATTATCAATATACACAATATTATCACCACCATTATCAATTAGTTTTACCGAACTATTTTGCACGGTGAGTTTATCGTTTCCTGTTGAACCGTTAATCGTAGTGGCGCCACCAGCAGAATTAATATTTAACGAATCGTCACGATCACCAAGATTAATACTATTAATACTTGCTGTGGTTTGCTTTAAAATTATATTGTCATTACCCGCTCCACTATTTAGGGTAACATTTCCTGAACTAAGCTCAATAATATCATTGCCACTTCCAGTTACAATATTTTGAACTCCAGTGCTAACTACTTTAATTAAATTATTACCATCCCCTGCGCGAATTATATTTTCATTAGATTCAAGGTTAATAACATCATCCCCTGAACCAGTTGAAATATTATTAATGCTATTTCCACGGATATCAATCTTATTATTTCCAGCACCTAGATTAATCTTATTATTCGAATCACCAAGAATAGTCACACTATCATTATCTGTACCTGCACTTACCGAATTAATACCATTACCAATAATTTTCAGCTGATTCTCACCTTGACCAAGACTCAAAGAGCTTGTGCCATCACTAATTAAATTAACAGTATCATTATTCGCACCAAGGCGTAAAGTATTGCCTGCTGCCGCAGCTAATCCATGATTATCAACATTAATTATATTATTGCCACCTGAGTCACTAATTTGAGTGTTTACTCCGGCAACCTCCACGACATCATCGCCTGTTGATGCTGATACCTTTACTAAACCTCCACTACCACTCACATTTAATCGATCATTGCCATCACCAAGATTAATTGAAGCTAGCTGTGAATCTTGAAGATTAAAAATCGTAACCAGGTCGTCCCCAGCACCACTATTTAAAGTAACATTACCAGAATTAATCTGAATAATATCATTACCACCTCCAGTTACAATATTTTGCATACCAGAACCAAGATTAATTAGATTATCACCATCTCCAGCACGAATAACATTATCTCCATCTAGAGTAAAAATAACATCATTTCCAATACCAGTAGTAATAGTATTATTTCCATTTTGCAACTCAACTATATTATTACCAGCACCAAGACTTAATTTATTATTTGAATCTCCGAAAATAATCACACTATCGTTACCAATGCCAGAGGTAATATTATTACTTTGACCAGAATCACTAATAATTAATTGATTATCACCATCTTTTAAAGCATAAGTACCACCGTGACTAGACCAAATAGTATCATTTCTATTGCCTAATTTTAAACTCGTTGCATCAGTCAAAATTCCTCGCTGGTAAAGTATTTCAGCCAAATTAATTTTTTCACCAGCATTAAAACTCATAGTTTCAACACGGTTACTTTGAAGTGCATAATCCTTAATTGTAATTTGATCTTGTCCAGTAATATTTACCACCAAATCCCGACCTGATTGTGTAAACTGTAATTGTTCTAAGGTAATTCCTGCACCAAAACTAATTTGATCTACGGATGAATCTTTGTCATAAATACTGTCTCGTCCATCACCAAGATTAAAAATATAATTCGTATTGTTTAAAGTTTGATCAACAATTACATCATTCCCAGCTTTGGCATTAACTTCAATAACTTTTTTGTCAAGAATCAGATTATCATCACCATTAGTGCCAATTTTTACTCGATTAAAATCTTCAACCAGCTGCAATAACGACAAACTAGTTTCATTCAAAACCAAGTGTTCAATTTGGTTTTCTGTTGAGGTAGCCCAATTTTTAATGGTTATTTGATCAGAAGATTTTTTGTTACGTAAAATAAGGTCATTATTAATTTGGTCAAATTCTAAATCTTCTTGCTTAATATCTCCGCTCAACTCAATAAAGTCATTACCACCAGTGTCTTCTATAATATCAGCACCATCACCAACCATAAATTGATAACGATCATTACCTAAGCCACCATTTAGATAATCACTTCCTACTCCACCAACTAAAGTATCATTTCCCGATAAACCACTCAAACTATCATTACCAGCCAAACCACGCAAAATATCAGCGAAACTACCACCTGCAGACGTGTCATTCGCAACAGTTCCGGTTACAATCGAGCCAACTCTATTTTGAGCAATTAAGGAGTTCGTCGCAATAGTATTACCATCAGCAAATCTAAATTGCTCAATCTGTTGACCAGATGTCAAATACCAATCCTGAATAACAGTACTATTTAGCGTATCGCCGTTAACACAAAAAAGTAAATTATTACTATCTTTAATAAAGTTAATATTTTGCGGAGTAATTCCGCTTCCACAAACTATGGTATCAATACCACCAGCATCAATTACAATATCTCTACCCTCGCCAATATTGAAAATATAACTATCATTACCAGTTCCACCTTTTAATGTATCATTTCCAGCGCCACCTATGAATGTGTTATTTCCAAAACCATCACCTAAATAATCATTTCCTGATCCACCATCCATGAAATCATTACCATAGCTGCCATACAACATATCATTACCAGCATCACCATACAATTTATCATCTTGAAATTCGCCATAAATAATATCGTCACCATTACCGCCAGACAAAATATTTCCATTATCAATACCAACTATTTTACCTTGCAAATTACCACCATAAATAGTATCATTACCATCACCACCATTTATAATATCTGTGCCCCAACCGCCAGCTAATTTATCATCACCATTGCCACCTTCGATATAGTCAGCGTTACCACCACCCCAAACCAAATCATTACCATCATCAGCAAAAATTGTGTTGGATCCTCCATTATCATAAATGGTATCATTACCTGATCCACCGCGAATAAAATCACTATCTACACCACCAGTAATATTGTCATTTCCAGCAAGACCAAAAATAAAGTTATTGCCATCTCCAGCAGAAATAGTGGCAGAATTAACCGAGTTTCCAGCAGAGGATGTTATGATAAAATCACTATCCTTGTTACCAAATTGCGTAAATTCACCAAAATAATAATTACTTATATCAACCTTTTTATCAAGAAGTTGAGTCTTAGCCCAATTTAAAGTTTCAGTATATTGCTCAGTAGACACCAAATTGGTGCTATGCTTAAAGTAATCAGTAATCGATAAAACATCACCTATTTTCTGAGCCGCATTATCAAGGTTGATTTCAGCATAATTGGAACTAAAATCCAATTTTATTCCACTCTCACTAAAGTGAAATTTAACATTGCTAATTTCTTCTTTTAAATATGTTTGAACCGCAATTGCCTCACGAACACTTTGCTGTAACAATGAGTATGATTTATTAATTGCCGCAGCATTTAAATTTATACCATAGAATGTTCCATCATAGCGATCATTCGAGACTCCATCAAAAGAATCCATTGGATCCTTAAAGTTTGGAATTGCAGCATACAACCCAGTAAATTTCTCCAAGATATTCAGCTTATTAATTTCATCTTGATTTAAATTAGTGCCACGACCACCAGCTGGATGAGAGCCTGGCTTTAATGTAGATGCTAAAGTTTGCATATTTGAGGTAGAAGCCCAAGAGCTAATCAAATCATCCAAACCAGATCCACTACGAAGATTACTATTCTCAACATAACCTTGTAACTTCAATGCTAAATTAGATGATAATGCTGCGGCTTCACGCAAATCACGTACCGTACCACTAGCACGCATATCAGGTAATCCAGCTACTGCGCTGGTATCAATTACATCACTGAATTCTCGGGTAAATGTATTACCAGTAAAGTTTAACGCGCCACTAGTATTAGTCGATCCATCCAAACGCTCAAAGCTAGAGCTACCGATAATTACATTACCATTATTTTCATCTTGATTTAAATTAGTGCCACGACCACCAGCTGGATGAGATCCTGGCTTTAATGTAGATGCTAAAGTTTGCATATTTGAGGTAGAATCCCAAGAGCTAATCAAATCATCCAAACCAGATCCACTACGAAGATTACTATTCTCAACATAACCTTGTAACTTCAATGCTAAATTAGATGATAATGCTGCAGCTTCACGTAAGTCACACACACTACCGCTTACATGCATATCAGGAAGTGATGCTACTTGACTAGTATCGACCTTGTTCGTGAACTCTCTGACAAATTCATCACCTACAAAATTTATACCAGCTGTTGCTCTAATTGTTCCATCAGTTTTAGTATAAGTACTAGATGCTGCTTGGCTATTGCCATTAGCAAGTGTAGTTACCGTGCTATTTGTTGCTGCAACTTTTATTGATGCTATTCCTGCGTCTTGAAGAGTTTTTAATTCATCAGCTTGTGATATTCCATCTTGATTGACATCTTGCCATATCTTTAATTCTGAATATTTTGCATCTTGATTATTTAATATTCCATCTTTATTACTATCTAAGTCAGCCAATGCTTCATAAGCATTCTTGGCTTTTTGCCCATTACTTAGAACTGTGTTGTCACCGAACAACTCCCGTCCTGTATCTATCGTTCCGTTATTGTTTATATCTCGTACCAATAAACCATCATCTTTGCCAACCCAACCAGTAGCGTTCTTCGTGCCGTCCGCCGCATGATCAAATAATACTTTACTATCAACACCAGATGTTTCTACGCCGTCTCCATCCAAGTCAAGAATTAATGGATCGTAAACTGCCATGCCGCTACCGCTTAGTTTAATGTCAGCACTTATATTACTGCTACCTGAAACAACTTCATTAATCTTATTAATCATTTCTGGAGTTACATTTGGGTTAATGGCACCAAAGAAATTCACTTGATCTGCAATACTCATATGTAAATAACTTATCAGCTCAGATGAAATATTAAACTCTGGCGCATAAGTTACATCAAAGCTTCCTGCATTTTCAAAAGCTTGATGTACTGAGTCCACAATAGTTAGATCAGTTAGGTAATCTGTTATAAAATTTAATGCCAATTCTCCGTAATTAGAATTTATTAGAACTCCTGCAGTACTTACAGCAAATTCAGCAGTTGCTGTAAGTTCACCACTAATCAAAATGCTAGCACTAAGCAAAAGTATCATCAATGCCTAAGAAAAATTCAATGTATCATTTAGATGTTGCCTCACCACTACTTAATTTAACAGAGAACAACTCGTATAATGCTCTATGTTATTATATTGAATACATGAATATGCTATGATTATGGGATTTTTATAAGCATAAAAGGAAGAGAAAATATGGCGACTCATAAAAGAAAACCTAAAATGTATCAGACTGGTACGATCAATTCGCTCATAAATGCGGTTTATGATGGGGACGTGTGTGTTGCAGAATTAAAAGAGCACGGTGACTTTGGTTTAGGCACATTTGATATGGTCGATGGAGAAATGATTGTTTGTGACAATGTTTATTATCGAGCTGATGTAGATGGAAATCTCGAAGTTGTTACAGATGACACACCAACACCATTTGCGGTAGTAAATAAATTTAAACCCAATCAAGAAATTGGCTTAAACAATAAAAAATATGAAGACCTGGAAAAATATCTATTAAATTTCTTCCCATCAAAAAATATGATTTATGCAATTAAAATTGAGGGTAAGTTTAAATCAATTTTACTTCGCAGTGAAGCATGTCAACCGCGTACTTACCGTAAAATGAACGAAACTATGCCAGATTTACAAAAAACCTTTACTAAAACCGACATTGAAGGAGTTTTAGTTGGTGTGTGGTTTCCTCAATATCTTGAGCAATTAAACGTACCTGGCTTTCATTTCCACTTTGTTGATAAAGACCGTCATGTTGGTGGACACGTCTACAATTTTGAACTAGAAAAAGGTCATGCTTATATTCAAGAACTAAAAAGTTTACAAGTAGATTTAATTGATAACGATGAATTTGCAACCGCCGAATTAATGGGTGATAGTGAGGCGATTCATCAAGTGGAAAAACAACGTCAATAAAAAGGAAGAAATAATGAATAGGAATATCGCGACACTCTTAGTAGATCAAATGGAAAATTATGGTATCGAATATGTTTTTTGTGTACCTGGAGCATCAATTGATGCAATAACTACCGCATTGACAGGTCGTAAACCAAAATTGATTTTATGTCGCCAAGAAAGTGGGGCCGGTAATGCAGCGGTAGCTTACGCCAAAAAAACTGGAAAACCAGCAGTTGTGTTAGTAACCGCTGGACCTGGTGCCACCAATTTGGTAACTGCCGTGGCAACCGCAACACTAGAACACAATCCGTTAATCGCAATTTGTGGTCAAATGGACAGTAAAACAACTTTTAAACCTTCACATCAAATTATTAATGCTGAAGACTTATTTTTGCCAGTTACTCGCTACAGTAAAGAAGTAACTAACCCTGATACAGTTTCTGGAACTTGGGACTTAGCATTTAATAAAGCTATCACAGGTGAAACTGGTGCAGTTCACTTATCATTTGCTGCAGATTTATTAGCTCAACCCACAGCTCTCACAGCATCTATGCCACAAAAACAACCAGTTTCGATTGCACAGCAAGATGACATAAATGCTGCTCAAGAATTAATTAAAGCTGCAAAATCACCATTAATTATTGTAGGTGCGGATGCTGCAAACACTTCGGTCGCAGATAGTTTAGAAATACTAATTAATAATAGCAAAATTCCAGTACTTAGTTCGTTTGAAGGCGGTGGCATGGTTAAACCACAACATTTGCCAAACTTTATGGGACGTTTAGGGGCATTTCAAAATCAACCATGCAATGAAATAATTAAACAAGCTGATTTGCTAATTGCAATTGGTTACAATATTGCTGAGCTTGATCCAATCAAGTGGAATCCTACTGATAAAAAATTAATTCATATTGCTGATTATAATCCAGTTATTGCTCAAGGCTACCGCCCTAACCTTCAATTGCTAGGAAATATTTCTCATAATTTAACCGCATTGGCTGATGGATTAACCTATTCACCAAGTAGTGAATCACAGGCATTACAACAACAAATTCGTCAACAGCTTAATCAACGCCTCTCTGAATTTACTCCTCCACAAGCAAGTATGGTACATCCTTTGGAAGTAATAGCGACAATTCAAGAAACTATCTCTAATGATGATACGCTTGTCAGCGATGTAGGTAGCCATCAATATTGGCTTTCAGAGCATTTTGTCAGTCATAAACCGCGCCAATTTATTAATAGCATGGGCTTTCAAACTCTTGGAGTTTCAATTGCATTTGCCGTTGGTGCAGCATTTAGTAATCAATCACGCAATTTAAATGATGCTAAAGTTTATTCTGTATCGGGTGATGGTGGCGTGCTAATGTGTATTATGGAACTTGCAACCGCAGTTGAACACCAATTACCAATAATTCATATGGTTTGGAAAGATCATAGTTATAACTTAGTTGCAATTCAAGAAGAGCACAAGTATGCTGAAACAAGCGCTGTAAAATTTACACATAATATTGATTTTGCCGAAATGGCAAGAAGTTTTGGTGCATATGGTATAACCGTAACCTCCAAAGATCAATTAAAATCAGCGCTACAAGAAGCTCAGGCACAAGCTGGCCCAGTAGTTATTGATATTGCGATTGATTATACAGATAATTTAAAATCCATCGTTGAATAGACAATAGATAATTTAATAATAACGACCTATTCACTATTTGCGTACTCTAACTAAAAGTCATAGAATATACAAATATAATCTTCAAATGCTCAAAATTTAATTATTGAATTTTGGGCATTTATAAATTAAATATATTCTGACTATCTCTATATTAAAGTTAGCGACACCAATATTAGGAACTAAACGCACAGTGACTCATTTTCTAGCAGATTCAAAGCCCCAACTACATCATTATAATCCATCATATAAACCACAATAGATAAATCATATTACATTTTGCAACATTAATATGATAATAGGGGGTGTAAAAATTTATACCCCCTATTACAATATTTTCGAACAATTTTCTGACCTATACCAAATAATACATTGTTTTAAATAGTTATAATCTTTAATCACACAATAAAGTATAACTTTAGCCTTTCTGAATGAAATGATATTGGCTATATACAATCAAGTAAAATCAACACTGTTAGTTTTGAGATCTAGTACGATTAGGTTGTAACAATTATATTTTTAGGATTAAAAGGTTTATTAATATTATGAAAAAAATTATTTTATTACTTAGTTTGGCGGTTGCTGCGGTTGGTTCTTTTGCTGATGAAGTAGCTCAGCCTTATGATGGCTCAGGTGCATACATTAATTTAAATACTGGCTGGGCAACAATGGTTAATTTACCAACTGCTTCATGGGCTGGTGCCGTTAATGCAGGTTATAACTTTAACCGCGGTTTTGCACTTGAGGGTTGGTTATAATCTATTGGCAAGTAGTCAATTTGGTGCAACTGTAACTTCAAACATTTTTGATGTAGCAGCTAAAGGTACGTTACCGCTATCAGATGTGTTATCTTTATATGGTCGTGCAGGAGTTGGACTTGGCTTTGATGGCTGGAGTGGTACAGCCGTTGGTGCACCAAATTGGTTATGCGCAGGTCAATACAATCATACTTATGCAACTGCCTTAGTTGGTTTAGGTGGATCTTTTGTTTTGAGTAAGCACTTTGATTTACGCGTTGAAGATTATGCTTTTATTCCATTTGGTAGTACTATTAATGGTGGAATCAATATAGTTACGCTTGGTACACAGTACAATTTCTAATCAAGTATCCAATATTAAATAAGGTAATTTATAGTTATAAATTACCTTATTTTTATTATTAATATTGAAATCAAACATATTAAATATTACACTCAAAGAAAATCATATTGAAAAAATGAATTATTCAATATAGGTTCACCACAGTTCACTTATGTTAATTATGAATATGGTTTAATTCCTATGTGTATATCAGCTACATTTTCACCGGCTAAGTTAAAAAAACTAATTAATATAAAAATATGTCAACTTTCTTGGGTCCTTATCAATATAGTTCCACATAAAACCAACAATTACATGTTATTGTTGGTCATCGTAATTTATACAAAATAGATTGAATTGATGAGTACACAAAGTCATGAATTGGATTAAACAAACAAAAACTTACACATAAATTAACTGACTTGGTGCTGCTCGCCAGATTACTATAATGCTATTTCAAAAACAACTAAAACTGAATTTATGAATTATTGGTCTCAAAACCACTCAAATTTTTCTACTACCCAGTCTATAAGTTTAATATTAAAGTTAAGCAGTTAACTAGCATTATTCGTAATAAGAAGCATTTTAATTTTAAAATTATGGCAGTGATTAAGTAAAGAAAACCAATTGAGAGTTTATTTTTTGACTGCAAGGTACGTATTTGAATTGGTTGCGGGGGCTGGATTTGAACCAACGACCTTCGGGTTATGAGCCCGACGAGCTACCAAGCTGCTCCACCCCGCGTTTGTTGAGATAATTATTATGCATTATAATGATACGTAATGTCAAGCATCTTGGCAACAAATATTAACTCCACAGCTTATCAGCAATGTAATATATTGAATTAACTGATTCATATCAGCAACAAAGCTTATGCAATAAATTTTACATCTAACGCAAATATTTTTGCAACGCAGCATGAAATCAAAAATCAATCTACTATCTTAAGCGTATAATTACGCCATAAATAATTATTTTAATCACAATACTTTTGGAGATCTCAAAGATGACAATCCCTACCCCACATATCGAAGTGAAAGAATTAGGTATTATTGCTGAAACAGTATTAATGCCAGGTGACCCACTACGCGCTAAGTTTATTGCAGATACATTTTTGACCGACGTTGTTCAATTCAATAGTGTGCGTAATATGTTTGGTTATACTGGTAACTACAAAGGTAAAAAGATTTCAGTCATGGGTAGTGGAATGGGAATGGCCAGCATTGGAATTTATTCATATGAGCTATATGCTTTTTATGGCGTGAAAGACATTATTCGAATTGGTTCAGCTGGATCTTATGATAAAGATGTAAAAGTATATGATGTAATTTTGGTAAAAGATGCATGGAGCGAATCATCGTATGCTAAAGCCCAAAATGGTTATGCTAGTGATGTGATTGAACCATCAGCGGAACTAAATGCAGAAATTATGACAACAGCTAAGCGCATTGGTACCGAAGTTAAAGAAATTCGTGTTCATTCATCAGACGTCTTCTACCGCGCTAAATTTGATATCTATAAAGAAATTCATGCAGAACATGGTTGTGCTTGTGTAGAAATGGAATCATTTGCCCTATTTGCTAATGCAAAAGCTTTAAATAAACGCGCAGCTTGCGTTTTAACTA
The DNA here is from genome assembly GCA_964652705.1 of uncultured Neisseria sp. Lineage (GTDB taxonomy): Bacteria > Pseudomonadota > Gammaproteobacteria > Burkholderiales > UBA11063 > Aquella. The sequence continues at coordinate 18,972 of CAZZAV010000022.1, forward strand.
TTTCAGATTCATTAGTTACTCACGAAGCGACCTCAAGTGAAGAACGTCAAAATGCCTTTACTAAAATGATGGAATTGGTTTTAGAAAACATCAAATAATCACTTTACATTATTACACGAGGCTTTAGTAAAATTGAAGCCTTGTGTAAATCTAGCTATCAGATACGTGTTAATATTTCTCATAGTAACAAAGTAAAATTCATTTAAAGCTCTATACTCACATCAATCATGCAAATTAAATATATAGCAACCTAATCAATTAAATCAAAAATCAACTTGGATCAAACTTCATTAAGGAATTAAAGATTCTTATAAATCAATATCATTAACAGAGTTATTAGCACAAATCGGAGCCAAGACATTCCAATCAAGAAATGAAACCGACACTCAGCGTACAGATAAACCACCACACACTCCAGTTAAACTAGAAGCAATCCATAAACCATAAATACTGAGCCATAGAATTCTTATGACCAAATTAGTTTAAATTTGATAAACTAAAGCCTTTATTCAAAAAACAAATATTCAATAACCTAGCTATGGATGCAGAATTTTAGTAACAACAAGGACCACCGATGAACCAATTTATCCCTTTCAACACGGTTAATATTAATTATTTGACCACGCAACTCAAACAAAAAATTGGTGCAGTACAACTACTCGTAAGCAAAATAGAAACTTCACCAACTAGCACTTGGAATAGTATAATAGCACCACTTCACAATAGTCTATATGAACTTAATTATATTTGGGGTATCGCAGAACATTTACAAAGTGTTAGAGATAGCCTAGAACTACGTGATTTCCATGAAAAATACCAACCTATTCTTACTGATTTATACGTAGGTCTAGGTCAAAATCAACAGCTTTACCAACATACTCAAGCGATAAAAGATCGGGAATATAGCCAACTAAATGCAGAACAACAAAAAGTTGTTGATAATGAATTACGTGATTTCCGTTTAAGTGGAATTACATTAGCTCCAGAACAGCAACAAGAATATAAAAAAATCCAAAATAAAGCCGTAGAATTAAATACTAAATTTGATCATAATGTGCTTGATGCAACCGATGGTTATGCTAAATATGTTAGCCGTGATGAATTGGCTGGCGTACCAATTGATAATTTAAGTATGTATCAAGAACAGGCACAATCAGATGGGCGTAATGATTATAAAATTACGTTACATATGCCAAGCTATTTACCAATTATGCAATATGCAACCAACCGTGAACTACGCCGTGAGTTATATCATGCTTATGTAACCCGTGCCAGTGAGCTGAGTGCTGACGGAAAATTTGATAATTCAGCTATTATTCGCCAAATTTTAGACTTACGCTACCAGAAAGCACAATTATTAGGCTTCAAAACTTACGCGGATTATTCCGTATATACTAAAATGGCTGAGACACCAGAACAAGTGTTAGATTTTCTCTATCAATTAGCAAAAAAATCACGCAATTACGCACAGCGTGACCTTGATGAGCTACGCGAATTTGCCAAACAATTAGACAATCTCGATGAATTACAAGCTTGGGATATTGCTTATTATAGTGAAAAATTGCAAGAGCAAAAGTATAGCTATTCAAGCAATGAACTCAAACAATACTTCCAATTACCGAAAGTTTTTACTGGTTTATTTGCTCTAATTAAACAACTTTATCAAGTTGAATTTATCAGCAATCAAAATATGCCGAGTTGGCATCCTGATGTAACTACCTATGACGTCATACAACATGGTAAATTAATTGGGCATATTTATTTTGATCTGTACGCTCGCGAAGGAAAGCAATCTGGCGCATGGATGAATTCAGCTCAAAATCGCAGCATGGATAATGGTGAGCCTCGGTTACCAATTGCATATATTATTTGCAACTTCACCAAGCCAATCGGTAATAAACCAAGTTTATTAAGCTTTGATGACGTGCAAACTTTATTCCATGAAATGGGTCATGGCTTACATCATTTACTGACGACTATTGATAATTCAGCAATTGCTGGAATTAATGGAGTTGAATGGGATGCAGTTGAACTACCATCGCAATTTATGGAATATTTTGCTTGGGATTACGCAATTTTACGTACCATAACCGCACATGTTGAAACTGGTGTTGAATTACCTGAAGAATTATTTGCAAAAGTTCTAGCATCACGCCACTATCAATCTGGTTTACAAATGTTACGACAACTTGAATTTTCAATTTTTGATTTAAAATTACATGATGAGTATAATGCACACACTGCTGATTATCTACAGCTTTTAAATCAAGTTCGCCAAGAAATTGCGGTAATTACACCACCAGAATATAATCGCTTTGCTAATAGCTTTGGGCATATTTTCGCTGGCGGATACGCAGCTGGTTACTATAGTTACAAATGGGCTGAGGTTTTAGCTTGTGATGTATTTAGCCAGTTTGATGGTAAATCAGGTACTGAATTGACTGAACTAGGTGATAAATTCTACAAGACTATCTTAAGCCAAGGTAGCCTACGCCCAATGATGGAAAATTTTAAAACATTGATGGGACGTGAGCCACAAATTGAAGCTTTAATTAAATATTCTGGCATGCAATAAAATTCATTGAAGTAATTTACAAATTACTTTTCAAGAAAGTAAGTTATTTTATTCGTCTTCTGTAGAAAATCCTAAGCTTTAAAAACTTAGGATTTTCTTCTTTTTATATTAGATCAAATTCAGCATAATTTATGCTGTACATTCATCAATCTAAATCTAGTATTTAATTTAACCTAAAAGATGTTGAATAGTTGCACGCTCTTCACATAATTCTTGATAGGTAATGTCAATATACTTGCGGCTAAAATCACTAATCACATAATCTTTAACTATCGTATATTCACCATCTTTACAAGTGCATGGGTAACCAAACATAACCCCTTCAGGGATTCCATAGCTACCATCAGATGGAACACCCATTGTAACTACTTCACCATCAGCTGTACCAAACACCCAACTGCGCATATGATCAATTGCCGCATTCGCTGCAGAGGAAGCAGATGATAAACCACGCGCTTCAATAATTGCCGCTCCACGTTTTTGTACCGTTGGGATAAAATTGTTTACCAACCAATTTTCATCAACTAAGGCACTAGCTTTTTTACCATCAACTGTCGCGTTAAAAATATCTGGATATTGTGTCGAAGAATGATTACCCCAAGCCACAACATCTTTAACTTTCGTCGAGTGACTTCCGACTTTAGTAGCTAGTTGGCTCATGGCACGATTATGATCTAAGCGCATCATCGAAGTAATATTACGTGGATTTAAACCTTGAGCATTTTTAGATAAAATTAACGCATTAGTGTTAGCTGGATTACCAACCACCAAAACTTTAACTTGCTTATTTGCAACTGCAGCCAAAGCTTTACCCTGAGCAATAAAAATTGAACCATTTACTTCCAATAAATCTTTACGCTCCATTCCTTTACTCCGTGGACGTGAGCCAACCAGCAAAGCATAATCCGCATCTTTAAAGGCAACCATTGGATCGCTACTCGCCGTAATGCCATGCACCAATGGAAAAGCACAATCATCTAATTCCATCATCACACCATTTAATGCACCCATGGCAGCATCAATCTCTAATAATTGTAAAATCACTGGTTGATCTTTACCCAACATGTCACCACTGGCAATCCGAAATAATAAACTATAACTAATTTGTCCAGCTGCACCAGTAATTGCTACACGAACTGGGGATTTGGTAATCATAATCTTAACTCCTAAAATATTTAACTTTAACTAATCTTTGAAACCTTTACTAAGGTATCATTGTAGCCTGATGAGTCATAAATCACCATAGACAATTTATCTATTGCGCATTCAACTTAAGCTTAGGTAGATTTATTATCTAGCTCGGATACCAAAAAATATTGAAACAAGAATAATTTATAAATAGACTTCATATAAACACTAATATAATCGACATGGTGATAACACACTTAATAGCTAAAGCCCATGGCCTCAAAACTTGAATGGACACATTTAAACCATATCACCCCGCTAAACCGGTGCAACAACACACTATTAGTCACAAGATCGCAACATTTAGCAACACCAGAAAATCACCACCCATAACAATATGTTACACAGCACAGTCACAAATAAAGCTCATCGAAGGTGCTCATTCAAGGTAATTGAATTGACCAAAATATTATAAAACGCTAGAATAACGTCATGGATTTGAGGAAATACTTTTCGAGTAAATAACTCATTTAAAATTATTAAAAAGGGAAATCTCATGAAAAAATTATTACTAGCATCAATCATCAGTGGTTTAGCTTCAGTTGCTGCTGCGGACTCATTCCAAGACTTCAATAACAATTTATACGCTCAATACCAATACACTGGTAATAATGGCGCTCAACCAGCTACTGACTTAAGTCAATGGGGTGTTGGTGGTACTTTCCAATCTAAAAATAATGTTTGGTTAAACGCAAATGCAGTTGCTGGCGATAACAATGGTAACAATAGTTCTAACTTAGGTTTTGCAGTTGGTTATGCATTCCAATTCTTTGGCGATGAAAACCAAGGTTTCCAAGTTGTTCCTCATCTTAACTTCTCAACTCAATCTGTAACGTTTGCTAACGGCGCAGATGCTACAAACTATATATATGGTTTGGGTGTAAAACCAGAGTATCGTCTATTAAATTCTCTTAAATTAGCTTTGGATATGAATTTATACGGAACTCAAACTAGTACAAATGGCAATAGCCAACAAATTTTCGCTTTCTCTGTAACTCCTGGTATTCAATATGATATCAGCAAAACAGTTATGTTAGGTCTTGACTATAGTTACACAGCTAACTTCAATAATAATGCTAACAATAATAACAATACCGATAACCTTAGTATCGTTACAGCTAAAGTTGGTTACTTATTCTAAGCCATTGTTAGAAAGACTAACAAAAAGCTTGCTTTTTTACAAAAGCGAGCTTTTTCTATAAAACATACTAAAGCAATTTACTATAAAAAGTCTATTGCATCAAAGCAACTAAGATCAAACTTATTAAGGGCATTCAATGAAAAAATTATTAATCACACTTTCTGCGCTTACAATTATGACACCTACTTTTGCAGAACAAACTAAAGTAGTTACATTTGATAGCACTAAAATGGAATGTACAGGACAACATATTAATGATGGGATCCAAAAAGATCAGCTAAAAGAAATGCATTGTAAAAAATTTGAAGATAAAAAAACAGACGTAGTCTTCATGGACGACCATTCACATAAAGTGGTTGATTGCAAAGTAAATCATGATGGTAGTATCACATTAACTAAGTGTAGCTCAATCTAATCACTCTCTAATTCTTAATAAAGATGGATCATTCTTTATTCATCTTTATTAAGAATAAAACTGCCCAAAACTCGTATCTCAAATTTAATAATCATCACAAGTTAACACTAACAAGGTTAAGACTTATTGAATATAACACAGATAAATTATAAATTAATACCCACATAAAATACTTATAGATCAAATACAAATTTTAAATTGAGAATCTTACAACATATTTTTGTCATCAAAGACAAGTTAATATTACAACATCTGACCAAAATCAATCTAATACTAAAAATAATATGGAGTTGTGATGAACAAAGAACCAAATCAGGTGTAACTAGCTGCGAACAAGTACGGAATCAGAACTAAAATAAGTTTGTAGAATACTACAGGCAGCCAATTGATCAAGCTTGCCCTTTTGTTCACGCCCGTGAACACCCTGCTCATTCAAAAGCGAGGCGGCATGTGCTGAACTAAAATCTTCGTTAATTATAACTACTGGTACAGCAAATTTGCGCTCAAGACGTTTTACAAAATTATTAATCGTATTGACTAATTGGATTTTTTGTAGGTTATCAGCGATGTGTGGACAGCCAACGACTAACAATTTTGGCTGCCATTTAGTGACTAACTCATTAATTTGATCAATCTTAGGCCACATTCCTTCGGCAATTATTGTTGCAATTGGGTGTGGAATTTGCAATGCGCTATTACCCATCGCAACACCAACTCGAGCTTCACCATAATCAAATGCAAGAATTGTAATTGCCTCAGGCATTGCCTGCGCCACGAAAATCAAAAGTTGCCAAATTAGTTACACCAGCCAAGCGTAATGCCTCAGCATAGCGGTTTTTGGGATCAGTAATTGAAAGCAAGTGACGCGCAGAATCATCTAAAACCAACCAGTTATTAAAACGAACTTCATTTTCTAACTGTAGTGTTTCCCACAAACAAAACCCAGCAGTTAACATTAATGGTGTAGTACCATCTTCTTGAGCTAACTGGCGAATTTTTTTCTGGCTACCAGTTAAAACAAGTTTTGAACTATCATCACTAACGTGCAACAAAAATCCCGAGTCTAATTTTACTGGACCACCTAAATTCATAGGCACATTTCTCCACTCTTTGGGATAATGCTGAAATTCAAAATTTGCCAATTTCTTTTGTTCATCCCCCAGCGTTTTATTAATAATCACACCAATTGCACCACTAATCGTACTGTGTTCGGTAATATAAATTACACTTTGATGAAAAATATCACCACCAATATTTGGCATGGACACTAAACACTTACCTTTAAAATTTTCATTCAATTCGATATTCATTCTTCTTAAAATCCTTTTTCGTAAAACTAACTATTCTGTTGCTTGTTGTGCATGTTGTACTGCCTCAACTAAATTTACACTCACAACTGTTGAAACACCTTTTTCTTGCATGGTTACCCCAACCAGTTGATCCGCCATTTCCATTGCCAAACGATTATGTGAAATATACACAAACTGCGTCTTATTAGATAACTCTTGCACCAAATTACAAAAACGCTGCGTATTGGCATCATCAAGCGGAGCATCAACTTCATCTAATAAACAAAATGGTGCAGGATTTAAACTAAATAATGCAAAAATAAAACTCATCGCGGCTAAAGCTTTTTCACCACCAGAAAGTAAATGAATGGTTGAGTTTTTCTTACCAGGTGGTTCAGCATAAATCTGAATTCCAGCAACCAAAATATCTTTATCGGTCAATGCTAAACGTGCGTTCCCGCCACCAAATAAAGTTCTAAAATATACCACAATAGCATCGTTAAGCTGATCAAACGTGGTTTGCAATAATTTGCGAGTTTCGCCATCAATATGCTCAATTGCTTCCTGTAATGTTGCAGTAGCATTTTTTAGATCATCAATTTGTCCAAGCAACTCCTGCTCTTTACCATTAGCGGCAGCCAAATCCTCAATTGCTTTCAGATTAACTAAACCCAACTCAGCAATTTGCGTATCAAGACTCTGACAATTTGCAATTAATTCAGATAAACTTAATTGATTTTGTTCTAATAATAATTCTAATTGTGCCGAACTTAAATCTAATCCAGCCAAATTTTCTTGATACGTCGACAATAAAATGTTCTGCTCTTGCTGTTTAAATTTGGTTTGATTAATCTTTTCTAAATTACGCTGATAATTACTATTTAAGGATGCAGCCTTATTTTTCAAGATGATAATTTTGTTTGCCAATTCATCAATCGCTTCTTGCACACTTTGCATTTGCTTAGCAATTTCACCGATTTGCTGCTGCAATTGAATAATTTCTTGCGCTTGATCATTGCTATTAAAAGTTTCACGCTCTGAAGATAGCTCACCAAGTTTTTGTCGTGCAGCGCTTAATTGTAGGCGTTTTTCTTCCACCAAGTTCAAAGTATTCTGTCGTTGCTGCTGAAACAATTGATTATCCATAATCATTTTATTGGCTTGAGTATCAGCTTCATGAAGTTTATTCTTTGCCAACTGCCATGAAGTTTCACGCTCTAACTTTTCTAACTCCACATCTTGACTGGCAACCTGCAAATCTTCAAGGCTAATTTGCTGGTCTTCGTATTGAATTGCTAAACTTTCAATATCACTAGTTAAATGCGCTAACTCTTGCTGAAGCAAACTTGACTCTTGTGCAACGCGTTCCTGATGGCGTTGATTTTGCAAATAAATTTGCTCTTGTTTGGTGAACTCCAACTGCAATTCATGTTGCTTATGTTGTAAGCGTTTATATTTCGCAGCAAGACTGCTTATATCATTGCGTAAATTTTGCTGAATTACTTGTTGCGCAGCTAACTTCTCATCTAAACTCTCACTGGCTAATTGCAGCTCATCACGCAGAACTAATTCTTGTTGTAACTGTTGTTGATGCTGCAATAAATTATTGCCACCACTAGTAGCATGATAAATTATATAGTCACGAGTAGCCAAATGTCCTTCTCGCGTGACACCAAATTTACCAATCTCAAGTTCATGGTGCTTCTCTAGATCACCAATCAAACAATAAGCATTCAAATAATTATACAAACCATTCAAATCTGAATGTTGAATTTGGACAAACTCACTCAAACTACCTTTAGTCGCATAACTTGGAGTAGTATTGGCTAACCATAGCACGAGTTCTGAAGTTGGCAATTGCTTTAATTGATCAAGACTATGAATTAGCTTAGCATTTAGCACATTTGCCAAAGCAACTTCCACAGCTGACTCATAACCCTCAGTTACTTGTAAATGTTGCCAAATTTCACTTAACTCAGTATCTGGTAAACAAGATGCAATTTCATCATTACTACTAGAGTTCGCCAATAATTGCTCAAGTGTTTGAATAGTCGCGGAACTTGCGGCGTATTGGGTGTGATTTAAATTCACTTCTTGCTGCAAATCGGCAAGATTAACTTCCAATTTTTCCATTTTTAGCGTTTTATCTTCGTGTGCTAAATCAGTTGCAATTAACTCTTCTTCAACAAGCTCAATTTCTTCTTTTATAAAATGATAGTTTTGATCAAAATCCAAGCTTTGCGCTTCTTGCGTCAATCTGGCCAAGCGTGTACTTAAATTATTTTGTTGCTGACGTTTGTGATTTAGACTATTTTGTAATAGCGCCAAATCATGCTTAGAACTACTTAATATATCTTGACGACTGGCAAGCAAAGCCGCAACTTTACTATAAGCATCGTGCTTATCATCAACTTGTAATTGCAACTCTTCCCGGGCTAAAGTTTGCTCACTCAAGGTAAATTGATTATCCTCAATTTGTTCAGCAATAGTTTCACCTTGCAAAGTAAGCTCACTAATATCTTGCTCTAAATTACGCTCCTTAGTTGCCAAATCCACCGACTCAGTTTCAAAACGTTTCAGCAAATTGCTATAATGTTTAAAGCGTTCTTCCACTAGCGCCAAATTAGTCCGATACTCATTGAATTGCTGCATCAAATTTTGCAATATTTGCTCACGTTCAGATTTTTTATCCTGTTCCGCAGTCAAACTCAAGCTGGTTTCTTCTAATTGATAGCCTAAAACTCGCAACTCTTCTTCGCAATGAGCAATGAATTGATTGGCCTCACCCAAAATTTTATTTGCATCGGTAACCTTAATCGCTAAACTTAATGTTTGTTGATGCTTTAATTCACTCGTCAAGCGTTGATGAAGCTCAGCAACTTGCGCCTGTTCATGTAACGTCCCAAGCTGTTTGATCAACTCACCATGAATATCTTCCAAGCGTTGCAAATTTTCATGCGTATCACTCAAACGCTGCAAAGTTTCTTTACGTCGTTCACGGTATTTGGAAACACCGGCAGCTTCTTCAACAAATAAGCGCATATCCTCAGGTTTGGATTCGATAATCTTCGATATCATTCCCTGCTCAATTACCGCGTAACCCTTGGTACCAACTCCAGTTCCCAAAAATAACTCGGTGATATCTTTACGGCGCACTTGTTGATTATTGATGTAATAATTTGATTCGCCTTGACGTGAAATTAGGCGCTTAATTGAAATTTCGTTATAGTTATTCCAAAGCCCATGGAATGACTTGGCCGTATTATCAAAAACCAGTTCGACAGTTGCACGTGAAATTGGTTTACGCTTAATTGAACCGTTGAAAATAACATCCGCCATGGATTCACCACGCAATTGCTTTGCAGATGATTCACCCAGCACCCAGCGCACAGCATCAATTACGTTTGATTTACCACAACCATTTGGACCCACAATCCCGACTAGTTGACCATGTACTTCAATATTAGTATTATCGACAAATGATTTAAACCCGGCTAATTTTATTTGCTGTAACTTCATCTAGCTATCTGTATCCTAGTAAAACAAGCCGTAATTGTAACATTTACTTATCATAACGAAAGAAATCACTCTTCGGTGTAAACCATAGACTAATTAATGATAGATAACTAAAAACCACAATAACTAAAGATGGAATATATAAATTATTGAATTGATTGATTAAATATGTAGAGAAATAAACTGACAACCCAGAAAATAACCCAAATGAAAAATCATAAATAAGTGTAACTCCACTTAATTTATACATCGCTGGAAAAATACTATAAATTAGATTTAGAATTTTTGACATCATCAGACCCAAACCAAACATACACAAAGACTCTAAAACTCCAATAATATAGATGTTATTACTTACATAAGACTTAAATAAAAAATATAGCATTATCTTAATTAACACCCCCATCGTCAGATGCAATCTCTTCCCAAGTTTATCATGATAAATCCCCCCCACAACTAAGCCCAAAATACCGCAAATAAACAATGAAATTTGTAACAGCAAAACCTCTTTTTCTGGATAGTGTAAATAATGTTGTAAATAAAATGGCATAGCTGTGGTGAAGAATGCATTTAAGCTTGTAATAAAGGTCAAGAAACACGTAAACCGTACAATTACCAACCAATGCTCACGTAATGTATTACGCCAAGATTGTCCTAAGTTAATTGAGATACCTTCCAACTTAAAATTAACCCACAATGATTTGGCAAAGAATAGCCATGTCGCCAAAACAACAAATCCAAGTGGCATAACTTTGAAAAACCAGATATTATTTAACGTGTTATGTATCATTAGGCTAAACTTAGCCAAAATACTCGCGGTAAAAATAGTAATAAAATACAAATTACCTAAAATTACTTTGCGGGTGGTATTAGGTTGTTTTTGATTTAAAAGGCTCAAAATTATTTGTGGAAATACCCCACCCAAAATACAACCAACTAATATAAAGTTAGCTAACAAAAGTGCCGTTGCGAATTTAAAACTAAACCAGTCAACTAAATTTACTATAGCTAAATTATAGACAGCATAAAAAAGAACCGTATGCGGCAAAATAAGATTCTTGCTCTTTAATTGAAGCTTATTAAAAAACCAACCACCAAGTGGGCGAAAGAAAAAATGTAGTGCATTAATAAAAGATATAGATAAAATTAAATTAGTTTTATGGTTTGCTTGACTAAAAACTTGACTCATGATTTTATAAAATGCCAACGAATTATAGTATCCCATAACTGTAATCATAAAAACCAGTAGGATAAGGAGAATTTTATTAGAATTTAACATATGAATACCATAAGAAACAATACTGCCGATTTTACTATAGCCACTCCAAAATAATAAACAATTCTCCGTGAACTAATTCATCTCATAAAAACTTATAATTAGCTCTTACACTCAACTACGACCAAAATACAAAAGTAGCGTACTTATACACATTACAAATTTAAATACCATCTATTACCGCCAAATCCTCGATAAATATAGAAAATTTAACGTCGCCAGAGTTAATTCAAGTTAAAATAATGTATAATATCACTACTCTAACTTTTAAAAATAAAGATTTAATATGCCTGTTCAGACACTCAATGTAACGCCATTAATCAATAAGGTCCTAGATATAATTGCTGATGGAATGTTAATTTTGCGAACTGAACAAATCAGTGCTGACTACTCCGAGCTATACGGTTTCAAATTGAAATTAGTTTTAAGCGTTGTAATTGGCAATGAAATAAGCGCTACAGTACCAATTGATGAATCAAATAAAATTCAACAACAAATCGATGAACTCATGCAAATCTTGGTCGAAGAAATTTATGAACATAACCCCAATATGGATGCTGAGCTCGTGTCCATTGATTTGGAAGTAAGCCTAACTCCAAAAATGTGGGCAAATTTTGATAATTACACTCGACATTAATTTACAAAATACGCTCTTAAATAATAGTTAAATCGATAAAAGAGGTGCCAAAAAATGATTTTTCCAAAGCAATTATTTTTTAATGATCTCACTGAAACAGAATTAATTGAATTAGCTCCTGAATCACCAATACCAGAATGGCTAAATGGTGCGTTTATTCGCAATGGTCCAAGCTTGTTTAACTCCTCAAGCACTCAATTAAATCATTGGTTTGATGGCATGGCAATGCTTCATAAAATTACGTTCAACCAAGGTAAAGCCAGTTACATGAGTAAATTCCCACATAGTAAAGCCTATACAGCACTTCGCGGAAAAGGTAAAATTAACTATGATGAATTTGCAACATCACAAAAACAATCATTATTAAAACATATATTCAATCTGTTACGAGGTCAGGTAACCGATAATAACAATGTGAACGTCATTCAATACGGCAGATCATTACTCGCGATGACCGAAACCGATAATCATGCCTTGATTGATTCTAATACTTTATCTATCATCGGAAGACATAATTACCCCGATAAAGTTAAATTTGCAATTAATTTGGCACACCCAATTGTAGATGAAAAACAAGGCAAGCTCTACAACCTAGGAATTGAATTTGGGCGTATTTCATCTTATAATTTGTATCAAACTGATATTTCCAGCAACACTCGCCAAATAATAGCTAAAATCCCAAGCCAATCCATCTCTTATACTCACAGCTTTGCGAAAACTGAAAATTTCTTTATTCTTTACGAAAACCCGTTAAAGTTAAATCTAAAAAAAATGTTCTTCACTAATCGACCATTTATAGAAAATCATGAATGGACTATTGCTGGCGTTGATTTTAGTGTCATTGATAAACAAGGTAAGATTGTTGCAAAAATTACCACCGATAATTTTTTCTGTTTCCATCTAGTGAATTCTTTTGAAGAAAATAACCAAATTCATTTAGACCTAATTACTTACCCAAATGCAGATATTATTCAATCATTCTATTTTAAACAAGCTGCAGACTATGATTATGCTTTACCACAACTCAATCGTTATACTCTAGACTTGGCAACTAATACCTACCAGAAGCAGACATACTCTCTGAACCCACTCGAATTTACTTGCATCAATAATCTTTATGCACAAAAATCGTATAATTATTTTTATGGTGTATCCGCGCTAAAAAACACGGATACCGAATTAAATTCACTCATTAAAGTTGACTTGGCAAATGTAACTACAGTCAAATATTGGCACGAGGAAAATTGCTACTCAGGCGAACCAGCATTTGTCGCCAAACCAAATGCACAAAATGAGGATGATGGAATACTAATTTCAATAGTAAGTAACCTTGCAAATAAATCTTCATTTATACTTATACTAGATGCAACGTCATTTAATGAAATTTCTCGAATTCAATTACCACATATGCTACCTTTTGGTTTACATGGTGGGTTCTATCCAATCAATTGAATTTACAAACACTACAAATAAGTTATCTATTCGAAGTGATTCATCAAATGTTGGTTACAATAGTTTTTAATTTAAACCATCAGCAAATGAATTGCATCATAATATCCAAAACCATAAAATTACTACAAAAATAAGCTATCTATCGATATTTAAAATACACGCGACTACTATATCTATACAACATTAAATATAAATTCATGTAAAATAGCCCTCTTATTAATTAATATTATCAAGGCACCATGCTACAAGAAATTATTAAACACGAATACGCACAAAAAATATTAAAAATACTGCTAAGAAATCAATTAACCGTTATAATAGAATACCCGAGCTACAAAGTTCTTGCCTACTCCAGTGAGATGTCCGATAAAAGTCACGCATTAGGTCAAACTCCCAAAGAAACTAAACATCATCTGGCTGAATTTTCCACAGAATTTGGCAATGATGCTAAGCCTTTTAGACTTAAAAAAATGACCTCTAAATGGCTTATGATTTTTAAGCGAGCATCTTTAGGGTCTTTGGAATTATTTCAAGTCTATGATACACCAATATTTCATGGCAACCAGCTAATTGGAATATGTTGCACCTTTAAAAATATAGCCTTAAATGACATCTCACTGATAAATAAACTATTAAACCATACTGATCAAGAGGAAAACTCAGATATTACTCCAGCTGATGCAGATAACAAATTATCAACATTAGAAAAAGAAATTCTCTTTTTTGCGGCACTGAATAAATCTAATAAGCAAATCTCTTCTCTCCAATCAAAATTAGGAATAAGGAATACCAATTATAATACGGTCAGAACAACAGTTAGTCAGCGAATTTACCAAAAATTAAATACTACAACTATCGATGATGCCGTGATAAAAGCAATTGAAAGCAAGCAAATTGAAACCATACCTGAGTCAATCCTAAGTGCAATGCTCAAAGATTATTATTTAATTGAGGCAACTCCAGACTTTATTTCATTATAACCAATTACTGAGTGCACCACTAAAGCATCATGGCAATTTTTAAGATAAAAACTGACAATCTAAACTAACTACCAACCACAAGCTTGTACCAGAGAAAATGGCAATAGTTTTGCTGCAAAGAGAATTTTTTATGTTGAAGTGTAACCTACTCACAGAACAAAACTTCATTCTAATAAGATGCGCATCATAACTAAAGGAATTATGCCACCAGTTTGGTTTAATTTATGGAGGACAATTAGCTAAATAAAACTCCCTGCTATTAATGTAATCCAGATTTCTCATCATTTGTAAATCTAAAAATAATACTTCATCCTGAGACATTTCATTAAAGAAAACATGGGTAACATGATTACTAAGTGTTTCTTGGATTATTTTAAACTACTTAGCTTTTGCTTATTTATACTTTAATGCCAAAAGATTATTTACAAATGTCGTCATTGTTAATCGCGCAATAAGTAATTCATTTTACATAGTTTTTCCTAAATAAATTATTCTTATACTGTTTAAATAACAGCATATTAATTTTCACAGCATTTATTAAATTATCGACAATAAAATTAACTTTTGGTAAATCAGTCATAAAAATACCTCATTATAGAAGCGAAATAAAAGAACTTAATCTGTATTAATGATCACAAACTATAACCCAGCATGCACGCAGTCTACTTTCTCAGTCTTCTCCCACATCCTAACGTTATCAAAATCTTTCACTCGCTCATATGCCATCTTAACTCTTCCTGCATTAATACAAATATCAACCAAAGTGCTATCTCCTCTAAGCGCAGCATAATATGTATCTATGCTATCAGTAATAGCCCGCTTATTGATCATATCCATACCTTTATTAATAGTAGCACAAGCTACTGGATCTGATACCACCTGAGTCGCTTGATCATTGCATCCAACCAAAATAAACCCAGCTAAAAAAATTAGTAATGATTGTTTCATTTATCATCCTTATAAAATATCATTAAAAAATATTGCTCCATTATTCTTGTAGAGTCTCATTAACCAATAATTAACTTCCACCAACTTCCGTGACCATAAGATATGATTTTACATTTAGTTAAATTAATCAAAAACCCATAAAAATGGATAGCCCACGATAAAAATCAATTATAGCAACATTAACCAAATTAATCTGCATACTAAATGTATACAAACAAAACAGAGCTAGCGTAGTATGCCATAATCTATAAAACTCGAGAAACTATAAAATTAACCGTTATGAATTAGAAAAAACATAGCTCAAAGCTTGTAAAAACAATGCTTAAACTATGTTAATGTAAAGAATTTCGAGATTTCATATATTGACATGGTTCGTGTAAATATCTTAACCAAAAACTCAATAATGCAAAAATGAAGAAAAGAAATTAATGATAATTTCAGTACGCAGTAATGCTAAAAACAAAAACTGACAGTTTTGATGGAGTTTTTAGCACCACAACACTGTCAGCTATAATTGAAGGATTTAATGAATTATTTGTTAATCATAATTGCAATTGGATCTGAGCGTTCAACCCCGTCACTGTACATATATTTCGCAGCTCGACAATTCACCACAACACCTGGTTTTAATACTTGGGTAATCGTAGCATTGGTTGCATTAGAAACACAACTAACACTTGTCGTATAGTTAGCTTTGCTATCAGCATTAAGACTTACTAAATTACTACGACCACCATTCGACTCAAGAGTAACACCCCATTTATTAGTATTATTATTGGAACAAGTCATATCACTTTGATTTGATGAGCTGTATGGCGTATAAACTGGATCAGATCCAATAGCTAAATTTAAACCTGCAACAGTCGACCAAACACCGTTTAAATTAGAGTTTTTACTCGGAGTTGTACATTTAATACTCTCACCAGTATTATTATCAAAACCAACTAAAGCATTTGAATAAACATCACTTAACGAAGTACTAACCACACCAGCTGGAATCGGATTTGGCATACTAAATTCAGCAGATCCTGGCACAGGTATAACAGTTGGTGATGGACTAGGCGTTGGTGTTGGAACAACTACAGGTTCTGGCTGAATATTATTTAATGGTGATAAAGTAACCGATACCATGTCTGCACGAATATCACCTACTGGATCAGTCGAAGTTGTATACAACCAATTTTGTGCACGGCAAGTAATTGAACTATTATCAGAATTTAAAGTTTGGCTGATTTTACTACCATTACCAGATAAACAAGCAACGTTAGTACTATAATTTGCAACCGTAGTTTTATCTAATGAAATTGTAACGGTTTGAGTATTGTTTGTATTAATTTTTAAGCCCCATTTATTAACACTATCACTATTATTCGCACAGCTCAATACTCCATAAACATCTGGACTAAAATTTTGATAGTATGACACTCCAGGATACGTACCAGAGCTGGTTAATTTCCACGACTGCGTGCTCAAGCCTCCGTTAGGTTGACTTTGTACTGAATTCGCACTACATGTAAACACTTCACCATTACCAACGTTATTGGCAACTCCCAACACAATATTGGTTTTATTATTGGCAATTACAGGCCGGTTAGCGATTATTTCTGGCACTGGCATTACTGGCAAAATTGTCGATGTCAAGTTGATTGCAATTCCATCAGTTGGGTTTGCACGATTATCACTATATACATAAGTACCAGCACGACAATCAATCGAACGTTGTGCGCTACTCAAGTTTTTACTAATCGCCGTACCAGTTTTAGGATCAGTACAACTAACCTGAGTTGAATTACCGGCAAGAGTGTTTAAATCTAGTGTCACCGTATTTACTTGCGGTGCTGATGAACTGATTTTGAATCCCCATGGATTACCAGCATCTGTTGCGTTACTGCAAGTTAATGTGCCATAACTATCAGTACTAAAATTAGTTGAAAATGCTAAATAATCTACAATGCTCGGTCCAATATCTTGCGTAAATGAATTTTGTCCAGTACTGGTTTTACTTGAAGTATCTTTATGTGCGGTACAATGAAATGTAAATTTACTATTATTGGTATAGGTTAAATCAACGCTAGTCTTGTTATTTGCAAGCGCTAATGATTGACCTGCATTCAAAGCAAGATTACTTGCCTGTGTTGAACCAAGTGTGTTGGTACTACTTCCTGAACTAGGGCCATTAGTTCCAGAATTACAAGCCGTCAAAATTAATGTTGCAAGCACAGATGTGCTAAGTGACTTATATAAATTAGGTTTTTGCATTTATCTCTCCATATAAAATGTTTACTACCAATCTAAAATTGGCAAATCTATAAACTAAGAACGAGATTGTAACAGTCTAAAATTGTAAAATATAGAGCTATCAATGCACATTAATTGTGCATCCATTAGCAGATAAAATCACAAATATAACTAAAATAGTTTCCGACTAAATTTTTGAAATTAATGGGTAAAAATAAACTCCCATGTAATCCATGAGAGTTTTAATAAATCAATTAAACCTTATTCAAACCTAAAAACCAAGAATATTTACTACGCAATACAGAATTATGAATTGACAATTACACATTCGATTATACAAGTGATAACCTCTATACTATAATATTAAAATCGATTACAAGCAATCCGCTTTGATTGTCAAATCCATAAATTCTTGAAATTATTAGTAGTAGATGATCTCTCATACCTACCACTAACCCTCTATTTAGATATAGGAATCTACTTATTTTTTAGGTAGCACTTCATAATTTGTTGGCGCACTGCCAATAATTGACCATTTACCAGATAATTGTTGCCAATTATTATTACGACTAATACTTGGAATTTCCGACATTTTTCCATTTAACGTTAATTTTGTACCGTCTTCCCAAACTAAAGTATTATTACCCTCACGATGGCATGATTGATCGGCAAAAGTGTTCATGCAACCAACCCCAACCCATTGTCTCTCAGTTGAAGAATTAAGAAACTCAACTTTCAATAAAGCTTGTTTACCATTATAAGACAATAAATGCCATTGTGAGTACCACCCTTTAGGACTATCATCTAAATTGTGACTAGAAAAACCTGGGTATTGTAATAATGAACTATACCCGCTTGTGTCAAGACCATACCCAAAAGGTGGCAAAATTCGTCTTGCATCGTCACCTAAAGCATTATAACCAGCAAGATATCTCTCTGAAAAGACGCTAACATCATCGGATAAGTCAATTTGTGCCGCACTCCAATAAAATTTAGTGATCCAATTCTCATAAGTGTCTGTCCAACTATCTGCCATACGATTAACATTTGCTACATCAGTGAATGACCATGAATTGGAGATCTCATTATTCGTAGTGAGAACTTTAATATCATCGGAATTAAAGCTATCTTTATTGCGATTGGTAAATACTAATTCGTTCGTATAATTCGCATCAAAACGCAAGTGATTATAGGGTGTTCCAGTGATTCTACTTCCCTCATATTTATATGGAACATCCTGATGAACCGTAGTAAATTTGGCTGTTTTATCAGAATTTTGCTCGAGCATACATTTAGCGGTCAAACGTAAAATACCATGCCCATTATCCAATTTTTCAAAAACTAGACCAGTAATAGAGCATTGACCTGTCGCCAACCTATTTGAACCAAAAGCACTTTTATCTAATAACTCGGTATTAAACAAATTATTTACTCGGGAATATAAATCCTCGTTAGTAATTGATGCGAATCCAAATTCAAGATTTTGTTCTAATTGTTGATAGGTTTTATTATATTGAATATTTAATGCTTTGGCAGCTTCATTAAATCCAGCTTTACCCTGCCAATTTTTATCTAAGCGAGGAGAGTTTATTTCAACATCTGCACCACAAGCATATTTATAGGCTAATTGAGCCAATTGCATGTTATATAATTTTTGATAAGCACCAGTCAAAGTATTTTTATATAACATGTTTTGATAGTTGTAATAATCTATCTTACTCATAAAATCACCATAAGGAACTTCTGCAAACAACGCATTGATGTAGTTTTGTTTCCGATTTTTAAGTAGATTATAAAACTCACCAGCTCCACCACCAATAGGACTAGCATACTCAGTTACAAATTCATTAAATAAGAGGCTAATGTTATTCTGTGTCAGACTATTGGCTTGCTTTGATTGCAAATTATTACGTGCACCAATAACATCAAAAATTTGTTTATCTTTACACTGTTCAGAAGCATATTTATACAAAGTATCAAGTTCATCAGCTTTAATATCACCAACACCAAACACTAGTGCATTCGTATAACTCGCATAATGAGTTTGTATAAAATTGGCAGCTTGTTGTGGTTGTTGCAACGTCTGCCAGAGGTTATCGCCAATCTGAGTATGGTAAAATTCTCCTAGCATCTGAAGTATATCATTGCTTAAATTAAGTGATTGTTCAAGCTTTTTATCCATTTCTACAAGTTTACTCTGAATATCTTTCAAGCCATTAAAAATCTGTTGCTGGCTATCATCTTGAAAAATTAATCCACCAAGCCAACCCGATAAAAGATTAAAACCAAAGTTGCCAGGAAAAGCAAAAAAATTACCCGCAAATGAATCAATAATTGATTCACGAATATAATTCGTTTGTTTAGTTCCTGCTTCAGGTGTCACGCTAGTAGCGGTAACTTGACTCATAACAGCTTGAGTATTATTTAGATTATTATTTGAACTGCCGCCTACATTATTATTACAAGCTGATAAAATCAAGCTACCAGCTAAAATACAGGTTAATTGTTTTAGTTTATTTGTTTTCATTTTTAGACCTTTTTAAAGTTATTCGGTTGATTTCATCTCATAACTACATTGTAGGCTTTTCAAAAAAACATAACTATAGACAAAATCGTCTAATAAATTTTATTTCAGACACCAAAATGCACCTAATATACAATATAAACAACTGTATTATAATGATATAATTCATACAGTTAAATCTTAATCTTGAGCTTCAGGCCATAAAAAGCCATGGGAATAGATAAACTATCTATTCCCATGGCTTAAATAATCTAGAAAGATTCGTGAAAGTGTAACCAAATATTAATCTTTAATCATTGGTACAACAAAAGGTTTAAACAATGATGAGGGAATATATTGAAAATAGCCGCGCTCCATGGCAAGTTTAGTCAAATAACCGGTATTTGATCCAGGTATATTAAATTTAACACATAATTTCGTAGCAATTATAGTTGCAATAGTGCTTCTACTCGTTTGTAACGTATGAGCAATTTGCTCCTGATTTAACCCATTTGCCAATAAAAACATTACCTCTTCTTCACGCTTGGTTAATTTTATTTTATCCGGGAAATTATTTTTAATCACCGAACCATCATATAATGTATAAAAATGTTCCTGAAAACCAAAAAATTTAGATTCAATTGTATGGCTCTGGATCGCCACAACCTCGCCGACTTTATTTACTATTGGAACATATGTAACAAGAAATGTATTAAATTGATTGTTATACGGTAATAAATCAAAAAAGCTTATTGCTATTTTATTCAGAAAAACATTTTTCTGAAAATCAAGAATCATCTCAGCATATTTATTAATCGAATCTTTATGCTCATCACTATAACTTGAACCAAAAATCATCTTTGCTAACATATGACAACTATCACCCTTATAACTGATTCCAACAGCGCCCCTCCAATCTGAGTAACCTAACGATTGAGCTGATTTATTAGTACAAATCACAAGCTTGTATTCTGTATCATATAAGCACGAATAGATAGGAAAATCTATCAACTGTATAAAATTACTGTTAATATATTCACTTAAGAATGGATCATGACTAAAACTTACCATCGCGTACTATCCTAAAGATCATTTAATAACACTATCTGAAAGTAGAAATTATAACAGATATTTAATAAATGACATAACTACCAGAAAAGTAAATCTAACTTTATTCTTATTCAAAAATAAATTATACTCATATAAGATGAGCTGCATACCTATGAAATTAATTAACCCCAAGTTGATTTAACCTGGGGTTTGTATATGTTTCTATGGAAACTTACATTATTTATATTTATTAATCAAAATCACTCATGTTCTTTCTTAAAAGAATAATCTCCCACTACCATCAACTTGTGACTTACGGGCTGTGCTTAATTGTTCATTAGCCTTAACTAATCTGGTAATTTCTCGTAGTTCCTCAACCCAATCATATTCGCTATCATAACTTTTAAATAAAACAAAATCTTATTATTGAGAAATTAAAATAGGGACTAGACAATCAAAGCACATCTCCAATAAAACTATGCAATAAAAATGCCGGATTATTTTAAAAATAATTGACCCAATAAGCGAACTAAATTTCTCCATCACACGACGTGAGCAATTGAACAAAGTCTCAAATAACGTAGGGCACTAATTATTAATTAGCAAAGTATAATTTTTGGCCATTTCAACAGCCTTTATTACATCAAGTCGCCCAACATTATCCGACAATTGACCACCTTTGCCGTTGCGTGGAACGCGCTTTTCGGCAGGGATAGGTTTTGCACTAGCAATTAAAATTGATCTAATTTGTTCTGGTTGCAAGCTTGGATTAGCGGATAACATATCAGCAATAGCTGCAGTTACCAAAGGAGCTGCCATTGATGTGCCATTTTTCCATTTATACTTAAAACAATTTGTGTCCCGACAAACCCCATATTTTTCCTTAGCATTATATTCAGTAGTCCAAATGCCAAAACCATCTATTCCATTAATCGCACTATCACCACCAGAAGCAGCAATGGTCACATTTCCACTATTGCTATAACTAGCTAAATATCCCAAAGGAGTCAATGCCGCAACAGTTATTACATTTTTGGTAAAATCTTTACAAATAGCTGGACTCTTAATTTTATAATCACCACCATTATTATTTCCTGCCGTGACTACAGCAGTTACACCAACAAGATTTAATTCATCAAATGCTTTCTGATATTCTTCTGGGCACTTACTACCATCGCCATAATTATTCGTAAAATTACTAAAACTCATGTTCAATACTCTCGCTGGATGTGGATTTGAGATAGTTGGGTGAATTCCTCCAGCCCAAAGCATCCCTGCAATTATGTCACTCAATCGCCCAGAGCCGGAACCAACTCCTTTACCAGAAATGCGCACTGGTACCACCATCGCATCTGGTGCTCCACCACGGTTACTGTTGTTATCTATATGCTGCCCAATAATAATACCTGTTACATGCGTTCCATGCCAACTACTCGAGGTAGTAGATAGATGTTTAAATGGTTTATAATCATAAGTATCTGCAAAACTAATAAAATCGCCCAAATCTAAAGCATCTGGACTTGGTGTAATGATCTAATAAAATTGTAGATATATATATCCGTTACAGGTTAATATA
>CAZZAV010000023.1:0-41121 GCA_964652705.1 uncultured Neisseria sp.
TTATTTGAACCATGACAGTATCTTACCACATCTTTAAATGTGCTTTGATTGTCTATCCCCTTTAAGATCTAACATAAAAATACCATCACAAACCAATTCAAACCATCATATCTCCCTCCAGATTCCCTAATGCTTAACGGATTAGGGACTATTTGGAGATATAAATCTTGTTACAAACATAAGCTGGGAATAGCTTAAAACTATCCAGCATATCTTTAATAGGATTTGGTTGATTATGTTATTTACTATATTCACACTTAGTTAATATATTATTTCTGTAATAACATTTCATACTTATATTTTTATCGGTAGTGAAACTAACTTTACGTAAGTTGATGATGGTTTTAGTTGTGTCATCTTCGTCAATTTGATCTGATCCACGCAATCGCATTGCATTTTGTCCGCTAATAATCTGAGTATCATCCTTAACAGTTATGTTATTACAATAGCCAATTAGATCAGACTCTTGAATATTGCTTTCAATGCGGATTCCATTACACGTAAAAGATTGATTAACTAGATTTGCATTATCCATTGCAAAACTAAAATTAGCAGTTGAAAGTAAAAGTGTATAAAAAATTAATTTCATGTTATTTCCATTATTAAGGGCTAGTATAGATAACTTAAGAATAATTGAGTAATATAGGTATTTCCAGAGGCATTTACTTGTGGAACTTGTTGATACGCGTAAACTCCAAAAATGGTTAAACCTTTAATTTGTGGAATTGAATATGTTACCAGAAAATCATATTCGTTGGTTCCATTCCATTCTGCTACGGCGGTATTAAATGTAGTAAATGCAGGAGCGATCGATAAATTGTTATCTAAGAAATTAAAGGATGGACTAATTTTATACGAAGTACCAGCCGTGCCTAAATCAGCCAAACCTGCCATATATGGGGTGGTATAGAGTGGATCAGTTGCCATTCCATAGGTATATGGTGTAACAATTGCACCTGATCCATAGGCATTTTGATTACCCCAAACATTGTTGTAACCAAAATTAATACTAAACCATTGATAACTTAATCCAGTTTGTAGTCCAGCAAAGTTACTTGAGATTTGTCCAAGTCCTGCATTGGTAAAGGCATTCGTTCCATCTGCAGCACCTAAAATCCCATTATTATTGGTTCCACCTTGAGCTGCAATGTTAAAAGCTAAATTAGCTGTGGGTTTAAACTTTATACTATTATCAACATAGAATAATTCACCATAGTTTTCAAATTCATAGACCCACAAGCGTAAATTATATTGATTATTCCATGCGACATAATTCGCCCCCAATGAAACGGTACCATTTGAAGTTTCACTAGTTGTATTATTTGCAATACTACCACCAGAATAATCATAACCTTTATTATACCAAGTTAAATTAGTAAATCCTGTTTCGCTAATTCCTTGTGCTCCGTTAAATGCTAAAGCAGTTAAAAGCCATCCAGCTCCTAGGTCAACATTTAGTAATACGCCTTGGTAAGATGCAGGGATGCTCATCATATTATTATAATAATTTAGTGATAGCCAAGGACTATTATTAATTCCAATTAGACCAGCATCAACTTGTACAATATTACTATATTGATATTCTACGAAAGCTTCTGCAGTGGTAACTTGTTCATTAGATGGCAAAAATGGAGACATATTTGCATTATAGCCGTTTAAATTATTGACAAAAAATGGATTGATAATTTCAAATACACCACCAAAAGAAAATCCTGCTACCTGACCAGTTTGAGCGAAGACGCTTCCGCCATAAGCATAGCTTGGGTATCCAGCACCAGCGCCAGTATATTGAGCAGAGGCGGTTCCAAAGAAATTCCATGTTCCATCGGTAAATAGTTTTTCGGCAAAGTTTTGGTTAATCGTTTGGCTTTCTGTGACATTTTGAGTACCACCAGCACTAGTCGAAGTTATCTATGGATTTTGGAGATATGCATTGCGATTAATATAGGTGTCATTGGTATTAACTACTGCTGGAGTTGATTCGCTAGTATCGGCAAATATTTGATGGCTCAGCAAAATAATTATTAAGCTATAAGAAAGTTTATTCATTCACCGGACCTTTGATAATTTCTGCATTATTATTGCTTCAAAATATTATAAATTTGCCATGGCTAATTATATCTTACTATATTTCGTCAGATTATTGTCGTGGTGAGCTAGTTATTTGAGTCAGATATCGATAGTTTAATTACGTTTTATAGTGATTCTGGCCTAACTGATTGTTTTGAATGGGTAATTGAGGTTTGTCAAAGTGTTGCTTATTGTTGTGTAGAATTGCTACGTTGTTTGAAAGAGGATTTTGGGATTTGTCTTGATTAATAATTCTACTTAAGGTAATTTGACCGTTTGCTCATATGCATTCAGCCAGTACCTAGAGTTTGTTGAGCTATTGGTACAAATTTCCTTTTAGGGAAGTGTTTGAGTTTTATTTTGTAATAAATATTGATAAAGTAAATCCTTGTTGCCACCAAAAAGCTTATGGCATAAGTTGACAGCTTTTTTACTTGGTAACTCTGCAGCAATGAGAAGTAAAGAATTAATTTGCTCAAAAGTTAGCTGTTCTTCATCTGTTTTAATTTTAATTGCTGGTAAGATAATTAGTACAAATTCACCACGTTGTTGATTAGAATCTGCTGTAACAAATTCTAATAATTCGCTTGCAGGTAATTTCTTGATTGTTTCAAAGTGCTTAGTTATTTCACGACCCATCACAATTTGACGGTCTGTTCCTAAACAAGTAATGATGTCTTTAAGCGAGTCAACAATACGGTGTGGTGATTCATAAATTGCAACCGCATAATCTACGGTTAGCCAGTTATTTAGTTGTTTTTGGCGTTGAGTGGATTTATTCGGTAGAAAACCATGAAATAGACTTGGTGTGTCAACTAAGCCACTTACTGAGAGTAAACTAATGTAGGCACAGGCACCAGGAATTGGATGTGGAGTTATATTATTAGCATGGAGAATATTACATAAGCGTGCGCCTGGATCAGACACACCTGGTGTACCAGCATCGCTAATTTGGACAATTAATAAATCCTCGGCAAGCCACTCGAGCACCTTTTGGCTGATTTCATTTTCGTTATGGTCATGAAATGCAATTAAACGCTTTTGACTAACTCCATGATGATTTAACAGCTTTTGGCTATTACGTGTATCTTCACATAGAATGATATCAGCCTTGGCTAAAATTTCTAAAGCGCGTAGGCTGATATCGTCTAAATTACCAATTGGGGTTGCACAAATGTATAGCATATTTCTCTTAAGTTATCAAAATTTATAAGGCGCTTAGCGATGTCTGGCGGGTAGTTCCAGGATTATTTTATTTATAATTTTGCCAAGTTCATGACAATTTACTAAATCTTTCAGTTTATTCTTATTTAACTAATTGATAAAGTTCCTTGTACTTTGGATCTTTTAAAGTATCTTTAAAACTTGGTTTATAAACTGGGAATGCGATTAAATCCAATTTTACCATGGCAATTGCTGCATCTCGTTTATTTAAATCCCAATCTAGCATTGCTTCTTTGACCATTGTGTCTGGATAAGGGTGAAAAGTATTAAGTTTATGAGTATAATATAATTGAGTTGTTAATGGGTAGAGTTTATTCGTGCTATCACTATCGACATTAATGTAATTATCTAAAGTATAAATACCAAAATATGCCCACATTGGATTATGGTCAACGATGTTTTGTAAATATTTTGCTTGTTGATTAAACGTAGGTTGATCATCTGGAATATCGTAATAATCGACTAAGGTGTCAAAAATAATACTTCCTGAAGTCATTAGATAAGCACACCCAGCAATTGGAAGTATAGCCAGTACGCGAATTTTATTGATGTTAATTACAGCAAGTTGTTTATCCATTGATAGAAAGGCTATTAATCCACCAAGGAAATACATATACCATAATGGATATTCATTCATACTATGTGACAGAGTTGTACCTATCATGCATAACAGAATGACACTTTCAACAGAAATTGACTTTCCAAGCAAGCGATAAATTGAATATGCGATTCCTAAAATGATGATTCCAGTACCAATTAGTCCAGTTTCGGATAAGAGTTGTAAGATTAAGTTGTGACAGTTAGTAAATAATCCGCTATTTAATGCTGCATTGGGGAAAAGTGGATGCATTAAAACGCTTTGTTTAGCATATCCATTCCAGCCGTAACCAAAAATTGGATATTGTTTGAATACCAGCCAAGCTTTGTCCCATTCTACACCACGACGTCCAGTGCCACTTTCGCTATCCAAGCGCCCCAAACCAGAACTAAAGTTATTATGGACCGTAAATAGCTTATGGATTAATGGGTAAAAATATTCAACTGCAAATAAAGCAATGGTGGCAAAGGCAATTAAGCATAATAAGCGTTTGCTATCTTGATTACGCTTTATTATATGAAAAAGTGCACTAAAAATTACAGCTAAGGCAAAATAAATAAATACACTGCGAGAGGCAGAAATAGTTAGACTAAAGCTTAACCAAAGCATTAATGGATAAAATAATTTAGCACTAAGGCGGCGTTGTTGATATAAATAGATTAGACCAAAAGTTCCCCAGCTTAAATAGTGTGCATAGTGATTGCGTTGTCCGAAATGACCAAATATGTTGGTGGTAGGGTGTGAACTGTCATAAAAAATCATGTCGCCAAAATAGCGAGTAGTACCAGTATATTGAATTAAACCAATTATAGTTTGTAGTATGGCACCAATTAAGAGTGTATAACAGATGGTAGTTACTATATAGCGTAGACCATAAGTATTTCTAATGGTATTAATACTAATGGCCAAGAATATACATAATAGCATTTCTAGACTACTAACATAATTCAGACCAGGAAAATCAAGATCAGTCATAAAAAATGTTTGTAAGATTAAATAAAGAGCAAACGCACATAATGGTAGTGCAATGCTTGGTATATAAATTTTGGTGTTGCGCCAAAGAGTAAAGCTAAATAGCCCAATAATTGCCCAAGCAACGGTCATTTCTGCCCAAAATTGGGGCTGCGGATCGTAATGAACATTATTTAATTCAGGGAGTACCAGTAAAGCGATTAATCCAATGAAAATGAAGGATTTGTTGAAAGTAGTATTTTCTGACATTTTGCAGTTGACCCGAAAGAAAGAAATTGATTTTAAAAGTCCAGAATTCTATCATATATTTATCTTTATTTAAAAGATATGATAGAATAACAAGTTATTTGTATATACTAATTACATGTATTGTTTGTAGTTAGTATGTATTACAAAAGATTTTATCTAAGTTTATTTGCGTTATTATATTGATATTATTTAATAAAATTAATTTTTACTGGGTGTGTTAAATGAAAAAAATCCTGATTGTAATGTTAAGTGCAGGTGTGGTTCTAGCAGGTTGTTCAAAAAAAGAAGTTAAGGCAGTGCCAGAGAAGCATGTTGATGTGGCAATTGTGCATTCATATAACGTTCCTTATGTTTATGATTATCCAGCTATGGTTCAGGGTGTTGTTGATTACAATGTTGTTCCTCGTGTAAGCGGTGCAGTATTCAAACAGTACTACACAGAGGGTACGTATGTTAAAAAAGATACGCCACTTTATCAAATTGACCCACGACCATTTGAATTAGATTTACAAACTGCACAAGGTGCTTTAATTAAAGATCAAGCGGCGATGGTAAATTACAAAGCTATTTACGATCGTTATGTAAAATTATACGCGGCAGAAGCGGTATCTAAACAGGACTTAGAGACTGCAACAATTAATTATCAAGGCGCGGTTGGTTTGGTTGAAACCGATAAAGCTAATATTAATCAAGCTAAATTAAATCTTGAATACTGTATTATTCGTTCGCCAGCTGATGGTTATATTTCTGAGCGTCAAGTAACTGTGGGTGATATGGTTACTCAATTCCAAACTACAATGAATGTGATCAATTCAGTTAATGACATGTACATTACTTTTGCAATGCCAGAAAATGATCGTCTGGCGATTCAGTCAGCAGTTAGTTCAGGTTTAGCAACTGTACCAAGTGCATACAAGTTTTCTACCGATTTACAGTTGGCTGATGGTACGATGTTGACAAATGCTGGGCATGTTCAATTTACTGACACTCGTATTAGTTTACAAAATGGTGTATGGAATATGCGGGCTTATGTAGATAATAAGACGCTACAAACTCAATTATTATCTGGTCAATTCGTACATGTATTTTTAAATGGTATGACGTATAAAAACTCATATGCAATTCCACAAGAGGCTGTATTCCGTGATGATAAAGGTCCATTTGTGTATATTGTTAAAGATGGAAAAGTTGCTAAAAATCCAATCTCAACTGGTCCAATGACTGGCTCATTGTGGATTATTAAGGGTGGTCTGACTGATGGCATGCAAGTGGTAACGGCTGGTGGAGTGAAAGTTATGGCTGGTGATAAAGTTGTAGTTGATGCTAAAGCTGACCAAGCTAAAACTAATCCAAATAATCCAGAAACTGCATCTGCTCCAGCGTCAGTAACACCGAAGAAAGTTAATGCTTCGGCGTATATTGGTGATCCTAAGCAACGTGCAGTACAAATTGATACACCTGCAAATATTTATAATGGTAAATACTAATTAAATCAGTATAGGAAAATCTAGATGTTTTGTCGTTTCTTTATTCTAAGACCAGTTCTGTCGATGGTGATTTCTATCATCATTACTATTGCTGGTTTGATTTCTATGGCTGTTTCACCAATTGAGCAATATCCCTCAATTGTTCCTCCATGTCTAAATATTTCAGTACCATTTCCTGGTGCCAACTCAGAAACAATTGCTAATGCTGTAGCTGCACCGATCGAAGATCAGATGTCTGGTGTGGCAGGTATGATTTATATGCAATCTGCTAGTCAAAATGGAAGTAACAGTTTATCCTTAAACGTGTATTTTCAAACTGGGACTAATTTGCAGCTTGTTGAGGCAGATGCGTTAAATCGGATTCAGACCGCTTTACCACAGTTGCCTACACAAGTTCAGGCGCAGGGTGTTACTATGCGGTTACAAAATCCTGATTTGTTTATTGTAACACCATTTTATTCTGACACAGGGACTCCTGATCAACTCTTTATCAGTAACTATGTGCAACGTTATGTGTATCCATTAGTTGAACAAATTCCTGGTGTTGGTGTTGTTTCCGTGCTTGGGCAACGTCAATATGCAATGCGAATTTTGATTGATCCAAACAAATTGAAGTATTATAATGTAAGTATTGGTGATATTAAGAATGCGGTAAATGATCAAAACTGGCCTTACTCGATTGGTTTGAATGCTATGGCACCAATGGGTGGACCAGAAAAATATAACTTTTTGATTAATTCAACCGGTTATATGACGGAAGAATCGCAGTTTCAAAATATTGTCTTACGAGCAACTGAGAGTAATGCACAAATAGTAAGACTTAAGGATGTGGCTAAAGTTAAACTTGATGCACAACAATATGCTACATACTTTAAGTCTGTGGTACGCGATAAAACTACCCATGAATTAAAAGTTGTACCAGCTACAGCGTTGGCACTGTATTTAGTACCAGGTGCTAATCAGCTACAAGTTAAAAAAGATTATATGAATCTTTTGAACGAAGTTGCGAAACATATGCCTAGTGGTATGAAATTTTATAATCACTACGACTCTTCTGAATTCGTGATTTTATCGGTTGAAGCGGTAATCTCGACCTTAATTATTGCTTTTATCTTGGTATTCTGTGTGGTAATGTTGTTTATTCAGAATATCAAAGGTACAATTATTCCAGTGATTGCAATTCCAGTTGCAATTATTGGTACTTTTGCAGGTACTTTCGCCCTTGGGTTCTCGATTAATACTTTGACTCTCTTTGGAATGGTACTTGCAATTGGTATTGTCGTGGATGATGCGATTGTGGTGCTTGAAAATGTTGAACGTTTGATGGCTGAAGAAGGCTTAAATTCAGTTCAAGCCTCAATTAAAGGCATGGAACAAGTTGCAGCACCAGTAATTGCGGTTGTATGCGTATTAAATGCAGTATTTATTCCGGTTGCATTCCTTGGTGGATTCAGCGGTATTTTGATGCAGCAGTTTGCAGTTACAATTGCAATTTCAGTTTTACTTTCAGGTGTGGTTGCATTAACTTTAACTCCAACACTATGTGCAATTTTCTTGCGTAATGTTCATCATGGTGAAGTACGTCCTACACCTGGCTTTAAACCATTACAGTGGGTTTATTGGTTCTTTGATAAATTTAATGCTAGTTTTGTTAAATTTCAAGAATTATACATGCGAATTGTAGTTAAAATTATTGACAATGCTAAGGCTGCGATGATTGCTTGGGGTGTCGTAATTTTAGCGGTGATTGTTATGTTTATTAAGATCCCGACTGGTTTGGTACCACTTGAAGACATGGGTTACTATTATGATACTATCCACGTAAATGAAGCTGGTTCAATTGATTATAACGTGAATGAAGCAGTAAATTTATCTAAAGACTTAATGGAACATATTCCTGCTCTTGATCGGATTGCGATTTTGGGTGGTAAAGACATTGTCGATAATGGTTCAACTAAAACTAATACTTCAAGTTTAAGTATTATTTTGAATGACTATGCCGATCGTGGTCCTGGACAAGACGTTGACTCGGTGATTAAACAGACGAGTGAATTGCAATCCAAACATTTGCGCGTTACTGGTTTTCCGTTTAATCAACCGCCAATTCGTGGGATGAGTACTACTGGTGGTGTGACATTCTATTTGCAGGCTGCATTACCATCAGTTTCAACACCAACTCAAATTCATGACGATGGTGTGAAGTTGGCCAAGTATTTACAAAAAGAATATCCAGATGTTGTAGGTAGTGCTTTTCAGTTATATGATGTAAGTACACCTGAGATTAATATTAAAGTTGATCCACGTAAGGCCTATATTTATGATGTACCTTATGCTAACATCTTTAATGCGTTGCAATCAACCTTTGGCTTGTTTTATATTAATTACTTCACCAAGTGGAATGATTTGTGGTGGGTGATTGTTCAAGGTGAGTATCAATATCGTAATAATCCTGATCTATTAAATGTCGTATATGCGAAAAGTAATAAGGGTAATATGATACCTGTTGGTAGCTTGGCAACATTTGATTATTCAAATGGTGCTGAGTTAGTAACTCGGATGAATGATTATATTGGTAGTCAAATTATTGTTAATCCAAACCCTGTTACGCATGCATCATCAGGTGATGTTATGAAGGTAATTAAAGAGGCAGTGCCAACTGTTCTTGGTAAAAATTATGTGATTCAATGGTTTGGTCCATCTTATATGCAAAATTTGGCTGGTAATCAATCGACAATTGCATTCTCATTGGGTTTAATTATGGTGTTCCTAATTTTGGCTGCACTGTATGAGATGTGGGCACTACCTATGGCGATTATGATGGCTTTACCCTTTGCATTGTTAGGTGCGGCATTAACCTTATTGATCTTCCGCATGGAAAATAATATTTATTTTCAAGTTAGTATGTTGACTTTGATTGGGCTTTCCGCTAAGAATGCAATTTTGATTGTTGAGTTTGCTATTGAGTCAGTGCGGAATGAAAATATGTCTTATCGAAATGCTGCAATTCATGCTGCAAAAGTACGGTTTAGACCAATTATCATGACCTCAATTGCCTTTATTTTAGGCGCGATTCCATTAGCAACGGCGACTGGAGCTGGTGCTAACTCACAGCATTCGGTGGGTTATGGAATTATTGGTGGAATGCTTGGCTCTACTTTAATTGCAACTTGCTTTGTACCGTTATTCTTTATTTTGGTAATGAATTTATCCAAAAAAGAAACGGCAGTTGAGTAATTGATTGTGGAAAAACACCATACTAAGTTAGTATGGTGTTTTTTTATTTGAAATAATCTAGTTGGGGAGAATAAGATGCCACATTCTTTTGAACTCTGTCAAATACTATTAGCTTGTCTGTGTGGTTTTTCAATTGGTTTTGAACGTCAAATTCATGGTGCTTCTGCTGGGGTACGCACTTATACTTTAGTTTGCCTTGGGTCATGTTTGTTTGGAATAGTTTCTACTCATGCCAATGGTGCAGCATATTATCAAAGCATTGCCGATCCAACTCGGATTGCGGCACAAATTGTTAGTGGCGTGGGATTTTTGGGTGCTGGAATTATCTTTAAAGATAATAATAAGGTGCATGGTTTAACTACAGCGGCTAATATTTGGGTGTGTGCGTCAATTGGTTTATCCGTGGCTTTTGAAATGGTGTTAATTCCATTGGCAACAACTGCAATTGTTATTTTAATTTTGTCATTGAATCGTTTAAAGTGGTTTAAAAGTCTTGAAAATTATTTTAGTAAAGATGTAACTAAAGATTCACATAGTGAATGATTTTAGTCATTTAATTGTCGCACAGAGAAATAGTCAAGAGTATTTTCTAAGTGGTATTATTTAAATTGAATAACTAATGCGATGTGTTGCGGTTGTTGCATTAGTTATTCTTAATTTATTTTGATGAACTTTGTTATTTGCTTAGTTGGGCAATTTCTTGGGCTTGCTTAATTCGCTTTCTGCTGCATAACCAATTGCCAAAGCATCAAAAACTTGAACTATTGCAGTTAATTGTTGTGCTTTTGCTTGAATTAAACTTAAATTTGCATTGTCTAAACCAATCTTAGCTTCAACTACATTCGTCATTGCAGCATTACCTGCTTTATATTGAATTTGATTTATTTTATAGTATTCACTCGCTGACTTATATGCTTGGTAGGTTTTAGCATAAACTTTATCCATATTTTGTTTATTAGTTAAATTATTATCAACATTTTGAAATGCTGATTTAACCGTATTCATATAGCTGTAATATTGTGCATAATAACCACCCTCAGCGGCGTTAACTTGTTCGTATGTGCTTGCATTTATAATTGGCATACTGGCAAGAGCTGCTACAGTCCAAAATCCGGTGCTGACATTAAGTAATGTTCCCAAAGCTATAGATGAGCCACCAGCAAATCCTGTTAGTCCAATGGTTGGGAAAAATTGAGAATTAGCTACGGCTACGTTAGCGTTAGCAACCTTTAAACTATCTTCAGCCTGAATAATATCAGGGCGATTTTTTAGAACTGATGATGGAATATTGGCTGGAATTATACTTTCAATATTTAATTTATCAATTGAACCAGTTGTAATAATTTCTCCCGGATTTTGGTTAATCAAGACTTTAATTGCATTTTCAGTTTGCGCAATTGAATTTTTAATTGATGGTATTTTAGCCTCATAACTAGCAACTTGCTGATCATACATCGCTAGATTACCTAAATCAGCATTACCATTTTGCACTTGAATCATTTCGTAGCGGCGTAACTCTTTGAGGTCATCTATCATTTGTTGCTGCACGATTAATTGTTTTTTCTGAGCCAATAAAGTAAAGTAGCCTCCACTAATTTGGCTTATAATAGTTAGACGCGTGGAGTTATAGGCGGCTTTTTGCATATCAAGTGTTGCTTGAGCCAGTTTAGTTTGGCTGAGATTAGCAAATACATTAAAGTTATAGCTGGGTATGAATCCACCAAATGCGCCATTAAAATTATTACCGAAAGTAGCTCCTGATTGATTTGCGGAGCTAGCTGTAGTATCAAAGCTACCACCAGAAAATCCTCCTCCAATGCCACTTAGCGTAGGTATCCAGGCATATTGTGCAGCTTTCAGGCTTGCTTGTGCTTTCATAATATTGCCTTGTGCAACTTGAATTTGAGCATTGTTTGACAATGCTAGAATAATCAATTGATTTAATACTGGATCATTTACTTGCTTCCACCATTGTAGTTGGCTGTAATCAGCTGTGCTTGATTCAAATTGAATACCGCTTCTGGTGGTAGTCGGTACATCAATATTTGGCTTATTGTAGGATGGTGAAAATATTCCACAGCCGCTAAGCATAGTAACGGTTGTGGCTAAACTGATTGCTGAAATTTTTTTCATGATGAATCCTTATTTGTACGCTATTTGGTTGTATCAATTTGGACATCAGCACTAGCGCCAACCCGCAGTGGAAATTGTGGATTATTCGCAACTTTTATGCGAATAGTAAAGCGTTGAGTAACTTTAACCCAATTTCCAGTAGCATTCTGGGGCGGTAGTAATGAAAAAGTAGTTCCACTGGCATAACTTATACTTTGAACTGTTCCTGTGTAGTGGGCATGTTTATACATGTCTAGTTTTACATCTACGGGTTGCCCATTTTTTACACGCTCGATATCGGTTTCTTTAAAATTAGCATCAATCCACCAACTATCGTTATCGACTAATCCAAAAACTTGTTGTCCTACACCAACATATTGTCCCTTAGTTAAGTACATATTGGTGACATAGCCATTGACTGATGATATTACATCAGTATAGCCAACATTATTTTTTGCATTCGCAACTTGGGCTTTGGCTTGACCTACCTGAGCATTAGCAGCTTCAACCTGGATTTTATCTTGCTCCAGAGTGTTTTCTGCTTGAATTAACTGTGCTTTGGCTTGAGCAAATTGGGTTTGATAATTTTGTAGATTTTGTGTAGAAGCTGCATTCTGTTTATTCATTTCAGTATAACGCTCAACTTGTGCTGCGGCATTTGTATAGTTAACCTTGGCGCTGGCAACGTTGGCGATAGCTGTGCTAATTTGGGCTTTGGCGTTATTCGCTAATTGAATTGCGTATTGTAATGCTTGCTGTTGTTGATCTAATTGAACGCTATAGTCGACTGGTGTAATCCTAAATAACACATCTCCTTTATGGACGTATTGGTTATTTTTGACTAAGATATCTTCAACATAGCCACTTACTTTTGGAGCAACATTAACCAAGTTTGCATTAACATACCCATTATCCGTTGACGGATATTTCTCAGTATGATTAAAGTACCAATAGACGCCTCCACTAACCACAGCAATTAGAAGTGCGCCACGAATTAGAATATTTATTTTTTGTTTATCCATTTGTTGTTATCCTGTAATTTAGGTTTAATTATTAAGTTTGGTTTTTAAATTAGTGAGCATGGACTTTAATAATACCACTAGGTGGTTTTGCCAAAAACAAGGGGAGTGTACAAAGTGCCAGAGCCATGATGCCTCCTAAATAGAACAGATTGATATTGGCAATAAAAAATGCCTGAGCTTGAACCTGTTGTGACAAGATTGTGATTTGTTTTTGGATTGGCATACCTTGAAATAACCCATTTTGTAATTGTTGTACAGCACTATTAAATGGGGTTAAATGAGTTGATAAATCATTCCATGAGGTTTGCTCATTACGACTAAGAACCGTTGATGCAATTGAAGTTCCAACTGAATTACCAATATTTCTAAAAAAATTAAATACACCACTTGCATCGTTGCTCAATGCTTCAGTGACACCAGTAAACGCTACCTGTAATAATGGAGTAAATGTCATTGACATGCTAAGTCCAATGATTGCACAAGTTAACAGCTGTGAAGATAAACTCCAGTTAGTGCCAAAGTGTGTTTCTAACCAGCAGCCTGTACTGAATAAAAGCAGCCCGCAAATGAGAATAATTCGTTTATCGAATTTGCTGCATAAGACACTTCCTATTACTCCGCCAAACACAGCAAATAAGCCACGTGGTGCAGTGATGTAGCCAGCAATATCCACTGGAAAGTTATATCCTTGTTGTAGGAAAGTAGCATAAAAAGCCATGCCAGTGGTGACAGCCACCATAAACATAAAGACAATTGCACAAGAGATCACAAAATTTGAATTTTTGAAAAGTTCAAAACTTACTACAGAATATCCCAAAATGCCTCGCCAAATGAAGAAGGTAATAAATACTAGACCAATTGATAGGCAAATTACCATTAAATGTGAGTTAAACCAATTTAAATTATTACCTTCATCGATGAAATATTCTAGTGAGCCAAAACCAATTGCCATAAAAGCAAAACTGATTGAATCAAAGCCTATTTTGGTGGTAACCGTTTCTTTCATCCAGAAAAATACGATTAAAAATGCAACTAGGCAGATTGGTACATTTACAAAGAAAATACATCTCCAGCTATAGGCATTTACGAGGTATCCACCCGCTAGTGGTCCTATAATTGGCCCCAAAACTACGGTTAATGTCATGATACTCATCATTTTAGGCTGTTCTTCTTTATCGAAATTACCAACGATATAACCTTGTGCCATTGATGGTAGAAATGCTCCACCTATCCCTTGAATTAGACGGAAAATCACCATTTCATTCAAACTACTCGCAAATCCGCAGAGAATTGACGATATTCCAAAGACCAGCGTCGATAATAAAATGGTTTTTTTACCACCTAATCGTGAGCTGACAAAGCCGGTTGTCATGATAAAAACTGCAGCAGCAACAATATAGCTGGTAGTTACTAATGAAACCTCTTGAATGTTACACCCCAATGCACCCATAATATGTGGGATTGCAACTGCTACAATTGTTAAGTCAACAATTTCTGCTAATGCCAGCAAACAAACTGCAATGGCAACAATTGATCGTGGTTCTAGCCAAAACCCTTTTTTCATTTATAAATGTTCCTTTGCTTGCTCTAATGTGATGAATTGATATAAATTTTATTTGCTATGATTTTTAGCATAAACAAAAGTACGATTATAAGCTATTTTATCAAGCTGTACAACTACTTTTTTACTTAGTATTGGTTACGGTTATTTGGCTAAAATTGAAGTTAATACGCACTAAATACTTGTGTTAAACTTTCAATCTTATTTTATTTGAGTCAAGTTATGTTAAATAAAGATGATCAGGAATTTATTAAGCAGTATGTGGCGTGCTTGAAATTAATTAGCCAGTCAACTGGGGAAATTTTAGGTGGAGTACTCGGTTTAGATGGAGAACTATTGTATCAGTCTGAATTTTCCAAGCGGCTTGGAATTAGTCAAGAAGATGTTATTGAGCACCTTCATAGATCTGATATACTGCTATTACAGCAAAAAGCGATTGAGAAACGAGTATTAGTAAAGTATCTATATATGGGGGTTTCTGCTGAAGGGCGGTCAATGTTTCTAATTTTATCCTATGCACCAATTATTAATGCTGAAACCAAAAATGTTGTTGCGCTTTATAGTAGCAGTAGAGTATTTGATACACCTAATATTTGGTTTATTTTATCTAAGTATTATAATAATGGCATTGCTTTGATTGATGAGTTTGCATATCAAGTTAAATTGACTAATCGTGAGAAGCAAGTTGTGTTTTTATTTTTGTTAAATCTAGACAGTAAAACTATCGCGGATGTTATTTCTAAGATTGAAGGTAAGAAAATTTCTAAAAATGCGATTGATCAAGTTTTTAAGTCACAATTAATTCCAAAATTTTCGGTGTATGGTCGTAAAGCTCTTTATGAGAGATTAACCGATTTAGGTTATTACCGTTTTATTCCTAATAATGTTTTGCGGAATGGATTTTGTATTGAAATAACTGATTATATGGTACTTGATTTCTAATATGAATACAATGCAGCTTGTTTTAGGTTGCTAGAGTTAAGGTTTTATTTGTTAGTAGATTTTCAGGATGTTGAATATTTCTTGTTGCTTATTCATATTGACTCAAAATTAATAATTTTTACCAAATTGTGTTAAAATA
Organism: uncultured Neisseria sp.; assembly: GCA_964652705.1. Taxonomy (GTDB): domain Bacteria; phylum Pseudomonadota; class Gammaproteobacteria; order Burkholderiales; family UBA11063; genus Aquella. The sequence continues at coordinate 15,611 of CAZZAV010000023.1, forward strand.
ACGGGTTACTCTGCGTTTATTGATAGGCGCCTTTGATTAAAGTTATCAAGTTTTATAAATTAGTACCTCTATGCGTTTAAATATATTCATTCGTCGTCCGATTTTGGCGACTGTAATTTCGTTAATTATAGTTTTATGTGGTGTGGTTGCAGTTTTCAACCTGCCAGTTAGTCAATTTCCAGATGTTTCACCGCCATCAATTTCAATTAGCGCTAGTTATCCTGGTGCGAATGCCGAAACTGCTGCTAAAGTTGTTGCCGCACAAATTGAAAATCAAATGAATGGTGTGTCCAATTTAATGTATATGGCCACTTCAACTTCTTCAGCAGGTACCATTTCAATTACCTTGACTTATAACGTTGGAACTAACCTAAATTATGCGATTAATGAGGTGCTTAATCGGCTACAAGCTGCAATGCCATTACTGCCAAGCGTGGTTCAGCGAATGGGAGTTACTGCGCGAAAAAGTTCGCCAGATATGCTTTTGATTGCCGCTTTCTATTCTGATCCATATATCGACCCAGTTTATGTAACTAATTATTTGCAACGTACGGTTGAGAATGATTTGTTGTTGCTATCTTCCGTTGGAACGGTCAATGTATTTGGAACTGGTTCTTATGCAATTCGAGTTTGGTTAGATCCAAACAAAATGCAACGCTTAGGTGTGTCTGTTGCTGATACCCAAAATGCAATTAACGATCAGAATGAAGAGTTTATTGTTGGACGAGCCAATGCTTCACCGAATGCCAAAGGTGATATGCTCACCTTAAATGTTAGCGGTCAACCGATGTTTAGTCGTGCTGATCAAGTTGCGAATATTATAATTCGTAACAATAATAACCAACCAGTGCGAATCAAAGACTTTGCGCGAGTTGAACTTGGTTCAAATAGCTATACGACGATTGCTCAGATCAATTTCCGTGATGATAAAGGTAAGTTTAAAAATTACCAATCAACTATGCTGCAAGTATTTTTACAGCCTGGGGCGAATCAGCTTGAAGCTAAAGCCGATATTATGAATAAATTAGCTGAGGCCTCAAAACGCTTCCCAACCGGTTTGCATTATCGAGTAGCAATAGATAATTCACGTTTTGTGAAATATTCGGTGATTAATGTAGTTGATACCTTAAAAATAGCCTTTATTTTAGTCGGATTTATAATTTTCCTATTTTTACAAAATTGGCGTGCGAGCTTGATTGCGATGTGTTCGATTCCAGTTGCAATTATTGGAACTATGGCATGTTTATATGTATTGGGTTTCTCACTAAATACGCTGAGTTTATTTGCCTTGATTTTGGCCATTGGGATTGTCGTCGATGATTCAATTGTAATTGTAGAAAATATTGAACGACTGCGTGAAGAACATCCTGAAATGAGCTTGGTGCAAATTATTGAATTGACTTTGCATGAAGTTTTTGGTGCAATTATTGCAATTATGTTGGTGCTAAGCGTGGTGTTTATTCCTGTCATGGTGATGGGTGGTTTACCTGGAATTATGTATCGTCAATTTGCGGTAACGATTGCTTGCGCAGTAGTTTTATCGGGAATTGGTGCGTTAACTTTTACTCCCGCAATTAGCTTTTTGATTCTTAAAAAAGATGTTAATAAACCTAAATTTTTAGCTTGGTTTGATCGATCTTTTGATTGGTTAACTGATAAATATGTGCGTATTGCAACTGTGTTAATCGTGCGTAAAAAATTAGCGATTGCAGTCTGGTTGGCGGTAGTAATTGGTATGGTTGGCATGTTTAAAATAGTGCCAATGGGATTTGTACCGATTGAAGATCAGGGCTTATTATTTGCAACGGTGAATTTGCCTTCGGCTTCAGGTTTAGCAGAAACCAAAGAAGTTGTGAATAAAATGACTGAGAAATTAACTAAGAATCCAGCAATTGATTCGGTAGTAACGGTTACTGGTTTTGATTTCTTAGATTTTGGTAATCAAAAAACTTATGCGGCATCTTTCTTTATTGCCTTGAAAGATTGGGATTTACGTAAGACGCCAGATAGCAGCGCTGAATACATTATTAAACAATTAAATATGTCGGCAATGAAAGCACCAGGGTTAATTGTACGTGCCTTTAATCAGCCGCCAATGCGTGGGTTAAGTACCACTGGTGGGGTTGAATTTTATATCGAAGATCGTGTGGTTGGTGATCCGCGTAAATTGCAAGCAATTTGTGAGCAATTGATGGCGCGCTTGAAAACCCATAAAGCCGTTGGCTCGGTGATTCAGACTTTGGATACCAATGTGGCAGAAATTTCGATTTTACCTGATTTGGAGCGTGCAACTTACTATGGTGTAAATTTTAATGATTTATACAATAGTATTCAAACGATTTATAGTAATAATAACGTGAATTATGCGTATATTATGCAGGATTTAGTTTGGGTGATTATGCAAGCTGATTATCGCTTCCGTGCAACCATTGCGAATTTGGATAATGTCTACGTGCATTCTGAAAAGAATGACAAGATGGTACCAATTAATAGCTTGGTTACAGTTAAAAATGATCGTGACGCACAAATAATTCAACGTTTTCAAGATTATATTGCCTCAAAAATTATCGCAAATCCTGCACCAGGTTATTCAATGGGTGATGTGATGAAGGTAATTGATCAAGAGATTGGCACTTTACCAAAAGGTTATGATTACGATTGGTATGGCACAAGCTATATGCAACGTCAATCCCAATCGACTTCAGCTAATGCTTTTGTATTCTCAATTATCATGATTTATTTGGTTTTGGCGGCTTTGTATGAAATGTGGAGTCTTCCATGGATGGTGTTGCTGGGAATTCCTTGCGCATTATTTGGTTCAGCTTTGATTCTACTTTTAAGTGGCAATATTAATGATTTGTATTTCCAAATTAGTTTGATTGCATTGCTTGGATTATCCGCCAAAAATATTATTTTGTTGGCTGAGTTTGCTTTACAGCACTTTAAGTTAGGCAATAGTGCAATGGATAGTGCAATTCACTCACTGCGACTACGTTTCAGACCAATTGTAATGACCTCGTTGACCTTTATTTTTGGAACCTTACCACTAGTCTTTGCATCTGGTGCTGGAGCTAACGCGCAGCATTCGGTTGGTATGGGAATTATTGGTGGTATTTTAGGCTCGGTATTTATTGGTACTTTATTAACACCTGCATTTTTTGTAATGATTATGAAGCGGAGAGAAAAGTAATGTTACGCTTTTTTATTAAGAACCCTGTTTTTTCGTCAGTAATATCAATTATTATTGTTTTATGTGGTTTAGTGGCGATTATGAATTTACCACTGGCGGAATATCCAAATATTGCACCGCCAACTATTACAATTAGTGCCCATTATCCAGGTGCAAATTCTGAGACGATCCAGAAGACTGTAGCTTCACCGATTGAAGATCAGATCAATGGTGCTAATCAGATGATTTACATGAATTCGGTAATGTCGAGTAATGGTGATTATAATTTGGTCATTACATTTGCAACTGGAACTAATTTAAATGCAGTAATTGGGGATGTATTAAATCGTTTAAATACAGCGCTACCAATGTTACCAAGTGTAGTGCAAAATCTTGGTGTTACGATGCGTAAGAGTTCACAGAATGTTTTGATGTCGATTTCAATGCAAGGTGATTCACGGATTGATCCAATTTATTTAAGTAACTATGTTTATCGTGCGATTTATACCGAATTGGTGAGGGTAAAAGGCGTTGGCGATGTTGAAGTAGTTGGTGCGCGGACTTACTCAATGCGAATTTGGCTTGATCCAAATAAAATGGCTAAATTAGGCGTGACGGTTGGTGATATTGAAAATGCAATTAATCAGCAGAATGTGCAGGTGGCAGTTGGACAAATTGCGGCTCCACCAAGTAATGGCAGTAGTTTGATGACAATTAATTTGGTCGGACAAAGTTATTATAGCGACCCTAAGCAATTTGAAAATATTATTATTCGTTCACAGGGCGTGCAATATATCAAGATTAAAGATATTGCACGGGTTGAGCTTGGTGCATTTAGTTACGATACTATAAATAAACTTAATCACGATTCAACCATTGGTTTACAAATCTATTTAGATCCAAGTGCCAATCAATTGGCCGCACATGCTGCAATTGTGCAAACGATGAATAAATTACAAAAACAATTCCCTGATGGAATGACTTATACTGTTGCTTTTGATAATACTAAATTCATTAATAAAGCACTAAGTAACGTTGGTGAAACTTTGCGTGATGCGTGTATTTTGGTTATTTTAGTGGTGTTTTTATTCTTACAAAAATGGCGTGCAACTTTAATCCCAGTTCTTACTATTCCTGTTGCTGTGGTTGGGACATTCGCAGGGATGTATGCACTTGGCTTTAGTATTAATAATTTGACCCTATTTGGTTTGATTCTCTCCATCGGTATTGTCGTCGATGATTCGATTGTTGTGATCGAGAACGTCGAACGGATTATGGAACAGCAGAAATGTTCGGCACTTGAGGCGAGCATTAAATCGATGGAAGAAGTTGCTAGTGCTTTGGTGGCAATCGTTTTGGTGTTATGTTGTGCGTTTATTCCATCAGCTTTCCTAGGTGGTTTAACTGGAATTTTATATCAACAGTTTGCTGTAACCATTGCGATTTCAGTTGTGCTCTCAGGGATTGTTGCATTGACGTTAACTCCAGCGTTGTGTGCGATTTTTCTCAAAGATAGCTCGGGGCATGCCGTTAAAAGTAAATTCTTTAACAAATTTAATCAAGGTTTTGAAAAAATTACCGATGGTTATATTTGGGCGGTTAAATTACTGTTAGCTAATCGTAAAACTTTTATGGGAGTTTTTGTTGGGGTTTTAGTTGTAACAGGAGTCATTTTTGCGTCGTTGCCAGTTGGATTTATTCCAAATGAAGATAAAGGTTTTTTTACAACCCAAGTTACTTTGCCAAATAATGCTTCGATTGAGCGCACTACGACAGTGGTAGATCGTTACATTACTAATTTATTGGGCGATAAAAAGAATGTCGATAATACTATTAGTTTAATTGGGATTGATGAACTGCATGCTGGTGCAATTAAAACCAATGTGGCAACAGTTACTACTGATTTAGTTGATTGGGATCATCGTAAAGAAGATGTTACTGCATTAATTAAAAAAGCTAATGAATATGGTGACAAAGATAAAGATGCACGCTTTATTGCGTATAATCAGCCAGCAATTGATGGCTTGAGTAATACCAACGGTGTGGAGATGTATATTCAGGATAAAGTTAACGGTAGTTACGTCAATTTGGATCATTATGCAAAATTAATTACCGATGAATTAAATAAAAATCCTAATGTTGAGCGTAGTTATTATATCTTTAATCCATACAATCAAGCTTTTAGTGTGTTAGTTGATGTTGAACGAGCTAAATATTATGGCTTACAGGTTTCTGATATTTATGATGCACTTGAAGCTAATTATGGTCCAGATTTGGTAAATTATTTTTATCGAATGGGCGGATTGTATTGGGTAACCTTGCAGGGTGATTATGAGTATCGCCGTTCACCACGTCAATTAGATAATTTGATGGTGCGTAATGCTAATGAGTCGATGGTGCCAATTAATTCTTTGGTTAATACTTCGATGACTACTTCACCAGATGTTATTGAGCGGTTTAATGATTATTTGGCAACTAAAATTGTGGTTGAACCTAAAAATGGGGTAACTATTCAAGAGGCTATGCAATATATGCAGGCTGCGGCGGATAAAATTTTGCCTAAAGAGTATAGTTATACGTGGTATGGTGTTAGTTATCAGCAAGATAGCGGTGGTGCTACATCAACTTTTGCCTTTGCTTTTGGTATGGTGATGATTTTCTTAGTGTTAGCTGGGCAGTTTGAAATGTGGCGTTTACCATTGGTGGTAATTATGGCGATTCCATTTGCCTTGTTTGGTGCAGGTGCGATCTTGTTTATGCGTGGCTTAAACAATGATTTGTATTTCCAAATTAGTTTGATTACGTTACTTGGACTCTCGGCCAAGAACTCGATTTTGATTACAGAGTTTGCGATTGAGCATTGGCGTGAAGGAACTTCGACAGTTGAGTCGGCATTAATTGCTGCACGTCAACGGTTTAGACCAATTATTATGACGTCATTAGCGTTTATTTTGGGAACTTTACCGTTAGCAATTGCACATGGTGCGAATTCGAATGCAGAACATTCGGTTGGTACGGGAATTATCGGTGGTATGCTGGGATCAACTTTGATTTCAATTATCTTTGTACCGTTGTTCTTTGTAGTAATTATGGGTAATAAAAAGCGCCCAAATGAAGAGGGTGGCGAAGAAGAGGTTAAATAAAAGAAAAGGATGCTTGAGAGCATCCTTTTTTAATTATTATGTGCTAATTTGAAATTATTTCTTGGTATTTTTAAAATTGAGCAGTGCTTGATGAAAGCGTTGCAATCCAAGCTTAATATCAGCTTCAGGAATAATCAAAGACGGTGTGAAGCGTGTAACATTAGCTGAAGCGATCAATGTTGCTACATCATGATCAAATCCGCTAAGCATAATTTCTTTAGCTTGTCCGTGATATTCAGGGATGAGGCTTGCACCAATTAATAATCCCAAGCCGCGGATTTCAGCATAGAGATTTAATTCGGCGTTGATTTGCTGTAATTGGGATTTTATCATTTCTCCGCGTACAATTACTCCATCAAGAACGTCTGGTGTGTTGATAATATTGAAGACACAATTTGCAACTGCGCAGGCAAGCGGATTACCGCCAAAGGTACTACCGTGTGAGCCAACTGCAAAACCGCTACTAAATTTCTCTTTAACTAAAATTGCACCAATTGGAAATCCACCACCGAGAGCTTTGGCGAGGCTAATTAAGTCTGGTTCAATTGGGAAATGCTGATAAGCGAATAATTTTCCAGTTCGTCCAACCCCAGTCTGAACTTCATCAAACATTAGAATTGCATTGTGTTTGTCACAAAGTTCGCGTAGTTTGAGCACAAAATTCAATTCGGCAGTAATTATTCCGCCTTCGGCTTGAATTGGTTCAATAATAACCACTGCAGTATTTTCATCAATTAACTCTTCAGCACTTATTAAGTCATTATAAATGCCATGGATAATTCCTTTAGGTAATGGAACAAAATCCTGACTATATTGGCTTTGCCCACCAGTTGACACAGCAAATAAAGTTCGGCCATGAAAGCTATTTTTAAATGAAATAATATTATGCTTATGAGCGCCATAGTTTTCACGAGCAAAACGTCGTGCGAGCTTTAAGCCAGCCTCGACAGCTTCGGTACCACTATTACAGAAAAAAGCTTTGTCAAAACAACTATTTTCCACCAAGTTTTTGGCAAGTTGTACAGCAGGATGATTGACCATAATATTGCTGGTATGCCATAGTTTCTGAGCTTGTTGTGTGATTGCTTCAATCATTTTGGGATGCGCATGACCGAGCGCATTAACGGCAATTCCACCCGCCAAATCAATTACTTCACGATTATTTGCATCGTATAAACGTGAACCAATCCCATGTGTTGGTGCAAAATCAACTTGTGCGTAAATATCTAAGCAATACTGAGCAAAATTTTGACGTGAATTCATCAAGTAACTCCCGAAATAGATGAGTTGAAACGTTATGTGTGTACTTATTAATTATTCTTGAGTAAACATTGCAAAAGCATCCGCGCAATATTTTGATTAGTTACCAATGGGATGTGATAATCAATTGCTTGGCGGCGTAAAGTAAATTCAGCACGATTTTGATGTGCATCATAAATATTAACTGGAATATTAATAATTAGATCAAATTTATTCTGAGCAATTGATTCTAAGGCGTTTTCACCACAATCTTTGAGCTTGATTTCAGCTGAATTTAAATGTGCGAAAGTTGTACCATAAGCGCTAATTTGCCAATTGGTTTGACTCATTTGTTGCAAGATACTTATAAATTTTGGATCTAATTTTGCTGATGTAATCAAAATTCTTTTGCCACCAACTTTTTGCCCCACGGCTTGCCAAGACTGGTAGAAAGTTTCAAGTAAATTGGTACCAATACAAGCTACTTCACCAGTTGATGCCATTTCAACTTGAGCAACAGGATCAGCGCCTTTGAAGCGATTATAAGAAAATACTGGGGTTTTAACCGCAACTTTAGTGGCTGGTAATTCAGGAATTACTTCATTAATTGGCTGATTCAAAAGAATATCACTAACTAAGGAAATTAAGTTACAGCCGCTAACTTTAGAAATGAATGGAAACGAGCGCGACGAACGCACATTACACTCAATTACTTTTAGTTGATCGTGTTTTTCAATAATTTGGAGGTTAAACGGTCCATTAATATTTAATTGTGCGGCAATTTTTTGGCTAATTTGTTTGATTTTCGATTTAGTCTCTGAACTAAGGTTTTGTGCTGGATAAATTAGCGTTGCATCGCCTGAATGTACCCCAGCTTGCTCCAAATGTTCAGCGATTGCCAAAAAGATTATTTCACCATCTCTAGCCACTCCATCTACATCGATTTCCTTAGCCTCAGTAATAAACTCAGAGATTACGACAGAATTATTTGGTGAAACTCTAGTTGCAGTCGCTAAATAAGTTTCCAAATCAGCTTTGCTGCTTGCTATTTTCATTGCGGAACCAGAAAGAACATACGATGGGCGCACCAAAAGTGGAAAGTTGACCTGCGTAATGAATTCGTCAATTTGTTGTTGATTGGCGGCATTAATCCATGCTGGTTGATCAACTGCACAATCATGGAGTAATTGTGAGAATAATTGGCGATCTTCAGCACGATTAATATTTTCGGCATTAGTTCCAAGCAATGGATAATTAAGCGCCGCAAGTTTGGTTACTAAGTTATTGGCAGCTTGTCCACCAACGCTAACAATTGTGCCTGTACATTGCTCATAGTCAAGGATATCCGCTACACGTTCAAAAGATAATGGCTCAAAATAAAGGCGTTCAGATTCATCATAATCAGTTGAAACAGTTTCTGGGTTAGAATTAATAATAATTACATTTTGTTTCCGCTTACGTAATTCCCGCGCTAAATTTACCGTGCACCAATCAAATTCAACTGAAGAGCCAATTGAATAAGGACCTGAACCAATTATACATAGATGGTTTTTAGATGGAGTCAAATCATGATGATTGCCGTGGTAGCTTAAATATAAATAATTACTTAAAGCTTTAAATTCACCAGCAGCACTATCTACTTGTTTAACAACTGGGATGACGTTGTATTTTTTGCGTAATTCCCGCACTTCGAGTTCAGTTAGATTATGTACTGTCCCAATATATTTATCGCTAAGACCAAATTGTTTAGCTTGCAATAAACTATTGTAATCTAATTCTTGGGTGCTAAATGTTTGGCTAAACAGAGCAATGGTTTGAATCTGAGCTAGGAACCAAAAGTTGATTTTGGATAGTTCTTGTGCTTCTTGCAAACTTTTACCGGTTGCAACCCATTGGTATAAGGCAAAAATCCGTCTATCAGTGGCAAATTCTACTTCTTGGGTTAGCAGTTCAATTTGCTCGGGATAATCTTGTAAGCAAGATGCACCAATATTTAGCATTTGTACTGCTTTTTGTAGTGCTTCGGGAAAGCTTCTTCCAATTCCCATTACTTCGCCAACGCTTTTCATTTCGGTACCAATTTGACGTTCTGCATCGCGCATTTTATGCGTGTCCCACCGTGGAATTTTAACCACGATATAATCAAGCGCAGGTTCAAAAAAAGCACATGTGGTTTGAGTTAGATTGTTCTTGATTTCATAGAGTGTATAACCCAAGCAAATTTTGGCAGCTACCCATGCCAGCGGGTAACCAGTTGCTTTGGATGCTAGTGCGCTCGAGCGTGACAGACGTGGATTCATTTCAATTACACGATAATCGCCATTGGCTGGATTTACTGCAAATTGAATATTGCACTCACCAATAATGGCAAATAATTTAGCACATCTCAAGGCGACATCGCGCAAGATTTGATGTTCTCGATTATTGAGCGTTTGGGCTGGGGCAACGACGATGCTTTCACCAGTATGAATTCCCATTGGATCTAAGTTTTCCATATTACAAATGGTTAGAGCATTTCCTTTTGCATCATGGATAATTTCATATTCAAACTCTTTCCAACCAGTTAAATACTCTTCGAGTAAAACTTGTGGTGTTACACTTAAAACTTGTCCAACTTTGCTAATTAATTCTTTTTCAGAATGGATTCTACCTGAGCCAAGCCCACCGAGAGAAAATCCAGAACGCATCATTAATGGATAGCCAATTTCATTCGCACACTGAATTGCTTGTTCTAAGCTGGTTGCTAATTTGCTGCTTGGCGTTTTAATTTGTTCTTGGATTAGGCGATCACGGAATAATTCACGGTCTTCGGTGGCTTTGATCGAAGCAATTGACGAGCCTAATACTTCAATTTTATATTGATCTAAGATACCACTATCATGTAATTCGAGTCCGAGATTTAAAGCAGTTTGTCCGCCAAAGCCGAGAGCTAAGGCATTAATTCCTTCTTCTTCGATAATTTTAATTATTTCAGTAACACTCAAAGGTACAAAATAAGTTTTATCTGCCATAGATTTATCGGTCTGAATCGTCGCAATATTAGGATTAATTAAAACCAAATAGTGTCCATCGTCCTTAAAAGCCTTGATTGCTTGTGAGCCAGAGTAGTCAAATTCACCAGCTTGACCAACCCGTAATCCACCTGAGCCGATGATTAGAATATTTTTCATGCTTGTGCCTTTTGAATAACTAGTTCGATGAATTGTGTAAAGAGAAATTCTGTATCATGTGGACCAGCCGCCGCTTCAGGATGAAATTGAACTGCTGAATAGGGTAAGCTGGTGTGGCAAATTCCCGCGACGCTGTGATCGTGCAAATGTTTAAAACTTATTTGCCAATCATCGGGTAAACTCTCTGCATCGATCGCATAACCGTGATTTTGTGAAGTAAGGTAACAGCGCTGATCGTGCAAATCTTGGCAAGGTTGATTTTGCCCACGATGACCATATTTAAGTTTGTAAGTATCGGCGCCAGCTGCTAAAGCCAAGAGCTGTGAACCCAAGCAAATTCCAAAAATTGGTGTGTGGAGTTGCAAAGCTTGGCGTAAGATAGTGATACTTTGTTCACAATGTTTCGGATCACCTGGTCCATTGGATAAGACTATTCCATTACAAGCTTCATTCAGATAGTCGTAGTCGTAGGGAACTTGCTTAATTGTCACATCAAATTTGAGCAGCGAGCGAATAATATTTTGCTTAACACCATAATCAACTAAGATCAGTTTATATTTGCCATTACCATGATATTTGATTTCTTGGCATGAAGTTTGTGCAACCCAATCCTTGGAATCATGTTCAATTTTCACGGCACCAACTTGCTCGGGATGACTAATTATGCCATTTAGACAACCGTTGTCACGTAAGATTTGAGTTAATTCACGGGTATCGATATCGCTAATTAATGGAATGCCTTGGTGAGTCAGCCATTGTAGAAAAGATTGCTGTGCCGCGTGATGTTGGTTATTTTCAACTAGACTACTGCACACTACGGCCTTAACATGGATTAACTCCGACTCCCAATGCTTTTGGGCACAGACTCCGTAGTTACCCAGCAACGGATAAGTAAAGACCAAAATTTGCCCAGCATAAGATGGATCGGTTAGTGTCTCTTCGTAGCCAGTCATGCCAGTATTAAACACTACTTCACCATGAATTGGCTCACCAGTATAATTATAAATTTTACCGCTGAATTTCTGTTTGTTACTAAGTACTAAAGTAGCGTTATTCATGACTTATCCTTCATTCGTTATATGAAATTAAACTGGTTGTTTTTTTAACCGTAGTGCATTTAGTTTAATGAAACCGATAGCATCAGTTTGATCGTAGTCACCAAGTTTGTCCATGCTGGCAATATCGTGGTCGTACAATGAATTTTCCGAACTCCGTCCTAAGATAATTACATTACCTTTATAGAGACCAAGGTTCACTGTGCCGTTAAAATTAGCCATCGACTGTTGATTGGCCGCCATCAACATTTTGAATTCTGGACTAAACCAAAAACCGTTATAGATTAGTTGAGCAATTTTGGGCGCAACGCAAGATCTCAGTAAAATTACTTCACGATCTAAAACCATAGTTTCCAAATCTTGATAGGCTTTATGCAAGATCGTGCCAGCTGGAGTTTCATACACGCCACGTGATTTCATACCCACAAAACGGCTTTCGACAATATCAATTCTGCCAATCGCATTTGCTCCACCAACTTTATTTAAATAGTTGAAGATGTCTAAATTATCGTGCTCAATTACTTTTTGAGTTTCTTTTTCTACAACTTTAACTGGTAATCCATTAGCAAATTCAATGCTAAGTTCAAAGGTGTGATCGGGCGCATCTTGTGGTGATACAGTTTTTTTGAACATATTAGCTGGTGGCATTAGTTCAGGATCTTCCATAATTCCAGCTTCGTAACTGCAATGCATCAGGTTTTCATCGATGCTATATGGTTTTTGCAGGCTTGAAGTTACTGGGATATTTTGTTCAGCGGCATAATTTAATAAGTCAGTCCGACCTTTAAACTGTGCAATAAACTCTGGGGTTTTCCATGGTGCAATTACGATTACTTCAGGCATAAATTGCATGAAAACTAATTCGAAACGCACTTGGTCATTACCTTTACCAGTTGCACCATGAGAAATATGTTGAATTCCATGTTTTTTAGCATACTCAACCAATTTTTTAGCAATTAGTGGACGAGCTAAAGAAGTACCAAGTAAATAACGGTTTTCGTATAAAGCGCCAGTTTGTAAGGATGGATAAATATAATCACTGACAAATTCTTGTTTGCAATCTTCAATAATTACGGTTTTGGCACCAATTTGTAACGCTTTTTTTTGTGCTGCTGCGAAATCTTCTTCTTGACCAACATCAGCGATGAACGCAGTTACTTCATAGCCTTTATTGATTAACCATTTCAAAATTACTGAAGTATCTAAACCGCCGCTGTAAGCTAAAACTACTTGTTGTTGCATGTTATGTTCCTAAGGAAAAAGTTAATTGTTTTAAGTCATTAATTTGTAATTGAATTGAATCTAAGCCTAGATTACCAGTTGCGCCTAAATGCGTTTTGGATTGAATGTTTTCTAGTGGATTACGTTCCTCGAGTTGCTCCAAATTTTGCGCAGTGCGTTGGTAAGCATCTCTAAATGGCACACCATTGGCGGCTAATTCAAGTGCATAGTCTGTTGCAAAAACATCGCCACTAAAGCCAGCTAGACATTTGTCAGGATTCGCGCTAACTTCTGCCATAATGATGGCAACTACGTCTAAACTTTGTCCCACGGTATCCAAGCTGTCAAAGAGTGGGCGCTTAGTTTCTTGAAAATCACGATTATAACCAGAAGGTAGTGCCCGCGAGATTTCCATGGTTTGCAATAAGTTAGCTATTAAGACTGCACTTTTGGCACGAATTAATTCAAATGGATCAGGGTTTTTTTTATTTGGCATTAAGCTGCTGCCTGGACAAAATTGAATTGGTAAATCTAAATAACCCATCTCTGGTGCGCTAAATAAAATTACATCGGTCGCAAGCTTGGATAAATCGAGCATAATTTGACTTAAGCTATGAATCACGATGCTTTCAAATTTGCCGCGGCTATTATTAGCATAAAGTACATTGTTTTGGACTTTAGCAAAGCCGAGTAAATCGCTACTAAGTTGCCGATCAATCGGTAGCGCCACGCCGTAACTTGCGGCTGAACCAAGCGGAGATTGATCGATTATATTATAGCTATTCAAAATTAATTTGGCATCATCAAGCAGTGATTCTAGAAAAGCACCCATCCATAAGCCTAAGGAAGAAGGCATTGCTTTTTGATAATGCGTCCGTCCGACATAAGGAATATTTTGATATTTAGTAGCAAATTCATGTAACACCTGGAGTGTATTGACCAACTTCAGTAAAATTTGTTGCATCTCATGCTTGGTATAAAGTCGTAGTGCAGTTAAAACCTGATCATTCCGAGAACGTGCCGTATGAATCTTCTTACCAATTGTTCCAAGGTGTTCAACTAAGTAATTTTCAATTGCGGTGTGAATGTCTTCTTGACTTGAATCAATGGTGAATTTACCGTTATCAACTAATTCGATTATTTCATTGAGTTTCTCAGTTAATTGCGCGCATTCATCAGAAGTTAAAATACCAATTGCGCTGAGCATCTCGGCATGCGCAATGCTTGCGATACAATCATAACGTGCAATCCGTAAATCTAACAGTGGATCATCACCAGTCATAAAGTCTTCGACGATTTGGTTGAGTTGGTAGCCTTTAGCCCATAATTTGCTCATTGTGTCTTCCTTAGTTTGGGAAATAATCTTTAAGGATAAATCGCACCAGCTCGTAAGCCAGTTGATTCCGCTAATTGATGCATTAAATTCATATTTTGAATAGCTTGTCCCGATGCACCTTTAATTAAATTATCGATGCTGCTAACTACGATTAGATAATTAGTCCGTGGATCGAGGTGCAAGCTGATATTGCAAAAATTGCTGCCGATGACAGATTTAATGCCTGGGCGCGATTGATTGCTGGTAATCCGAACGAAGAATTGCTTGGCATAATAGGTGTTGTATAACTCTTCAATTTGTGCCAAATTATAATTACCATTTAAACGACAATATGCTGTTACGAGTAGCCCACGTGGCGTTGGTAATAAGTGTGGTGTAAATTGAATTTGCAAATTTTGCCCAGCTAGTTTACTTAATTCTTGTTCAATTTCAGGAGTATGCCGATGAAGTCCTGCTATTTGATAAGCAGAAAAATTATTCATAACCTCACAGAAATGAGTGCCTAGATTTAGACCACGTCCAGCACCAGAAACACCAGATTTAGCATCGATGATTAATGGCGAAGTTTCTAAATCTACACAATGATTATGCAGAAGTGGTGCTAAGCCTAAAATTGTGGCGGTTGGGTAACAACCAGGGTTGGCAATTAGATTGGCATTGGTAATTTGTTCGCTTAAACCAATTTCTGATAAACCATAAACTGCTTGCCCAAGTAATTCAGCTTTAGCCGCAGGATGTTGATACCATTCGGTGTAGGTTTCACCTGAGTTAAGCCGAAAATCAGCGCTCAAATCAATTACTTTACAATTCATCGCCAAGAGTAGTTCCGCAAACTCGACTGCTTTGCTATGTGGCAAGGCAAGAAATACGACATCGCTTTGTTGTGCAATTGTGTCCAGATTAAGGCTGCTAAATTCATGAATTACCAGATGTGCTAAATGTGGATAAACTTGTGCCACTTCTTGAGCTTGGTAGGTTTCAGAGACGAGGCAACTTAATTCAACATTCGGATGTTCGTTTAAAAGCCGAATTAGTTCAATGCCAGTATAACCTGAAGCTCCAATAATGCTTGCGCGAATTAGCATGAGATTTCTCCTTGAGTTACAGATGTACCAACTTGATTTGGGTTTTGCACAGTATTAATGAGACTTTGCGCAATATTTCCATTTACAATATGTGCCGAAGTTACACCAGCATTGACTGCGTTAAGGCAGGCAGTTAATTTTGGTCGCATTCCTGCGGTGACGGTTGTTGATTCGGCAAGTAGTTGACTAACTTCCGCCGCATTTAATGTTTTAATTAAACTTGCTGGATCAGGGTAATTAGCATAATAGCCATCGATATCACTAAGTAAAATCAATTGCCACGCGTTCATTTTTGATGCAACCGCTGCTGCTGCCAAATCTGCATTAATGTTTAAGGTATTGCCTGTTTGATCAATTGCTAGCGGTGCAATAACTGGTGTAATTCCCAAATTTAATAAAGAGTTTAATAGTTGAGTATTTACGTTATAAATTTCACCGACAAAACCTAAGTTAGCTTGATCGATAAAGTTGGCCACTAATAAGTTGGCATCATGCCCAGATAATCCTATTGCCTGAATTTGATTTTGATTGAGTTTTTGCACCAAACCACAGTTGGTTTTACCAAGTAACGCCATTTGGGTAACAGTCAGAATCTCGGCTGTAGTTACACGTAATCCTTGGCTAAATGTGCTTTTGAGGCCTAATTGATCGCACAGTTGGTTAATGTCAGGACCGCCACCATGGACAATAATAATTTGATAACCTAGTGCTTTTAGTTTGCTGATGTCGTCCAACAAGATATTTAACTCTTCAGTATTGTTGATGATAGAACCACCGCATTTAATCATCAATAGGCTGTTATTTGGAGTTTGGGTTGTAGTTTGCATGTTAAGTCCGATACGCAGCATTAATTTTTACATAGTCATAAGTCAGATCACAGCCCCAAGCAGTGCTTTTTTCACTACCTAAACCTAGATCAATATTGATAATTACTTCAGTTTTTTGCAATAATTCTAGAGCAATTTCTTCGCTAAAAACAATTGGCATGCCTTTTTCAAAAAGCAGTAAATCTTCTATAGCGATTTGAAGTTTATCTTGTTGAATCCCAGCATTGGAATAACCAACTGCGCAGGCTATTCTGCCCCAATTAGCATCATTACCAAACATTGCTGCTTTGACTAGTGACGAAGAAATAACTGATTTAGCGACTAATTTAGCTTGCTTGTCTGTTTTTGCTCCGGCTACATTAACCGTAATTAATTTACTTGCACCTTCGCCATCGTGGGCAATTTGTTTGGCTAAATTGGTGCAAACAGTTAATAATGCGTTATAGAATATTTGTCCATCAACGCTATTGATGTCATCAATTAATGGATTATTTGCACAACCATTCGCCATAACCAGTACCATATCATTGGTCGATGAATCTCCGTCAACGCTAATCATATTAAATGAATTATTCACAACTTGAGTTAAAGTTTGTTGTAAAGCAGATGAGTTGATCGCAACATCACTGGTAATATAGCCAAGCATAGTCGCCATATTGGGATGAATCATTCCTGAACCTTTAGCAATCCCGCCTAAATGCACTATTACACCGTTTGATAATTCAACTTGGATAGCAACTTCTTTGATAAAAGTATCGGTTGTCAAAATAGCTTTGGCTGCAGCCGAACCTCCAGTTGTGCTTAATTCTGCACTTAATTGTGGAATCCCATTTAATAAGGTCTCAATTTGTAAAGGTACACCGATAATACCGGTACTAGATACAGCGATCAGCTTTGAATCAATTTTTAATTGCGATGCAAGCTGTTTGACGGTTTGGAGCGCATGTTGTGTGCCTAATTTGCCGGTGCAGGCATTAGCATTCCCACTATTCGTGATGATCGCTTGTAATTTACCTAAATTTACATGTTTTTTGGTTAATAATAATGGTGCGGCCTTGATTTTATTTTTGGTAAATACTCCAGCTGCAGTTGCTGGAACTTGGCTGTAAATCAATGCCAAATCTGGTTTTTTGGATTTTTTAATTCCAGCCGCAATTCCTGATGCGCTAAATCCTTTGGCAGCACAAACATTATTTTCAATGAATTTAATAGTTGATGTCATGATTGAATTCCTTCGTTATTTCTGCCTAAAGTTGCGACCAAAATAGCTTTGATTGAATGTAACCGATTGCCAGCTTGTTGAAATACGATTGAGTTTTTACTCCGAAAAACTTCGTCACTCACTTCCCGTACATCGACACCAAATTCTTGAAACGCATCGCTAACGAATTTAGTTTCTAAATCGTGAAAAGCTGGTAAACAGTGCATAAATACTACGTTTGGATTTTGAGTCTGTGCAAGCATGGCAGTAGTGATCTGGTAATCTTGCAATAAATTAGCCCGATTTACAATTTGATCTTCTTCGCCCATTGAAACCCAAACATCGGTATAAATAACATCTGCATCAAGTAAACAAGCTGGATCATCACTAGCTTCAATAATTGCACCACTAAGCGCGGCACAAGCTTGAGCTTTAGCTAATGCATGTGGATATGGGTGCAATTCTTTAGGGCCGTATGCAACAAAGTGCATTCCCATTTTGGCGCAACCATACATCCATGCATTGGACATATTATTTCTGGTATCACCAACAAACACAACCTTGATTTGTGACAATGGTTTATGGGGAATTGCCTCTTGAATTGTCATTAAATCTGCTAGTATTTGGGTTGGATGATCATCATCAGTTAAGCCGTTATACACTGGCACGCCAGAATATTTAGCTAAATCTTCCACAGTTTTTTGCGCATAACCACGAAACTCAATCCCATGGTAAAACGTAGCGAGGACTTGAGCAGAATCTTCTACTGATTCTTTTTTGCCAAATTGTGAGCTCGATACATCAATAAAGCTTGGGTAACCGCTTTCTTCAACAACACTAACTTCAAACGCGCATCTGGTCCGAGTTGAGGTTTTTTCAAAAAGTAGGGCAATGTTTTTCCCCGCCAATGAAGTTCCTTGAATGCCTTGTTGACGTTTTTGTTTTAATTGGTGTGCTAATTCAAGTAAATAATTAATTTCTTCAGCCGAAAAATCTAAAAGAGTTAAAAAGCTTTTGCCGCGTAGATTGATGTTCATAGTTAATATCCTAACTATAACTATTGTTTGGAATAGTATAGCTGTAATTAATTTAAACTCTACGCTAAGTTAGTATTGGTGATTTAGAGTTAAATATACAATTATTCTTAGTCAAATTGAATAAAAATATGAATAAGTAATTTAATCTGCTAATTTTTTATCAATATAATTTACCGAATTAAAATATAAAAATATTTTAGGGTAAAGTAAATTGCACAAATAACTTAGTCTAAGTTTAAATGTTTATAAAGTATAAATTGAAAGTAAGTGGTTACTAAACTGGTTACGCAGGTGGTAAGCGTTTAGTTTTTGATGACGGATAAGGAGCTCTTATCGTCGTAGAGATGAAACTAGAGTTGGGCTTTTAGTATTAGTAGTGATTTTATTTGGAGTTGTTATTACATGAAAATCAACTACTTCTGGAGTAGCCATAATCGGAAAAATTGTAACGTTGCTCATGATCTGAGCTCCTTATAAAAATATAAGCTGTTTTAAATTTAAGTTTGGAAAGTGTAACAATTGAAATTATAAATTGTCAAATATATTTTAATGAAATTATTTTTGATAGTTGTTTTTTATTTGTAAATAACTGATTTACATTGCGTAAGATGTGCAAATTAAATCCAAGTAAATTGTTTGATAATTAGCTTAAATCCATAGTTAACGCCGCTAATGCTGCGGACGAAGCATTCGTCTCGCTTTGCACGAGTAATTGTGTGGAATCTTTATATTCAATAATTGAACTTTCTAAATCCGCTTGATATTCGACGACGTTGCACAGCACTGCGGCAACTTTTATACCGCGTAGACGCCCAAGCGTAAGTAGTGACGCAGTTTCCATATCTGCGGCAAGCAGACCAAGATTCGACCATTTTGCGCAAATTTGTTCTTCTGCCTCGGTATAAAATGAATCATGTGAACGAATTAGGCCACTCGTATAATGAATTTGTTGATTGGCCAAGTATTGCGCAATTTTGGTGGTAAGCCCAAAGTCAGCAATGGCAGGGTAGGCAGATTCTATATAGGCAGCAGATGCTCCATCATGACGCACAGCACCTTCTGCAACTATGATATCACCGAGCTTTATTTCAGTTTGTAATGCTCCAGCACTACCTACGCGAATGATTGATTTTGCACCACAGCGAATTAATTCTTCTAACGCAATTAATGCTGATACGCCACCAATTCCAGTTGAGCAAATTGTTACCAAATGATGATTGTAAGTAGTTTCATAGACCGTGAATTCACGATTAGTAGAAATGTGTCGTGGATGTGCCCCCAAGGCGGCAATTCGTTCAACCCGTGCTGGGTCGCCACAAACAATAACTAAGTCTTGAATCTCTTCTGGGCTACAATTGATGTGTGGTTGTTTCATTTGTTTATCCCTGTGTTTTGATTCTGCGCAGATTTAATCCATGCAATGCTACCATTAAGTGCAATTATGGTTAATATAACGTATTCTAAAGCCATAAAGTATACGCCTTGCTTGCTATATAAAATTATACTAATCAGATCAATTAGGACCCACAGAATCCAGTTTTCAACTAATTTTCGCGTCATTTGTACCATAGCAACAATGGATAAAACTGTGACTGCCGCATCCATCAAGGGGTATGGATCGGGTTGTAACGCAGGCATCGTTATAGTTGGTACAATTGCCTGCATTAATTTTACCGCAATCAGAGTTAACATGCTGAAAAATGGATTAATATATATTGCTAAAATGCTGATTGCTAGGACGGAAACTAAGATGGTAAAAAGTAATTGTGGTAATTTTAGCCAGCGAATTACCAAGAGTTCATCGTTTGAATTTGATTTACCCCATGCGTATAGACCATAGATGTTCATGAGCCAAAAAAATATTTGTAACAATAGGTTAGCATAAAGCTGGATTTGATAAAATATAATTGCAAAAAGTGTGACGTTAATCAGACCAAAATAAAAGTTAATGCGTTTTTCTTGGCTAGCATACCAAACACAAAGTAGGCCAAAAATTGTTCCAATTGCTTCGATATAAGAGAGGTCGTAACCACTACCCAGATTAAAGTGATAGAGAATATTTTTAATGCTGAAGGCTTGATTGATTAATTCGAGCATAAGCTGCTTTCGAAGGTAAATAAATTAAGGATTAATTGTAGCATATCCGCTCAATTGCTTGCTTTTTATAGGCTAAACTGTTATTATAGAGTGTTAATTACTGAGGGTTTAAGAAATGAAATATCTCCAATTACTGCTTTTATGCATAGTACCAATGGTTGCTGGTGCAACTGGTATGGCAGTTACCATGAATAACTTATACCTACAAAATGCTACCAGTCAAGATACTGTTGTGCAAATTAAAAATTTTGATGAGAGTGCAAATAAATTTACGGTTCCTGCGCGTGGCATGTGTAAAATTGAATCAACAATTATGTTCTTGCCATTTGAAGAAGAAAGCAATAATTTTGTGGTGATGATTAGTACTGAAAAAAGTGTTAACCCGATTGTAATTGATAAATTTGGCTTATTAGCCTTGGCTTCAGCTTCAGAAATTAAAGCTAATTCGAGTGGTAACTTATCTCAATATCGTTTATTTGGTTTTTGTGGTAATAAATACGCGCAATATCAATATCTTAATGTGAAACCACACGATAATGAGAGTGCCGCACCAGATTTTAGATTAGTTAACTGTACGCAAAATTCTAATTATTTATATCTGATCAATGAGCAATATATTAAAGTTAAGAATAAACCTAAATATATTGATTTTTCAAAAATTGGCAATTGCCAATTAAGTCACTAACTTATTAAATTAAATTTATGAAATTGACAAGGTTAAAGCTTTGTCAATTTTTATATTTTAGTTGAAACCTTGTATGTTTATGGAATGGATCCTGTTGATATGAAAAAATTTATTAAATACACTATAATTGGCTTGGTTAGTATAGTTGTATTGGCTGCAATTGGTGTGACTTTGTTGGTGACAATAGTTAACCCAAATCGCTTTAAACCGTTTATTGAAAAATCAGTTTATCAGTCAACAGGGCGTAAATTAACTTTAGGTGGTGATATTAGCTGGAAACTTTATCCTAATCTTGGAGTAACTGTTCGTGATGTAAGTTTGAGTAATCCTGATGGTTTCAAAACACCAAATTTGGTTGCATTACATTCTGCTGACGTTTCGGTTGGTTTGATTCCGCTTTTGAGTAATCATGTAGTAGTTAAAACTTTGGCAATTGAAGGATTAGACTTGGCATTAATTAAGCAAAATGGGGTAAATAATTGGACTTTCACACCCCCTGCAAGCGAATCTTCTCCTGCAGGTGCTCCAGATGGTAGTGCACCACAGCCTTTCCAATTAGAAATGAAAGATTTTAGCTTACGTGATTCGAACATTCACTTTGATGATTTTGATAGCAATCAGCATTATGGTGTTGATAAAACAAATTTGATCGTGGATACTGAGTTTGGTGGTGTAATTAAATTTGATCAGGCCGCAGATAAATTAGAATTAAATAAAGTTAAATTTAACTATAATGATTTAGCGGTAGGTAAATTGAAATTTGATTTACAACAATTGGCGAATCCGCAATATTCTGGTGATGTAGAATTCAGTACATTAAAACTTAATGCCATTTTGGATCAATTTAAAATTGCTCAAGTTCAGCGTAAAGATATGCGTTTATTGGATAATATTAATTTTGCAGGTAATTTGAATGGCGATAAGCAAAATATTACCGTAAAAGATTTAAGCTTTAATTTTGCTGATAAGCTTAAAGGTAAAACTAGTGTGGTAGTGAAAGATTTTGCTAAACCGACCTATAACGGCAGTTTAGAATTGGATAAATTTAATCTAAATCAATTACTTGATAGTTTAAATATTGCGGTAGCTGCACGCAAGAATAAACCACTACTGAATAACGTTGCAATTAGTAGTGACGGTTTTAGTGGTGATGTACATAATATTCGTCTAAAAGGCTTAAAAGTTAGTGCTGGTGACACCATGAAAGTTGCTTTTGGTACGCTACAGGTGCAAAATTTCAGTAATCCAAATGTTAGTGGTGATGTTAGTATTCCAACCTTTAATTTGAATCAAACGCTAGATGGTTTAGGCATTGCTATTGCTGAACGCAAGAATAAACCATTATTAAATAGTTTTGCTTTCAGTGGTGGATTTAATGCAACTCCAAATTCAGCTAATTTTAGTAATGTTAAATTGAGCGCAGGAGGATTAGTAAATGCTACTTTAGGTAAGTTAGCTGTACAAAATTTCAGTAAACCTACGGTGAGTGGTGATATTAGTTTACCTAGTTTTAATTTGAATAAAACTTTGGATGGATTGGGAATTTCTGTTGCTGAGCGTAAAAATAAACCACTATTAAATAGTTTTGCATTTAGTGGTGGATTTAATGCTACACCAACGTCGGCTAGTTTTAGTAATGTTAAAACCAGTTTTGGTAGCAATTTGAGTGCAACTTTAGGTAAATTGGCAATTCAAGATTTCGCAAATCCTAAAATCTCTGGTGACATCAACTTAACAAACTTTTCTTTAAATAACGTGATGCGTCAAGCCGGGATGACACCACCAGTTTTATCTAATCCTAAGTTATTAGATAATTTTGCGTTAAATAGCGGTTTTGCGGCGACTAAAAATAGTTTGAATTTGACTGGGATGCGCTTTAAATTGGCTAATTCCAATATAAATGGTAATCTTAATTTAAGCTCATTCGCACCAGTAGCATTTAATGAAAATTTAACCATTGATAAAATTGATGTGGCTGATTTTAGTGATGTTAGTGGTTATCGCGTGCCAATGCAGCAAGTGAAACTTAGTGGAAATTCATCGATTGCAAGTAATTTGAATTTTGCAACCCTTAACGGAAAACAGAATATACAGATTGGTGATATTCGTGTGCAAGGTGTTAGCCTTGACAAGTTGGTTTTACAATTAAATAGCACGATTAATAATTCTGGTCAAGGTAATGATAATGTTGTGAAATTATTACTTAACTCTGCACAAGTTGCGCAGGCCGTGAACAATATGAAAAATGAAGTGCAGAAATACAGTAAGCCAGGCACACGTGATTTGAGCCAAGTAACTAATCTAGGTACCTTTAATGGCAATGTTGCAATTGTAAATGGAGTGATTAATCCATCGGTATTTAAATTGGTTGGTCCAAGCGTGTCATTAAATGGAAGTGGTTCAGTTAACTTGGTAACTAAAGCACTTAATTATCAGGTTAGTAGTCAGTTATTGACCAATGGGATCAATCCAATCTTTAAGAAATTAGTCTTTCCATCAACAGTTACTGGTACGATCAATAATCCAAGTGCTAGCTTGGATTGGGGCTCAATTCAGCAACAATTATTAAAGTACATGGTTGAAAATAATAAAGGGCAAATTCAAAATGTGGTGAAACAGCAAATTAATAATGTGCTGGGTAATCAACAAGGAAATTCACAACAACAAAACACTCAACAAAATCAGGCTGTTGATGCGGTAAGTAAGGGTGTTACAAACGCATTGGGTAAATTATTTGGTGGTCAATAGAAAGGAAGTTTATGTTTATTGTTGATATAGAATATACGGTTAGTTTGGACAAGATCGCTGAAGTTGTAGCGGAGCATCGTGCTTGGTTGGACATTTATTATCAACAAGGTGTCTTCTTATTTTCTGGACCACGTAATCCAAAAACAGGTGGAGTAGTTATTGCTAAAGCTAATTCCAAAGCTGAATTGGAACAATTAATGCAGCAAGATCCATTTGCTATTCATGGTGTGGCCAAACATCAAGTTAGTGAGTTTCAGGCGATTAAAGCTCATCCTGAATTACAACAATTTATCGAGAGTTGATTATTTTTTAGGCATCATCTGCTTTATCTTTTTAGTCTTAAGTTAATTACTCACTTTTTTGTCATATACCTGATAGTAGAGTTTTTTGATCTGTATATTTATGAGGATTGTATTCTAGTGGCTGTCTGTAAACCTTATTTAGCGTTATAATAAAGGGATAACAATTTGTAGTTTAATCATGAATATAAAAAATTACTCAATTGATTTAAGTAATGCAGAATTGCGTGTCAAAGGAGGCACACTACCTAAATACAGAAAGCGTGAATTAAACAAATGCTGTTTATAAATCAAAAACATGCTACTAATGGAGATGACTATCCCATGATTTAGAAAACTATTAAGGTTTGACTGAATTTAATATATTTGTCAATGTGTAAATGATTAGCCAAATATGATTTAGCATCTATAATTAACGCAATAATAAACCTTACCTGATGCTAACATGCTTATGAATACATACTTCAAGCTCTAGAAACTATATAATAGACATTTATAAAACAGGTAACTATTTTGGAAGAGCAATAAGTAATCTTTTATCTATATGTTAGCAACTATTTGCAGTTAGATAATACAATACGAAAAGGTCGTAAGTGTAAATTTGACGATAAAGAATTAGTATTAGCATATCTCAATAAATATCCAGACTCAATCGGTAAATAAATGTATGCTGCATTAGCTACGAATATATCAATAAGAGCTTTTTATGATGTACTAAATCTTATGGGTATTACATATAAAAAGAGGTAAATTACAAGCAAGGTGGTGAGTAAAAGCGTGTAATATTTGCAGGATAAATTAAAGATATATCTGTGGGAACAAACTGTATATAGTTATCCATATAAATAAAACGCCTATAGATTCATAAATTGCACCATGAATGTCTTTCTCTCTATTATGGTGAACTCTTATCATTCTTTTCAAATTAGCCCATACATGTTCAATCGGATTTATGCTTAACCCAAGTTATAAATACTTCACTATTCGTACATCCAATATATTCCATTGGTGCAATTAATTCTTTATTGCCGTAACAATAACCAACAATTAGGGTAACTCGTTTAGTTTTAAAACCCAATTCATTAGTAAACTATTTTTTACCACGTAATGACCAACCCCGTCGCTTTATTGGACTTGCCAGTTAAATATAGTTAGCGCAAAAATAAACTTCAACTTATGTTAATATACATCCTTATGAA
>CAZZAV010000024.1:0-38251 GCA_964652705.1 uncultured Neisseria sp.
TTAAGCCGTAAATAATCTATACTTTTAAATTGCTCTAAAAATGGGAGTATTACCTTATTACGATATTTTGTTATTTAGCGTTCTAAGTTTTAGAATTAAAATAAAAGTCCCTATAGGTAATTCGAAAATTTATCAAATATAAGTAAGATTTTAGTTTTGATTACGAATAAGAATTTTATTAAGATATAAAATATTATTGCTGATTTTAGTGGTAATTGGATTAATCGCGTAGCATATAGTCCGATATGTTAGAATAATTGGTTGAATGGCGTTGTTAGTATTTAAAATGCAACGTCTTTTTTATTGAGATTCTTCTTGAAGTTTATTTCTTGATGTGGTTTTAATTATTATTTTATACTTGTAGAGCTTGAGTTTGTTTAAGCTTTAATTACAAAAATTAGTGGATTATTAATGGCAAAACAAATTTATCCTGCAGCAAAGCTTGGTTTAAATCATGAAATGATGGATCAAGATGCACTGCAAGTTATTAAGAAATTGCAGCAAAATGGCTTTAGTGCCTATGTTGTTGGTGGTGGTGTACGCGATTTATTGTTAGGTAAAAAGCCTAAAGATTTTGATTTAGTAACGGATGCTGATCCAGAAAAAATTCGGAAAATATTTGGGCGTAACTCGATGATTATTGGACGTCGTTTCAAAATTGTCCATGTTTATTTTGAACGTAAAAATGAAGAGCGTAGCGTAAGAGTAGGGAAACCAAGCTTTTCACGACATATTTTAGAAGTATCAACCTTTCGCAGTAACAAAGTTCAGGATCACGCGTTAAGTGAGCATGGACGCATTTTAGTTGATAATAATTATGGTGATATGGACGATGATGCTTTTCGACGTGATTTTACGGTAAATGCTTTATATTATGATCCTATTGCGGAGGTAGTAGTTGATTATCACAATGGTATTCAAGATATTGAAAAGCGTTTAATTCGCGTAATTGGTAATCCTTATGAGCGTTATTTAGAAGATCCTGTGAGAGTTTTACGAGCTATTCGCTTGTCTGAAAAACTTGGTTTGACAATTGATGAAAATACCTATATTAACTTTCGCAATGTTAAGCATTTACTATTAAATGAACCCAAAGGGCGTTTATTTGAAGAAATGTTAAAGCTTTTAATGTCAGGGAATGCTCTAAGCGTTGTCCGTGAGTTATACGAGCTTAAATTACCGCGTAAAGTTTTTCCATTATTAGATAAATTATTTTTTAATCCAACACCAGATGAGTTTGCATTAAAAGTTCTTGAAAAAACTGATTTACGTTTAGCTGGTAATGAAGATGTGTCTTTGATTTTCATTTTAGCTGGTATGATGTGGCCACCAATTTATAAAAGTTGGTTACAGGAATTAGAAGAAAATTCACATCCAAGACAGGCTTTGATGGATGCAATTGCGCGGAATAAAGACCCAATTTTTGCAAGTGGCATTTCGCAAAATTTATATTCTTCGATTCGTGAAGTTTGGATGTTGCAAGTAGATTTTGATTTACCGAGCTTTGCGCGTTTGGAGCATGTTCCAATACACGGTAGATTTCGTCAAGCATGGCATTTATTTAGCCTAAGGAATGAATTTCATCAAGTTGATCCGTCATTATTTGAGTGGTGGAATCGCTTTATGGTGGCAGATGAAAGCTTGCGCACCGAGTTGTTAGTGGAGTTAGTTGATATTGCTCCACCAGAATATAAAAAGAAACGTAAGTCTCGTAAATCAAAACGTAAACGTACGAAAGTTAAGTCAAACTCTGTTGACAGAGTCTAATTTGTTTATTTTTGATGTAGATTGATTAGTGATATTTAAAATTTATGTTTAAATATTTAAAAGTTAAACAAATTATTGCTATTATTTCTTAATTATTAAACAAAGTCCAATTAAGTTGGACTATTTTATTAAATTGAATTAAATATATGGATGCAAATATTCATCGTGAAATTAAAAGTTTTGTATTACGTCAGGGTAAAATAACTCCAGGTCAGCAACGTGCTTTAGAAGAGTTCATGCCAGTTTATGGCGTTGATTATACGCCTGAGTTAATTGATTTAAGTCAGGTTTTTGGACGTAATAATCCTAAAGTACTGGAAATTGGTTTTGGGATGGGGCATGCAACATGGCAAATTGCGAAAACTAATCCTGAGCAAGATTATTTAGGCGTGGAAGTGCATTTACCAGGAGTTGGTGCATTATTAATGCAAATTGCTGAGCATGATGTAACTAATCTTCGAGTTATACGTCATGATGCGGTTGAAGTATTGCGCTATATGATTGCGGATAACTCTTTGGATGGAGTGCATATTTTCTTCCCAGATCCATGGCATAAAAAGCGCCATAATAAACGCCGACTAATTCAAACTGAATTTGTTAATTTATTATGCCAAAAATTAAAACCTGGGGCATACTTACATTTGGCAACTGATTGGCAAGATTATGCAACTTGGATGATTAATGTGCTTAAAGATATTCCTGAATTAGTTAATCAATCTGAAAATGGAGATTATGTTGATCGTCCAGATTATCGTTCATTAACTAAATTTGAGCAGCGTGGATTAAAATTAGGTCACGGTGTTTGGGATATTATTTATCGTAAATCTAATTAATTTGTATGTGTTTAAATTCATTATACTAACAGGTGCCATTTTGGTGCCTGTTTGCTTTAATAAGTATAAAAATATTTATGTGGCTTTTGATTAAGTTATCAGTGCAGCTTACTAAGTGCTGAATGAGGTATAATATCTCAATTATATATGATGTGAAGAGTAAGTAATATGTTTAATCCTAGTGTTAGTGATGTACGTAATTTCTTTTTTGATACTTTTGCCAAGGCTAGTCAGCAACAGAGACTAAGTGATTTGGAGAAGATGGCATATAGCGTGATTATGGAGCACCCAGAGTATCATCCAGTTTTACGTGATCGGGAAAAATACTTAAATTACAATTGGTTACCAGATGCTGGTGAGACCAATCCATTTTTACATTTAAGCATGCATATGTCAATTTGGGAACAATTATCAATTGATCAGCCAATTGGCGTTAAGGCACTTTATTTAGAAATTTGTGAGCAAACTGGTGATGAGCATGAGGCTCAGCATCAAGTATTGGATTGTTTGGCAGAGATGGTTTGGCAAGCTCAATACAGCAATATGCAGCCAGATCCAAATATTTATTTGAGTTGTTTACGTCGTAAATTGGGTAAAGAATAATATTAAGGGAAAATTAATGAGCGAGAAAATACTTTGTGGTAAGACTTTATCACAACAAATTTTAGATATGATTAGTGACGACGTAGAGGATCTAATTGCCAATGGTAAACGTCAGCCTGCATTAGCGGTAGTTTTGGTTGGAGATGATCCGGCATCTCAGGTTTATGTGCGTAATAAAAAAAATGCGTGCAATAAGGTTGGAGTTAGATCATTAGAATATATTTTACCGGCAGTAACTACCCAAGCAGAGTTAGTACAATTGGTTAATCAACTTAATGCAGATGCAAATATCGATGGAATTTTAGTACAGTTGCCATTACCGCAACATTTAGATAGTAAATTAATTATTGATAGTATTTTACCAAATAAAGATGTTGATGGATTTCACCGTTATAATATGGGGTCGTTAGCTTTAAAGGATCCAAATATTTGTCCATGCACTCCGCATGGGGTTATGTATATGTTGGATAGCATTAAGTTAGATTATCATGGTAAACATGCAGTTATTTTGGGAACTTCGAATATTGTTGGACGTCCGATGGCCTTAGAGTTAATTAATCGCGGTGCAACGGTTACAATGTGTAATAGTAAAACTAAAAATATAGTTGAATTAGTTGGATCTGCAGATATTGTGGTAGCTGCTATTGGGCGACCAAATTTTGTGCAAGGTTCTTGGTTAAAACCGGGCTGCATAGCAATTGACGTTGGTATTAATCGCCTTGAAAGTGGTAAGCTCTGCGGAGATATTGAGTTTTTGTCTGCATTTGACCGAGCCGAATATATTACACCAGTTCCAGGTGGTGTTGGTCCAATGACGATTGCAATGTTATTAAAAAATACTTTACATTGTTATAAATTAAATACCAGAAAAGGGGTTTAATTATGAGTAAAAATCTACCACATGAAGCGGACATTATTGCAAAATTATTGCAACATAAGCGTTTATCGATTCATGAATTGGAATATCATTTAGCGGTTAGTAAGAGTGAGGAATCTGAATTTAAAAAATTACTCAAAAAAATGGCAAATCAAAAAGAAATTAAAATTGCCAATGATAATATGGTGAGCTTGGTAAAGTCTGCGCGGTTATGCATTTATCATGCCAATAAAGATGGTCGTGGTGGTACAGCGATTGATATCAAGACTAAAGAACAGATTGTAATTCATCCTGGTTCTGATAATTATGCAGTTGATGGCGATGAAGTTGCCGTTGTGAATGATGGATTTGATAAATTTGCTAAACCACAAGGAATTGTGCGCGATATCCTTAAGCATAAAATTGTTAATTTGGTTGGTCGCGTTGAGCAATATAAAGATAAATATTATTTAGTTAGTGATAATCATAAATTAGGTAATTATCCAGTTATTATAGATGGTGTAAACCAGGCATTAGCATTTGACGAAATTTATAATAGTGTGGTGAGCAGTTATCCTAGTGCTGAACAGGCTTATTTTAAGGTTAAATTAGTTGCATCACTTGGACATCTTGGTGATGATGCAGTTTTCGTAAATCGAGTGTTGATTGAAGCTAATGTACCGCTTGAATTTAGCCCAGAAACTGAGAAATATGTTGAAAAATTAGCTGAAGATATTACCGAGCATGACATGCTTGGGCGTGAAGACTTGCGCAAATTAGCTTTTGTTACTATTGATGGTGAAGATGCGCGTGATTTTGATGATGCAGTATTCTGTGAGCGCAATCCTGATGGAAGCTTCACTTTATCCGTAGCGATTGCTGATGTAGTACATTACGTCAAACATGGCTCGGCTTTGGATGAAGATGCTTTTGCCCGTAGTACTTCAATTTATTTTCCACGCCGAGTGGTGCCAATGCTTCCTGAGAAATTATCTAATGGTTTGTGCTCGTTGAATCCGAATGTAAACCGTTTAGTAATGGTTTGTCATATGGAAATTAGCCCAGAGGGTAAAGTTACTGATTATGCTGTTGATAATGCGGTGATTTATTCACACCATCGATTAACTTATAATCAGGTGCAAAAATATTTGGATGGTATTGAGCCAATTCCAACTGATATTAACGATAATATTAATGCGTTAAATGCTGTATATCATGCGTTATTAAAAGCTCGCCATAAACGTGGTGCAATCGATTTTGAAGGTCATGAACCATATTTTGAATTTGATGAACAAGGCAATATTAGTGCATTGAAGCCACGTAGTCGTCAAGATGCCCACAAATTAATTGAAGAGTGTATGCTAGCTGCAAATGTTACTGTTGCTGATTTCTTAAATAAAAATGAGCATCCAACTTTATACCGTAATCATGATCGGCCTAGTGAGAAAAAGTTTAGTGCGTTGAAGTCTTATTTAGATTCAATTGCGGTACCGTTTGACGTCACTCAAGAAAGTGTCAAGCCAAAAGATTATCAACAATTAGTTGAGTTCATCAAAGATCGACCAAATACAGGAATTATTCAACAAACAATTTTACGTTCTATGCAATTGGCTGAATATGCACCAAAAAATATAGGTCATTTCGGCTTGGCATATGAGCGTTATTTGCATTTCACTTCGCCAATTCGTCGTTATCCTGATTTATTAGTGCATCGTGCGTGTAAGGCAGTGATTAATCATAAAACCTATGGTTATATACATCCGATTGAGGTTATGGGTGAGCAAACCTCTTTCTGCGAACGTCGTTCTGAAGAGTTAGAACGCAAAGTAGACTCCTACTATAAATGTAAATTTGCCCAGACTCATATTGGTAATGAGTACTCAGGAATTATTACTAGTATTGTCAGCTTTGGGGTATTTGTATCGATTCCTGAGTTAATGATTGATGGGTTGGTACATGTGACTGAGCTTGGTGGAGATTATTTTGTCTTTGATGAAAAAAGACATTGCCTAGTTGGAAAAAACAATGGTTTTAAATATGTTGCTGGTCAAGAAGTAAATGTATTAATTGCAAATGTTGATATGGACAAGTTGTTCGTTGACCTTGAATTAGCCGAGGTTCCAAAGTAATTTATTTATTTGAAGTTATGTGATAAAATACATTACTCTTATCATTGTGATTATTTTATCTAAATCATGCTGTATTAATTCACATTTAATCTGAGATTTCGTTTTTGGATGTGTGTTAAATTTGCGTGTCATTGTACATTGTGTGAGTTTTAGTGCTGCTGTAATATATAAATTAAGGTTTTGTTAGTAAAGGATCTTCACGTGAGTAATTTTGTTATGCCTTTAGATGGTGAGTTAATTCAATTAGACTCAGTTCCTGATCAAGTTTTTTCAACTAAAATAATGGGTGATGGTTTTGCAATTAATCCTACATCAAATGTTTTAGTGTCACCAGTTGATGGTAAAGTAACTATGCTTTTTAGAACTAAACATGCTTGTGTTGTCACTACTGCTGATGGAGTTGAAGTGTTAATGCACATTGGTATGGATACGGTTAATCTTGGTGGTGATGGCTTTGATGCTTTGGTTAGTGTGGATGATGATGTTAAATGTGGTACTCCGTTAATTAAATTTGATTTTAACTATATTGCTGCGAAGGTTCCATCTATGATTACACCAATTATATTTACTAATTTGGCTGATTTAAATAAAGAACTTGTAGTTGGTGGGTATAATATTAAATATCAAGCAGGTAAGGCACTTGAGGTTACAGCAAAGTAATTGAGCTGTATCAATATCTAGCAAGGATAGGTCGTTAGATCTATCCTTTTTATTTTGGAGAATAGAATAGATTCAGTTGGAATATTCATAGTGATTTAGGCACATACTTTGTAATAACCAGTATGCTTTGTTTTTTTGTGGTTGATTCATGGAATTAAACTTGAAGCAATAAGTTGTAATATTATTAGTACAAATATCCGATAAGTAAAATTGATCACCATTTAAACAGCCATCTGCTTTAATTTGAGTCAAGATTTGTGTTGGTGTTAAAGTTGAAAATTTTTGTTGATAATAAGTTATCGGGTGAGCATTTTGAATTAATTTTAGTTGATTATTTTTATATTGGTAGATTGAGTAATCATTTGATTCTGAAAATTGATATTTGCATGATCCCAGAAAATTAACTTGTGACTGATCTTGATTGATGCCAATATTTTGATAATTAAATTTATTACTTAAGTAAAATTGACTTTCACTTTGAATGGATAATAAATAATTAGTATTAAGATTTAATTTTAAATTCTGAATATTGATGATAAAAATATCTTGATTAGTAAAATTGATTGTTTGGGTAATTGTGATTTTATTAATATTATTTTGATCTGGGAAATTTAAAATATGAGTGTTTAAATATAGCCGTTGTTGTAATTGATTTTTATTCTGAATTTGAAGAGTGCTTAATGTGCCTCCACGGCTATTTTGTTGATTTATCATTTGTGGTAGTTGTGTAAGCCATGTTTTATAGTCCATATTTTTTAAATTATTTTGTGGTACTAATTTGGTGATTTCACCATCATCATTTATTGTGAAATCATAAGCTAGACGGTAATTTTTGGTTGGGATAATGCTGTATCTATAGTCAATTATTGCACGGCAATTCGTTATCCTATTGGGAAATTTTTCAAGAGTAGTTATATTAATGATGTTTGAGTTCAGTTGAGGATTAGTCATTATCTTTAGAGAAGATAAATCTAATAATTTGTTTTGAATCGAAATATCTTTACATTGTGATGGAGTTTTTTTGGCAATTTTATTGCAGCCACCTAAAAGCTGTGTTAGAACTAACACAGCAATACAATTAATCCACCATACTGCAGTTTTATTTAAGATCATCTTGTTGTTGATACTAAATGTTATATTTATACGAACTTAACTAACTGCTGGACGAGTTTGCTAATTCCATTATAGCATTCGCTAATATTCTGTGCCAGCATATAAGCTGGAGTTGAAACAATTTTATGGGTTTCATCAATACAAATCTCGTGGACGTTACAGTTATGATGTATAGCTCCACGTGATTCTACCAATTTGGCAGTATCTGGATCATTACCAATAGTCATGCGAACTTGGAAGTCGTAAATTGCTGGAATCATTACTGGTGCAATACAAATAAATCCAACTGGTTTTTGAGCCTTGGTGAAATTTTGTGCAGCTTGAGAGACTAATTGGTTTACGTGAAATTCAGCTCCATCTTGAGCCAATGTAAATAAATTTGCGGCAACTCCATTTCCACCTGGAATAATTAGTCCTGCAAAATCATTTACATTTAGATTTTCTAATGGTTGTACATCACCGCGTGCAATTCTTGCTGACTCAACTAGCATATTACGCGTTTCTTGTTTAGAGGGTTGATTATCGAGATGATTTATAACTTGTGCTTGTGCCTGATTTAAACTAAAACACTGGTAGTTGGCACCAGCTTGTTGCACTGCAAGTAAGGTTAAAACCGATTCATGAATTTCAGAACCGTCCATTCGTCCACATCCACCCAAAATAATTGCAAATTTCTTCATTTTTATCTTCTCACTAAAATTAATTTAATTGATTCATGGTTTTTGAAATTAGTTCATAAACATCTTTTGACAAGCCATCTTGGTCTAATATACGTTGCATTTCAGGTTTTGCCAATTTCTGATATTTTATGCTTAGGCTGCTAATTATACTAAAGCCATGGGCAATGCGACTGGCAACTCCAGAATTAAAGCTGTCAATACGTAAAATTTCGTCAGCAATAAAAGCATAACCGTCTTGGGTATTAAATAATAAGCTATTGGCCGTGAATGCACGAATCAAAGCATAGAGTTTATTCGGATTGCTATTATCAAATTGTGGGTGAGAGGTTAAAGACTTGACACGCTCCAAAGTGTTATTTAATTGGCTTTGGCTTTGTAAGGTAAACCATTTGTCCATAACTAGTGGATAATTTTGATAAGTTTGATTGAATTTAACTAAAAGTTGCTTACGAATTGGGTGTTCCAGATCATTAACGGAGCTTAATGCAGAAATTGTATCAGTCATATTATCTGATAGCTCATATTGCTTCTCAACTAAATTAATATATTTAGCGGAATTAGAACCCATTAACAAATAGTGCAGGGCAGTATTTTTTAACGCACGTTTACCTGCATCGTTAAAATCATATTCTGCGCGATAATTTGCTTGGTAAATTACTAAAAATTCATTTTCTAAGGAATTAGCTAAAGTTTTACGTAAACAAGTAATTGCTTGATTTAGTTTTTCTACATTGACTGGTTTAAATTGTAAACTTAGTTCAGCAAAACTTGGCGTGGTTATAATTAAACTACGCATGCTTGGATCTAGTTTTTCGTCAGTTATCGTGGCTGCAATTGCTGCAACTAGCTTATCTGAAACAAAATTTGATTGGATATTAGTAGCATTATACAGCGCTGCAATTTCTTGTTTATATAAAGTCTGAACAGCTTCCCAACGATTAAATGAATTGCTATCATTAGCTGCCAAGTTAAGTAATTGTGCCTGTGTATATGGATAATTAATAATGACAGGTGCTGAGAAATTACGTAGTAATGATGGTGTAGGATGTTCAGCAACTTTAAATTTAAACACATTTTGAGTTTGATTAACTAGCAATACACAATTATTTTCGGGTTGTGTGTTTAGCCCAGATGTTAATTCAAACGTCAACTCTTGACCGCTAGCAGAGATTAGACCAATTTCAAGAGGAATCAACATTGGAGACTTATTTGTCATATCTGGAGTGCCAGGAATATGTTGTTCAATAATTAACTGATATTCTTGTGTTGTTGCATTATAGCTATCGCTAATGGTTAAAATTGGCGTACCTGCTTGTGAATACCAAAGTAGAAACTGTTCTAGATTAGTGTGATTAGCATCTGCCATCGCATTACAAAATTCATTACACGTTACAGCTTGTCCGTCATGGCGTGCGAAATAAAGATCCATGCCATGTTTGAAACCATCGCGCCCAAGAATAGTTTGGTACATTCGTACTACTTCAGATCCTTTTTCATATACAGTCATAGTATAAAAATTATTCATTTCAATATATGATGCAGGACGAATTGGATGTGCTAAAGCCGATGCATCTTCAGGGAATTGACCTTGGCGCAGTGTTTTTACGGATTGAATACGCTTTACTGCACGTGAATGTAGATCTGAGGTGAATTCTTGATCACGAAATACAGTTAAACCTTCTTTTAATGATAACTGAAACCAGTCACGACAAGTTACACGATTACCAGTCCAATTGTGAAAATATTCATGACCAACTACCGCTTCAACGTTAATAAAATCAGTATCTGTTGCCGTTTTACTTTCAGCTAAAACATATTTTGTATTAAAAATGTTAAGACCTTTATTTTCCATCGCACCCATATTAAAGTCACCACTGGCAACTATCATGTAACGATCTAAATCATATTCCAGATTAAAGCGTTGCTCATCCCATTGCATTGAGCGTTTTAATGACTCCATACAATGTTGGCACTGGGAAATAGATTCTGTATCACTGTATACTTCTAGCTGGATTTTACGTCCAGAGCTAGTAATATATTGATCTTCAATCATGGCAAATTTACCCGCAACTAACGCAAATAAATAGCTTGGTTTTTTAAATGGATCATGCCAAACCACTTTAGTTCTGCCATCGTCGAGCAGTTCCTCATTAACCCTATTTCCATTGGATAGCATTACTGGATAATCTTTTTTATCTGCAATAATTGTAGTAGTAAAAATTGCCATGACATCCGGACGATCTTGATAATAAGTGATTTTGCGGAATCCTTCTGGCTCACACTGTGTAAATAAACTTCCTTGGGAAGCATATAATCCCATGCAGCTCTTATTATTAAATGCATCGATTTCTGTTACGATTGTAAGTTCAAAGCTACTTGGTAAATTACTTAGTATTAATTCATCATTTATTAAAACATAGTCATGGAATTCTTGTTGGTTTAATTTAACCTGAAGCAATTTACTCGAACCATTAAGGATTAGGTTGTTATTTGAGTCCTGTTGTTGGTCTTTAGAGTAATTGGTACTGACTGTCGCAATAACATGTTGCTCTTTAATTTGGAATTCAAGATTGGTTGTAGTGACTAAATAATTTGGCTGTTGATAGTCTTTAAGATACTTTATTGTTGCTTGGCTGCTCATGGGGTAATTTCTTTATTAAAAGTAGACGTGAATAAAGTTGTAATTATATAGAGTTTTATATATAAACTCAAGACTAGGTGAGATTTTATCCATGGTTTGGATTTATTTTGAATTAAATCAGCTTATTATTTGAGTGCAATGATTTGTAATGGTGCTGTGCACCGTTAGTTATTCCACAATATTTCTTAGAAGGGGTATAATATTGCGAATTAAATTTTTAATAAGGTAGTTTAATGAACTACACTCCATTTTATACTAGTCATTTAGATTCTGATGCCAAAATTGTTGATTTTGGTGGTTGGGCATTGCCAGTTAACTACGGTTCACAAATTAAAGAGCATGAAGTTGTCCGCACTGCGGCTGGAATGTTTGATGTTTCGCATATGGTTATTAGTGATATCCATGGTGTTGATGCTAAACCATTTCTTCGTTATTTGTTGAGTAATGACGTTGAGAAATTAGAGAAATTTGGACTTGGCAAAGCGCTTTACTCTGGATTATTAAATCAAGAAGCTGGTGTGATTGATGACTTAATTGTTTACTTGATGCCTTTTGGTTATCGCGTAATTACCAATGCCGCTACGGAAGCCAAAGATTTAAATTGGATCAAACAAGTAGCAGCAAACTTTAAAGTAGAAATTTTCTCACGTAGAGATTTAGCTATGTTGGCTGTGCAAGGACCTGACGCGATTGCTAAGGTTGCAGCAGCTCATCCGCACATGTCAGATAAATTGTTAACGCTAAAAACTTTTATGGCAGTTGAAGAAGAAGGCTATTTTTATGCACGCACAGGTTACACTGGTGAAAATGGTTTAGAGATCATGTTGCCTAAGGAAGAAGCCAATTCTTTTTGGACTATGATGCTTGATCATGGAGTTGCACCCTGTGGTCTAGGTGCGCGTGATACACTACGCCTAGAGGCTGGCATGAATCTTTATGGGCATGAAATGGATGAAACAATTACACCATTATCTTGTAATATGGATTGGGTGGTTGATTTAAGCGATGAAGATCGTGACTTTATTGGCAAAAAAGCCTATCAATTATTAAGACTATCTCCAGATAATCAAAAGCAAGTTGGCATAATTTTGTTAGGTAAAGGTATATTACGTGAAGGTCAAAAATTATACGCAAATGGTCAAGAGTTTGGTATAACTACGAGCGGTACTTTTTCGCCAAGTTTGAAAATATCAATTGGAATTGCCAGAGTTAATCCAGAATTTAGTGGAGAAATTACAGTAGATATTCGTGGTAAATTAGAAGCAGTTAAAATAGTTGGTCTGCCATTTGTGCGTAATGGTAAGAAAATTTTTAAGGAGTGATTATGTATAATTCTGATATGAAATTTGTGGATACTCATGAATGGGTGCGTTTAGTTGAAGATTCGACTGTTGAAGTTGGCATTACCAATCATGCTCAAGAGTTATTAGGTGATTTAGTTTATGTTGAATTACCAAGCGTTGGACAAGTTGTCGCAGTTGGCGATACAATTGGTGTTGTAGAATCAGTGAAGGCTGCTTCTGATTTATTTTCTCCAATCGCAGGTGAAGTAATTGCAATTAATGATGAAGTGGTTGCTGATCCTACCTTGGCTAATACTGATCCTCATGTTGCTGGATGGTTATTTAAATTAAAATTAATCGATGTTGCTGATTTGAATGCTTTAATGAGTGCTGATAAATACAAAGCTTTAATAGGCTAAAAGTAGCGCATTAAATAACCCTGTTTTTATTAGAACGGGGTTTTTTTATACTAAGCAGTATTTTTATTTATTAGATAAACTATATATGGAGAGTTAAATGAATAATTTTAGTCGTCGGCATATTGGTATTAATCAGGCTGAGCAAGATTTATTATTAAGTGAATTAGGTTATAAAGATCTAGATGGATTTATTCAAGATGTGGTTCCAGCTGATTTGTTGAGCACGACCAAAACAACTCGTCAAGTTGGGTTGAGTGAAGATCAAGCGTTAGCTAAATTATCTGCTATGATTGATGCCAATAAACTTCATAAAAACTATATCGGGTTAGGTTATCATGATACGTTAACTCCTGCGGTAATTCGTCGGAATGTGTTTGAGAATCCAGGTTGGTATACAGCGTACACCCCATATCAAGCTGAAATTGCGCAGGGTAGATTACAAGCATTGCTTAATTATCAGCAAATGGTTATTGATTTAACTGGCTTTGACTTAGCGAATGCTTCATTATTAGATGAAGCTACGGCTGCAGCCGAAGCGATGGCAATGGCGCATCGGATTAATACCACGAGTGGGAATAAATTTTTTATTGCAAATAACGTTTTGCCACAAACTTTAAGCGTAATGCAAACACGTGCTAAGTATCTTGGAATTGAGTTACAGGTTGGAGTGGTGAACGAATTAAATCCAAATGATTTTTTTGGCGTATTCATTC
Organism: uncultured Neisseria sp.; assembly: GCA_964652705.1. Classification (GTDB taxonomy): domain Bacteria; phylum Pseudomonadota; class Gammaproteobacteria; order Burkholderiales; family UBA11063; genus Aquella. Next base: position 13,698 of record CAZZAV010000024.1, read on the forward strand.
AAAACCCAGACGTAATTGGCAATGTACGTGATTATAAAAATATCATTCAGTATTGGAAAGAGCAAGCCAAAAAATTAATTGTTGTGATGGCTTGTGATATTTTAAGTTTAGTATTATTTAAATCACCAGCGGCACAAGGTGCAGATATTGGAGTTGGTTCGACGCAACGTTTCGGAGTTCCATTAGGATTTGGCGGTCCATCTGCGGCATATATGGCAACGAGAGATGCTTATAAACGTACTATGCCAGGCAGAGTTATTGGTGTATCAATTGACGCGCGTGGTAAAAAATCCTTACGAATGGCCCTACAGACTCGTGAACAACATATTCGTCGTGAGAAGGCAACCTCTAATATTTGTACGTCACAGGTTTTATTGGCAAATATGGCTGGTTTCTATGCCGTTTATCATGGCTCTGAAGGATTGCGTGCGATTGCAAAAAATGTTACATATTTAGCAAATTTATTAGCGCATAATTTACGCAAGGCCGGAACCAAGCTAATTAATACAGCTGATGATGTTATTTTTGATACTCTATGTTTTACTGTTGATGATCCTGAGAAATTAGTTAATAAATTATCTGAACATGGCTATGCAGTCGGTTATTATGCTGAACAGATTTTTATTTCAGTCGGTGAAAGTGCTACTTTTGCGGAAGTTGAAGCTCTTTATGAGTTAATTACTGACAATAATGAATTCTATCATTTGAATGCTGATGAAGTTTTAGCTGTGCAAAATGATTTTTATCGTCAAGATGAAATTTTAAGCCATTCAGTTTTCAAAGATTATCAAACTGAAACTAAAATGATGCGTTATTTAAAAATGCTGGAAAATAAAGATATTTCTTTAGTGCATAGTATGATTCCGTTAGGTTCTTGTACGATGAAATTAAATGCAGCGGCTGAGCTTGAGCCATTATCTTGGCCTAAAATGGCACAAATTCACCCATTTGCACCACGGGATAGCGTACAAGGTTATTTGGGTTTAATTAATGGACTTAAGCAGCAGCTTAAAGAAATTACTGGATTTGCCGATGTGTGTATGCAGCCAAATTCTGGTGCTCAAGGTGAGTATGCAGGAATTTTGGCAATTCGTCGCTATCAAGATAGTATTGGACAGGGTCAACGAAATATTTGTTTAATTCCTCGTTCTGCACATGGTACTAATCCGGCAACTGCACATATGATGGGGTTAGAGGTTATTGTAGTTAATTGTGATGAGATGGGGAATGTTGAATTATCAGATTTACAAGCTAAGTCTGAAGAGCATAAAGATGACTTATGTTGCTTGATGATTACTTATCCATCGACTCATGGCGTATTTGAAGCTAGCATTAAGCAAATTTGTGCCATTATTCATGCCAGTGGTGGACAAGTTTATATGGATGGGGCAAATTTAAATGCCTTGGTCGGTTTAGTTAAACCAGCTGAATTGGGCGCTGATGTATCGCACATCAATTTACATAAAACTTTCTCGATTCCACATGGTGGCGGCGGACCTGGTATGGGACCGATTGGTGTTCAAGCTCATTTGGTTGAATTTTTGCCAGGTAATCCGATCTATGATGGTAAAGATTATGCCGATAATACTGGGGTATCTTCATCTCCATTTGGTAGTGCTTCAATTTTAGCAATTTCGTGGATGTATAATACATTACTTGGCGAAGAAGGCTTGGAGCTATCGACAAAAACCGCGATTTTAAGTGCAAATTATATTGCGCATAAATTAAATGCAATTGGTTATCCGATTTTGTACACTGGTCAAAATGGTAAGGTTGCACATGAATGTATCGTTGACTTACGCCCATTAAAAGCGCTTAGTGGTATTACTGAAGTTGATTTTGCTAAACGTTTAATGGACTATGGATTCCATGCACCAACTATGTCATTCCCAGTACCAGGAACATTTATGATTGAACCGACTGAAAGTGAAAGCAAGGATGAGTTAGATCGTTTTATTGATGCAATGAGTTCTATTTATAATGAAGTACAGCAAGTAATCAATGGTGAATTTGATAAAATCGACAATCCTCTTAAGAATGCACCTCATACGTTAGCGGATTTAATGACTTGGGGCAAATCATATTCGCAAGAACTAGGGTGTTTTCCAACCAAAGAGTTGCAAGAAGCTAAAGTGTTTCCATCGGTAAATCGAATCGATGATGCTCATGGGGATCGTAATTTCATGTGTAGTTGCTTTGATTTGAATTAAACTTGCTTGAAAAAGCCTGTTTGTTGACAGGCTTTTTCAATTAGCCACAATTTTAATCACGATATTTTGTATAATATCGTTTGCGTTTAAAAGAATAATGTATGCGTTCAGTTAAGGATTAGCAATAGTATGCAGATGGCAGGCAAAAAAAGTGTTTCACAAATTGGTCTAATGGCGGCAATGTTTTTGGTTACTAGTAATATGCTTGGTTCTGGAGTATATATGCTGCCAGCCTCATTAGCTGGGATTGGTGGGATCTCTTTAATTGGATGGGGTGTTGCGCTAATTGGTGTAATTGCTTTGGCTTTGATTTTTGCTAAATTAGCAATTTTGGTGCCACGTGGTGCTGGGCCTTATTCGTATGCACGTGAGGCCTTTGGCGATTTTGTTGGTTATCAAACTAATTTTGTTTATTCATTAGCCAATTGGATTGCTTTGGTTAGTATGTTGACAATTATTGTAGGTTATTTGGCTAATATTTTTCCAATTTTTGCGGATTTAGCCATTAGTGCTTCAACACAAATTGTGATTATTTGGCTATTTACTTGGCTCAATATTCGCGGTGCAAAAGTAGTTAGTTACGTTCAATCTAGTGCATTCATATTAGCTTTGATTCCATTAATTTTTGTAGCCGTCTTTGGTTGGCATTGGTTTGATTTGAAAACATTTATGGCTGGTTGGAATGTTTCTCATCAGTCTGCAACTACTGCGGTTAATTCCTCATTTAATAATATTATGTGGGCATTCATTGGAGTTGAGTCGGCATGTGTTTCCGCTGCAGTTGTACGTAATCCCAAACGAAACGTACCATTGGCTACAATCCTTGGGGTGGTGGTTGCCAGTGTGTTATATATTTCTACTTGTACAGTCATGATGGGTATTGTACCAAATAAAACTTTGGCTGCATCCAGTGCTCCATTTGCTGATACACTATCAATTATTTTCCATACTCCAGTAGCTGGAGTAATTATGTCTGTGGTGGCTATTTTAGATGTGGCTGGTGCTATGGCTGGTTGGACTTTAGTGACTGGACAAACCGCAAAAGCCGCAGCCGAAGATAAATTATTTCCAAGTATTTTTGGCAAAGTTAATAAACGAGGCGTTCCTGCTATTGGATTAACTATTTTAGCCGTGATTATGAGTTTAGTTGTGGTTATGACGATTGCACCAACCGCACAACAACAATTTAATAAAATCATTACTATGTCGGTAATTTTATATCTTATTCCATATATTTATTCTGCATTTGCTATGATGGTAATTGGAGTAGATAAAGTTGGAACTAAGACTTATTGGTTATATGTTATACTTGGTATGTTAGCTGCCGTATTTTGCATGTGGTCAATTTTAGGTTCAGATAAACCATTAACCGTGTGGGCTTTTTTGGTTATGATCTCAAGTACAGTGTTTTATGCGTTTAAATCGCGAAGAAAATTAAATAATAAGAATAAGGATAATCATGCAACAATTAACAGTTAAACAGCGTCAATATCTTAAAGGCTTGGCTCATGATTTACAGCCAGTGGTAATTATTGGGAATAATGGCTTAACTGAATCGGTAATTAAAGAAATAGATTTAAATTTAAAAGCTCATGAGTTAATTAAAGTACGTGTTTTGGGTGATGAACGTGAAGTACGTGAGGCTATGATAGAAGAAATGTGTGTGGCAACGAATGCAAGCTTTGTGCAACATATCGGTAAATTAATTGTTTTATACCGAGTGAATGAAAAAGCAAAAATTAGTTTACCTAAACTATAAAGGTTGAATTATGGCAAAGTACAAGGTAGCCGTATTAGGGTGTGGCGCAATTTTTTCTCGTCATTTGGCGGCATTGCAAGCCAATGCAGATAGTTTTGAATTTATCGGGTATTTTGAACCTGATCTTGAGATCAATGCTAAACTTAAGCTAGAATTATTAGCACAGCAGAACTACGCCAGTGAAGATGAACTTTTCAACGACTCTAAAGTAAATTGTGTAGTTATTCTAACTCCAAGTCATCTACATTATCAACAAGCTAGCCGTGCTTTATTAAATGGTAAAAATGTAATTATTGAAAAACCAGCTAGCTTTAAGTCAGAACAAATTATTCAGCTTGAGAAATTAGCGGCAGAGAATAATTTGGATATTTTTTGTGTTTTGCAAGTGCGCTTAAATCAATCCATCGAACTGGTAAAACGTATTTTAAGCGATAAGTTGTTGGGTGAGATTCGTGGTAGCTCTTTAATTCAACGTTGGCAGCGACCAGATGACTATTTTAGTGGCTGGCGTGGCGATTATGCTGGTTGTGGTGGTGTTTTAAATGAATTTGGTATACATTATTTAGATATTATGCAATATTTACTTGGTGTGCCCAAAGTTGCTGCAGCACAGTTTTATAATACCAAATTTAAATCATCTGAAGTTGCAGATTCTGCTTATGCATTATTAGATTTTGGTTCATTTGGGGCTACATTAGAAATTTGTTTAGCTGCAGAACCGCATAATATAGAAGTATTGTTGACGATTCTTGGCTCTAATGGCTATATTAAGTTGGGTGGCAAGTCTTTAGATCAAGTGATAGCTGCTGAATTTGTGAGCGACGAGTTAAGGCAAAAGTATGCTGATATTTGTCAAAATATTTTTGGCTATGTTATCGATAATCAGGTAACAATTGGCGCATGTCCTCATCATCCTGAGTTATATAAACAAATTATTCAAAATCCAGATTTGTTTAGATTAGGAAGCACATATAATGTTATTCAATTAATAGAAAAAATTAATAGTTTGGATAATAGTTAGATCATGCGTCTTAAAGTGATTAAAGCTGTTGCAATTGTTGCTCTTGTCGCATCAACAGCTTCACTATACTTAAAGTACGAGCATTTAGGTTTGAATAATGCAAAATTTAAACTAGAAGTGAGTTCACGCCATTTAAATCAGGTCAGTAAGCCTCCAATCTTTGAATCACAAATTATACCTCAGCCAAGTTATTTGCCAGCTGCCCATAGTTCGTCGTTTACAGTAATGCCAAATGGCGATTTGCTTGCTTTTTGGTTTGCTGGAACAAGAGAGGGAAGTCCTGATGTGAAAATTTGGAGTTCTACCTATCATTTAGGGCACTGGAGTATGGCAAAAGCTATCTTGGATCCAAGTATGATAGCTAAAGCCAATCATCGTTATGTAATTAAAGTTGGTAACCCCGTTATTTATCGAGCAGAGAACGGAGATTTGCATTTATTTGTAGTCTCTGTAAGTGTTGGCGGTTGGTCTGGAAGTGCACTTAATCATTTAACTTCGCACGATGATGGAAAAGTTTGGAGTAAACCAGAGCGTATTGTGATTAGCCCATTTTTTAATTTAAGTACCTTGGTGCGCACTTCTGCTGTTAGTTTAAGCGATGGCGGATTTTATTTACCAGTTTATCTTGAGTTAGGACGTAAATATCCTGAGTTATTGAGATTTAATGCAGATGGAGTATTTGTTGAGCAAACTAGGATAACAGCAAAAAATAGAATGATTCAGCCTAGTGTGATGCCAATTAGTAGTGATTCAGCATTGGTTTATTTTAGAAATAGCTCAACTAATCTTGAAGAGCGTGAATTATTTGTAGCTAAAACTACTGATGCGGGGCGTACTTGGTCTAATCCTCAGGCAACGAATTTTACTAATCCAGATTCATCCTTGGAAGTTGTAAATCTGTATGATGGACGTTATCTAATGGTATATAATCAAGAAAATCGTGGTAATCTTGATTTAGCTATTTCTGTAAATGGAGTGTATTGGCGTAAAATATATGAATTAGAAAATACATTTGGTGATGAATTTTCTTATCCTTCAGTGCATGTGAATCAAAGTTATATTGATATTTTATACACTAATAATCGTAAAACTATCAAACATGTACGCTTTAATCGAGAGTGGTTAGACGAGGTTGTGAAGCATGCTACCGTACATTGAGTTTATTCAATTAAGCATTTATTCTTTGGCTGTTGCCTTATTAATTGTGTATCTTAGTAGCTTGCCAAAGCGTTCGTTGTTCTTTAGTGGTTTACTGTTTGTATTGACGCTGCTTGGCAGTAATATAATACCGGTATACCGTGGTAGTTCAGTGGTTGAATTATTGCGTGGTGCTATAGGTGATGTTAGTATTACCAGTGGTGCATTAATGATTTTTATTATCATTAATCAATTTGATTTTAGTGACTCTAAGACTGCGGTATTGTGTAATGTAGAAAAATTTGGTTTAGTGCTATTAGGCACATTTTTATATTTGTCGACATTTGGCTTTATTAATTTTGATATTTATAACTTAGGTTATCTATCATCAATAATGTTATTAGTTTTTTCTGGATTAATTTTATTTTTAATAATTGCTAATCGAAGACTTGGTTATGTTTGGCTGTTAGCATTAGTTGCTTTTTATTTTAAGCTACAGTCTTCAAATAATTTTTGGGATTATTTATATGATCCATTGTTGTGGTTGGTACTGCTAGTTGATGGACTCAGTCATATTATGGGTATTTCATTTAAAAAGAGGACTATATTAACTCATAATGATAGTTCAATCTTATAAGAATTATTTTTTAGTGTGCTGAAATTTTGGCAGTTATCCTAATGGCTTAACATAGCAGTATAAAAATAAACCATCAAATTATTTGATGGTTTATTTTATTAGAGTTCAAGTTTTAATTGTCTAAGGTAGCTACGTAATTCCTCTCCTACTTCTGGATGTTTCAATCCATAGCCTATGGTAGCTTCCAAGTAACCTAATTTTGATCCACAATCATAACGCTTACCTTCAATCACATGAGCAAAAATAGCTTCGTAGTGCAGTACTTCAGAGATTGCATCAGTTAGCTGAATTTCGCCACCAACACCACGTTGCGTATTGCGTAGTTCATTAAAAATACGTGGGGTTAAAATATAACGACCAACAGCGGCTAAATTTGATGGTGCATTTTCTTGACTTGGTTTTTCAACGATTGCCTCAATTTTCTTAAATTTAAGCGCCTCATCGGCCAGTTTTACAATTCCATAAGAGGAAACATCTTCTGGATGTACTTCGCTAACGCCTAGAACAGATGACTCAGTTTGGTTATAAACTTCTATCATTTGTGCTAGTGCTCCTGGCTGTCCATCAATCAATTCGTCGGCTAAAATTACCGCAAAGGCCTCATTACCAACTACTGAGCTAGCAGTCAATACTGCATGACCAAGTCCAAGTGCTTCTGCTTGACGAATATAGATACAATTTACGTTGTTTGGTAAAATATTTTGAACTATTTCCAATAATTGAGTTTTATTTTTAAGTTCTAATTCGGTTTCTAATTCATAGGCTTTATCAAAGTGATCTTCAATTGAACGCTTATTACGTCCAGTAATAAAAATTAATTCTGTAATACCAGCACTGATTGCTTCTTCAACAGCATACTGAATTAATGGTTTGTCAACTATTGGTAGCATTTCTTTTGGTGATGCTTTAGTTGCTGGCAAGAATCTTGTGCCCATGCCAGCAACTGGAAATACAGCCTTAGTTATTTTTGCTGACATACTATCTACCTGCAAAGAAATAATATTCTAATTGTTGACGTAAATATTTACGCGCTGAATCTTCGGAAAGATTTAAACGGTTTTCATTTATAATCATAGTTTGCTGTTTGATCCAGCCTTGCCAAGCTTCTTTAGATACATTTTCTAAGACTTTTTGCCCTAATTCACCTGGTAGTGGTGCAAAGTCTAATCCTTCAGCTTCAACACCAAGTTTAATACAATTTACCATTTTAGCCATTATTTAAAAACTCCTAGATTTTTTTGAAGATAATTGTTGAATTAGTTCCACCAAAGCCAAATGAATTAGACATTGCAAATTCTAAGTTTTTAGGCTTGGCTATATTTGCGGTATAGTCTAAGTCGCATTCTGGATCTTGGTTGGTTAAATTAATCGTTGGTGGAATAATACCATCTTTAATTGCCATAATGCTAAATACAGCTTCAATTGCGCTAGCCGCACCAAGTAAGTGTCCTGTCATTGATTTAGTTGAACTAACTGATAAGTTATACGCATGTGCGCCGAAAACTTCTTTAACAGCATTACTTTCATTGATATCACCAACTGGAGTTGAAGTACCATGCGCATTAATATAGCCAATTTTATCTAAACTAATTGCGGCATTTTTTAACGCCATTTTCATACTACGAGCAGGTCCATCAATTGTTGGAGACGTAATATGGTAAGCATCAGAGGTTGCGCCATAGCCAACTACTTCAGCATAAATTTTTGCACCACGTTTTTTAGCATGTTCATATTCTTCAAGTACCAATACCGCAGAACCTTCGCCCATCACAAATCCATCACGATCTTTGTCCCATGGACGTGATGCAGCTTTTGGATCATCATTTCGAGTCGAGAGAGCTTTTAATGAATTAAAACCTGCAACCCCAGTACCACAGATACTGCCTTCAGCACCACCTGCAAGCATTATATCGCAATCGCCATATTCTATATACCGTGATGCATCACCGATGCAATGATTGCTACTTGCGCATGCGCTAACAATACCATAGCTAACTCCTTTGTAGCCATATAGTATTGAAAGTTGTCCTGCAATCATGTTACCAAGTGCACCAGGAATAAAGAATGGACCAATTTTACGTGGACCTTTTTCATTTAAAATTACGCTATGATTTTCAATAGTTGGTAAACCACCAATCCCAGATCCAATAATTAATCCAACTCGTTCTTTATCCAAATTTACGAGATCTTCAATTCCAGAATCACGAACAGCTTGCACACCAGCAACTACGCCAAGTTGAATAAAGCGATCGGTACGGCGTGCTTCTTTAGCATCAAAGTATCCTTCAGTACTGAAATTTTTAACTTCACCAGCAAATTTTGTGGCGAAATTAGCCGTATCAAATTGGGTAATTAGGTCAATTCCACTGACACCATTTGTAATATTATTCCAAGTAGTGCTTAAATCATTTCCAACTGGAGAAACTATACCTATTCCAGTTACGACAACTCTACGTTTAGTCATATAAAACTCCTGCTTATTTATTAGTATTAGTATTTAAATGCTCATATAAATACAGCCATGTATCAATCACCGTATCAGGATTAAGAGAAATTGTCTCAATTCCTTCATCAATTAACCATTTAGCAAAATCAGGGTGATCAGATGGCCCTTGTCCACATATACCAACATATTTACCATGTTTGCGGCAAGCACTAATGGCTAAGTGTAGCATTGCTTTGACTGCATCATTACGTTCATCAAATGAGGCAGCAATCGCACCATTTGAGTCACGATCAATTCCTAGCGTTAATTGGGTCATATCGTTTGAACCAATTGAGAATCCATCAAAATATTCAAGGAATTTTTCAGCTAAAATTGCATTTGATGGAATTTCACACATCATGTAAATATTTAATCCATCAACGCCACGAACTAAGCCATTGTCTGCTAATAAGTTGATTACTTCTTTAGCTTCCGCCGTTGTACGTACAAATGGAATCATGATAGTAACGTTATCTAGCGCCATTAATTTGCGTACTTTATTAATCGCCATGCACTCTAAATCAAAACAGTCACGGAAATTTGGCGCAATATATCGTGCAGCACCCCTAAATCCCATCATTGGATTTTCTTCGACTGGTTCATAAAGCTTGCCACCAATTAAATTTGAGTATTCATTAGATTTAAAATCAGATAAACGCACAATAACTTTCTTAGGATAGAAGGCTGCGGCAATTGTTGCAATACCTTCAGCAAGCTTATCAACATAATATTCAACCGGGCTAGGGTAGCAGGCAATTTTATCGGCTACTGTGCTTTTTAAGGGTTCTGGTAATGTGTCAAATTCTAGTAATGCTTTAGGGTGGATACCAATTTGACGGTTGATAATGAATTCCAAGCGAGCCAATCCAACCCCAAAGTTAGGTGTGCTTGAGAAGGTAAATGCTAATTCTGGATTACCAACATTCATCATAATTTCAACAGGAAGTTGTGGCATGTTAACTACGTCCAGCTCTAAAACTTCAATTTCAAGATGCCCATTATAAACGTGACCAGTATCACCTTCACAGCATGAAACTGTTACAGACTGACCTTCAGTTAGAGCTTCAGTTGCATTTTCACAGCCAACAATTGCTGGAATTCCCAATTCACGTGCGATAATCGCCGCATGACAAGTACGTCCACCGCGGTTAGTGACAATTGCGGCAGCTCGTTTCATTACTGGTTCCCAGTCTGGATCGGTCATATCGGTAACTAAAATATCACCAGGTTTTACAGAATCCATTTCACTGTGATCTTTAACGAGGCGCACCACTCCTGTTGCAGCTTTTTGTCCAACTGCACGTCCTTCGACAAGTACATGACCGCGCTCACGTAAATGATAGCGAGTTTGTTTACCATGCTGATTTTCTTGTGATTTTACTGTTTCAGGGCGAGCTTGTAAGATGTAAATTTTTCCATCTAGTCCATCTTTACCCCATTCGACATCCATTGGTCGTTGATAATGTTCTTCAATAATTACCGCAAACTTACCAAGTTCAATGGCATCTTCATCCGTAATTGAGAAAACATTACGTTCATGTAGTGGCACACCTGTAGTATGTACTGATTTACCAGGCACATTCGCATTGGTAAATTCCATTTTCATGGCTTTGCTACCGATGTTTTTACGAATAATTGCATGTTTATTTTTAGCTAAATTTGGTTTGTAAATGTAGAACTCATCTGGATTAACCATACCTTGTACGACACATTCACCTAAACCATAACTTGAAGTTACAAACACAACTTTATCAAAGCCTGATTCAGTATCAACGGTGAACATTACACCTGAACTGGCTGTGTCTGAACGAACCATTTTTTGAATACCTGCTGAGAGGTAAATTAATGAATGATCAAAACCCTTGTGTACACGATAAGCAATTGCTCGGTCGTTGTATAACGATGCAAAAACTTGTTTAACTGCGGATTTAACATTGTCAATTCCGCGAATATTCAAATAACTATCTTGTTGTCCTGCAAAAGAAGCGTCTGGCAAATCTTCTGCTGTTGCTGATGAACGCACCGCTACAGAGATATCACTACCATAACGCTGAATCATTTCAGCATAAGCTTGTTCTAGGTCACGTTCAAAATCTTCTGGAAATGGAGCTTCCATGATCCAGGCTTGGATTTGTTTACCAGCTTTGGCTAGTTCAATAACGTTGTCAACATTTAAGTCATCTAATATTGCATCAATTTTTTGTTTGAGGTTATTAACTTCAAGAAAGTGCTTATACGCTGGTGCAGTAGTCGCAAAACCACCTGGTACACGAATTCCTTTGCTATCCAATTGTGAAATCATTTCACCTAATGAAGCATTTTTACCGCCAACATCCCCAACGTCTGTCATTCGCAAGTGTTCAAACCAGATGACATTTTTCATATACAACTCCCAAGAAATAGAATGAATAGTTTTTCAAGTATTATGACGACTAGTACAAAATTATTTATAAAGTGTTTAATTTTATCACAAAATTCCAGGCGTTATTTAGCTAGTTAGTAAAAAGACATGCAGAACCTATACTGAGCATATAATTCTTTTATGTATTGCCAAATCAGGTATGTGAATACTTCGTTTTTAATTATTAGTAGTTACGCAGTTATATACACGGTAGGTTTTTTGAACTGCATCAGCCGTTGCAGATTCTGCAACCACAGTATTACCACCCATTGTTGCTGCTTGATTACGAGCCAAAATATTAAGTTGGCTTTCAGTTTTTTCTTGGCTTTGGAAAGTACCAGCTTTATCCCATAATGACACGTTAGTGTTACCAACAAATTTACAATTATTTAAATTGCTTGCATTGCTTGAGACAGTTATATCTTTTGCTTGTGGGTCCAAGCTAACAAAAGAACAAGCTGCTAGAGAAGCAGAGATACTTAATAAAATTACGTTCATTTTTAAATTCTTCATTTTATATTTTCCTAAAAATTATGTTAAGGTCTGTTTTAGTTGCGCTCACTTTTCTTTAAATTAATACAAATTATTTATTTAATAATTGTGCGTTCTATTTTTAGTTGGTTTTCATCTGAGTTAGATCTCAGTTCTATTAGATTTTGCTGAATTAATGATCAAGAGAACTGTATTTTATAACATAGCAGAATTTATTTCTATACCAATCAAGATATTTCAATGATATTTTTCAAGGATTTGTCTAATAATTTGTGTTTCAAGATTGATGTGTATTTTACTTGAGAGTTGATAATTAGTCAGTAAATATTTACTAACTAACTCAGCGTATCCGCCACTGCCAGTAATGGTGCTTACTTGCCATTTATTAGCCAAGGTTTGAATTAGACCACAAAAACTATTGATTATCCCGTATACAATGGAATGTTTTGTAGCATAAAACTTTTCACCGGCAAGAATTGCAGAAATTTCTTGATCTGCCACACTTGGTAAATTAGCTAACTTGGTATTTAATGTTTTTAGCTGTAGGGATATTCCTGGTGTAATTGCGCTATCAACTAAATATCCATTTGCTACCACTTCTATGCTAAATGCCGTACCACAGCCAAAACACAAGTGGTTTGAGGATCTATTCAGTTGAGTTAGGTAGTATATTTTAAGTGCACGGTCACATCCTAGATGTTGCAAATCTTGAGATTGTGATGGCGTGGCTAGGTTTAAAACCTCATTAGTTTGAATTGAAATTATTTGAGGTTGATTAAGTCCCATTAGTTTAATTAATTTTTTTACTATTTTATTACTGGTGGTTGGGCTTACGACACTACAAATGCCTAAATGCACAATTTCATTGATTTGCGGTAAATTGAATTGCTGAATGACGTTATTTTTAATGAGTATTGTGTTATGAATAGTTTGTAATGGTCCTGTGTTAATTAAGATCTTGGTATTCGTATTGCCAATATCGATTGCAACTATGTTTCTTGCTGGTATACTCATTTTGCAATTTGCTCGAGAGTTTTTTGAAGAATAATTTGTGCTGCAGTGGATTTGCTAATTTGCTGATGGGTTGATAGAATTCCAGTTTGATTAATAATGCTAATTGATGTGGTATCATGATTAAAAATTTGGTTATTACTCACATCATTTGCTATTATTAAATTTAATTGTTTGCGGAGTAGTTTTTGTTGCGCATGTTCTATTAAGTTAGCTGTTTCTGCCGCAAAACCGACAGTAAACAATGCAGGAAATTGTTTTTTTACCAAGCTAACAATATCTGGGTTTTTGATTAATTGTAATGTGATAGTTTCTTTATTTTTTTTTATTTTATCAGGTGATATTTCGGTTACTCGATAATCACAAACAGCAGCTACGGCAATAAAAATATCTGCCTGAGTTGCATAATTTTGAGTTGCCGAAAGCATTTCTAATGCACTGCTGGTCTTAATAATTTGTAAATTTGAATGCTCTAATATTTCTTCACTGGTTTTACCGCATACTGCGATTACTCTCATGCCAAGTGCAAGTGCAGCGTTTACAATTGCAATTCCCATTTTGCCAGAGCTATGATTGGAAATATAGCGCACTGGGTCAATTGGTTCAATAGTTGCACCAAGTGTAATCAATAGCGTTTTATTTGACGTGGGTGTTGTAGCGAGGCTTTCTTGAATTAATTCACTAATTTTTTTAGCTTCAAGCATGCGCCCCATACCATTTTCACCACATGCCTGAATCCCTGATTGTGGTTCCCAGATAACAAAATTATGTTTTTTTAAAGTTGAAATATTTTGTTGTAAAATTGAGTTTGCCCACATGGCTTGATTCATTGCTGGTGCAATATAGATTGGAGATGAACCGTTATAGGCTAAGGCTAGCATTCCAAGTAAATTATCTGCGATACCAGCTACCAATTTGGCGATTGTACTTGCTGATACTGGAGCAATAATAAAGCGTTCTGCCCATCGTGCTAAATTGATATGTAGCATGGCTTGTTTGTGGTCGGATAAATCAATGTTATATTCAGTGTAGACTTCGCACCCTAAACCAGCAATCAGTTCGGATGTGATAAATTGCTGTGCTCCCTTGGTTAGCACAACTTTACATTGATGTCCTTGTTCAGTTAATTCGCGTAATAGTAGAATGCTTTTGTAGGCGGCGATGCTACCACTAATTCCAAGTAATATATTTGCCATTTTAATTACCTGATGCTTTTTTAGCGTCAAAAGATGTTGTTTGACTGATTAATATGCTTAATAGTGCAATGACAAAAATAATACTGCTAATGATGGCGCTATGATGAACAAATGTATTTGGTGTATTTAACCAGTTAATAATTAGCAAATTAAACATAATGCTTGAAGCGCGCCCTAAGCCAAAGAGTGTATTACTCGCGATACTTCGAATGTAAATTGGGAATTCACGTGCAGCACGTTGAGAAAGTAAAATTGGGTAACCGCCACCAATTAGGCCCAAACCAATACTAAAAATGAATAGTGATGATTCAGAAATTAAACTATAACTAAGCATTAGGCTCACGAAGATTATTAGTATGCAAATCATAAACGGCTTATCGTTAACAAAGTATTGTTTATACAAAGCACTTAGTAAACTGCTAATGATGTTTCCAGTGAAGAATCCTAGTAGTAATAATTTAGTTGCGTGAGCTAGACTATAGTCATGAATTATATAATTTGGGAAAATAAACATCATGGTTATCATGGCGTAGTATGGGCTATTCATACAAAAATAGCGTAAGAGCCGTATCAGGTGTTGAGGTGTGGTTAAGAGAATTTTTAGGCTACCAAGTTGCTCTTGATGCTTGAGTTTTTTACTTAAAAATTCTGTAGATTCGCCAATTTTGCTTCGTGCTAAAAATAAGCTTAATCCAGCTACTCCACCTGCTAAAAACATGATTTGCCATGAAATAAATCCAATTAAGGTTGCACAAATTCCACCAAGTACACCAAAGCAATATAATAATGCAGTACTCCACGCCGCAGATTTTATCGGAAACAATTCAATAATTAGAACTGTAGAAGTGGCAAATTCAGTTGCTAACCCAATGTAGGAAAGCATGCGTAGTATTATGAAAATAGGTAATGAGTGGGTAAATACAGCGGCAATAGTGGTAATCGAATATAACAGAATACTATATTTTATTGCGGTGGCTCTTCCAATTTTGTCACCTAAAATTCCAAAGAATACAGCTCCAATAAAAATTCCTGCGGTTTGGAAATTACTGATCATCAGATAGGTTTGTTGAATTTGTGTAGTCGAATGAATTTGAAATTGTTGTTGAATTAACTCGTTATAACTTACACCCATGATAGTTAAATCATAAAAATCAATGAAGTAACCAATGCATAATAATATTAAAGTAAATATTTTGGTATTGCGTTGAGTCATGGTGTAACACCACCAAGTTGAATGAGCTTAGCTTGACTGGGTACTTGTAGCATTAATCAAGTCCTTATTTCTAGTTGAGGTTAGTATTAACTTATTTTGATTTCTAACTTATCGCCAAATTGGTCGATTGTTATTAAGCGATGATTATACCCACAAATAAATTATCTGGTTAATAATATTCATTATTTATGCTAAAATATCGGCAAAATATTTTTATTGGGGTAGATTTATGGCTGGACATAGTAAGTGGGCAAATATTAAACATCGCAAAGCTTCTGCAGATGCAAAGAAAAGTAAAATTACCACTCGCTTAGTGAAAGAGATTGCAATTGCAGCAAAAATGGGTGGTGGTGATTTAGAGTCTAACCCACGGTTACGTTTGGCAGTAGAAAAAGCTCGTGAAAATAATGTACCAAAAGATAACGTAGAGCGTGCAATTAAACGCGGTACAGGTGAATTGGAGGGTGTAGATTATGTTGAATTACGCTTTGAAGGTTATGGTGTTGCTGGTGCTGGAATTATTGTTGATTGTTTAACTGATAATAATACACGCACTGTTGCCGAAGTTCGTCATGCGTTTAATAAATATAATGGTCAAATGGGTACTGATGGTTGTGTTTCATTTCAATTTAAACATTGCGGTCAAATCTTTTTTGGACCTGATGCCGATGAAGATTCATTAATTGAAGCTGCTCTTGAGGCTGGTGCTGAAGATGTAGTTACCCATGAAGATGGTAGTTTTGAGGTTATCACTGGTCCAGCAGAATTTGAGGCAGTTAAGTTAGCTCTTGAAAGTAAAGGATTTATTTCTGAGCTAGCTGAGGTTACGATGAAGCCAAATGTAGAAAATGAATTGAATGCTGAAGATAGTGAAAAAATGCAACGTCTATTAGATGCTTTAGAATCATTAGATGATGTACAAGATGTATATACTAATGCGATAATGACCGAGTAATTATTGTAACCCACTAACTTTGGTGGGTTTTATTTTAGGATATATAGATATCATGAAAACTAGTTATATTCAAAAGTTCATGTTTGATGAGCTTCCTATAAAAGGCTCATATGTAGTTCTAGATGATTGTTGGCAAATTATTGCAGCTCAGCGTGAGTATCCGCAAGGACTAGAGCAATTATTGGGCGAATTATTAGCTGCTAATGTATTGTTAACCAATAATTTAAAACTCAATGGTAAGGTTATTTGTCAAATTCAAGATAATCCAGCTTTTAAATTGGTTGTTAGTGAATGTAGTCATGATGGTGTGGTGCGTGCAACTGCTAAATTTGCTCCAGAAAGTGAATCTGTTAAATTGTATTCAGATTATTTTGAAGAAGGACATCTGGTAGTTAGTATTGACTCTAAAGCTGATGGGCAAATGTATCAAAGTATAATTGCTTTTAATGGCGATAATATTGGTGATATTTTAAATAATTATATGTTACAGTCTGAGCAGTTAAAAAGTTGGTTTTTGATTAGCTATACTCCTGAGCGAATCGTTGGTTTTATGTTACAACAATTACCCGATGTGCACAATGATTTTAGCGAGGACATCGAGCGTGTTTTTATGCTGGCAAATACCTTAACTCATTCTGAATTATCTCATGATAAAATCGAGCGATTATTAACTAAGTTATTTAATGAAGATAATGTGGTGGTTATGCCGCCTCATCCAGTTAAATTTGCCTGCAGTTGCAGTCGTCAACGTGTAGCAGGTGTGTTGCGTAGCCTTGGTTCTGAAGAGCTAAATTCAATGATTTTGGAGCAGGGTAATATTAAAGTTGATTGTGATTATTGTAATGCTGAATATAAATTTAGTTCAAAAGAGCTTGAATTATTTGTGATGCAACTGTCATTAGATGAATTACCAGCAATTTCAGAACAAATTAACTAATTATGTTCAATGGTATTTATCTGGGCAGTAATAGTTTTTTGTGCAAATTAATGTTTTGTTAGGAATAGAGGTTAGAGTGACGAAGTACATATTTATTACTGGTGGTGTAGTTTCATCTTTAGGTAAGGGAATTGCAGCGGCATCAACTGCATCAATTTTAGAATCACGTGGCTTGTCTGTGACTATGATTAAATTAGATCCATATTTAAATGTGGATCCTGGAACGATGAGCCCAATGCAGCACGGTGAAGTGTTTGTAACTGAAGATGGCGCCGAAACTGATCTTGATTTGGGTCATTATGAGCGCTTTATTTCAGCTAAAATGAAACAAAAGAATAACTTCACATCTGGACAAGTTTATGAGTCAGTAATCCGTAAAGAGCGTCGTGGTGAATATTTGGGTAAAACCGTGCAAGTTATCCCACATATTACCAATGAAATTAAAGAACGAATCATTGATGGTGCTGCTGGATTTGATGTGGCGATGGTTGAAATTGGTGGAACGGTTGGTGATATAGAATCACAGCCGTTTTTGGAAACTATTCGTCAGATGCGTCAGGAATTTGGGCGTGCAAATACGCTATTTATGCACTTAACTTTAGTGCCATATATTGCTAGTGCTGGTGAACTTAAGACTAAACCAACTCAGCATTCGGTAAAAGACATGTTACAAATGGGAATTCAGCCAGATATTTTAATTTGCCGAATGGATCGTGAATTACCTTTGGAAGAAAAGAAAAAGATTGCCTTATTCTGTAATGTTGATGAACGTGCCGTAATTGGCTGCTATGACTCAAATAGTATCTATAAAGTTCCGCGTATGTTACATAATCAAGAGATTGATGATATTGTTTGTGAGAAATTACAATTAAATGCACCAGTGGCAGATTTTAGCTTATGGGATAAGATCGTTAATAATTTAGATCATCCTCTGCAAATTGTAGATATTGCGATGGTGGGTAAATATGTTGATTTGACTGAATCATATAAATCATTGAATGAGGCGTTGATTCATGCCGGAATTCATACTAAAACTAAAGTTAACATTGTTTATGTTGACGCAGAAACTTTGGCATGCGGTGATTTAACTTCAATTCAACATGTCGATGCAATTTTGGTGCCTGGTGGCTTTGGTAATCGTGGAGTAGAGGGTAAAATTAAAGCGATTGCATTTGCGCGTACAAAAAATATTCCTTTCTTAGGAATCTGTTTGGGAATGCAGTTAGCTGTTGTTGAATATGCTCGTAATGTATGTGGTCATATGGAAGCTAATTCTACTGAATTTAATGCCGATTCTAATTATCCTGTGATTGGCATGATTGAAGAGTGGGATGATAAGAGCGGTAGTCTTGAAACACGTGATGAGAATACCGATATGGGTGGCACGATGCGCCTTGGTGCTCAGGATTGTGATTTAAATGATGGTACATTAGCGCGACAAATCTATGGTTCTGCATCAATTCATGAGCGTCATCGTCACCGTTATGAAGTTAATAATAGCCTAATTGGCGATTTAGTTAATGCTGGACTTATTGTAAGTGGAACCTCGACTGGGCGCGAGAAATTAGTTGAAACAATTGAATTAGCTAATCATCAGTGGTTCTTTGGTTGTCAATTTCACCCAGAGTTTACTTCTAATCCACGTCACGGTCACCCATTATTTAGTGCATTTGTTAAAGCTGCATTATTGCAACGTAAGCAAATTGCTGAAGTTAATTAATTGTATTAAAATTTAGATTTACCATAGAAAGAAAATGATTATGAGCAATCCATCGTGGAAATTATTAGATTTTGAAGTTGGTTTGGATAAACCATTGTTTTTGATGGCTGGACCTTGTGCAATTGAGTCTGAGCAATTAGCTATTGATACTGCTGGATATTTGAAAGAAGTTACCAGTAAGCTTGGAATTAATTTTATTTATAAATCTAGTTTTGATAAAGCTAATCGTAGCAGTGGCAAAACTTTCCGTGGTTTGGGAATTGACGAAGGACTGCGTATTTTATCAGAAGTAAAGCGGCAATTAAATTTGCCTATCGTGACAGATGTACATGATGCATCACAAATTGATCAAGTTTCTTGTGTCGCAGATATTTTACAAACTCCAGCTTTTTTGTGTCGGCAAACGGATTTTATAAAAGCCGTTGCTAAAAGCGGTAAAGTAGTTAACATCAAAAAAGGGCAGTTTTTAGCACCTTGGGATATGAAGAATGTTACAGATAAAGCTCTTGATGTTGAGGGACATGGCTTAATCATGGCTTGTGAACGCGGAGTTAGTTTTGGTTATAATAATTTAATTTCTGATATGACGTCGTTAGTAATTATGCGCGAAACTAATTGCCCAGTGGTATTTGATGCAACTCATTCAGTGCAATTACCTGGTGGTCAGGGTCAAAGCTCTGGTGGTCGTCGTGAGTTTGTTCCTGTATTGACCCGTGCGGCTGTTGCGGTCGGAATTAGTGGATTATTCATGGAAACTCATCCAAACCCAGATGAGGCTAAGTCAGATGGTCCAAATTCGTTCCCAATGTATCAAATTGAAGATTTCTTGAGTGAAATTATGGCAATTGATAAATTAGTTAAAAAATATTAGTCCAGTTCATTATGTAGTTCATTAAGGTTTTAATTTTTAAAGGAAAAGCTATGTCTGCTATTGTTGATATTATTGCACGTGAAATTTTAGATTCACGTGGTTTTCCAACTGTTGAAGTTGATGTTGTTTTAGACTCTGGCGCTTTTGGTCGTGCTGCTGTACCAAGCGGTGCATCGACTGGTTCGCGTGAAGCACTTGAGCTACGTGATGGTGATAAAGCTCGCTATAATGGTAAAGGTGTTTTAAAAGCAATTGAAAATATTAATGGTCCTATTACTGATGCAATTCTTGGTTTGGATGCTTTGGATCAAACTGCAATTGATAATTTATTAATTGCTTTGGATGGAACAGAATATAAATCTAATTTAGGTGCAAATGCAACTTTGGCTGTCTCAATCGCAGTTGCTCGCGCTGCTGCAGATGAGCTTGGTGTGCCGTTATTTAAGTACGTTGGTGGTGTTGGTAAAAAATTATTGCCCGTACCAATGATGAATGTTGTTAATGGTGGTGAGCATGCGAATAATAATCTTGATATTCAAGAGTTTATGATTATGCCAGTTGGAGCTCCATCATTTAAAGAAGCATTACGCTATGGTTCTGAAGTTTTTCAGGCATTAAAGAAAATTTGTAATTCACGTGGTTATCCAACTACAGTTGGTGATGAGGGTGGTTTTGCACCAAATTTGAATACAAATGAAGAAGCTATTAAAATTATCCTTGAGGCAATTGCTGCTGCTGGTTACGTGGCTGGAAAAGATGTTATGCTTGCCATGGATTGTGCTGCATCTGAATTTTATAAAGATGGTAAATATCATTTAGCCGCGGAAGGCTTAGCATTAAGCTCCGAACAGTTTACTGATTATTTAGAAAATTTGGTAAATACTTATCCAATTATTTCAATTGAAGATGGTATGGCTGAGCAAGATCAAGCTGGTTGGAAATTATTAACTGATCGCCTAGGTAAGCGCATCCAAGTTGTTGGTGATGACAATTTTGTAACAAATCCAAAATTATTAGCTAAAGGAATTGCTGCTGGTGTTGCTAATTCATTATTAGTTAAAATCAACCAAATTGGTACGTTAACTGAAACAATTGAAGCGGTAGAAATGGCTAAAACAGCTAACTACACTACGGTCATGTCACATCGCTCAGGTGAAACTGAAGATGCTGTTATTGCTGATTTGGCAGTTGGTTTAAATTGTGGGCAAATTAAAACTGGTTCATTATCACGTTCTGATCGGATCGCGAAATACAATCAATTATTACGTATTGAGGAAATTTTGGGTGAAAATGCTATTTATCCAGGATTGAAAGCATTTTATAATCTTAAATAGTTAATTTAGACTATTTTGGGGCACCTTTTTTAAGGTGCCTTTATTTTAAATTATTGTAAGTTTGACACATTAATCAAAGATTAATAAAATAAAAATCATGTAAATTAACATGTTTTAAATTATGTTAATTATCGATTCATTTTATTTAGGTCTTGCAGTAGCTGCGCTAAGCTTCTTTTTTTATAATTATCGTCCAGCCAATTAAAAATAAGATTAAGGTTGGAGTTACAGCCGATAAAATGGCATTCCAGCTATATAAAACTGCAATGAATCCAATCATGCGATTGGTGAAAAAAAACGCCACACCAATCAGGATTCCTGCAAATAATTTACCCGACAAGTTTACATTTCTGCCATTGTTAGGTATAAATCCAACTGCAATAAAAGCCATTGAAATACAAGCAAATGGGTAAAGTAATTTATTCCAAAGTGCTATTTCTGGGCGGCTAGTAGATTCATTATTAAGTTTTAAATGTTTAATATATTTAATTAAGCCGAATGCAGGCATATCATCTGGTGAGATAGCTAATACGTTAAAATAGCTTGGTTCAATTGTTGAGCTCCATGAAAGAGTATCGTGTTTTTCAATCAAAATGTGAGATTCAAGGTAGTTATAAATTACGGCACTTTCTAATATCCAAACTGCATTATGATTTGAGTATGAAGCTTTTGGGCTGGTGACATAGCGTTTTAATTGCTGATTCGAATCGTAATCAAAAATTTGAATACTTTCAACAATTTGATCATTTCCAGGATCAATTTTACGGATGTTAATAATGTTAGATTCACTATCTTTGCTCCAGATTCCTGAGGATAAATCCATAGAAATAACTTGGTTGGTATGGTTTAATTTATATATTTTGGCAAATTGACTAGCTTCTGGTGCAATAACCTCGCCTAACATAAACGTAATTATGGCAAAAATAATACCAAACATTGCAAGAATACGTGTAATTTTTTTTAGTGATACGCCAGATGTGCGCATGATAGCATATTCTGAATTTTTTACCAAACCCAAAGTGGTGGTCATAACCCCAATTAAAACTGAAAGCGGAATGAGTAAGTAAATATAACTAGGTAATAGAGCACCTAGATATACGAACATTGCGCCTGTAGTGTAGCTTCCTTTGCCAACATCGCCAAGTTCTTGAATTGCCTGGATCACGGAATAAATGATTGCAAAAGCGAATAAAAGCATAAAGGTATTTTGGAAACATTTTTTTAGAATATAGCTGTTAATGAGTTTCATTTGTTTTTGGATCTAAAATAGCCATTTGGTTTGCTTTTCACATAGGTTAATGTTATAGCAATGCCAATTAGGAGTAAATGTGCCGGAATTGTCCAGAGAATAGAATGAAGTTTATTATCATTTATTTGTGCCTCAATAGTCATAATGATATTTTGATAAATTCCGTAAAGTAGTGGAGGTAGAATAAAAACTAGCCCACCTTGTACCCTTGAAGTTTGCATACTAAGAGGTAGTGCGATTAACCCCATGACAAAAGTCATGATCATAATTGAAATTCGCCCAGAAAGTGCACTACGGTTTTGTGGAGATTCTTCATAGCGTCGAACTAGATCAATCGTAGGGTGTGATTGAGATCCAAGCTGTACTTTATCCCGCTCAGGATCATAAGATTGTTTGAGTGTTGCGCTAAAAGTTTTGAAATTAAGTAGTAAAATATTACTACTTTCAAAATTATCTATTTGGTAACGGTGGCCATTATACATAGTAATACCAAGCATACCTTCATTATTAGTCAATTTACCTTCACTTGCTGTAATATTATACATGGTATTACTTTCATCTTCATATTGTAAGAAGACGTTTTTGGCATAACCGTTTTCTAGAGAATATTTTTCAATATAATAAATATCTTTATTATCTGGTGATTCTTTGAATTGACCAGGTGATAGAGCCATTGGTGCAGATTGCTTGGCCAGAAAGTTGGCATACTGTTGAGATTGTTGCACCGCCCATGGTGTAATCACCATTGAACATACGCCACAAGTTATTGCCAATGGCAGGACGAAGAGTGCTGTTTGTTTTAGCCAGCGAAATGGTGAAATCCCACTTGCTAACCATACGACCAATTCATGATCTTTCGAATAACGATTGACTGTAATTACAATTGATAAAAAACTAGCAATATTTAAAATCATTGGAAAGCTAGCAAGTGTACCATAAAGCATCAAGGTAAACAAAGTTACCAAGGGAATATTGCCACTACTAGCTTGATCCAATAATTTAAATAATTCCGTGATTGGCAAGATAATTAGTAACACCACAAGAATTCTGGCTGCATTTGCAACCAGCTCGCGATAAAAAACGTTTTTTATTAACATAGTAAAGGTGCTAGAATATTGTAATATGGAATTATTTTAACACAATATGCTTCACTTTGAAAGGTACTAAATAATGCAGTTTAAATTCAAACATTCTAAAATTACGTTTAATACGAAACCTAACTTGATAAATGGTCTGAATGTTACCTTTGTTTTTGCCGAAGGTGCCAAGGCTGCGTATGATGCGATTACCAATAATCCTCAAGCAATTTTAGTGGAGGATTTAAATAAAAGCAGTAGTTTAGTAATTTATGATAATAGTATTTTAGTAGGATTAGGGGCTGAGGATAAATTTACCAGCGATGTTTTTGTAAGTGTTGCGAGTAATTTAGCAAAGTTTATTGCTAGCCGTGAAATAAGTGAAATTAATTTACACTTAACTAATATTCATGCCAATAAACTTACCTTATCTTATCCTGATATGGTAGAAAAATTCTTGGTAGATTTTGGTAACGGATTATATTATTTTGATGAGTTCAAAACTGACAAGCATAAATTAGCATTGACAAAAGTTCATGTTACTAGCGATGAAGATTTGACTCGTGCAATTGCTAATGCTGTTGCGATTTTGGATGGGTATTTTATTGTTCGTGATCTAGCGAATAATCCTTCAAATGTTGCGACTCCTACGTACTTAGGTGAAGTTGCGGAAAGCTTTGCAAAAATTAATAAAAATGTAGCTGTTGAAGTTTTAAATGAAAAAGAGATTAAGAAACTTGGGATGCATGCATTTTTAGGTGTGGCTAAAGGTTCTAAAGAAGAGCCACGTTTTATTAACTGATGTTACGCAGATGCTAAAGATTTTTCATAAGCTTCGTTCTCTGCTTTA
>CAZZAV010000025.1:0-38159 GCA_964652705.1 uncultured Neisseria sp.
TTCATAAGGATGTATATTAACATAAGTTGAAGTTTATTTTTG
Organism: uncultured Neisseria sp.; assembly: GCA_964652705.1. Lineage (GTDB taxonomy): Bacteria > Pseudomonadota > Gammaproteobacteria > Burkholderiales > UBA11063 > Aquella. The sequence continues at coordinate 43 of CAZZAV010000025.1, forward strand.
CGCTAACTATATTGTACAACCTTATATGCAGAAAAATATGGCACACCAAAAACTCTTGATCAACTACAAGAACATTTATTCACGGGAATAGTACACGATAATCTTATAATTGAAGACTATATTGAGATGGTAAATCAAACTACAAATGAAGTAGTCAAAATTCGCAATGGTCATGGAATTGCTACCAACCACGATATTCAGAATCTTCAATTACTCCACTCAAACGAAATTATCGTTGGTTTACTGGATTCAACTTATAATAAAATAAGAGATCAAAATGTAGTTCCAGTACTACCTAATTATTTTAATCAAGGATTTAATTTTTATCTAATCAAAAACCCATGTAAAAACCAAAGAAACATTCAGCTTTTTTCAGATTTTCTTGAAGAATGCATCGACATGGAGTCCAAGATAAAGAACTTGCCATAATAATTAATGGGGCCATCATGCAATGACATTTGAAGCCCAGAATTAAGTACATGGATGATTAAAAGCAATCGATAAAATATAATTAAACCATCTATATCTTAAATACAAACCATATTGTGGGTTAAATCAAATATCTATACAATAGACATAACTATATTTATCATTCACGAATAATTGCAAAATCCTGATAAAGTTTTGCAGTTGCTAACATTTTACCGAGTTTAATTTGAGTAACAATAATCTTATAATAATCTTCTCTAACTACACATTTCATGTAGTCAAGATTACTACTAATTCCAGCATCAAATTTAGATTTTTCTAAGAAACAATTTTTATTAATATAATCTAATGCAGTAACATTTTGATTTAATTGTTGATAAAATTGATTATGCGCCGATATATCATTATCAACTTCACGTAGTGCGCCAACTACCGTTTGAAGATAGTTATAATAGACTTGTTTATAAATTGCATTACTCACCGCTATATCCGCAAAAACTTGCGCATTTAAGATCGGAACAGTCGCAACAAGCTGCTTTAAATCACCAGGTGCATAATTTGTATTATAATTTTGTGAAGCATCACGATAAAAATTACTAAAATTGATACTCGGAAGCAGCTCTGATTGTGCAACCCCAATTCCTTCATTAGCAGCTTGCAGACGCTTCGTAACTTCGGCAACATCTGGACGATTATTTAAAGTAGTTAACGGTAAAGATCCCGGAATCATGATATTTGGATTGATATTTACAAACTTATTACTGGTCGCAATTGCTCCAGGATTTTGATTAGTTAAAAACTTAAGCGCATTTCCAGACAGAACAATATTATGCTGAATCGTTTCAATCTTAGACCTAATCTCCGCTATCTCTGTTTGATTAATATATGGATCTTTAACGGAGCTAACTCCTGTTGTAAAGCGATTTTCATTAAGCGCCAATACAACTTGCATATCGCCAAGCAATTTTTGATACAATGCAAGTTCTTCCTGATTAGCAAGTAAACCAAAATAACTGGTGCTTACCTGATAAATTACTTCCAGTTGAACACGTTCTTTTGCATACATGATAGTATCAACAATATATTCTGCTTGCTTTTGTTGAGCTATTTGCTGAAAAACATTTATCGAATAATTCGCCATCGCACCAAAGAAATAACCTAAATTACCCCATGCAGGAAATGAAGAATATCCTGCGAGAGCTGAAAAGTTTGGAATCCAAGCAAACTCAATACGCTTTAGCTGTGCATTGGCTAATTCAACATTTGCACCCGCAATCTGTAATTGATTATTATTTGCAAATGCAGATTCCATTAAACCATTGAGCGTATTATCTTGATATTTATACCACCAGTAATTACCGCTCTCTTTATTAATGGATTCAGCAGATAAATTGAGTCCAGGGCTTATTGAAACCCAATCATTATTAACAACAGCTTTCGCAGTTGGGTGACTTGGCGAAACCAAACTACAACCAGTCAAAGCTATTGTGGCAATTAATAAACTAAGAATATTTTTCATATTTTTACTCATGTTTGTAAAATCTGTTGGGTATGTAGCAACATTTGGTTACTCGTGGCTAATAATCTTTGAATTAAAGCTTGTAATTGATTTTTATGGATCGTTAATGGCGTACTTAGCGCATACCCAATCCCAAATAATTCTAATTTATATTGCTTCAGCAATGGTAACAACAAGTTATAATTATCTGAGAGCAGACCAAAATGCTCTTTGCGTTGTTCAATCAAAGTGCTTTTATAATGCGTATTTAAAGCCATGCTTAATTGATTAACTAAATTTACATGTGAAATTAAGCGCTCTTCTTTATCTCTTAAACTATGTTCATAATTATAGTTACTAAAAATAACTTGTTCCTGTTTGATTGCCGTATTCAAACGAGAAATCGCATCCAGAAACTCTGATAAACCATAGTTTTTACGATGCGAAAAAAAGAAATCACCACACCATGCCAAACTAATACCGATTAAAATAGTCATTATCCGCGCTACCAGGTATGCTGAAAAATAATAGTTCCCGTACTGGATATATTCAAGGAACAACCCCAAATTTATATTTAAAAAAGCAATATTTCGTGAAAAATTATGAATTTGAAAAAAATTCGCCAATACCAAAGATAATGGAATAAAAATATAAATTAACCCACCATTAAGATCAATCATGAGCCACAATGGAACAAATAAAATCATGCCCTGCAAAGTACCCCAGAAAGTTCCCTTAATTCGATCAATAACCTGTGAACTATCCATCGGTAACATAATCGCAAGAACTGTTGCCGATACCCAGAAAGCAAATGGAATATGGCTATAAAAGCTAATAAACAAGCTAATTGTAAAAATTAATGCATTATGAATTAGTCTGGAATATCTTAGCGATTGAGAATACATAGTCTATTCCATAAAGTACTAATATCTAATAATAATTGCCATAACTGTCGAATATCATTATTTGGTGCGGTATATTGGTGCATTGTTATTTGCTGAATTAATGCATCAGGAATGATCGCACGTTTACTAAAACATGGATTAATTTCGTGCATTAAATTGCACAAATTGCTTAAACAACCATTGCGATTATATTTACTAAAATGATTATAGGTAAATGCAACTCCAAAGTAAAATTGATAGACACTGGTTGTACAGGCCTGATAATCAGAATATTCGGCCGATTTTTGACAAAATGCCAAGCTCGCATTCATTTTATTAACACAATCACCATGAAAAACCATTTCTTCAGAGTTTTTCACCACCACCAAATGAAGCTGACTAACTATACGAGCGATTACAACCCCAACCGAGCTAAACCATATTTTACGATAATAATACACTGGAACCAGCTGAAGTAAATAATAACCAACTATTCCTGCAACTACAATTGAAGTCATGCGATTAAGCATCACATAAAATTGCCCAGCTCCACCAACTAAAATCGTCAAAAAACTAAGGACAAAAACAGGTGGGATCAAGCCACGGAATGCGGCAAATGTAGCAAAAGAGGTGATATTCATTAAAGCTAGGTAAAAAAGAAAGGAAAAAATCAATAACGCCACTGTGTTGTACTTTTCAATTAAGGTAAATCCACACACCCCACAACTGACAAAAACCAAAAACACCATATAACTACGATTACGCATAACGATAGAATTAATATTGGGTAAATGCGCAGCTCCAACCGCAGAAATAACTGGAACTATAAAAAAGAAAGTTTGATTAATACTAAAATTAAAATTAAACAAATTTAAAATTGCCAGCACGATATAGACATAAAGTGAAACAAACACTGAAATACGCCCATTAGCATACACATCGTAGGTTTTAATTTGATTATACGTTGCACTCAGAAAGCTATTCATTATGTACTTAATTCACTATTCTGAATAACATTTTAATTGCGTTCAATGTAAACATACATACTAGCACCAACATTTAGTGGGAATTTAGGGTCCACGTCAAAAACTTTAATTTGGACAGGAAAACGCTGCGGTAATAACACCCATTCATTTTCGCGCGCCACCTTTTGCAACTGAGTATTAGCTTGAGTTTCCTGACGTCCAACCGACCAATTGGTTGACATTACTACACCATGAAATACCTTTTGTCCAATATACATCCGTGGAATAATAACCGCTTTAGCTCCACCACGAATTAGGCGTAAATCTGCCTCCGTAAAATTCGCCTGAATATATGTCTCACTAGTATCCACAAAAGAAAAAATCGGATCATGGATTTTAATCGGAGTATATAATGATAAATACATATTTTGGATAATACCATCACTAGCAGCATGTACAACCGTCTCATCCAGATTTACCTTAGCCTCTGCAGTTTTTACTATCAATAATTTAATTTTTTTATCTTGTACTAATAGATTATTTTTATCTAAAGCAACCTTTTGTTGTAATGCTATGAAATTATTATAAGCCGTTTTAGTTTCAAAATTTAAATTATCTACATCAAGTTTTGCCACTGCATTAGTTTTATATGCCGCCTGATAACTCACTAAATCATTAGCTAATTTTTTATAAACTTGCTCGGCTGCATCTTGGCTTGCACTATCTGCAGCTAATTGCTGTTGTAAACTAATGTATTCTTGTTTCGCAACATCCGTAGCAGCTTCTGCTGCTTGATATGCTAGTTGATATGGCTTTTGAAACACCACGAATAGCGGATCACCTTTTTTGACATGTTGACCATTTCTAACAAATAATTCTGTTACATAACCCGAGACATCTGCGGCAACTGGACGAATATTTGCGACCACAAAAGCATTATCCGTAATCGGAAATAAAAATGAAAATATATAACCAATTGAACTAATAATACCAATAATTAAAACAAACTTAGGAAAATTTATCCACTCTAAAAATTTTTGCATCTTTTCTTCTAATCAATTAAAAACTATATCTTTGAAATTTTAATTTTAGTTAAATTTTTAACATTTTCTTTATTAATTTAACTAAAATTCAAACATCTACCAAAAATACCGCACTAGTATAACAAAACCATAAGTAACCAAGAAATAGCTATAATTTCTATTTACATTTTCCTAAAATTATGTCTTTTTAACCAGCATTAATGCAAGTTAAATTATCCAACATTAGCAATATTAAGCACCAACCTAACTTGGAAATAACTTATCTAGTATAAATTATAAAATAATCAATTCATACAATCAAAGCAACTTCCTTAACGTTAGTCGAATGAGCAATAAACCGTGCCAAAGTAAACAACCAATCAGAAAGCCGATTCAAATATGGTAACGCACTCTTAGCAAATATCAGATCTTGGCTAGCACGAACTAATTTACGTTCAGCACGGCGACAAATAGTACGACTAATGTGAGTAGTCGCAATCGCCTGACTACCGCTAGGATAAATAAAATTGGTTAATGGAGTTAACTCCGCACTCATCTGATCAATCGATTGTTCCAACGCAAGAGTTTCAACACTTAAATCCAGCTGAGCAAAATTTTTAGCACCAGCCACATGTGCATTTAAAATAAATAAATCATGGATAATTTTCAATAAATAATCTTGCAATGATACATTAGCATAAAGGCTATGCACTAAAGCCAAATAAGAGCTAAGTTCATCCAAATCACCAATCAGCTCCAAACGTGCGTCATCTTTCGTGGTACGACTACCATCATATAAGCAAGTTTCACCTTGGTCTCCAGTTTTGGTGTAAATTTTCATAATATTAACTTTCTTATAATTTAGAATAAAATTTGCTCTATAGTAAGCTTGGCGACCTAATTAACTAATGGACAACAATCACCCATGACAATTAGTGCAAAACCAAAATACAACTAAACCAGTCATTTATTTACACGAAAATTAAGTAATTTGCCAATTTTATTTATATGTCCCAAACTAGATATGATAAAACATGCTAAAATCAAAGCATGGTATAGTAATTAGAATTTATTCACTACTATCACTAATTTATAAATCAAAAATCATTCAGGCATGAACGAGCCCAATCAAATTAATTAATAATTCTTTATAACAGAAATAATTTTACATGAACAAAAAACTTACTTTACTTGTGCTTTGCATTGGACTACTTGGTTGCGGATCAGCCAGTGTTGGTCCAGCAAATCCATATAATGACAATGTGCTTGACTATCAGCCAATGACGGTTAAGGTTTCTGTTGATCCTAGTGGATTAAACTGTACTCAACTAAATCCGTGCAATGTTAAGATTAGTTTAACACCATCTGGTGGTAATCCCGCAACTGAAGTAACCACAATTACCACTGAAACTGAACCAGCAATCTTACAACTCACAGTAAGCCCCGATAACTATATGCTTAATGTCAGGGGATTAGCTACGAATTATCACCCAGTATTTCCTGATGGCAATTTACTGGCTAATCGACCTGGATTATCAGCGATCGCGGTTAGCTTTGAATCAGCCGTTGAATATCAAGAATAAAGTTAACTCTTACCTTTCTCTGTAATTTCGACCGATTCACCATTTTTATAACCACCTGCTAACTCATGGTACAAATTAACTACAGTTAGCAACTGCTGTAATTTATCTTGATTGACGCTAATTGCTATCTTATCCAAAGCAATTTTACTCTTCAGCGTATCCATTTTGCTTTGGATTCCACGTTGAAATAAACGTTCATTTAAATTATATGATTTGGCAAACTGCTGCTGTGCAGACTCGGTTTGCTGTAATTTATTAGTCAAACGATAATTTGCCGATAGTGCATTCGTTGAATTTCGAAGCGCCTTTTGCAACGTATCGATATAGTTATAATACGAAACCTTATCCAAGCCTTTAGCTTTATCAATATCACCCAATGCAGACAATTTAAGTGCAGGAATCTTAAGCAATTCGTCATTAAAATCAACCGCATTTTGCATTAATGGCGTCGGAAAATTATACGCATTATTTCCAGCCACTGGGCCACCAATAAAATCTAATTGTACAGTTGGTAATAATTGACTTGCCGCCAAACCAATCCCCTCATTCGAAGCCCGTAAACGATTTTCCGCTAGTTGCATATCTGGACGATTCGCCAAAACAGTCATGGGTAATTGTCCAGGCACTAAATGTCGATTATTCAAATTAACAAACTGCTGCTGAGTTTTAATTTCACCAGGATTTTGATTAATCAAGTAACGTAGCGCATTACGCGTCACAACAATATTCTGTTCAATAACCTCTTGTTCACCACGAATCAAATTCACTTGCGCACGCATCTCTAATGAATTTTGATCTGGGCTCAAACCTTGTTGATACACTTTCACACTAATATCCGCCAAATGTGTAATATCATCAGCAAGAGTTTGCAAAAGCTGCTTACGCTCAACTTCTGCTAAGTAAGTAAAATAACTCGCACTAATCTGAGTAATGACATCCAATTTCACAGCATCATCTTCAGCCTTGGCTGCAGCTAATTCATATTCAGCACGCTTTTGTTGCTTAATTTGTGAAAATAAGTTCATCGTATAATTAGGTGCAAGTAAAGCTACTAAACCAGGAAACCCAGTTGCGGGATTATTTGAATAACCCAAGACAACATTAATGTCTGGCACCCATTGAAACTGAACTTTCTTCAATTCACCTTCGGCAGCTTCAACATGCCCACGTGACATATTTAAGCCATTATTTGCTACAAGTCCACTTTCGATCAACTGATTCAATGTATTGTCATTAAACCCCTTCCACCATGCCAAATACGGTAAATTGCTTTCACTTGATGCAGCATTATTTGGAACACTCCAATTTTGATTGACTGGAACCTGTGGTTTTTGATAGCTACTATTATATGCACAAGCACCGAGCACAGCCGGCAAAATCAAAAGTAATAAATTATTGATTCGCTTCATAAATAGCTCCAAATTTAATAGTTAAGTCGATGTTTGAATTAATTAAAGTATCTAATTGGTGTAATTGCTGCTGCACTTGCTGAAAAACTTGATTGTAATCATGTTTATGATAACGTGGTGAATAATACGCCGAATAAAGCGCTTTCAAATTAATAAAGATTTGATTAGTTAATTTTACAAATTGATTAAATTCATCACCAACAATCTTTTGTGAACTATATTCAAATTCACTATTACGTACCAAAGCATTAACCTCCACCAATAATTGATTCAGACCAATACAAGCGTTAAACCAAGCAACTCTTGAAATTGTCTCGCTATTTAATAGTTCCAGCAAAATTTTAAACTGCTGCATAATTTGCTGTTGTGTATCATCAATAAAGCGCTGCATCAAACCGTAGCGGCGAAAAATAAAATACTCAAAGAAAACACAAATTACTAGCGCAATTACTGTAGCCGCAACATAATCATAAATAAAGCTATCTACCGTTGTAGTCAAATTAGCTGAGAAATATCCTGTACCAATTACTGCCGTATTTACCGTAAACATAGTTGGTACGCTATAAGCATGCCCCACCAAGAAATAAGCAAAAAATACCGTAATTGGAATAATTAAAATCAGCAAACGAAAATCAACATGCCCGAGAAACCATAATAAAAACCCACTAATTAATCCCAGAATCATACCCCAAAAACGATGAAAAGTTCGAAACAAGGTTGTACCATGATCAAAACCGACATAAATCATCATCACTGAAAAACCGATCCAACCTGCGTGCGGCATGCGTAACCACTCTTGCACAAAAATAGTAAAGCTAAATACAATACAAATTTGCAAGCCACGAATTGCGCGATAACTCAAACGATTATAGCTTAACGAGTCAAACATAAATAATTCCAACTTTTAATTAAGTTATAAATTGTGCGTAATTCATGGGTTTCTTGAAAAATTTGCACATCATGTTCTGGAATTGGCAATTCGCTCCAAGAGCGGCAAGCATTACTCAGTAATGTCACATAACGCTGTAAGAAGATAATATACGGTGCTTGAAGCTGCTTTTGAAATGCTTCGAGATACGCCAAACTCATAACTAAATCCATCGCTAGCAAAGTAATCTTTAAAATACTAAATACTCGCATCCGAGGTGATAACATCAATGCATAACGCTGCATTATAATTGTGCCTTGAATAATCGGAATTTCTACATGTTCACCACGGCTAATATGCGCGGTATACTCACTTACTTTACTTAGCAATTGAAACAAGGCTTTGCGCCAAATCCATAAATAATAGCGCCGCGGAAAAAGCACTAATCCAGACATTACGACCAACATCGCAACAAATGATTGCAAACTATGGTTTAATGCAATATAGAAATTATTATCATTCGCACTATAGAGTAAAGAATATGCGGCTAAACTTAAGATTAATGGTACAGGTACAAATAAACTCCGCAATTTATAAATGGCAACCCAATATAAAAGTAACGAATAAAGCAAAACTACAATCACAAAAAAGGTTTTATTGCTTGATGACACATTAAAGATAAATACCGCTAAAATAGCTCCCATGACACTGAAAAAATAAAATACAAATTTATCTTTTAAGGTCGTTCCAGCTATCTCAGCCGCAAATGCGGTTAGTGGCACATAGAAATAATAAAAATATGGGTTTGGAATGCTATAAATGTAATTAAATAGAAATAACAATTCAAGCACCAAAACGGCTTTTAAACCATTGATTCGGTGCTCTCCAAATGGATCGTAATTATTAAGACTATTTTTTAGTTGAGATATAAACATAAGCACTAGCGCCAGGATTCAAAGGGTAATTTTGATCAGCATCCAGGATTTTTATTTGCACTGGAAAGCGCTGTGGCAAAAGCAACCATTCATTCTCATTTTGAACTTTCTGTAATTGAGTTCTAGCTGAAGTAGTTTGACGATCAGCAGCCCATAACGTATTGACAACTTCACCATGAAAGATTTTATCAAAATAATACATCCGTAACATAATGGTAACTTTATCGCCAACTCGTACATTACGTAAATCAGTTTCATTTAGATTGGCTTGAATATAGTAGTTAGTAGTATCAATAAATGAAAAAACTGGCTCATGAATTTTAATCGGTGTATTTACCGAAATATACATATTATCCACGACACCATCACTTGGCGCACGCACCACAGTTAAATCCAAATTGACTTGCGCATTATCCATTTTGGCCTTCAAACTAGCCACAATCTGACGTTGCTCATCCACTTCTGCATTCAAAATAGCAACTTCATGCTTCAATGCAGTAAGCTTGTTGCTAAGAACTTCAACATCATAACCAAGCTTCTTAATTTCAAGCACTGGCACGGCCTCAACCACCGAGCGGTCTTTTTTCAAATCTAATTCATAATTAGCTTTTGCCAACTCAGCTTGCGTTGATTTAACTAATGAGTCCGCCTTATCAATTTGCCGCTGCAACACCACAACTTTTTTTAGGCTTTGCTGATAATCAGCACTGGCTTGAGATAAAGCTAGACGATATGGCTCTTGATAGACCTTAAAAATTGGTGCACCTTTTTTTATTGCCTGACCATTTTTCACATAAATATCCGTAATAAACCCAGATACATCTGCCGCAACAGGAGTAACATTGGTAACTACAAATGCATTATCTGTAAATGGAATTAAATAAGAAAAAACGTGATACACACCAATAACAATTGCAAAACCAATAATTATTATCGGTAGATTAAGCTGCCTGCGAATTACGTTCGCCAAATTTGCCATAAATAAATTCTCAATAAAAATTAAAACAAATCATAACATAAAACAATTTTATACCAAACTATCAATCAATAATATCTAATCTAATAACTCTAATAATTCTGGATCACTCTGTAGCTCAACTGCCAGGTATTCAAATGCACGTGGGTAGTTCTGTAATGCAACCAATGCAACTTGCTCATTTGCACGTAATTCATCACTCAAGAAGGCAAGAGATCTTCCATTTAAACTGACTATTTTTAAGGCAAAATCAACATCTGAAAGCAATTCATCTGCTGCATACTCACATGCATAAATGCTTTCGGCTGCACATCGCAAAACAAACTCAGGATCTGAACGAAGATTTTCACTGGCATATTCTAAAGCCCAACGATGATTCTTAACCGCAGCAAAAACCACTTCTGCATCAGCCTTTAAATCATCACTAACGTATTTCAAAATTATACCATCAATGGCAACCAATTCCATTACCAAATCACGATCTGCCTTAAGTTCATCACTCGCATATTCAAAAGCCCATCGATGCTGCTTAGTTGCAGTTAATACGATTTCCCGATCTGCGCGCAATTCTTTACTCACATATTCCAATGCTCGTCCAGCTTTTTTCATCACTCGCAAAACAAAATCACGATTTACTTTAAGCTCATCTTTAGCAAAGCGAAATGCATACGCACTATGCGCAACTATCATTGACACAAAATCACTATCGGAGCGCAAATTATAACTGGCAAACATAAATGCCCCACCACGCTGTTTGACCGCAGTAATTACCAATTCACGATCATTTTTCAGCTCATCACTAACAAACTCCAAAGCCATTCCATCACGCTTAATCGCATTTAAAACAAATGCACGATCAGCACGTAATTCTTGACTTGCAAAATAAAGCGCCTCGGGATGTTCTTTAATTACTTCAAGCATAAATTGACCATCTGCCATCACTGCATCATCAACAAAATTCCATGCCAACATATTCTGCTTAATTGCCGCCAAAACAACTTCTTGATCCAATTTTAATTCTTCGCTTGCATAGTACAACACTCCACCACGTTGTTTAACTGCAGCTAATACCACATCTTTATCAGCGCGTAGTTCAAGGCTAGCAAACTTTAATGCCCAACCATCCTGCTCTACAGCAGTTAGCAAACTAACTTTATCATGAAATAGCTCAGTTGGCAAATCAGATGCTTTTAGTGGAAAATCAACATTCATTTCAGTCATAAAAATCCTTCATTAAACGCTCAATGGCGTTATATCCATAAATTAATTATTTGCGGGCTTGCGCGAGCAATCGATCCAATGCATTGGCAAAATTGGCCTTATCTTGTAAATTATAAGCTCCAGCGCCACCAGAAATTTGTTGATTATCACGTAAATGACTCATTAAATCACGTACGGCCAGTTGTTGTTGAATATTCTCTAACGTGTATAATTTGCCACGTGGATTTAATGCCTGTGCTCCCTTAGCGATCGCATCACTAGCTAATGGAATATCTGAAGTTATAACCAAATCGCCAACTTCAAGCAAGCGTACAATCTCATTATCTGCCTCATCAAAACCTTTTGAAACTTGTAGCAAACGGATTAATGATGAAGATGGAATCTGCAAGGCTTGATTTGCGACCAAGATTAACTCAACTGCAAAGCGTGTGCCAGCTTTATATAAAATTTCACGTACTGGTTTAGGACAAGCATCCGCATCAATAAAAATCCGCATTAATTACTTTCTATTCATATTTAAATTTAGCTTATTTAATCTGCAAGTACTAAATTATTGTTTATTATTTGCTGCATCTAAAACACCGATATAATACCAACGCCCACTCTCTTGACTAAACTCACTGATCTCATGCAAACGATGTTTCTTATTTTGTATACGATACTCAGCACAAAATTCAACTACAGCACATGACTCGGATAAATTATAGCTATCTAATACATTTAACTTAAGCCATTTTATATTTTGCGACCATTCTCGTGCATCATTTAAATCAAAATCAATTAGCGCACGCCCTTGCATGGTAGCCTGAATATATTCAATCTTTGCCAAACTATAAGCAACATAACGTGAACGCATTAGCTCTTCAGCTGTTTGCGGAATAATACCACCTTCAATAAAGCGACCGCAACACAATAAATACTGAAGTTTGCTACCACAATTACATGTTTTCAAATAGCTCTCCCAACAAGAAATAACATTTACCAATAAGTAATACAAAGCTACCTATCAATCAATTTAGTACACGCAAAGATCACTCCATTAATAAATATTACTAAAAGGCTATAACGCTGGCAATAAAGATTTTTCTGTGGATAAATTTTTAACATATGTAATTAATAAATTAATTACTGCTGGGTATTTTTTTAAGCTAACTTCACGATGAATTTTTGCCTGCTGAATAGCTGCTTGCTGACCAACATCAAAAGATGGCTTACTTAAATTGCCAATAGTTAAAACCGCAGCCTTATTCCGCTCAATACAACTACTCACCACACCTGACTCCATCGCAGCATACTGCTCTTGACACGCCAACGTAATTGCTGCAGCCTTCAATGAAACGATCACTGTACTATCAGCCTGAACTTCACTCAAATCAGGATCCGTATTCACCGACCCATGCACAATTTGCGATAAAATATCCTGCGCCATACTTGGTGCGTCTGCCCACGCGTGTAATGACATCATACAACCAAATAATATTAATATTTTTTTCATCCGTCAATCTCTCTTCAAACCACTTTGCTAAAAGTAGTTACAAATTTAATCACGCAAAATTGCCAATTAAATAAATATGCGATTTCAACAATAAATCTAATTGAAAAATTTTACAAAGATATGCTATTGTTATGACCAATCCAACCTTAGGCGATTATAATATGAGCTTCTTCAACTTAGAAAACTACCGAGATAAAACCTATCGTTATGTCATCATAACCTGTATTCTATCATATGTTTTAATTGGCAATATTTTAACACCATTGCTAAATTATCACGCAATCACAATGCCAAGCAATAATCCACACTTCTATAATTATGCAACTCTCGCTAATTTAGTTCCTAGCTTACCATTTATGTGCTCAATTCTAATTGGCTACTTAATTAACAACCTACGTTATCATTCAGTTTTATGGTTAACATTTACTGGTGTAGTCTTGATTTCACTGATCATGCTACTTTTCCCCAATGCCAACTTTTATTGGCTATGCGCCTATGTTTTGACTTGTAGCGTTCTATTTCGTGGCTTATATTTTTCTTTAGATAAGCAATTAACCATAATTTTAGCTCGTAAAATTCGCGATTTTCAAAGCGATCTGGTTATTTTAGGAGGAATAATTGGCGCTATTGATGTAAAATTATCTGGATATCTTTACCAACATTATAAAGTACGCGGTATTGCACTATGTTTTATTTTTGGCTGTGGGCTTCTATATTACTGTGCACGCAAAATTCCACCTGTGAGTCAAGTTGAGCAAAATACAAGTTACCCAAAAGTCCATCTACCATTTCAACAAGTGTTACAACAACTATGGCAACATCCACAATTAATCCATTTAATCGCCCTAATTTTATTAGTTATGTTGGCAAATAGCCCATACTACACATTAATCACGACTAAAATCCATCATGATCAAATTAGCTTAGATCACTATACGACGCTCAGCTCGTTGGCAATGTTCATTGGTATTTTTGGTGCATTTATATACAAAAGTAAACTTCTACGCCACTATTCAGAAATTCATATTCTAATTGTACTAACTTTTCTTTACGGATTAACTCTACTTGGAATTGCCTATGTAAATAGCTTCTATCAATTTGCAACACTTTATATCTTAAGCAACTTTATCAGCGGTATTATGTCAATTCATATTCTCACGACCATCTTGCAACAAGTTAGTCTTAACGCCAAATTAAGCGCTATTTCTCCACTAATTAACGGAATTATTGCCAGTCTATTTTACCTAGTGGGTTTAATCGGTCAGGCTCTAACCAACCTTGGCCTAAATAATGGTATGTCATATCAAACGATTTTAATTATAATGGTTGCTTTGCAAATAATTGCTATTTGCGGCCTATTTCGCCATAAATAACAACGATTAAAGAGTTAATTGCATAATTACTACATCAACAAATTGCTCAAACTTATAACCAACTTTATGCATAATTCCGGTTTGACTAAACCCTAACTTATGATGGAGTTTAATTGAACCATGATTATTACTGTCACCAATTACAGCAACCATTTCACGATAATTACGTGCACGGCAAAGAATAATTAATTCTGTTAAAAGCAACTCACCAATACCACGTCCAGCAAATTCTGCAGCTACATAAATTGAGTCTTCAACTGTATGACGATAGGCTGAACGCTCGCGAAAATGACCTGCATACGCATATCCCACAACTAATTCACCTAGTTTTACGACAATAAACGGAAACCCTTGCAAATTAATTTTATCAAAGCGACTTCGCATTTCATCAACACTCGGTGGAATTTCTTCGAAAGTTCCCAAACCATTTAGAACGTGATAAGCATAAATCTGTTGTATTCTGACTACGTCATCAAGGGTTGCTTTTGAAACCTGAAACAATGGATTATTCATCTATAGACCTCTGTTTAAAATTCAATTTCACCATTTAAAATCATTACACCATTAACTATAAAGAGGACAATCTACCACAAATATTGAATTAAAAATGATATAATCCACTATTATAAATTATTATTGGAAACATAACGACATGAAATGTAAATCTCTTTTAGTAGGAATTGGTGCAACTTTACTTTTGGTTGCATGTAATAGCGGTGGAACGAATGGCACGACTAACACAAACAATGGAGTAACAGTCACTATCACCAATCCAAATGCTTGCAAAACGATTACAAATCTTGGAAGCTGTACAATAAATATTACATACTATGCACAATCTAACTCTAGTAGCATAGGTCAATACCTACAACTGACACTTCCAAACTTATATACCAGCAACATAGTAAACCAATGTAGCTCTGGGGCTGGAACCATTTCTACTTCATCAAAATCTTGTTCGATTACTGTTACCGCTCAATCAGGAGCATTAATTAATCAACCACAAACAGCATCAATATACCCAGCGAACTACCAATCAGGAGTTACAAATTTTATTATTGGTGGCGGCTTATAACATTTTCGACAATGACTAAAATTAACTACTCTGGTTTTATTCATTCACATAAAAAAACACCAGCTATACTATCTGGTGTTTTTTATAAGCAAGTTCTAGATTAATCTTCTATATCGGACAAGAAAGTCTTATACTCAGCACCATCATAGTAAGCGTATAAGGTTTGTGCAATTTTCGTTGTACCAGTACAAATATTACCATGTGCATCAATCGCAATTAATCCAGCATAATCACCATCAGCGTCACTCTCAGCAATGGAACGCCCAACCGCATCAGTTAATGACATGCCATCCAAAACACGTGTATGAACTTTAGTTGCAATCGCCTTATTCACAATTTCTTCACCAATTCCAGTACAAGAAATTCCCATCACTGCAGAAGCAAAGTTACCTGCTACAGTTGGACTATCACCAACACGCCCAGGAACTTCAAAGCCAGCGCCACCGGTAGATGTAATCGCGCATAAAACACCATGATCATCCAATACAACAACGCCAATCGTACCAGTTAAACCACGTTTTAACTCAAGATATTCTTGCCAACGCTTTTCTGTCATTGGATTATAGGGCATCATTTGCAATTTTTCATAAGCATGTTTAGATGCGTGCTCACCACTCAAAATACTATGATGTTGTTTATGCAATGCATGTGCAACTACAGATGGATGCTGCACATTCTGAATATTGATGACCCCTGCAAATTTATTAGTACGACTATCCATATACGATGCAGACATACGAATTTGCCCATCTTGCTGCACCCGAGAGCCAGTACCTGCATTGAAAATAGGATTATTTTCCAACAATTTCGCTGCAAATAATGCAGTTTCAATTGCATTATTTGAAGAATTAAGAAACTCATTTGCAGCTTTAATTATAGGCAATAAATTCTCATGATAAGCTGAAAATGGTGTGTTAGCATCCTCACGAGCACCACATCCGCCATGAATAATAATACGTTTCATATAATTACTTTTTAAACTGAATTACTTCGTGATTTTTAACATTATAGTTATCACCATCAAGTAAAGTATGAATTTTAACCCCAACTAAACTAATTGCTTCACCATTCGAAGTGCTTGCAACCGAAGAAAACTCCACTTTTGACATATCGATTATGGTCAGAGCACCACTGCCAATCGCCTCAATATTACCTTCGGGATCAATAATAGCAGCCGTATCCTCATCAACACCGACACCTGTTTTATACGGATTATATGATAATGCAGTTAATAAACGCCCTAAACGATTACGTTGTGAAAAATGTTGATCAATCATAACTTTATTCGTTAAACCTAAACCTGGTGCAAGAGATACACCACCAACTCGAGGAATTAAACCAGAATCACCAGCAACAATCATATGCTCAGGAATAAATGCAGCTCCTGCAGAAGTACCGGCAACAGGCACACCTTCAGCATTGCGTTTACGAATCATTTTGGCAATAATCGTACCGCCCAAAATCGTTGATAATAACAACTGATTTCCACCAGTCATAAAAATTCCAGTTGACTCAGTCAATTGATTAACAAAAATTTCATTATTTGCATCTAAGCGACTTGTAATATTATTATTGTAAATCTTTTTAACGCCCAAACGTTGAAAAATTTCAACGTAACGATCACCAGTATCTTCCAAATTTGAAGCAGTCGGAATAACAGAAATTACTGCATCTTTACCACCACTTAATTCTACAAATTTTTCTAATACTCGTGTATTTACTTCTTTCTCTTCACGGCCACCGATGGGAATAATAAAACCACGTTGCCCTTTATGCTCCATACTCATTTATGTAATTCCTCTCGCTTTTCTCAAACTAACCTATTGATAAATATGCGATATAACTTAAAAAACTTGCCAAGATATAACATCTCAGCAAGCTATATTAATACATATTTAACAATGCAGATGATATTTTACCAAACTTTTAACATCTTGCTACAAAAAACCCCAAACCAATCCGTCTTATTTATAATTTTTAATTGACTCAATTATTTTAGCCGCATCATCTTGGCACAATAGAATATAAATATTATCTTGCCCCAAACGCGATAAAACAATATCTAAAGCTTCTGTTTCAAGCTCGACTGTTGCCAAAATATTTTCTTTTGGAAAACCTTTTTTCAACAAGCTCTCGCTTAATAAATCCGCTAGCTCGCCAACTACAGCACCACGCAAATGACTCGTAAATAATTTCAGAATTACATAATCAATTTTATGTTTCATCACGCTTGATGAAATACTTTCAATCATAAATTTACGGTCACCAGAAAAGCCAAGTAACACAGTAATAGTAGCTTCTGGTTTTGCAATGCTACGTGCAAATTTGAGCATGTTGTCAACAGAAGCTAAATTATGACCATAATCGACCAAAATTTTGCTACCCTTAACATCAAACATATTAAATCTACCTTGATTATTCTCGTCATTTCTAAACGCCAATAATCCAGCCGTGATTTCCGCATAGGTTCGCCCAAGCTCTAAACTTAAACAAATTGCAGCCAGTACATTTTCAATATTATGTTTTGCCAAACCATTATAAGTTAGATCAACATCATTAATTGCCGCGATGTGATGCTTAGCACCATCACGATAAACATAAAATGCATCATCTTGTACAAAACACGCGTAATCTCCTACATCTTTAAGACAACTTAACACCTTTGATTCAGGTAAATGTTGACTAAAGAACGCTTTATTTCTTGGTAAATCATCGATAAAACTATGCGACATCTCATCATCTAAATTAACTACATTATGCCCACCAGGACGAACTGCCTGTTGCACTGTAAACTTAGCTAATGCCAAATCTGCAACTGTATCAATACCATTTACGCCAAGATGATCTTCGGAAACATTCATGACTACTGCACCACCAACATTAGAAGTTGCTAACCCGCGCTTAACAATACCACCACGAGCTACTTCTAAAACAGCGACATCAACTTTAGGATTTTGCATCACTGTGCGATTGCCATTTGGTCCAGATAAGTCACCTTCTGATACAACTTCGCCATCGATCATAACCCAATCAGTTGAGCAATAACCAACCACTTTTCCTGCATGCTTAGATATAAAGCTAGTCAACCGCACCGTAGTAGTCTTACCATTCGTACCAGTTACCATCACACTTGGAATTTCATAAATGTTATCCCAAGGAACTTTATCAAAATCTAAATCATCAATCCCAGTTATAAAAGCACCCTTACCACTACCAATACATAAAGTTTCTGCATCCATATATAAATTTAATGAACGAGATTTTGCTTCATTATAAATTTTACGTAGTGAAATATAACGTTCTCTGGAAATCACATAATCAAGATAATCAACATCTTCTGCATAATCAGGCTCAGGCTCAGCATTAAATTGAGCTGCTATACGATCAAAAACAATGCTAAATATTTTACATCCAGCAAAAGTTAAATCAAACTCGGTTGGCATAGCAAAAATAAAACCACGGCTATAAATTCGTTTATATAGTGGAACATCATCCCAACCTAGATCATCAAGAACTTTACGTAATTCCGCCTCATAAGCCTGAGCGAACTCAAGCTTACGAGGATCGCGGGTGAAATATTCAGCAATTGCACCCACATCAGAGAAAAACATATTAGTTCCAGCTAAGACACGCACTGCAAGTGTATCTCTTTGAAACATGATTATTTCCTTAATCGTTTAACTCTTCTTCAATCTCAATAATAACACCACGTTTATCAGTACGCATAGTTGCATTACTAATTGCATCAGCAACTAGATCAACTTCGCCACGCTCTAATAAATTATCTTCTTCACGAGTGTCAATATCTTTTACTCGAGTGTTGCCAGTGGATTTGAACGAAGTAATTTGTTTCCAGCAGCGACTAACTTTATCCGCAAACACTACAACATAATCACCTTCAACAGCATTAGACAGCGCTGTGTTAACTGCCTCTTGTTCGTCTAGGATAATTTCAATATTGTCCGCTTTAGTACCATGTTTAATCAAAAGCTCACGTATTAAAGCAGCAACTTCACCTTCCTTACGTCCACGACGATTATCATCTTGTTTAATGATAAAGTGTGAAAAATGTTTAGGTAATAGTTTTACACTTTCTTCAATCAATTCATTAGTACGATCACCAGGGAAAGTAACTACCGCAGTTTTACGACCTGAAACTTGCATTTGATCAACAAATTTACCAATCATATTAATTGCCGCTGGATTATGACCATAATCCAATAACACTTTAAATGGATGCTCATCGTAGAAATTCATCCGGCCTGGAGTTTGATGATAGCTACTTACAAAGGTACGTAAACCATTACGCAAATCATCTAAACTCATGCCCATACTATATGCAATTGCTACTGCAAACATCGCATTTTGTACGTTATGAACCGCCTTACCTTCCATTGTTGCAGGGATTAAATGCGTCCATAAAATTGGAATATGAATTTGGTTATCAAAAATAGTGATCATATCACCATTAAGACCTTTTTCAATAATAACTGCTTTTCCACCTAAACGAATATGCTCACGCACCAAACGATGTTGTGGATTCATAGTTACATAGAAAATATTTTCTGCTTCTGTTGTCGCAGCCATTTTCAAACATTCGATATCATCAGCATTTAAGACTGCAGTATCACGTGCAGCATCAGTAATAATACGTTTTACTTTAGCCAAATCCGCTAAGCCATTTCCTTCAGTAATATCAATATGATCTGCAGTTACATTTAAACATGCACCAACATTACAAAACTCATATCCTAAACCACTACGTAATAGACCACCACGAGCTGTCTCTAAAACTGCAATTTCAGTATTTGGATCACGTAAAACCATTTGTGCTGATACAGGACCTGTCGTGTCACCTTTAACCGTTAATTTACCATTAATGTAAATACCATCAGTAGTAGTTAAACCAACGATTTTACCTGCATGTTTCCACAAATGCGCAACCATACGTGACGTAGTAGTTTTACCATTTGTACCAGTAATTGCTACCGTAGGAATACGTGCTTTTTCTGGCTCAGGGAATAACATATCCATAACTGCACCAGCCGCATCACGTGGCTTACCTTCAGTTGGATGTGTATGCATACGGAAACCTGGTGCTGCATTTACTTCACAAATACCGCCACCAATTTCTAAATACGATTGGCTAATATCTTTAGTCAAGAAATCTACACCACCAACATCTAAACCAACTGATTTAATTGCACGTTCAGCCATTTCTTTATTATCAGGGTGGACTTGATCAGTTAAATCAATTGAAGTTCCACCAGTTGAAAGATTAGCTGTATCACGTAAGTAACAAACTTCACCAGCAGGTAAAACTGTTTCAGCAGTATAGCCTTTTTTCTCTAATAACTGATTAGCTTGATAGTCTAGCTCTAGACGAGTTAACACTTTTTCATGACCAACGCCACGGCGTGGATCTTGGTTTACAATGTCAACTAATTCTGCAACAGTACGCACACCGTCACCAACCACATGCCCAGGTACACGTTTTGCAACAGCAACTAATTTACCATTAACCACCAACATGCGATGATCTTCACCTTCAAGGAAAGACTCAACTAACACGCTGCGTGAAACTTCTTTAGCAACGTGGAAAGCTTCAATAACCTCTTCTTCAGTTTTAATATTAATCGTAATACCACGACCATGGTTACCATCTAAAGGTTTTACTACCACCGGGAATCCAATTGAGCGTGCGGCATTTACTGCTTCACGTTCAGAACCAATTACACGTTGTTGTGGAACTGGTAACCCAACGCTATCCATTAAGCTTGCAGCAGCACTTTTATTACTAGCTAACTCGACTGAAATAAATCTAGTTTCACTAGTAATTGTTGCTTGAATACGTTTTTGGAATTTACCATAACCTAATTGAATTAATGAAGCTTCATTCAAACGCAAATAAGGAATATTGCGTTCAACAGCAGCATCAATTAATGATTGCGTGCTTGGTCCAAAATTCATTTTTTGAGCAAAACGAATAAATCTTACTTTTTCATAGCTAAAATCAAAATCTTCTGGTACTTTATGTTCGATTTGTGCTTTAAGCTCTTCAGGAAGAATTGAAATTAATAAATCACGAGCTAATTCACAAGCACGCAAACCAACATCACGTTGTTGATATTCAAATACTAATGTATATTCACCTTCTTTGCCAGTACCACGCGTACGACCAAAGCTAACATCAATCCCTGCTTCCATTTGAATTTCAAGAGTTACATGTTCCCAAATATGGCCAATCCAAGTACCTTCGTCTTCTTTTAGACGTCTTACAAAACCACCTTCTTCACCATGTGAACAATGATGTTCATGTAACGAAGGAATGGCTTCTAAAAGCTTGTCAATAAATCCGGCTCCGAGCTTTACTGAAGGCCACTGCTCCAACACACCAACATTAATAACATGACGAATTACAGGAAAACCAGCGTATATATTAGGACCGACATAAACATTAGTAGCAAGGATTTTCATTTGTTCTTACCTATAAAAAATGATTAATACCAGCGAATATTCTATATTAAATCGCCCACTAAAAGCGTAGATTTTTATAACTATTTTTCAACAAGCTTAAAAACCACATATCAAACAACAGAACCACATAAATTATATGAAATAAAATCAGATAATTACCAATAACTCGACCAGCAAAGATAAAGTTACAAATACAACAATTAACTACTCTATTTGATAACAAATCACATCAATTTTACCTCTAAATTTACTAAAATTATAAATTTCATCAATAAAATTTAATAAATAAGTACTATTATTTTTGCACTCTTGGGTTAAACTTTTATTAAAAAAGCACCTAAAAATAGGTGCCAATCAAATAATAATTTAAATTTATTCTTGGATTAATTCAATTTTATAACCATCAGGATCTTCAACAAAAGCAATTACCGTGGTTCCATGCTGCATTGGTCCTGGCTCGCGAGTAACTTTGCCACCATTTAGCTTCGCAATTTCACAAGCTGCATAAATATCTGATGTAGATAGCGCAATATGACCATAAGCGTTGCCCAAATCATAACTCTCAACACCCCAATTATGGGTTAACTCAATCACCGAATTATGTTGTTCATCACCGTAACCAATGAAAGCTAAAGTAAATTTACCTGCTGGATAATCAGTACGACGCAATAATTGCATGCCAAATGCTTTTAGATAAAATTCAATACTTTTATCTAAATTTCCTACGCGAAGCATAGTATGTAAAATTCTCATTATAAACCTTTTAACAAATATAAAATATTCCACTACAAAATATTTAAAATTAGAAATCATTTCTTAAATTACGTAACGCAACAAAACAAGAAAATTCATCGGCAATTTCCTCACCTGTATAATCTGTAAGCAACTTCCAAACTGACATTTCATCGCAGCGTAAAAATAAATTGTACTGCAACTCATCAGCAAGTGAAGTTGGTAAACTACTTTGTAAACTAGTTAATTTATCTTGCACTAATTTAGTAAATTTAGTATAGTAATCTGGAGTTTGATCAACCAACATTGTAAAATGCAAATTATTCAATGTATACTCATGTGCGGGATAGCATAACGTCGTAGCTGGTAATGCCTTGATCTTAAGCAATGAATCATAAGCAGCGCCAAAATCATTCGTGAAAACTCGTCCACAACCCATACTAAATAAAACATCACCACAAAACAAATGCTTGTTATCAAAAAAGTATACAACATGTTCAAACATATGTCCAGGTGTCAAAATAACTTTAAACTCTGGGAAATCGCCAATTTGAATAATTTGATTATCAAGTAATTGATCTTGAAAATTATCAATTACTTTTGGATTATATGCTGCCACCAATTCATTTACGCCGCCAACATGGTCAGAATGCCCATGTGTTAGCAAAATTGCTTGTAAATGTAACTTATGCTTTACTAAATAATCTTTGATAATCGCAGATTCAGTTGGATCAATTAAAATCACTTGATGTTGGTCATGAATTAGCCAAATATAATTATCTGCACCAGATTTAAGCGCAATGATTTGATAGTTATTCACCTGACTTAATTACTTTCTGTAATAAATTTAGTATGTAGCAACGGTACAATATCAGTAATTTTGTCACTTGGAACTATCATGCTAATATTAATATTACTTGCACTATATGACAACATTTGCACTTGCGTTGAAGTTTCTTGAAATAAATCAAATAACTCTTGCATTAACGAAGGTGTATTCATAATCTGCTCGCCAACTAAAGACACAGTCCCAAAACCTTCAATATAATTAGTCTTGGCAAATTTATTTAATTCCTGTAACGCTTCATCCAATTTGCCAGTTGTATCCAACGTTACCGAAACACTCACCTCAGAGGCTGAAAGCATATTTACCGAAATATTATTTTTAGCAAGTACCGCAAAAATTTTTTGCAAGAACCCCTTAGATAAAAACATATCGGCTGAGTAAATATTTAAAAGTGGTACCGATTTTTTCCACGTTACCGATTTAACATTACCATCACTATTATCTGCGGAATGTGCAATTATGGTACCGCAGTTTTCGATATTAAATGTATTTAACACGCGAACTGGAATATCCGCACGCACGGCCGGCTGAATGGTACGCGGGTGCAAAACTTTAGCACCAAACATCGCTAACTCCGCAGCCTCCTGATAAGATAGTTGATTTAACAATTTTGCATCTTTAATTACACGAGGGTCTGCAGAGTAAACGCCATTTACATCCGTCCAAATTTGAATTTCTTCACTTTGTACCGCATAACCAATAATTGCAGCAGAATAATCTGAGCCTCCACGACCTAAAATTGTAGTCTCACCAGCCGTATTTGCACCAATAAAACCTGTCACAACTGGTACAACACCTTGTGCAATTAACGGTAACAAAGATTTTTTACACGCTTTTTTAGTCGCTGCATCAATAAAATCTGCTCCACCAAATTGTTTAGTTGTGATAATACAACTGGTTGCCAAAACCTGTTTTGCGTTTATGCCATTACTCACCAAAAATAAACTAATTAGTGCCGATGACATTTTCTCACCATATGACACAACAGTATCATGCAGCTGAAAATGATTCGCAAAACTATTACTTTTTAGTACTGCACGCAATTCATTCAAATAACCATTAACTATAGCAAAAGCACTAACCTGTAAGTCATTATTTGTCGCAAAAATAGTTTTAATCCATAGATCATGCTTAGCAAATATTTGCGCAAATAAATCCTCTTGTTCATGACTCAAAATCGTATGACTTAATTTCACCAACAAATCAGTAATTCCACTTAATGCAGATACTACCAAAATTGGTTGACGACTTAACTCACGCTGCACCAGAGTATTAATTGCAGCAACACTTTCAGGTTTGGTTACTGATGTTCCACCAAATTTCATTACTAACATTGATTTTCCTTTATACTTATTTATACATGTCAACAAATTCAATCCACTGCTCTATCCAATTTTAATTTAAAATTGGCTTAATTTTATTCAATCGACTGAACTATAAAAATACAAAATCTAACCACTCATAAATCATTAATTATGCAGAGGTAATATATGTGATAATTTTAAAAATCAGTTTAATTTTTAGGTAACTACACCCTCAACAAATATCTAAATTGAAACAAACAAGACGCTATTTTAACGCAAAAAGTCCATCGGCGCCGAATGATAGTACAATTTTCTTAATTATTTAGAGTTAAATGATCTAGTAAACTTATTATTGCAACTCATTAAATATTTTATTTAAAGCCTCTAATATTATCTAGTCGTAACACGCAAATTTCAAAATCATATTACCAGACAATTAACACTAACTAAGATTAATTTTATAAAAAACCGCAATGGATTTATCGTGATTACTCAAATGCAAAAACACATAAAAAGACCATTTTATGCTATTATCTGGGTGTAAAATGAACGTATTAATGGAAGAATAAATAATGCTAGAAATTGAACACATTAATGAAATAGGAAATTTGTGCACAACTTTACACAAACAGCTCGGCGAATTACGGGGGTTTCTTTGACTATGCTGGCAAGAAATCTCAACTTAAGCAAATTGAAACCGAATTAGAAAATCATGAAATTTGGAATGATCAAGAAAAAGCTCAAGAGTTAAGCCGCCAAAAAAAGCAAGTTGAAGGAGTTGTGAATAGCCTAGAAAGTTTGGACAGCGATATCACGTCATGTAAAGAAATTTTTGATATGGCACGAGCAGAAAATGATGAAGAAACCATTTTAATGGTCGAATCAGATATAAATATTGCTAAAGAAGCATTAGATAAATTAGAATTTCGTAGAATGTTTTCACACCCAATGGATCCTAATAATTGTTTTGTTGACATACAAGCCGGAAGTGGTGGAACTGAAGCACAAGATTGGGCCGATATGTTATTTAGGATGTATTTGCGCTATGCGGATCGTAAAGAATATCATGTAGAAATTCTTGAAGAACAATCTGGTGAAGTTGCAGGAATTAAGTATGCAACAATTAAAATCTCAGGTGAATATGCATTTGGTTATTTAAGAACAGAAACAGGTGTCCACCGCCTAGTTCGTAACTCACCATTTGACTCAAATAATAAACGCCATACCTCATTTGCCAGCGTATTTGTTTATCCTGAAGTTGATGACAATATTGAAATTGAAATTAACCCAGCGGATCTAAGAACTGACACCTATCGGGCACAAGGTGCAGGCGGACAACACATTAATAAAACAGATTCCGCGGTACGAATTACTCATATCCCAACTAACACTGTGGTTCAATGCCAGAATGATCGCTCACAACACAAAAACCGTGCAGAAGCCATGAAAATGCTTAAAGCTAAATTATATGAGCTAGAGCTAAGAAAAAAAGATAGCGAAAAACAAAAATTAGAGGACAGTAAGACTGATATCGGTTGGGGACATCAAATTCGCTCCTACGTTTTCGACCAGTCTAGGATCAAAGATTTACGTACTAATGTGGAAATTGGAAATATCCGTAGTGTCATGGATGGTGACTTGGATCCATTCATTGAAGTTAGTTTAAAACAAGGCGTATAACCTTTTCTATGCCAACCAATTTACAATTATATTAATCTATAACTTAGCCAATTCACTCAACTAGCTAGATTATAAATACAAGGTAACACATGAAACTAAAACCTAATTGTCTCCGTATAATACTTATCTCAGCACCATTAACAATTATTCTGAGTGGATGCCCATCTCTTGTGACAATGTTACCATCCATGGTCCCATCAATGGTTCCTAGTGTAAACTTAAGCAATGTTAATATTAACACCAATCAAATTAGCTGTTATCCTGGTGATTGGTTTAGCTCTGGTTATTGTTCAATTCCTCTAAGTAATTTCATCGGAATTAGCAGCCATTATGCCGACCCCTACAGCGCAAACTTACTACTTAGCTATGACATAAATAATCAACAATTTTTCTTTGACAACATCAATCACGAAGAAACTATTGATCGATTAAATCAAAATTTTTTAACTTATTATCCTGCACCAAATGAATTCGCTGCGCTTCCTGATAAGGTACAAAGCTTATACATAAAAATGAAAGAAGATTACATTCCCAAGAAAGATTACGACAACCTATACAAAGGCTATGTATACCTTTATACAATTAGTGCTCTACGTTTTGCCACTGAACCTTGTAATGAATCTACGCCATTACTCACCAGCAATTCGATACCAGTTGAAAGCTATCAACAGCAAGTAATTCTTCACAAAGCATTTGCAATGGAATACACCAATGCGGTTTTGCACTATATTTCAAATGATTTAACCGAGAAATATGACAATGAAGCAGCTTTATATAACGCAGTTTATGGTCAAATTCTGACCTTGAATCCTTATCAATTACAAAACATGGCACAAAGTCTTTACTCAAGAACCAATTCCTTCATGCCAACTTTTAATAATTCATTTTATACAATAGCTGGAATTAGCTTTGGTGATTTAGGTAAATTCTCTTGTACCAAAAAAGGCAACACTTGGTCGCGTTATGAATATCCATTTTTTGGTAGCAATATTTCTGGAATCGACATCCGAGTTCAATTTAAACAAAATGAAATTTTAACCCAATATAATGACGATCCAATTCCAATTAGCAAAAATTAAATTGCTCCTATGCAGCGCCAGAATTACCAACTTTAATTCTGGCATTTTTATTATACCAATAATCACAAATAATACATACGTCAACCTTATTACCTTATCAACAACACAAATCATTGTACTAAACATCACAAAACATGCTAAATTCACTACTGCAATTTTACAATATTAACCATACTGAGAAAGCCAGCTGAATGACTCAAAAAGCTCCACAAATCAAGAAAGCCAAATTTATTGCAATGCCAGATACATTAGTAATTTTATTCGGCGTTGTCTTGCTCGTTTATTTATGTAGCTTCTTTGTACCAGCAGGCAAATTTAATACTCATAAAGTTAGCTATCAAGCAGATGGGATTACAAAATCGCGTACTGTAGTAATTGCGGATAGCTATCAAGTTCAAAAAGATAACACAGGAACTGTAATTCATAACCCACCAAGCATTTTTGCCACCAATGGCGATCCAGGTTTTTTAAACTTTGTTTATGATGGTATCACATCTGGTGATCGTAACGGCGGTGCTGTTGGAGTCATGGCATTTATTTTAATTATAGGTGGTGCCTTTGGTATTATCATGCGCACAGGTGTAATTGAGGCCGGAATGCTCAAATTAATCACCAAAATGAAACATCGCCAAATCTTAATTCTCCCAGTCATGGTGCTAATTTTCTCAATCGGAGGTGCAGTCTTTGGCATGGGTGAAGAAGCAATCGCTTTTGCTTTAATTTTGGCTCCAATGATGGTGGCAATGGGTTATGATGCGCTAACCGGTGTACTCGTTTCTTATTTAGCCACTCAAGTTGGATTTGCTACTTCCTGGATGAATCCATTTTCAGTTGCTATTGCACAAGGAATTGCTAATGTTCCAGTTTTATCTGGCTCAATGTTTCGCATTGGGATGTGGGCAGTTTTTACAACCGCATTAATGATCTACAGTGTAACCTACGCACGCTCTATTCAAAAAAATCCACGTAAATCATTAAGCTATGAAAGTGATAATCATTTTCGCGAGCAGTTGGCGGAAGTTGATGCTAAACAGCATTTTGGAATTGCTTCATGGTCAATCTTAGCCGTATTATTTATTGGCATGATTTGGGTAGTCTACGGCGTAATTGAAAAATCTTATTATATTCCAGAAATAGCTTCACAGTTTTTTACAATGGGTCTGGCCATTGGGATCATTGCTGTAGTTAGCAAGACCAATCAAATGAACTTAAATAGTTTAGCTAAATCATTTAAAATTGGAGCTGGTGATTTACTACCTGCCGCATTAATCGTAGGAATGGCACATGGCATTATCTTGATGATGGGTGGTTCAGATCCAACTTCATTTACTATGTTAAACACAGTTTTGCACTCCTCTGCTAATTTATTGAGCGGATTAAATGAATATGTTTCAACTATTGCAATGTTTTTATTTCAATCAATTTTTAATATCTTTGTCACCTCAGGTTCTGGGCAAGCCGCGCTAACTATGCCGCTAATGGCACCACTGTCTGATTTAGTTGGGGTTGGACGTCAAATTGCCGTACTCGCTTTTCAACTTGGAGATGGTTGGACCCATTGCATAATGCCTACCTCTGCAGCACTAATGGGCACATTAGGCGTTGCTCGTGTCGAATATGGTGTATGGGTAAAATT
This sequence comes from uncultured Neisseria sp., assembly GCA_964652705.1. Lineage (GTDB taxonomy): Bacteria > Pseudomonadota > Gammaproteobacteria > Burkholderiales > UBA11063 > Aquella. The sequence goes on from CAZZAV010000025.1 coordinate 29,531, forward strand.
TATTCTAAAATTTTATCTATTTCTAATGCTGTTAAGTATGGCATTTCTTATTTTTGCTGTAATGATTAACTATCAATAGATAATTTAATAATAACTAAAAAATGGAGTCCTCATAAATCTCACATGACAATACAATCATTTAAAATTTGATTGAAGTATAGAATATATACAGAGTAAGCATCTGAAAATAAGAATTTTTGCTATAATACCCACCTAAATGGTTTTAATGCTAATATTATAAGTAATACTTTTTAAACATTGAATATATTTATAATGAATTGATGATTAAGTTTACGCGGTACAAATGGATGTCTAATCAACAAATTATAAAAAACATTTTAGTTGAAATTCGCACTCAATTTAATAGTTTAATTGGCACTAATATTTAACTAAAAATATAATTAAAATATCCTAGGCAATCTATGAAAAAAAAGTTTAACCGCAGAGCAAAGCTAATTATTCGCTATCAGAAAATAATTTTATTTGTAATATCTGCTACTTGCGTAACCATATCAGCTATCATTGGCTGGTATCTTTATGAACAACAACAAAACGGAATCATCAGTGAATTTCAAAAAGATGTTAGTATTCAAACTATTTCTTTTTACCACGGAATGACTAGCAACATGAGTTCACTTGACTCATTTAGCGCAGGGTTTAGTAACCAAGCCTCACTAGACTATAAACTGTTTGAAATGAATGCAAAAAGAGTTTTAGAAACCAATAAGTCAATAAAAATTTTGGCCTTTACCGCTGCCTTACCAAATTCAGAACGATCCGCCATCGAAAAACAACAACAAAGTAGATATCCAAATTTTAGAGTATTCGAACATACAGCAAGTGGAAAAATAATTACAGCAGGAAACCGAACCGAATATTATCCAATTTATTTTACATTCCCAACAATTACCGTAGAATCAATTATTGGTTTAGACATTGCTAACTCACAAAATATACTCAAGGCATTAAAATCAGCAGAAAAAACCAGACACGTAAATGCAACATTAACCTATTTAGCAAACCGGAAAAGAAATAAACTTTTTCTAGGTATTGCACCATTATACAATGAAAAAACCTTCACCAGAAAAACAGATACAACAAAAGCTTCTGGGTTTATGCTGGCTTTATTCAGTCTAAATCAAATCTTTAATAGCTCAGTTTTAAGTGATGATTTAAATAATGTTGATTTAAAAGTTATTGATAATAACTCTGATCCAACAGACAAATTGCTCTATCATAGAAGTACAAATTTACCTTTAAATCTAAATTACTCCTATACTGTACCAATTCCAGACGATTATGATAGCCTTGATTGGAGCCTAATTGCAACCCCATCAATGAATTACATAAGTGAACGACAAAATAAAATTCCTGAGCTAGCTTTTCTATTAGGAATAGCTTTTAGCTTTATTTTAACCTCTTATCTTAGAATATTACTAAAACAAACCAAGGTAGTTGAACGTTTGGTTAAAAAGAAAACCATTGCTCTAAAATTAGCCAATGAAAAATTGATGATTATAAATCAAACTGATACACTTACCGAAATTTATAATCGGCGTTATATGAATATGATGCTAGAACAAGAATGGTCACGGGCAATTCGTAATCAATCTCCGCTATCATTTATTTTCATTGATATTGATTTTTTCAAACTGTACAATGATAATTATGGACATTTAAAAGGTGATGAATGTCTTAAAAAGGTCGCTCAAGCATTGGCTTCAACATTATCACGCCCAGCAGATATTTGTGTGCGCTATGGTGGTGAAGAATTTGCAATTATTTTACCAGAAACCAAAAGAGCTGAAATAGTCGCAGAAAAATGTCGTCAAACGATTCAAAATCTTGCTATTGAACATAAATTTTCATTAATTTCAGATGTAGTTACGATCAGCATCGGGGTCTGCACAATGATACCACAAAGAGAAAGCCATCCAAATATAATAATAGAGACAGCAGATCAGGCACTTTACCAAGCAAAAATGGCGGGAAGAAACCAGATAATTTCGTTATCAAAGCTTCCATAACATAAAACAAAAACTTTAAGCCACTATTTTATCAAATTGGTCCAGCTGATTTTGTAAAATCAAATTTTCGACCTCATGAGTCGGTAGTGGTTTGAAAAAATAATAGCCTTGAAAAAACCTACAGCCCAACTTTTGTAACACTAAATATAATTCTCTATTTTCTACACCTTCAACAATTAACTCTACACCAAGATCACATGCAAGACTAATTATCGAACGCATCACCAGTAACGCTGATCGACCAGCATAACCATTTTCCAAAAGCTGAGAAACCAAAGACATATCAATTTTTATTACATCAAAATTACATGCAATCAAACGCTCCAACGATGAATTCTTAACACCAAAATCATCCATGGCTAAACTAATATTATGTTTATGCAATAAGTCCGCGGTTCTCATCAAAACTTGTTCGCCGTGTAACTCATTTTGAATCAAGACACCTTCGGTAATCTCAAACTCCAAACCAACAAAATTAGTATCCAAATCACTACTTTTTATTATATTCAATAAATTTTGTATATGCTTATAAAAATCTCCTGAAGAAGGTGAAATATTAATAGCAAAACAATATTTACGACGCTTAATTTCAATATTCCAAAAATCACTATTTAATAATTGAATAAATTTTCTTACCACGTATTCATCAAATTTCTCAGCTAGCTGATGATTTTGTATAAATGGCAAAAAAATACTTGGAGAATAAACACGCTCTTCAATAATTAACCGAGTTAAAACCTCAAACTTCTCTATTCGCCCAAATTTATTTACTATTGGCTGCAAAAATAATTCAAAGCAATTATTGAATAAATAGCTTTCGAGGATTTTATAATTGTCAAATTGAATATTTTGTAACCATGTTAAATTATATGAATCATTATAATGCGATTGATTTAAAACAAAATACTGTAATTCTTTAATCCTTGAAGTTAAATCAATTGCCGAACTCGCCAAAAATAACTCATCATCACTAAAGATAACTAAATAAAATGTTTCATCGACCAAATCTACTCGATGTAATAAATAGCTGATGGACAAATTATCACCATCAGTATTTTTAATCACATCATTGATAACTAAATCACTAATTTTATCTTGAATTGGCATTAGTGACTGAATTCCAGATTGTTGTAATTGCGCATAACTTAAATTAAATAATTTACAGACACCTGCGTTGGCATAAATAATGCTACCATCTTCATCAAACATAATCATCTTAAAATTACACAATTCAGTAACTTTAAGCAAATTTATAAAGCGTAAATTCATCTACTATTTTCCCCGACAGCATATATTTACATTTTTATTTAATTTAAAATCAATACCATTATTTTCGCACAATCTATCAACTCATAAAACATCCAATTAAATCAGTTAAGAAACTAAAAACACCACCAGTTGATTACAAATAAATTTTAAAGCCGAAGTAATCTAACAAAAACTCTAAGACAAGTCGGTCACTTCTATAAATCACCCTCTATCTTACACCAACAGCTCATCAGATGATCATTAATAACACCAATCGCTTGTAAATGCGCATAAATCGTAGTTGAACCAACAAATTTGAATCCACGTTTCTTTAAGTCAGCTGCAACTTTATCTGATAACTCACTCGTTGCAGGTGCTTCGCTTAATTCTTGCCAACAATTATTAACAACTTGTCGATCAGTAAAACCCCAAATATATTTATCAAACGATCCGAACTCTTGTTGAATGGCAATAAATAATTTGGCATTATGTACTGCAGCATTAATTTTAAGACGATTACGAATAATTGCAGGATTAAGCATTAATTCTTCAATTTTATCTAAACCAAATTTTGCGACCTGTTCAACTTCAAAATTAGCAAAAGCCTCACGATATCCTTCACGACGTTGCAAAATTGTAATCCAACTTAGACCTGCTTGCATTGTTTCCAGCAGCAAAAATTCAAAATGCTTATGCTCATCATGTAATGGCCGCCCCCATTCTTCATCATGATAACGCTGATATAACACTGATTTATTACACCATCCACATCGCGATTTACCATCGTCCAACAGTTGCACCACTTTTTTGGCCATACCAAAATCTTCCCTAAATTATTTACTGGTTTTCGCTTCCAGCTCTTCCCAGCGTGCTAGGTTAGCCAAAATTAGTTCATCAACTTCAGCAACTCGAGCATGATATTGCGTTGCTAAATCAGCATTATCTTTATATAAATTAGGATCTTGTAACTGTTGATTTAAATTGTTTTGTTCCAACTCCAACGCTGATAACAAATTTGGTAGCTGCTCTAATTCAGATTTTTCCTTATATGACAATTTACTTAAATTACTTGAAGTCGCTTTAGTTACAACATTTTCTTTCACAGCTACTACAGCAGAAATATTTTTATCTATTTGCTGAGAACGGTAATATTCAGCAAAATATTTATCTTTGTAAGCAAACCAATCTGTATAGCCACCACTAAACTCAAGGATGTTGCCATCACCCAAAAAGACCCAAGATTGTGTTACTACATTATCTAAAAATGCCCGATCATGGCTGACTAAAAATACCGTTCCAGGGAAATTAGCTAATAACTCTTCAAGCAACTCCAATGTGTCCATATCTAAATCATTGGTTGGTTCATCCAGAACCAAGACATTTGCTGGCTGCGAAAATAACCTTGCCAATAATAATCGATTACGTTCACCACCAGATAACGAAGAAACTGGAGAACGAAAGCGTGCTGGATCAAATAAGAAATCTTCTAAATAAGTTGCAATATGTTTACGAAACCCATTAATAAAAATATAATCCTGACCTTGACCTATAACTTCTTGAATCGTACTATTATCATCTAATTGCTGACGTAATTGATCAAAATAGGCAACTTCAAGCTTACTGCCTAGCTTAACAGTTCCTGAGGTTTGCTCAATCTCACCCAAAATTGTTTTTAATAAAGTAGTTTTACCAATCCCATTGCTACCAATAAGACCAATCTTATCACCACGTAAAATCTTACTTGAGAAATCATTAACTACCACTTTTTCACCGAAAACAACTCGAATATGCTCAACTTCAGCAACAATTTTGCCTGATGCTTGGGCATTATCAATTTGTAATTTAACTGAACCAAGTTGATCACGGCGTGAACTACGAATTTCTCGCAATTGCTCCAAACGCCGTACACGACCTTCATTTCTAGTACGACGAGCTTCTATTCCTTTACGAATCCATACTTCTTCTTGCGCTAGAAGTTTATCAAATTCAGCATTAGACTTAGCTTCATCAGATAACTGGCGTGCCTTTACCTCTTGATATTTAGTAAAATTACCTGGGTAAGTACGCAGAGTACCACGGTCTAACTCCAGAATTTTAGTTACCGTATTATCTAAGAAACGACGATCATGGGTAATTAAAATAATTACACCATTAAAGTTATTAATTACTTGCTCAAGCCACTCGATCGCAAAGACATCGAGGTGATTGGTTGGCTCATCAAGGAAAATCACATCTGGACTAGCCACCAAAGCTTTAGCTAGAGCAACTTTCTTGCGAACCCCACCCGATAGATCACCAATCAATTGATGCTCGTCTAACCCTAACTCTGATAAAGTTTTATCAATTAAATTCTTTACCGCCCAACCATTATTATGTTCTAGCTCCTGCTGTAATTCAGTAAGGTGTTCCAAAATTTCATCGCTATAATCAACGGCCATTTTATCTAATGTTTCAGCGTAATCTTGCAAAATTTGCTTGAGATTACCTAATCCTCCCATAACTTCTTGAAAAATTGTATTCGTTGAAGTTAAATCTGGCTCTTGAGCAACATAAATTACTTTTAGACCATCTTGATAATGAATTCGTCCATCATCTGCAGATTGTGTTCCAGCCAATAATTTTAAAAACGAGGATTTACCAGCGCCATTACGCCCAATTAAACCATACTTATCATTTTTTTCTAATCCCAAACTAACTTTATCTAATAGTTGGTGATGACCAAAAGCTAAACTAACCTTATCTACCGTAATAATTGCCATATTTTTCTTTCATTGTTTCTTTGTTTTACAGTATATTGAGTATATACACTCAATAACTATATCAACTGTATGTTTACCTTCAATTTAGCTGGCACTCTGTTCTCATTATTTTCCGCGCCATAAAAGCAGAACTTAAACCAAACCAAGTAATAAAAACCCATAACTCAACCACATAAATGATCAATGCCCAAATTCCAATTATTTCAGCTGCTAATTTGGCAACGGCAATTGCCACAAACAACCCAAACAAAATCATGATTAAAAATAACAAGCATGGAATAAAATTATAAATAAGCTCACGCAAGCCAGCAAATAATAACTTAAATGGTTTAATCGCTCCATGATTAGCAACATTAGTTGGCATAGCTAAAAGAGCAACTAGTTGCAACACCAACAATAATATTTCCATAAAAACATCAATCTGGAAATCTAAGTTAGGTAAAATAATAGTTAAATAGCTACCGCTTAACGAAATTAATAGCACTAAAAGTAAATAAATAACAATTAAACGGACACTCTGAGTTTCCCAAATTTGATCAAGTATAAACTTAATTTTATGCTTTTGCGACACAAAATCATTATTCACTACAATTCCTAAGCAAACAAGCGTTAGTGGAAAAACTAAGCTCACACCAACTGAAGCAACGATTACTAAAGTAAATTGACTATGTAAAAAGCTCGAGGCAAAAAAAATCAGCAAAAATAAAACCAAGCAGGCACCACTTAACAATAAAATCGAAACAGGATTTTGGCGCAATACTTTCAAACCTTGATAACACCAATCAAAACTTAGACGAAATGGCGATACTATTTTTTGATAAAGCTTATTCATGTAAAACTCCATCTTGGTATAATTTAAAAGAAAATAATGTGGTAATCACTAAGAACAGCAATAAAAATATTGCCAAAATAAAAAATGACACCCCAAATAAAACAGGGTTTGTCATAGACAGCGTAACCAAAAGCATAATATAAATTGGTAATAATAAAAAAGGCAGCAATAAAAACAAGCCTAATGCGATAACTGCAATATTTTTAAAAATAAATATCCAACTTAAACGCAATGAATTTAAAACATTTAAAACTGGATTAAAGGTAATAAACACCAACGAAATTCCAAAAAACAACGTTCTAAATAAACTCATGCCAATGATTAAATAAAGTACTCTATGATCCATTAAATTAGCTGGAATAGAGCTATCAATACCCCAATGACTCAGCAAATTACTCATTATGCTCATAGCAATTAAATCATAACCGACACAAAAAATCGCATAACTAACTATGTTACGTTGAGCAAATATAGTCTTAAAATCAAGTGATGTTCCAATATTTCGTCCTTCCGCTATTTCGCGTGCACTTAAAAGCATCCTAACCACCACTAAAGTAGCAAAAAAAGCTCCTAAAAAAGGTAAAACTGAAAAAATTACAAATGAAAATCCAAAAAACATAAAGTTCACAGGCTTTTCACGAAACATAGCAAAACTAGATTTGACCCAAATCCACGCTAACCCAAGCGGTAATTTGGTTTTAATCGATAACCTTGTCATAAAATCTCTTTAAGATAATAAATAATTAATATTTAAGACCTAAATAATTACAAAATAAATTAAATCTTAAGCGGACTATATTATAACGCATAAAGATATTCTATAACGGATCAAGCTAAACTGAGCTAAACTTTAACATTTATTGACACACAATAAATAACAAAATCCAAATAAATATCTCTTGATTTTGTATAAATAAATTAATGCTTTACTATGGTTATGAATATTTACCACGCGAATGACGACAGAATCTATTATGGAAAACCATTGTCGTAAATGCAGATTATCCAATTCAATAAATATACAAAAAATGCACACTAAAAATAAACCATCAAAATCAGAATAATATCCAATCCAGACAGATAAAATGCGATAAAATTCACAGAATAACTATTCTTATGAAAACAACTCTATGAAAAACCATGGATTTACAATAATCGAATTAACGATTACTATTGCAATTATAGGTATTCTTGCAGCATTAGCACTGCCATCATATAACAATTACCTAGAAAAATCTAAAATAGCAGAGGCATTTAATATGATAAAGCCTTTTGAAGTTGGCATCATTGAATGCTCTCAAGACCGTGGAGGAGAATCAACCATCGGATGTAGCGCAGGAGTCAGAAATATACCTTTATTACAACAAGGAAGTTATGGCATGGTTTCAGATGTCACAAATGGGATCATTGTCTACACTTTTGACTCACGGGCTGGAGCAAATGTTAGCGGAGGTATAATTACATTTACGCCCGAAATAATTGCCAAAGGATCATATGTATGGCATTGCCAGCTTGATGGAATCAAGGTCACACGACAAAAAATTCCTTCATCAGTTGATTGTCAATGACCCATAGTTACAAATAGCTACACCAACATTAGCGATAATCAAGACAACAGCTTAATTAAACAATAGATGTAATCAAACGCCAAATTAAAGAAAGCATGCAAAATTTTTACTAGTTTTAAGTTTAATCCAGTAGAATATTGAAATGAAAAGGATGAGTACGCGCTCCTAATTTTCACTATCGTTTCTAATCATAAC
>CAZZAV010000026.1:0-30691 GCA_964652705.1 uncultured Neisseria sp.
ATTAGGGCAATAAACTGGCTTTAATAGTCTACAGAAATATTAGACCATTACAATGATGAATGGATCATTAGAACCATAGACATAGCTATAACTGCAATTAGCAAATAATGTCCCAATCATATCTTGGCTAGTAATATTTAGTTGTGGCGCTTTTAATAATGCCGCAGTTTGATAAGCTACTAAGCAATGAATGCCCTTCCCACCTCCTTCAGTGAATACTTCAATTAAGTCCTTATTTACATATTTAAAAAATTCATCGGCAATTAAACAGATTTTTCGTTTACGATTTGGCAATTTCAAAAGCACCGAGATTATTGCTTGAACAATTGCATAAGATTCCTTAGTTTTTGTTTGTAAATACCAAACACCACCATCGGCAATTAGCTGATCAATGCTAATTCCACCTTTAGCATTAATACAATCCCAATCGGCTAAAATCTGTAAGCTGGTTTCAATTTTAGATTTTTCATTATCTTTAGCTGTTGGATTAAAAAACTGCTCATAATGAGTTGTCATGATATCGCGAATAGTTATCTCTTCCTGAGTATTAGCTACAAACTGTGCCAGGCTTAATGCGATTCGTTTCGCTTGCTTCTGATAGTAGTCGGTTGCCATATCTGAAGTTTCTTGAATATTACAGAGTTGCAGAATTACATCTTGAAGTACGTCCACATCTTTGGATTGTAATATATTAAGCTGAAATGGAGCAGATACACCAAACTCCATATAGGTATATGGTTGCTTTAACTCACTTGCGGCTTTGTAAAGCAACGGAGCCATAATGTCATCGCCACCATTTTTAACATCCAGCATAATCACAAACTCACCAAATATCATCATTTGTACCGCTAATGGTTGGATGCCTAAATTTTTTCCAGACTGGCTGCGACCTAAAAACTGAGCATGCTTCTTGCTGAATTTTGCATATTTTTCATATATAGGTTGATTATTCTCAGCATCCCAATTTAAAAACACCAATTGCTTATTAGCTTTAAAGTAATTAACAGGATTATAATTTTTAGGCTGAATTTTATTAATTTGCTTTGCCAATTGTTCAGTGCTCATGGTACTATTAAAATTAGTTTTAGTAAAATAACTAATCAAAGCTTGAAATTTAGTTCCCCATTTACGTTTTACAAAAATATACCCTAGTAACGCAACACTAAAGCCAATAGCAAAACACACTAGCAAATAAATAAGCGTATGCTCTAAAAAATCTCCTCGCCTACTTGCCTGCATCTGGCGACCATAGTCATTAATAATGTCAGGGAGTGAAACATATAGCAAATACGTTGTTAAACCAAAGTACCCGAAAGATAATCCCATACCAACTCGATTGATAAAACTCAAAATAATATTTTCTGATTTTAAACTTTTCAATACTAGCCAGTAGAAACCTCCCGATAACATAGCCACCCAATAAATATTTGGAAATAAAAACTTTTGGTTATACGGCTGAATAAAAAAGTACTTGATTAAAAATATAAATGCTTGATCTAAAAAATTTTGCATAATAAGAACCTTTATAAAATAAAACACACATTAGATAAGACGACAGGGAACCATAAAGCCATTGCGGCGGGTCTTAAGTTTAAGCAAGCAATGGCTTTATGGGGCTAGCTCGTTCAGAGCTCCGCCTCCATAGCGCAAGCGAAGGATGGGGGTGCCACTTAGTCAACAATCGCCCAACGATTGTAGCAACCCAAGTTGCTGTGACTTAGTGGGGGCTTGCCCGCGCCATTCGCCTGCCACAAAACAGCGCCAGCGCCCCCTAGGGTTTTGTGAGCGAGGCTCCCCCATTTTAAGTAACAGATAAGTCGGCAAACAAAGTGCAGCTGACGTAAGATGTTACGGCGCATTTAATCTGGATTAAGCAAAGCTAAAATACGCGATAAAATGGGGGAGCCTCGCTCAGGCGGGGCGAATAGCGCCAATAAATAACAACAAGGCATGAGCCCTAGCGAATAGCTGCAAACCCGCGTCCAGCGGAAGTTTGTAGCGAGCCTTGTGGATACCATCACTATGGTATTAACCTATCCCACTCGTTGTTTTAAATCGTTGTCAGCCTGACACGAAGAAAACAACGAACAAGACAACGAATAAAAAAAGAGCTAACTATTTCTAGTTAGCTCTTCGTTTGCTTTTTTTATGAGTTTCTTGAGGTGAATCTCGAGCGCCTCATCAAGATCAAGCATCAAATTTTGCTCCTCTGCAGCTGCCTTTAGCCGCTCAAGTTCACTAACAACTTGATGAGAAATTTTAAGCTTTAACTCGGATTTATTTTCAATAGCTTTAATTAATGCCATAACACTACTCCTAAAAATTAAACTAATTTTAATAAATAATTTTGAAATTCATCAAAATTAATGAATTCAAAATATGCCTTATATTCATCGGAAAAATGAATATCTTGGTGATTTTTGCCTTTCAAAATAGTTACCGGATATAATGCCTTACGCATTACTTCAGCATTAAGATTATCGACACAAACAAATAACACTTTACTAAATTTACCAGACAAACAATCCGCCAAACATTTAGTAATCTTATTCTTTAGTCCTTCAAGGCTATAGCGATTGCGTTGCAATTCAATACTAATTTTTTGTTTATTGATAATTACTAAGCCATCTGGATAACTTTTATATTGTTTTGTTTGTATCAAAAATTTTTCAGTAGCCCACTCAAGATTGCTTCGCGTTGCTATGATTTGTAACTTTTGAACTTGTTCAGAATGAGAAAAACTCTGCTGCGAAATTTGTGGAGTCCTTAATTTTTTGACTTTATAGCCTAGCTCTAAAAGCGCATTCGTAGTAATAAAATAAACAACTCGATAACCAGTAGCACAAACAAACTTCCCCTTACTAATTAAATAATCTTTCACCATTGTATTTAAAATTCTGCGAGTATATTTAACATGCTTAACACCAAGCAGCATCGTTAAATTATCTGCAGTTGACCATTCAGTTATAGCAAGAAAATTTAAAATTTTATCTCGCCGCATCTGATTAAGCTTAATTTTATCCGCATAATTGAGGCTTAATTCTGTTAGATTATTCATATGCTGAAACCTTCTCAGAATTGAGTTGGTTAAAAAACTGAATATAAATATGTTCGGGATCATCAGGATTAAATTTGCAAATATCATGATAATTCAAATATAGCCAATAAAGAAACCCAAGATAATTAGGAGCTAAGCACTTCCGCGGGTTACCAATAATAACTCTTGAAGGAGTTAAAATTTGTTGGGCTATTAGTTCGCGACTTAATGAAGATTTTTTGATTTGCTTTACCAATCCCAGATAAACCTGATTACCAATGTGAGAATCAAAAATTTTGTATCTTTGCTTTCTTTCTGAATCAAGTAACTCATTCAGAATTGGTAAATGCCAATTATTTCTTAAAACCGAGCGTGTATAAGCCTCAGTGTTCCTTACTTCTGATCTTGAAGCCGTATATTGTTTAGCCGCTTTGATTTCAAGCTCAGAATACTTATCCACAGCGACCAAAGACTGGCTTATGTCAGTTATTTTTTCTATATTACTTTTATTTTGGTTTATATTAGGTGTCAAATTTTGCCGATTCGGTTGAACAGCATCACAAAAATTAGCTTGCTCTTGTATAGATTTAAAATTAGTTTCTAACTTATCCACAGATTTAGCATCTTGGTTTTTCTTGGGTTTGTTATGCAATATATAATCGTAACCGCCCAATAATTGACCGTTAGCAGGATTTCTTCTTGGATTTCTAGTTAGCCAGCCAGATTCAATTAATTGCTGGATATAACGCTTTAGTGTATTAACACTTACACCTATTGACTTGGCTAAGTTATTATTGAATACAGTCCATCGCGCTCCTTTTGAGCGTAGATATGCATAAATAACTTTAGCAATAGGTTCTATCGACTGTGAATTTAATAAAGAATTGGGGACTACTGTATAATCACCAGTAATTGTTGTTGATACAATCATAAATTGCACTCCTAATTAGTTAGCAATAGCCAACCAAGCAACTTATGATTTACACAAAGTGCGACTTTGTGGTATCATAGGTTGCTTATCTGATATAAAGCAAAGCTAATAAGGGGTTGCCGCCCCTAATTAGCAACCAATGTGGCTAAGTAATTACAGTTACTTAGCCATTCAACTCTACTCGCTGCTGTTCTAGCCATTGATCTATTTGGTCGTTACTCCATCTGTTTAGCCTATCGAAAACTTTTAGTGCCGGTTTCGGAAAGTCGCCTATTACATTCATATGCCGATACAAAGTAGCACGCGATATTCCAGTAATATTCAGAACATCTTTCATTGTTAAATATTTTTTCATTTAAGTACCTTTCTATATATATTGATTAATGTCTTACTATGTCAAAACATGATTTAAACATGAATCCGTAAAATTAATTATGGAAGTTAAAATTGCGAACTCCAAAAAATACACTATAACACATTGTTATGAAATATTTTTATTTAGCAATGAATTTAATTTAGCATAATTACTTTCAATAATAGTTTTAAACACATTTGAGCGCCATTTCTCATGATTTTCTTTTAGTTTCCACTTTAAATTTTTTGTAAAACTATATATTTGCCGTGATACCTCGCAATATGTTTCACTACAGCTATATACTCTGTGAGCTAAAACAGGAAACATCCAATATGAATGAGCCGCAAATTTTCTTACATTTTCATCTAGAAATTTTGCAATCTTTAAAGGATCAATACAGTTAATATCTTTATAGCCAACGTTAGATAAAAAAGACGTTAACTTTTCTTCTTCATTTTTTATAAAGTCTTCCTTTTTTATAAAAGATTTTTGATCTAATAGGTCAAAATTAATTCTATTATAATGTAGTTCGCCATCTTTAATTACTATATGATATGTTTTGAAGAGATCACCTATTGACTCATCTGAATTAGCAGAAACAACTTTATATTTACCCCAGTAAAACCCATCTTCACCAGATTTTCTTACTTCAGATCTCTCCTCATTTAATCGCCCTTCAATTTCTTTAATAACTAATTTATGAAAGTCTTTATATATCTTGCCATGACTTTCCAAAAAATAACAATGAGCTTTGTTTTTACCTCTCATTAATTTTTTGTATATATCTAAAATCACCATTCCAATATCAAAAACTAAATCATTAAAAGATATTGGTGAAAAGTTTTCCTCTAAAACGCAATGTGCCAAATATTCGTTAGTCAATGTCATAACTAAAATTGATTTTTCTGGAAGCTCTTCTGAGCGAGCAGAATAGCTCTTCTTTCCAGCTAATGCAAATACTGGTTTAATATCCTTGCTATCCAATAACAAATTAAACTCGACATTAGTTATTGCCCTTAAAGCAGCAATCCTATAAAGTATGATTTGAGAATCATTTTCAGAAACACGTATCATCCAGTATCTGGAAACCATAAAAAGTGTACATAAAACTACGTTTCTTAGATATTCAAACTTAGCACGTCTATTTTTCCTTAATGGAACCAAGGAATATCCGTCAAACTTTATAACACTTGATTGTTCAATGATACCAATTAACTCTTGTAAAAACTCACCTAAAATCTCATAGGTTGTTAGACTAAGCTCATCCAAAATCTTATGGGTTTTAACGTTAAATGTATTCAATTCGGAACGGTCTAATACTCTATAATTTAAGATTTCTCTAATTTTCCATAAAAATACCTGACTATTAATTAACTTCACATTTCTTTCGGTAATACCACCAAAATTGATTTCTCCTTCACCACTTGGAGTATTTAATATATATCTGAAATATCGCCTAAGAATTGCTAGATATTTTTCACTATTCTCTTCTTTATTTAAAAGAGTAAATATCTGATCATATATGTCTAAAAATTCAGAAAATTTATTTTCAGATTTATTCATTTATATCATCCATTTAGTATACTGTAGATAAGTAATTAATATATTCAGGAATAAGCGTTTCAATTTTATTTGACCACATCTCAAGCATTTTTCGACGTTCATCCATATAATCATGTTTAAAATAACTAATGCCTGACTTATTTCTAAACTCATGGTTGAGAGCGGCTTCAATAACTATCATATCAAACCCCTCTTCTTGCAGCTTTGTAGCCCCAGTCCCTCTGAGATCATGAATAGTAAAAGGGACTTCTAAGACTGTTTCTGTAAATTTAAGTATATTGTTTATAGTATTATGAGATGGCGCTTTGTTGCTCTGACCAGTAAAAACAAACTCAGAATCACCATTTAATTGAAATAAAACTTCAAATAACTTAATTGACTGCTCTGATAGTGGTATTCTGGTCGGTCTATTTGTTTTATTTATTGGAATATTGAAAACTTTATTCTCGAAGTCTATCTGAGACCAAGTTGCTTGTATTAATTCATTTTTCCTCACTAGCAAAATAGTTAGCAAATGAACGGCAATTTTCCATTGTGTACGGATATGAGCTTTATAGATAGTGCTCAAAACTTTAGATAATTCATCATATGAAAGAACTCGTTCTCTGACTTTATCTTTATACAGTGACGCAATATCAATTCTATCTACTGGATTTGAGTTTATATATCCAAGCTCATACGCATATGATACAACTTGTTTAAGGGTAATAATATTTCGTTTAACTGCTGCGGGACTATCTTTAATTTTAGGCTGAATAATTTTCTTATGTATTATTTCTGAGGTAAGTTCACTAAGTTTAATATTACCTATTTTCGTGACAATCTCATTATTTATACATCTCGTATGTTGAGATAATGAGTTCTCATTTTTTCTCACTGTTGGAGCTTTATGTTGTAAATACTCCAAACATAAATTTGCAATTGTAATTGAAAGAGATTTTTGGCGCTCTAAATACTCTTTGGGATTTATGCCTTGTGCAACTAGTTTACTATACTCTAAAGCTTTTTCACGAGCATATACTAAAGTAACTGCAGGATAACGACCAATTGTGATCCAATTCTTTGCATTCTCAAGATTAACTCGGTAACGAAACGACAACACGCCTTTGGCGCTAACCACAAGATATAAATAACCACCATCTGAATAGTTTCCGGCTATAGGTTTTTTATATAACCTATCAACATCTGTTGATTTTAATATATGTTTCATAAGACAACCTCTCAAGTACTATTTAGCACTTGAGTGATTATAACATAGTACTCATTATAGTACTAAAATTTTAAATTTATCCAGAATACATGAGACGTAAACAAACGTAAATTCTTAGATAAGTAACTGAGATGAGTTATAAATAAATTCAATCAAAGACATCTACAGAAAGTAATTCTACTTTCCGATACAAAACTTAGAAAAAATCTCACCAAGCAAATCATCTGCACTAAATTCTCCCGTGATAGAACCTAATGCAGTGTGTGCATAACGCAACTCTTCTGCCAAAATCTCCAAGGACTGCCAATTTGTAAATGCCGTATCAATATGCTCAACCGTCAAACGCATTGCGTCTAAATGCCTTGTCCGCGCCAAAAAAACATCCCCAGCCGAGTTATTCCAACCAATTAAGGTCAATAGCTTACTTCGTAATAAATCAATACCACGTCCTTCACGAGCAGATAAGTAAATCTGTACACTATCACCTTTCTCATCAACTCGTGGTAACTGACCATTTAAATCGATTTTATTGTGAATAAATAACTTCGGTAGACCAACTGGCAATTTAGCTAGAATTTGGTGATCTTCAAAACTCATACCAATATTATCATCAATAATTATCATACACAAATCTGCACTCGATACCGCATTTAATGCGCGTTCAATTCCAATTTTCTCAACCACATCCTCAGTTTCACGAATTCCAGCTGTATCAATAATATTAAATGGAACGCCGTCAATAATGATTTTCTGACGCACAATATCACGTGTAGTTCCAGCAATTGCAGTCACGATCGCAACCTCTTCATTTGCCAAAGCGTTTAGTAGGCTAGATTTACCAACATTTGGTCGACCAATAATTACAATATTTGCACCATTATTAAGGAGTACGCCCTGTTTTGTTGAACCGAGTAATGTATAAATTTCCTGCTGCAAAGCTTCTAGTTTGGTTTTAATTTTGGCATTGGCAATAAACTCGATATCTTCTTCAGGAAAATCTAAAGTTGCTTCAACAAACATTCGTAAATTAATTAACTGCTGATTAATCTGCTGAATTTGCCCAGAAAACTCACCTTTCAACGATTTTAGCGCACCTTTGGCACTAGCCTCGCTCTCAGCATGAATCAAATCAGCAATACTTTCAGCCTGTACCAAATCCAGTTTGGCATTCAAATAAGCTCGCTTGGTAAACTCACCTGCTTCAGCCATACGACAACCTAATTCCAAACAACGCTTCAAAAGCATATTTAGAACAACAGGACTACCGTGACCTTGTATTTCCAGCACATCTTCACCTGTAAATGATTTTGGACCACGGAAAAATAACACCAAGCCAGAATCGAGGACTTGATTGTCGGAACTATAAAAGTCGACATAATGGGCCAAGCGTGGTTTGAGTTCATCTTTATGAACTAACCCGGCAATTACACCAAATAAATTAGTTCCCGAAACCCGAATCACGCCAACTCCAGCGTACCCAGCACCACTGGCAATTGCAACAATATTATCAGCTATATATGACATAATTTCTTCATTAAAAAGTATAACCAGTTTTAAGTTCTTCACCACTAATTTGACACAAAAAATACCATAATGCTGGCATATTACTGTAGCGACGAATAATTGCACGCATTTTACTTGCCGGGTAAGAATTAAACGCTTGATCAGTTGCGCCTTGTACTAGTAAATACCATAGCGTGTAATACTCTGTTTCACGATAAAATTCATCGACTGGTTTATCTTTACTGAATGCACTTCCTCGTTGTTGCGACCATATTGGTACCAATTTATCCAAAATATCGTCCTCGCACTCAGAATTAATAATCAATTGAGTAGCAGCATCCAACAGCAATTTATATTTCTGAGTTTCACCTAAACCGCTATTAAATTTACTCACCTCCCAAAACAACAAACTAATCTCTGCTTTAATTTTGTTAAGCTCTAGTTCGGATATCTGTAAATTAGCGACAAAATTTAGAGCTAATTCCAAATCATTAGAATGAACGATACATGTAGTATCTATAATAGTTGCATCGCATACTTGCGGATTACTTTTAAATGACATTTAACTGATTCTTTTCATAAATTTCAACACAAAACATCGAAGTGTGATTTTAACATATTACAAGCCTATAAATCGGCACATTGAATTCAAACAAGTGCTTAACTTCGTGATATAATCGGTTCCTTTATATAGCTTAGTATAATTTGGATCTACTAATTAATGACACCTAAAAAGAAAATCTGTTTAGTGGTTTTAGCCGCATTAGACATAATCAGCGTAAGTTATGCTGATTCGTCTTTATCATACCTTGGCAGTACTCAGACCGAAGTAGTACCTCAGGTGTGTGGTTATAATGACTTACAATGGTATCAAAAATCTGGTCCAGACTCTGTCACAATTTCCCAAGTAAAACCCAAAACACTCTTCTTACAAGCAGATAATATCAATGGTAAAATGAAGGGTATCAACGTTGCCGATGGTAATGTTTTGGCTTACAAAGAGAGTCAGACTATGGTCTCAGATTGGGCAATTTATGACCAAAGCACAGATCGTGTAACACTTGGTGATCATCTCGTCCTAACCAGGCAATTTGATGCTATCCAAGGAAAATGGGCAGATTACTATCTTGATTTAGACAAAGGTACCTTTACTCAGGCGACTCTTTATTACAATAAAGATAATATTACGGCTACTGGCTCACAAATTGATATTCTAGATAAAAATCATGCAAATGTTCAAAATGGTACATTTACCAGCTGTAATCCAATTGATCCAGCGTGGTATATAAAAGCTGATCAAATGAAATTTGACTACCAAGATTCACAAGGTACTGCGCGCAATCCAGTAATGTATTTCGAATCAATTCCAATTTTTGCTTCTCCTTATATGACATTTCCACTCGGACAACGCCGTTCTGGATTTTTAACTCCAAATTTTGGCGGTAGTAGCACAGCAGGAACTATGTTCTCAGAGGCCTACTATTGGAATATGGCACCTAATTATGATATGACAATCACGCCTGAGTTTTGGACTCAGCAAGGTTTAATGGTAACTGATAATTTTCGCTATATGAGCCAGTCAAACGTAGGAAGTATTTATACCGAGCAACTTTTAGTCAACACTGGTGCACCAGAAGTCAATACTCCAAATTATCGCTGGTATTGGAGCTTAGATGACGTGTATACACCAATGAAATATGTAACTATGGGCTATGATTACAACCAAGTATCAGATAACAATTACTTCAATGATTTTGGAAATTTTTATTCAGTTACTGACAATGTCAATTTGAATCAATCGGTATATGCCAACTATAAACCGACTTGGGGTCTAGCCAGCGTCAAATTACAAAATTACCAGACTTTATTTCCATACGGTACAACTCAAACCGTTTCTATTTATAGTCAGTATCCACAAGTTAATTTCAATGTTAACCCCCAAGACATCGGTGGTGGTATAAAAGCAGGCTTAACCAGCCAATACACTGATTTTTACAGCCCAAGTATGCAAAGCGGTCAACGTGAAGTATTTTATCCTAGTTTAACTTACCCAATGCAATCGGCATGGGGGTATGTAAAACCCAAAGTAGGTTATAACGTCACTGAATACCAATTAGGTCTGAACCCTGGCTATCCTGGTAGTAATGGGGATTACCAAATAGCGCTGCCAATCACATCAATTGATAGCGGCTTATATTTTGATCGACCACTTAGCTATAGTAGTGGTGGTGCATATACACAAACTTTTGAACCGCGTTTATACTATTTATATATTCCACAACAAGACCAATCGCAATTACCATTATTTGATACCGCGAATGCAACATTTAATTATGCACAACTATTTAATGAAAATCGCTTCTCTGGTTTTGACAGGGTCAATTCTGCCAATGACATTACCATTGGTGGAACTACGCGCTTTATTAATGATACCAATGGCACCGAGCTAATGAATTGGAGCCTTGGCTATCGTTATTTTATTACACCAGAAAATAATTTTTTATATGGAAATCAAACCCAAGATGCGCAGTTGTTTTTACCATCACCAAATTTGATTACTGAATTAAATAACAATTGGAGCAAAACAATATCCACAACCGCTACTTTCCAATATGACACGACTTACTCGAACATTGATGCCTACACCGCAAACATCAAATGGAATCCAGATGACGGTAAGGTAATTAACTTAGGTTTTAATTACCAATATAACTTACCATTATTATTTTATGCATATACTCCTGGGCAAGCATTTACACCAACTAGCTATGAAAACCAATACGCGGTTACAGCATCTGAGCAATGGCCAATTTACGAAAATAAAGTTTATGCCATTAGTAGTGCAAATTATGACTTTACCAGACAAATGTTATTAAACGTAGTTGGTGGTGCACAATATAACGGAGGATGCTATACCATCAGTGCCGTATATCAACAATACATCTTTAATTACAATCAAACGCAAAGTGTTTGGATGCTTAATTTTAACTTCAAAGGAATTGGTAATATTGGCTCAGGAGATCCAAGTACAGCATTAAACCTAAACGTACCTGGTTATATGCCAATCAGCCAAATTCAACAAAATCAAACACCATGAAAGTAAGCACAATTATGTCAAAAATACTCTTAAGCGCAATTCTAAGTGGCATTTTTTTTACCACTTATGCAGACAACTCCACGGCCACCAACGAGTCACAAAATATAGTACCAGCAGCACCTAAAATAGAAAGCTCTATACCTTCAAGCTTAAACTCCAATGCGCCACCCACAAAAACTGTAAACAAAATTGTTGCTTATGTTAATAAACGTATTATTACTCAAAATGAAGTTAACAAACAAATCATACAAGCCAGAAACAATTTACAACAGCGTGGTGTGAAAGATGCCGATAACGCCGATTTACGCGCTAAAGTTATTGATCAAATGATTATGCAACAGATTCAGCTCGACTTAGCTGCCCGCGGCGGAATTAAAACCAGCGATGCTGAAGTCACTGATGCAATCAATAATATTGAAAAAACCCAAGGTCTTAATGATACGCAATTTAGAGCTAAACTTGCAACCCAAGGTATCGCCTTTAATGACTTTCGTCAACAAATTAGCGATCAAATTACCACCGAAAAATTAAAACAACGCGAAGTAGATGGTCGTGTCGTGGTTAATGACGATGAAGTAACGCGAATCTTAAATAGTTCGAGCTACAAAAATCGAATTGATTATCGTCTGGCTGACATTGTAATTAACATTCCAGAGCAAGCAACCATGGAAGTTAATGCACAAAAAAAAGCTTTGGCGGATCAAATTTACAATCAACTAAAACAAGGCGCGTCATTTGACCAATTAGTTTTAAAATACTCTAATGGACCAAATGTGCTAAACGGTGGCGATCTTGGTTGGAAAAGTAATACTTCTCTTCCTCCAATCATCCTAAGTCAAATTAGCAATTTACCAATTGGTGGCATTGCTCCAGTAGTAAAATTCCCAATGGGCTTCTTCATCTTTAAAGTAAATGCAATTAAACAACATGGTTCACCACAAATTGTCCGTCAGTACCACGTGCGCCACATTTTAGTAAAAGTCAATGAATTAACTAGCGATGACGAAGCACATCAAAAAATTCAAAACGTTTATAACCAGTTAGCCAAAGATGCTGGAAATCCAGCCTTAGAAAGCAAAGAATTCACTGATTTAGCTAAACAATATTCAGATGATACGAGTAGCCTTAAAGGCGGTGATTTAGGCTGGCTAAATAAAGGCGATACTGTTCCTCAATTTGAGCAACAAATGATGAGTAATCCAGTTGGTAAAATTAGCCAACCATTCAAATCACCATTTGGCTGGCACATTCTTGAAGTTACAGAAACACGCGACAGTAACCTAGCTAACGATAGAGAAAAAGCCGAAATTCGTCAAGAATTACGGGAAACTAAAGCACAAATGCTCTATACTGAGTGGATACGTAACCTACGCGATATGGCGTATGTAAAAATGAGCGATGATTAATAGCACAACTTAACTATCAATAAAGTACGGACATCTAAGTTGAAAATTGATAGAAAAGAACATTTCATGCTGTTAGTGTTAGTTGGTATTACTAACGGCATGACTCCACTTTTAATTGGTTCAACGCTATTTATATGGTTAAAAGAAAATGGCGTTAGCCTGCAAAATATCGGTCTTTATAGTCTAGCCAATCTACCTTTTGCATTTTCCTTTGCAATTTCAATACTCTTGGAATGCGTATCTAGCAAGCGTTATTTTCATTACAAATTTATCTTACTTCTAAGCATAATTGCTAGCGCAACCACAGTTTACTTTATTCCAACGGTAATTAATCAAACACAGAAATTGTTCATACTATGCTGTATTCTAAGCATTTCTGCAACCGTAAGTAGAATTATACTGTTATCTTTTCAAAAGACTCTTTTCAGTGAACAAAAGCTCTTAATTGTAATTAATATTTCTACGATCAGCTTCAAAATTGGGATTCTCATCGGTGGCAGTTACGCATTATATCTTTCGCAATATTTATCTTGGGAAATGATCTATCATTACTTTGCCATTCTAATCATTATCTTTGGCTGCATAATATTTTGCTTTCCTCGTCATAATTTTAATATCAATAATGATTTAATTAATACAATGTCATTCACTCAACGAATTTGTACACCATTTATTAATTTGACTAAAACACCGCAAATCTGGTTAATTTTGCTCCTAATGTTTTGCTATCGTGCACCAGATAATTTAATTACCAATTACTTTGATTTATTCTATTTACATTTTGGCTTAAGTAAAACTAACGTCGCATTTGGTTATAAACTCTACGGCATGATTACCGCATCATTAGGTGGAATATTGTGCATCAAACTAATTAAAAATCGTGATTATATTGATAATTTAACATTAGCATTAGGTTTACATTTAATTTCTTATGCATTAATCTATTGGTTTAGTCGAACTCATGCACCGTTATGGTCATTTTATGTTTGCGTGACGCTTGAAGAGTTTAGCCGTGGTATGACCATGATTATGTTTTGGTCATTTCAAACCAAAATTTGTCAACGCCAATATATCTTAATTCAACTTGCAATCTTAACCGCCATTGATAGCCTAAGTTATAGCTTGCTCAGCACCGTAGCTGGCGGATTAATTCAACATTTAGGCTATGCAAATTTTGTTCTAATCGTAATCACTGGCTTTATTCCAGCATTCGTTTTACTCAGACTTCTCAAAACAACCAAATAAACAATAAATTCCCCAGATAGATAATAGTCAAGTCGTTGACTGTGTTATAATGTACGCTATTTTAAGCATGCATAAATCATATGCAAAATTTTTTAGAGAAACTCAATGGCAAAAAACTTACGCAATATAGCGATTATCGCTCACGTGGATCATGGAAAAACAACTTTAGTTGACAAACTATTACATCAAGCAGGAACATTCTCTGCACATCAACAAATCGCCGAACGGGTGATGGATAGCAATGACATCGAAAAAGAACGTGGAATTACAATTTTCGCAAAAAATGCATCTTTAATTTATAAAGGTACTAAAATTAACATCGTCGATACGCCAGGACATGCCGATTTCGGTGGTGAAGTTGAGCGCGTATTAGGAATGGTTGATGGCGTATTATTATTGGTTGATGCGGTTGAAGGTCCAATGCCACAGACACGTTTCGTAACTCGTAAAGCGCTTGCTTTAGGTTTAAAACCAATCGTTGTAGTAAATAAAATTGACCGTGATGGCGCGCGCCCAGAATGGGTTATCGACCAAACTTTTGATTTATTTGACAAATTAGGCGCAACTGAAGAACAATTAGATTTTCCAGTGGTTTATGCTTCAGCCTTAAATGGTTTTGCAAGTTTAGATGCAACAGAACGCCCTGCAAATATGGAGGCAATGTTTGAAACTATTTTATCACATGTAAATGCTCCCGAAGACGATGTTGATGGTTCACTACAATTACAAATATCTGCGTTAGATTATAGTACTTTCGTGGGTCGAATTGGGATTGGACGCATTCGCCAAGGTAAAATTAAAGCTGGTCAACAAGTTGTGGTTGCAACAGGTATTGATGGTGAGCGCAAAACTGCTAAAATTAATCAAATTCAAATTTTCAGCGGTCTTGAAAAAGCGATTGTTGAAGAAGCGTCAGCTGGTGATATCGTCCTAATCAACGGAATTAGTGAATTAAGTATCGGGGTTACCATTTGTGACGTCGCTAATCCAGCACCATTACCGATGTTAATTATTGATGAACCAACTCTAAGCATGAATTTACAAGTTAATACTTCGCCACTAGCTGGAACTGAAGGTAAATTTGTAACTAGCCGTCAAATTCGTGATCGCTTAAATAAAGAATTATTAACTAACGTAGCACTTAAAGTTGAAGATACTGATGAAGCAGACGTATTTTTGCTTTCAGGTCGCGGTGAATTACATTTAACTATTTTGGTTGAAAATATGCGTCGTGAAGGTTTTGAATTAGCCGTAGCTAAGCCTCACGTAGTAATGAAAATGATTGATGGTGTTAAATGTGAGCCTTATGAATCATTAACAATTGATCTTGAAGATGAGCATCAAGGTGCAGTAATGGAAGAACTAGGTCGTCGGAAAGGTGAACTTAGCGATATGGTTTCTGATGGTAAAGGCCGTACACGTCTTGAATACCGTATTCCAGCACGTGGATTAATTGGTTTCCAAGGTGAATTCCTAACTTTAACCCGTGGTTCTGGTTTAATGTCACATTTATTTGATGATTATGGTCCAGTTAAAGCTGATCTACCAGGTCGTCGCAATGGTGTATTAATTTCTCAAGAAGCTGGTGCTGCAGTTGCCTACGCATTATGGAAGTTAGAAGATCGTGGACGCATGTTTGTAAGCCCTGGTGAGAAATTATATGCAGGTATGATCATCGGTGTACATAGCCGTGATAATGACTTAAATGTAAATCCAATTAAAGGGAAACAATTAACCAACGTTCGTTCTTCTGGAACAGATGAAGCTGTGCGTTTAACACCACCGATTGCTTTAACTCTTGAAAGTGCAATTGAGTTTATCGATGATGATGAATTAGTTGAAGTTACACCAAAAAGCGTACGGATGCGTAAACGTTATTTAGATGAAAACGAACGTAAACGCGCGAGTAAAGCCGCTAGTAATTAATATTTAAATATTTGATGGAAGGAATTCTATGATTTTACATTTAACTAAAGATACATTAGAATGGCAAGAAATTCATCATGAAGAATTTGCACGTCTAGATACAATAATGTCAGTTTTTCAAGCAGAAGTATTTTATTACAGCAATGATGAAATTACTGTACGTTCAACAATTAAAATTATTGAACATAGTAATCGGAATAAAAACTTTGAGGTTTTAATTCATAGCTATGCTCATGTACATCCAAATCTAATTCGGATGGAGTTTAGTGATGGTAAACAACTTGGTGAATATGAGACTATAGAAGAAGCTAAATTTGCAGCGCAAACCCACTTCAATCACCACCATCACTTAAAGTATCCGCATTCTCATTAGTATAAAAATAAAAAAGAGCCTTACGGCTCTTTTTTATTTCATAAAACTTAAAATTATTTAATCCAATTCAACTTACGTTGCGAATAAAACAATCCGTAACACAAAATATACGCATAACCAAATACAGGAACCCAGTAAGAATCAACGATATTGCCCACATCAGCAATATAGCCTTGTACTAAAGGTAATAAAGCACCACCTAAGATCATCATTACTAATAATGAAGAACCTTGCTCTTTATATTTACCCAAATTCGCAATTCCCAAATCAAAGATATTTGGCCACATTACTGAATTAAATATTCCAATTGATAAAATTGCCCATGCCGCAAACATTGTATTGGCCATCATCATTGCAACGATTAAATTAGCAATGTTTACCAATGAAAACAAAATTAAATTCATCCGCGCACTTGATTTACACGCCAATAATAGTAGAATAGCTAATGCTTGGAAAGCAACATAGTAAACCAATTGTAATTCAACATTACCAATTGAATAAACCATAAATGCAGTTAGCGCAATACTAATTAACACCATTAAAACTAACTTTTTGAATACTTTAGAATCACTCAATGCGACTGATCCTAAGAAGCGCCCTATCATAGCGCCTCCCCAATAGAAAGCTAACAATTTACCAGCAACTGATTCTTGCAAATTAATCGTCAATGGATCACTCAAAAATGAAACTAAATTTGTTCCAATTGTAACTTCCGCACCTACGTAGAAGAAAATTGCCAACATACCAAAAATCAAATTTAAATGATTCAAGGCAAATAATTTACCTGAAGAGTCATGTACCGTAATATCATCTTCTTTGATCTTTAAAAACTTCCAAATCATGAAAGCTAATAAGACAAAGAACAAAGTTAGGAAAATATATGGATATTTTAAATTATTCGGATTTTCTTTAACTTGTAATAGCTCATAAAAAACTAAAACTCCAATTAATGGAGCTACTGCAGTTGCTAAAGAATTAAATCCACCCGCCAAATTCAAACGACTCGCACCAGTTTCAGGATTACCAGTAATCAAAACTAATGGATTAGCGGCAATTTGTAAAAATGTAAAACCAAAGCCAATAGTAAATAATCCAGTTAGAAATATGCCATAGCTTTTAAAACTTGCGGCAGGAATGAATATCAAACAACCTAAAGCTGATAAACCCAAACCTAACAAGATTAAACCTTTAAAACCTAGATTTTCAAAAAATTTGATACCAAATTTTGAGGCAAAAACATAAATTAAAGACCCAATAAAGTAAGCTGTAAAAAAGGCAAATGCAACTAGATTAGCCTGCAGATGTGAAATTGAAAAAAGACCTTTCAAAATCGGTGTTAACAAATCATTTAAACAAGTAACAAATCCCCAACCAAAAAATAAACAGTATAAAACAATAAAATTAATACTGTTACCATGCTTTTTCATAAAAAATACCTCCACTATAAAAGTAGAGGTATTTTAACATAATACCACAATAAGTGTAACACTTACAAGCGTTTATTTATTCCCCAGTAAAAAGACCCTTTAAAGTATCGATAAATGACTTACTTTTTGGATTATGTGATGCACTTCCACCACTATCATCAGCAAATTGACGCAAAACATTTTTCTGAGAATCAGTAAGCTTAACAGGGGTTTCAACAAACATATGGCAATATAAATCTCCATTAGTAATCCCACGTAGAGCTTTTATACCTTTTTCGCGAATACGCAACACTTGATTGGTTTGAGTTCCCTCTGGAACTTTCAACGTCACACTCTTACCATCAATTGTTGGCACAGCAACTTCACCACCCAACGATGCTGTAATAAAATTAATCGGCACTTCACAATGCAAATCTTTACCTTTACGGGTAAAAACCTTGTGTTGTTTTACTGCTACATGAACAAATAAATCTCCATTTGGCCCACTATTTAACCCTGCCTCACCCTCACCTGTCAAACGTAAAGTACTACCATTATCAATACCAGCTGGAATTGTTACTTTTACTTTACGATTCTCACGCACTAGACCGTTTCCACGGCAAACATTACATGGATGTTTAACTGTTTTACCACGCCCATTACAATCAGGACAAGGTTGTTGAACAGAGAAAAAACCTTGCGCATAACGCACTTGACCAGCACCGTTACAAGTCGTACAGGTACTCACATCTTTCGGATCTTTAGCTCCTTTACCATTACAACCTGTACATTTCTCCGTACGTGGAAACTTAACTTCTTTTTCACAACCAAAAGCAGATTCTTCCAAGCTAATTTCAACTGTGCATTCTAAATCACTACCACGCATTGGTGCATCATGACGTTGCTGTTGGCGACGTCCACCGCCACCGAAGATATCACCAAAAGCATCAAAAATATCTTCAAAACCACCGCCGCCGCCAAAGCCGCCACCTTGACCACCGCTAGCGGAATTACCACCAACTCCAGCATGACCAAATTGCTCATACATTTGTTTCTTTTGCGGATCAGATAAAACTGCATATGCTTCTTGCAGTTCTTTAAATTTCTCTTCAGATTGTTTTTTCTCTGCTTCTGGTAACGTAGAAACCCGATCTGGATGATATTTCATCGCTAATTTACGATAAGCTTTTTTAATTTCATCATCGGATGCGCCTTTAGAAACGCCTAATACTTCATAAAAATCACGTTTTGACATAGTTGATAAACCTTAACATTAATAAATTTAGCATATTTGCCGAATAATAATCGAGCATTTTTATATAAAAAGAACTCCTCATCGGAGTCAAAAAATCACATCAAATCTGTGCAATCATAATTCAATTAGATGGGGATAAAGAATAAAACTTCAAGGGGGTTAAAATAAAATTCCCTCATGGGCTAAAAGCCATTTTTTAATCCCAAGATTAAAAAATATATTACCTGAATTAAATCCACCTAACTTATGATTAGCCGCAATAATACGATGGCATGGGATAATAACAGGAACCGGATTTTTGCCACACGCTCCACCAACTGCACGAGGTGCTGATAAAATCTGCTTAGCCACCTCGCCGTAAGTTAAACTTTTTCCAGATGGAATCTGACACATAATTTGCCAAATTTTTTCTTGATGTTCAGTACCATTTACTTCTAGAGGCAAGTCAAAGATAAAATTAGGATCCATTACATATGCATTAAGCTGCTGAATAATCTTTGCTCTTAACTCAAAACCATCATCAACCTCATTTGCGGAAAGAATATTTTCAATAGCACAAAACTCTGCTTTAAGTAATTGTGACTGATTATATCTAACTCGTAATGCAAAAGTTGGAAAGCGGTAATCTAAAATACCATGTAAATCACTCATAATTAATCCCTAATTACTACAAAAGTCTTTTAAAAACTTATAATCATCTGTTTTAACTGGTCGCGTTAGATTTTTAAACATTACACAATACTTACGCCCATTACCACACGAATTATCATCCAACATAATACCATCAACGTAACAACCATCTTTAGTTGCAATTTGTAAAATTTTACTCGCATCTAAATTAGCATATTTTTGTTTCAATTGTTGCTTAGTTAATTTTAAGCGTTCATTTACCTGACCATTGAAATAACGATAATCTACTAAAACATCATTTCCCAAATATGGATTATTTTGTGGCATACTCAATATAATCTCATTCCCACTTTCCACTATATTAGTCAATGGCAAACAACTACCAAAAACTTGACTGGTAATACTTTGGCTTTCGCTAATAGTCAACATTTGATATTGAATTTCACATTGATTGCCACCTTGATTAAAACTCAACAAAAGAATTTGTTGATGATTCAACTCGAAGGCTTTAACCAGTTCAATTTCAGAAACAGCCTGAATTTTGGTTGGCTTATTATTTAAAATTAAGCGATTTTTCTCTATACTTGGGGCATTGGTCAATGATTCACTTTGTAAAACCCCTTGATTGGTATAAATACCAGAACGCAGCATTATCGTCAGACTAATTGCAGCTGGTTCAGACTCATGCTGCAACTTGACTATAGATACAGAGTTTGATGCAGACTGCTTTACAACATCACTATACTCACTAACTGGATTAATAATTGTCTGATTATTCTTTTTATTATAAACAAACCAAGCAGATGCTCCAGCTATAAGTAAAAATAAAATAATTATAATTATTTTCTTATTCATCAAGATTCCAAAAATATCATATAAAGAAGAATCACCATCAATCAAATCATAAGATTAAGATTACTTTAAGATTATTTAGCATTCGTGCTCATAGCAGAATTTTGCTGTTGCATTTTTTTGATCACTTTATTTGTTTTTGGAAAACATGCTGGATAACTTTCAAAAGTTTGACGATTTTTCATCATTAATTTACCCATTTGACAAGCATCATTTTTGTGGTAAGCCGCATCAATTGCTCGATGGTTTTCGCGCATTTGCTGGCGAACTTGTTGACACTGAGCAGAACTTTCGCTAAGGTCGGTAGTTACCGCAAAAGCATTTGCCACAAATAACAGAGTTAATAGACCTAAACAATTCTTTTTCATAATTTACCCTAAGAAAATAATTATCATAACTTATATCAAATATATTTTCACAATTTATAAAATCAAATAAATCAATATAATAAAGCACCAAAGTTTTTACAATAGTATACGTGCAAAATCAAGATCAAACGACTTATCAAAGATTAAGGATTTTACATTATAACTAAAACCCTTAATCAAATTGTAGCACATTAAATCATTATTAAACAAGCAAAATTAAATTAAGCTCGCCAATAACTCTGCTTTGTTTGTCTGTTCCCAACTAAAATCATTATCTTCCCGCCCAAAATGACCATAGGCTGCAGTTTTACGATAAATTGGACGTAATAAATCTAATTCCTGAATAATGCCTTTTGGACGTAAGTCAAAATTATTCATAACTAATTGTTCAATCTTACGGTCATTAATTTTGCCACTACCAAAAGTATTAACATTAATCCCAACTGGCTTTGCCACCCCAATTGCATAAGCAATTTGCACTTGACACTGACGCGCTAACCCAGCTGCAACAATATTTTTTGCAACATAACGCGCAGCATATGCAGCCGAGCGATCTACCTTAGATGGATCCTTACCAGAAAAAGCACCACCACCATGCGGCGCAGCACCACCGTAAGTATCAACTATAATCTTGCGACCCGTTAAACCACAATCCCCCATTGGACCACCAATAATAAATTGCCCAGTCGGGTTAATTAAATACTTAGTTTCTTTGGTTAACATTTTACTTGGTAAAGTTGGCTTAATAATTTCTTCGATTACGGCTTCTTCAATTTGCTTGTGAGTTAATTCTGGATTATGCTGTGTTGATAGTACAACAGTATCAAATGACAATGCTTGCCCTGTTTCACTATCATAACGCACAGTTAATTGTGCTTTAGCATCTGGTCGTAACCAAGCCAATTGGCCAGATTTACGCACCTGAGATTGTTTTTCCATTAAGCGATGCGAATAATAAATTGGAAGAGGCATTAAAGTCGGTGTTTCATCACAAGCATAACCAAACATTAACCCCTGATCACCTGCACCCATATCTAAATCTATACCTTCTCCTTCATTCACACCTTGTGCAATATCTGGTGATTGCTGGTCATAATTCACTAAAATTGCACAACTATCGGCAGCAAATCCATATTCATTTCTAGTGTACCCAATTTCACGAATGGTATCACGCACCACTTGTTGGTAATTAACATGTGCTTGTGTAGAAATCTCACCAGCCAAAACAACTAAACCAGTATTAACCAAAGTTTCGGCGGCAACTCGTGAATATTTATCTTGTGCAAAAACTGCATCTAATATGGCATCTGAAATTTGATCGGCAACTTTATCTGGATGCCCCTCAGAAACTGACTCTGAAGTAAATAAAAATTCTGACATTATTAATTCCCTATAAAAATCTAAATATAGCAAAGTTGCCTGCTACTCTTCAATAAAATACAAACAGATCATAAAATAAATTGAAAAACGATTGCAGGCTAATTAATTTTATCAGCTAAGAAGAAAATATAGATATAACATGTAGTTATAATAAGTGACTCTCCCTTTAGCTTATAAAGCATACACTAAGATCGCGCAAGCTGGAGACACAAATCCAATCTTAGTGAGCATAATTTTAGCATAAAATCAAAGCTTAAGCATCAACTATTGAAAGCCTATAAAAACAAATACAATCAACAAGTTTATCAACACACATTTATTATTCATTATATAGCTAACACTCAAGCAAATAAGTTATGTTAACAATATTTGTAATTTATAAATATGCTCTCTCAAGCTGAAAGAGATCTTTTTAGACGGTCTAATACGGCATTCCACTCCGTCTCACGTGGAGGAAATTCAATAGCTATAACTTGTGCAGAAGATTTATCTCCTAATCGTAATGCACAATATAAATGTTTTGCATATTGAGATGGAATTTTTATCATTCTATAATAAAAATTATTACTATGAACCAATACATCAGAATAATGAATAATGTATATGCTCCTGTAGTTGTCCATTAAACGAATAATCTCACTACAATTATTAAAACCAATTAATTGTTTATTAGGTGAATAATGCCTGGTACAACTCCCTGGAGCTATAACTTTACTTACTGATGATTTTTCAGGCACTAAACTAAAATTGTTAATATAATCTTTTAATGCCGCATCTAAATCAGAACTAGTTATCGAACCAGGTCTTAATATTTTATATGAATCTGCCATTGTAGCGTCAATAATTGTAGACTCGATACCTATTTCACATTCTCCACCATCTAAAACATCAATTAATCCATTAAACTCTTCAATGACGTGTTCTGGACAAGTAGGACTCACTCTACCAAATTTATTGGCTGATGGGGCAGCCAATGGGCTGCCTACAGCTTTAATTAGATCTAATGTAAGTCTATGATTCGGCATTCTTATAGCAACAGTATTATGACCTCCTGTAACTAGATTACTTACTTTATCAGACTTGTATAGAATAAATGTTAAAGGACCTGGCCAAAACCTCTTTGCTAAGATCTCGACATACCTAGGAACATTAATCGAATACTCATAAAGCTGTTCCATAGATTCAATGTGTACAATTAACGGATGGTCTACAGGTCTATTCTTCAATTCATAAATTTTTTTAATAGAACTATCTATTGATATATTCCCTGCCAGACCGTATACTGTTTCAGTTGGTATTGCGACAACACCTCCAGACCTCAGGATTAGAGAGGCAAGACTAATTATTTGCTCTTCACCACCAGATAATAATGTCAACGTTATACTCCACTAAATAAAACATCATAATTTTTAATATATTGGGTAGAATTATCATGGATTACAATAATCACAATACCGTGGATTGGCAAAATTAATCTTAGGATCAATTTCTTGACGCTCAAGATAGTCGCACTTCAAACAGACTTTATCTAAGAACTTAGGAACATTTGTTTCATTAAAGCATAACTCACAAAATAAATTTCCTGATTTAATGATATTGCCAAATCCAGGAGTACTACATTTTATGCACTCGAAGGCAACTCTTTTTGCTAATTTATAGGAAAGCTGCTCAATGACATTCATTCTTGATGGATTCATCATGGCGCGCATATCAGTCTCTAATTTTATTGTTTTATATTGTTTCAAAGAATCTTCAATAACTAAATTAAGATCTACGAGATCTGAAATACCTTTCTTAATAATCATAGATTCATTTTTAACGATTAATCCGTGTGAGGGAAATTTTACTTGATTTAGCCACTTAACATACTGACTACTATTAAAACTCTCACTTGTCACAAAAATCTCTGCATGATTCGTATCAACAGATATTTCATAATCAGAAATAAATAAATCTTTAGTTTTATCATAAAACAACAGCATTTCCATATCTGCATTTACAAATGGATTACTAGGATGAGGTCCAAAAGATCCCTCACTACTAATTACATAATCAAAACCATATTTCTCAGCTGCAAATAATGCTTTATTTTTTAGCGTTTCGTATGCAGTTTCTTGACGTGATATTTCTCCACTGAAAGTACCAAAGCTGTCGGTATTAAAATCCTCTGCAACCACTACCTCGCAGCCAACTATGTTGGCAAATGGAGGTCTAACTGCAATCTCTTTCTTATGCATTGTTGCTAGTAAAACTTTTTTATTTTTATATATACTCATATCAACTCCTACAAACAAATTTAATTTCATCGACCAAAATCTAATTTATTAAACTACTGGCTCAATTACTTGCAAGTAAGCCCATCTTCCATTAAATATTGACGATAGCATAGGTGAATTAGCTAATATTTTATCAACAATCTTCTGCCTTGCATACACAATCACCAATAAGCGTAATGGCTGGTGAACCAACGTATCTTGATAGCTAATACTTTGCATTGGTAGTCCAATTTTATAATCACTAAAATTACCTTCCATAACACCAAATTGACCAACAACATTGTGTATGGCCTTGTTACCCGCACCGTAAATATCCATATCAGTTGTAGAAAAATAATATTGGCTATTTATCCAATGCCCTACAAGAACTGGAGCATTAAATATAAAATTAAGTATCTCACCATTATCATCTAAACTAGGATCATAAGAGTGCAAAAATGTTCTACGACCAAGGTTTAAATTCGTAGTTATTTTACGAGGCCCAATTATAAACGCAGCATTATTTGCCAAAGACATTTCAGGAATTAATTCAGCCCAATTAGATTTACGCATATTAACACCACGACTACCTTTTAACTCCGTCAAACGTTCTATTCTTAAGAGTTCTCCAGCTTTCCTAATATCATTCGCAATATCATCAAAATAACTTTTTTGAATTTCATTCATCAAATCTAAATTATAATAATTAAACTCGTCTGTTGTAGTGTTATGCGATGCGCTAACAAAAAAAGTACTCTTTGGAATTAATATCTTATACTTAGTTTCAAGAATAGCTCGTACTTTATGATCATTAAGAACCTGACAAAAGGCTATTGAATTAGGTATACCACCGTTACCTCCACAGGCACCACAATCTAAACTAGACTGAAAAGGATTGTTTTCACTCTGAGCCAAATGGCCGCTAACAATAACAAATTGTGAAAATTTATCACGTAACCCGATTGAGGTTAAAACAAAATTGGCTTTTTCTGCTAACTCTTCCGAGTTAAAACCGCCATTGGATTGAAACACGTTCAAACTGCTTGAAGAATATTTACTTTCAGTTGTTACTTTAAATAACTTACTAAACGCTTCAAAAAAAACTGTCTTCCCAACAAGCAATAAACTAAAAAACGCACCAAGTATGTCAAATAACATTAATGGTGCTAAGTATCCATTTTTAGTTTTATTAATTATTCCAACAACTGAACTTTGAATTTTATTTAAAGATGATTGAGTGTTATTTTCTTTAACCAGAGTAACCCCTGGCACAACAATTGCAGGACATTGAAACGAACACCCCCCACTACTTTCATCAAAGAGCTTAAATCCAACTCCAAAAAAGCCTGCAAAACCATATGTGTCATATTCACCAATAAACTCTAATTTACGTCTAATACCTTCAGAACGAGTATCAATACAAAACAAAAGTTGTGCACGAGGAATAAATTCAGAAGTTGTGCTTATCAGAGGTAAATTTGTTTTAAGACTTTTCATTAATTGCTCTTGGTAATTTAGCTCAAGAGCACGTTGCCAAATTAAACTAATTGTATAACGGTTTAACAAAGCCAAAATATCTTTACTTGAAATAACTGCTTGCAAGGAATTTTGAATTAATAAATCACATGATGGATTTAAATCTAAATGAATTTTAAATGATAATTTATACCGAATAAATAAAGCATATTCTAAACTTAGCCAAATTGCTAAAACATCTGCAATTGAAGCCTTACGATTAAGGTACGAATTATCTGGTCGATCTTCTAGCCACCTCACTATACTGCACCAACCTAAAACATTAAAGATAATCTCTATTAGGTATTGTTCAATAAATTTTTGTGGTACACCTAATTTATCTAACAAATACTTAATTGCAGCCTCACTATCTGCAGGCGACTCATTAATAGATTGTCGAATGTACTTATCCTCAACAATAGAATATTCACGCCATGCTAAATAGAGGCTATCATTTTTTATAGGCATTCCCCATTTAGCCTGACCGATGTCTAAAAAATCCGCCAAAAACTTAATAACTCTAACTTTAATATCTTCATTTTCTGTATTATGCTTATTTTTTATAAATTGTTGAGAAAAAAGTATTGATGGTTCTTTGTTAAATTTATCAAAATTTATTTCCAGATCACTTTGAACAATCGGATCAGTTAAAACTCTGAATAGTTCACTTTTATAATTTAAGTTTTGTTTTTTATCTGATAAAAATTCTTGTATCGATGCATCTAAATCTCTTGCAGTAATTTTCCCATCTAAATAATATTGATGATAATATCCCAACCCCAAAAAACCCTTAACATCTATATATTTGCCTAAATCAGACAAGCACTCATCCAATGGTTTATCCACTAAGCTAAATAATGGATTAGTTGCTATAAAACTCTGTAGTGGCCAATATGATGGAACATATTTTCTTACCTTCAATATAATTTCATTAATCATTTCATCAATCCTTATAATTATCCTAATTTACTCAAAAACCATGTAGGATGAATACCATTAAAAAAATTTGCAAAAATACAAAAAATAATAAATATATGCTCAATCTTAGATAATCTAACATTAATAGATGAAACATTTGAATTTAGTCTAAAAACATAATCTTGTAACGCATGCATAATCGCTATTGCAAGCA
Organism: uncultured Neisseria sp.; assembly: GCA_964652705.1. GTDB lineage: Bacteria > Pseudomonadota > Gammaproteobacteria > Burkholderiales > UBA11063 > Aquella. Next base: position 27,440 of record CAZZAV010000026.1, read on the forward strand.
TAATAAACCCTAAAGAGGCAATAAATGCGATAATCCAGTTAGATTGCACTAGCACATAGACTAAGTTAATTTCGCTCACAAAGCTGGCAGTACCAGGTACACCAATCCATAAAAATAGTAAAATTGTAAAGTAAAAACCACTAATAGCCAATGAATTTGAACTGATAGATTGTTGAATGAGATTACATCGTTGTCGGCGAATGATCAATTCAATTGAAACAAAAATCAAAATCGAATTAATTATTTGAAATATAGCAACATTATTTTGAATGTGATTAGACCCAAATAACCCCATATTAACCAAATTAACCTGTGAGACCAATATATAAACATTTAATGATCTTATATTCGGCGCTCTGTTCGCAGATAACATCAACACAATAAAAATCACCTGGTTAATTAAGACTATTATTAACTGAAAATAATCTCCTGATATAGTCAGTCCAATAACCAAAAAAATTAGCGAAGATAAGGTAACAGTAAATAATATTCCTTTACCAAACCTACCTGTAAACAAAAGTTTATTAGCTAAATCACCACAAATTCTATAGGGAATTAGAAATAACTTTCTATAAAACTCTTCTATAAATAACTTGTTTCTGCTCAAATGATATAGCCTTAAACTAAAAATAGCAGGTATTTGTCGAATATAGAGCGGACTTAGCCAAACTAAGCACTGAATTAGAAAGACTGATAAGCTGGTGAACAATTTATAGTTATCAAGCTTCATAACATTATTCGTAATGCTTGGACTAATTATATACTCCAACGAATGCCCTAAATACACATAAACTAAAAACATCACACTAATAAATAATAAAAATAAAAACTTACTTAGCACCTTATCTTCTAACTTTAATACTTCACCAAATAGTTGTGACAAAGTTATAAGTATAAATATGCCAGAAATCAAATAAGTACTTGATAAAGAGTTAGATTGAATAGCATGCTGATAATATACATACAGCATAAGTATTGAAATTATTAATGGCAATAAGTCATAAAAAATATTAGATTTTTTTACACTCCTTGAGTTATATTTCAAACTATTGCCAGAACCTAGGAACAAAAATGCTTTGAAGAAACCATGAGCAATTAGGTGAAATATTGCTGCAGTATATAGACCAATACTACACTGAACAATCATAAATCCCATTTGCCCCATTGTAGAATAAGCCAATTGCTTTTTGACATCACTTTGGGAAAGCATAAAAAACGCAGCACTCAAGACTGTTAAAATACCTATGGTAAAAATGAAATTACTTGAAAAATCACTTAAATTAACCATTTGACTTATTCTGGCAAGTAAAAAACCGCCAGAATTAATCACACCTCCATGCATTATAGCTGATACAGGTGTCGGCGCTTGCATAGTATCAGGCAACCAAATATGAAATGGAAACTGAGCTGACTTAGCCATAATGGCTATAAAGAGAAGACAAACAATGATGGTATTTAAGCTAAAGGTATAAGAATAAAACTTAAGTGCAATATCATTTGTAGAATTTATAAGATTAAAATCTGAATTACCAAAATAAACATAACATAAAACAACGGCTGTTAAAAATCCAAGATCTCCAACTCTATTTATTATAAATTTTTTCTTCGCAGATTTATTTGCATCAATATTATAATGATAATGATTTAACAAAATATACAAAGCAAGGCCAACAAATTGCCATCCTATAAATGCAGTTAACAAATTACCACTTATAACCAAAAATGAAACAGCAGATGTCAAAATTGACAATTGCGCCATAAAACGTCCTTGTGTAATATCAGACTCTAGGTAATATGTAGCATAGCGATGAATTATTAGGCTTATAAAATTTATTAATAGCAGCATAACAATAGATAAATTATCAATTTGTATCTTAATCATTAGATTCAAGCTATTTATAGAAAAAAATGGTAACTCATATATAATTGTTTGTTGATTTATTCTAGAAATTAGTATCAACGAAAATATAAATGAAATGAAAATAAACATATTTGTTAGTATGTTAGTATTTTCATTTTTAAAATGATAAACAAGCGTTAAAACTCCACCAATCAAAGGTATCAAAGGTATCAGGAAAAATATATTCATTTTACTCCCCAAAGCGGAAACTAGTATTTTTAATCATCAATTTCTCCCATTCATTATTAACCTTATCAGAAATCAAGCTAACAACCTTGCTAAAGACAGCAATATCTTCTGGGTCAATACCCTCAAAACACATTGAGATAATTCTATTTTTCTCTGCAACTATTTCAGAATACAACTTATTGCACTTTTCAGAGGCATATAAGTGCCACATCCTTTTATCGTTTATATTTTGTTCTTTATATACATAACCATAGTCAATTAGTTTCTGAATAGCTCTGGTTATTGTTGTCTTGTCCATTTTAAGCTCATACGATAAATTTCCTAAAGTAATTCCAGGATTTTCATAAACACGTGTTAGAAAAAGGAATTGCCCTCTATGGAGATCGTAATTTTTAAACTTTAACTCATATAAAGCATGGATTTCTCTCGTAAGAGTATCAATATCACGAAGTATCGTATTAATTAATTGAACAGACATTAGAATAACCTCAAATAGTTGTAATTACAACCATTACTGTAGCACAATAAAGTTGTAATTACAACTATTTGTTAGCATGTACTTAATTTAAGGCACGATGTGGAAAGTCCAGTAAGAGAAAATATTAATTTTCCTAAAGTAAATTGTATATCTAGCACATAAGCAGCCGCTCCATAGATTGATTTACCACATCATCCTCTAAATCTTAATCCAATAGAGTACAATGTGCCCTGAAATTTAAATCAGCTTTATAGAAATAATTGTAAGGTTGCGCTAACAGCAATACGTGGAGATAAAACAATGTATGAACTTGTAACTGAATACAATATGGCGAGTAGTCTGGTTAACAAATGAAAAAGCTAATTGCTTTCAAATGCAAGCAATATATTTGGGGCAGTAAAGCAAAAATCACCAGAAAAGATTGAACACAAAAGATAAACTAAATTTGCTAGCTCAAATACCAAATGAAGCAATTGAGCTAATCTCATATGGCGTAAAAACCAAATCTGATTTATCAGCAATGATTCATGGTTTAAAAAATCGTATCAGAAAGCGCATTATCTTAATTTCATCAACCAAAATCTAATTCATTAAACTACTGGCTTGTAATGATCTAATAAAATTGTAGAGATATATATCCGTTACAGGTTAATATAACTAACAAATTTAATTGGACATAATAGAT
>CAZZAV010000027.1:0-29714 GCA_964652705.1 uncultured Neisseria sp.
GCTAAAGTACAAGTACAAGGTAACACTGATGATATCGGTTCTGTTGAGTACAATTTATCTTTAGGTCAAAAACGTGCTGATGCAGTTAAAAAAGCTTTGATTGCAACTGGTGCAAGCAAGTCTCAAGTTGAAGCTACATCAAATGGTAAATTAAAAGCTAAATATGATAACAACGCTTCAGAAACTCGTGCTATGAACCGTCGTGCTGATATCGAATATAAATCAGCTCAGCCTGCTGGATACTCTACTGACAGCAATGGTTTACCAATGGTTGATGGTAGCGTGTACAATGGTACAGTTACTGAAGGTGTTCAATAACCATGAAAAAAAGTTTGTTGGCAATTTTAGGATTGTCAGCAAACCTTTTTCTAATTGGTTGTGCTGATGATCAAGCGCGTCAGCAAATTGCTGACACTAATCAACGCCTGAGTCAAATCCAACAAAATGTTGGAGTTTTAGATAATAAAGTATCTAATCAAAAAGTGTTAGATTTGCTAAATCAAGTTAATGATTTACAAACTCAAATTAATCAACTAAATGGTCGTGTTGCTAACTTAGAACAGGGTCAATCAAGTGGTCAAGGTGATATTGGTCAACAACTACAATCTTTAGATCTAAGAGTACAATCATTAGAGAGTGCAGTTGGAGTTAGTCACCCAAATAGGCCAATGAGTGCTGCAAGTCCCAAATCAGGCACAATGGATGCTCAACTACAAGATGCAATTAAAAAAATCCAAGCAAATGATTTAAATGGTGCAATTACAGAACTTAAACAAGTTATGGCTAGTTCCGATAAAGCAAGTTCAGCTAGTGCCAGATATTTTTTGTCGGTTGCATATGTAGCCAATAATCAATACAAAGATGCTATTACAGAAGCCAATAAGTTTGTTACAGCAAACCCTGCTAATAAAAATGCTCCTGATGCATTGCGTGTAGTTTATATATCGCAAACTCAATTAGGCAATACAAGTGCAGCTAAAGCCACGGCAAAACGCTTAATAAAAAGTTATCCAAATAGTGAAGCCGCAAAAAAAGTTGCTAAACAACTACAATAACTTAAAAACTCAAGTTTAAAACTTGGGTTTTTTTAAAGTGAAATTACATGCAAGTTAATTTACATAGTAATCAAGGTAATCAATTCAGTAGTTACTCTGCAAATAGTGTAACTATTAACCAAATTGAATACCATAATAATTTATTAATTACAAATCAAGAAATAGAAGAATTGAAACTCAGCTCTATCGATGACTTTGACCAAGTAGAACTAGAGCGATTACTTGCGATACAACCAGATATAATTATTTTTGGAACTGGCAGCACAATTAAATATCCAAAAACTGAATTGCTTTTACAATTACAGAAAAAGCAAATCGGATTTGAAGTTATGCCTATTCCAGCTTTATGTCGCACCTTTAATTATTTAATTGGTGAAGGACGTAAAGTAGTTGGATTAATTATATTTTAATTACTCTGCCTAAGATTGACTTCTAGCCGTTGAAAAAGGTTTTGATTTAAGATGTCATTAACCCTCAAGCCTGTTCCAATATGAATCTCTTGCACCTTAGTTTTTGTAATTAACTCCACAGCATTATCTGGATTTATTCCACTTCCTGCCAACAGTTTAACACCATTAGGTTTAATCATAGCCTGCATTCTGGTGAGTTGATCTATTCCAAATAATGCCGTTGCCCTACCTCCAGACGACAAAACTCGTTTTAACGATGTATTAGCATAGTTCTGAAGCTCACGAAATGACTCTTCAACATTTTCTGCAACATCAATTGCCCGATGAAACGTCAAACCAAGTTTTGCCGACTCTAATAAACGTAATACAGACTCTAACTGCGAATAATTAACTCTCTGATATATGTCTAAAGAACCAAATACAATTGATGCAGCCTTTGTCTTGCTAGCTAAAAAATCAATTTCACGAGAGATAGTCAACATTTCATCTTGGCCGTAAATAAATCCCTTTCCATGTGGTCTAACCATAATATTAACAGGTATTTTCAGCACATTACATACTTCTCGTGAAAGCTCGAGAGCTGGAGATAAACCACCATCAGTAAATGCGTGAATTAACTCAATGCGATCTGCTCCAAATTTCTCAGCCAAAACTGCCTCTTGCAAATTAGTTGCAATTACTTCAACCAGCATAATTTACATCCTCTATCATGTCATCAAATAAAAACTTCTCGCTTTCAAGCCAAATAAATTCTAAACTATTTTCTAAGCTATGATCACTTTCCAGAACATGTAATCTTGCTTGCCCATTTCTTAATGCATATGACTTACTTACTGAAACCGGTATCGTTCCATCATCATTACCATGAAAAATTAATACAGGTAATTTACTAATAAATTCACGATCAGGCTGGACTTTTAAATCTTGAATAAATTCATAATGTAAATCAACATCCTGATTATAGCCAATATGCTTAATTGGAAATTTTTTTTGCCGTTCCCAAATAAGAAGATTTTCTTCTCCCAAAATTTGTCGCCACAAAGTGTTAATTTCAAGTGCTGGCGCAAGTAAAATTAACTTTTGAATACAAGATAATTTTTCTGCAAGAATCAAACTGATAAGCCCACCTAAACTAGAACCAATTAATACTGCAGGTTTATTACCAATAATATTTTCAACGAACTGAACAACTTTTGAAACTTGTAATGTAGAAAAATCACCTAAATTTAAATCCAAAACTTGTAATTGATAACCTTTTTCGGAAAATTTTCTTTTAAGATATTGAGCTTTTTTTGAGTTAACCCCAGATGCAAACCCATGTAAATAAAAATATTGTAACAATCAATTCACCTATAGAAAAAGGCTTACCTAAACTGGTAAGCCTTATTAAACTAATAAACTTAGTAAGTTAAACCTACCGAAATCATTCCACCAACTGTACTTTGAGGAACAAACGCAGTACCCGAAGAAGTAGTCAAACTTTGTGTAAAATAATTCCCGGTGTAAAATAATTGCCCACCTAACTGAAAATTACGATACAGATTGAACTTACTCCCTAATGTGGTCGTATATGCATAGTTATTATTTGCTGGAAGACCTTGAGTAGTTGGTGCTTGGCTAGCATTATAAACCGCACTTTGATCTAAATAGAAGTCAAAAATATTATTAATGCGGTATTCTAAGCGAGCGCCACCTCCAAAAGTCCAAAAATAATCTTGTGTCAAATTAGCTGTCGATGGTGCTGCAGCCAGACTATATGAAGATAAGTTAACATTACGACCCAAAACAGCATATGGCGTAATCATCAAAGTATCTTTAAGCAATGGAAATGCATAACCAACCTTGGCATTTAAACCACCAAATTGTGCCTGAGAACCTGTTGTAACACCTAGAGTTGGCACAGCTGGATCAGCAGCCTGAGAATAATAAGTTAACAAATATGCATTTATGTCCATCCAAACACCGACATTAAACAGACGTTCAACATCAACGTTAACAAACTGAGTATTATTTGTGGCAGAATTTGTTCCATTACTTAATTGACCTGAAGTTACTCCAAACCCAAGGCTATACTGCCGGTCAAATTGTTGAAAAGCAAAATACTGGCTAGATTCAGAAAGGCCAGATGACACAGCAAAAGCTGATGTCGCTAATGAACATAATCCTAACGCTAATACTTTACCCACGACAAAACCTCAAGTAAACAATGAACATTTAAAAGATAATAATATAAGATCAAATCAATCTTCCGATGGCTTTGATTTTTTAAGCTTACTATACAAAATCCATGCTACAATAAATAGCATAACACCACCGATTACGAAGTGTTCACTTTTTTTTACCCAAGATATTAATAAATCAAGATCATGAGCAAAGTAGTAGCCAGCATAGACCCAAATCGGTACACTAATTAATGCAGCAGCACCATCCATTAATAAAAATTTCCAATATGGAACTTTACGACTAATTCCTGCTGTAATAAAAATTGGAGCACGTAACCCAGGTAAAAAGCGAGATACGAATAAAATCCTGTTACCGTAACGATGTACTTTATCTTGCATTTTTTTGTAAATTTTTTCTGTAAAAATTTTTCGCAAAAGCGGCAAGGTTTTAACACGTGGACCAACTATTCGCCCTAACATAAACATTGCTCCATCACCAACCAAAACACCTAATAATGCAACGGACAACATTATGTGCACACTTAGCATATGTGCAGCAAGCCCACATATAACGCCACCAGCAATTAAAGTAATATCTTCGGGAATGGGTAAGCCAAAACCACATGCTACTAGCACCAAAAATACTGCAATATATCCATATACAGCAAAAAAAGCTACCAGTTCATGCAAAATTTCCATGATTAGTCTTTTATTGTCTGTGCAATTTTTTCTGCACAAGCTTGAGCAAGACTGGCATCTTTTGCCTCAACCATTACACGAACTAATGGCTCAGTTCCACTAGCACGTACAATTACACGCCCAATACCAGAAAGCTCTGATTCAACTTCTTTAATAGCATCTTTTGATGCTAATTGCCAATCAAACTCTTTATTTGTAAACCTAACATTAATCATTGTTTGTGGGTAATCTTGCCAATCAATAACTTGCCTTGGCTCTTGATTAAGTATAACTATTCCAGCTAAAACCTGTAATGAAGAGATAATACCGTCTCCAGTAGTATGTTTATCTAAACAAAGCAAATGTCCCGATGCTTCGCCACCAACCGACCAGTTACGCTTTAACAGCTCTTCAACAACATAGCGATCACCAACTTTAGCACGAACAAATTCATACCCTTGCTCTTTTAAAGCTAACTCCATGGCCATATTAGTCATAACAGTACCAACTACACCAGGCAAACGACTTCCTAAAGCCTCATAAGCTTTTACAATTAAATAGATTAATTTGTCACCATTTAACAACTCGCCATCACGATCAGCAATAATTACTCGATCACCATCACCATCAAAAGCAATTCCAAAATCTGCGCTATGTTGCTTGACATTAATAACTAAATCTTCTGGGTGAGTTGAACCACAATTTTCATTAATATTAATTCCATCAGGCTTACATGAAAGCAAAACCACATCAGCACCAAGCTCCTTAAAGACCTGTGGTGCTACATCATAAGTCGCGCCATTCGCACAATCTAGTACAATTTTAAGCCCTTTTAAATCTAAATTAGATGGAAAAGTACTTTTACAAAACTCAATATAGCGACCACGTGCATCAACTAAGCGCTTAACTTTACCTAATTTTGAAGCAATTACCATCTCTTGTTCAAGTACTTGCTCAATTTCTAATTCAATATCATCTGCTAACTTAGTTCCATTAGCAGAGAAAAATTTAATTCCGTTATCATGATATGGATTATGTGAAGCACTAATCACAACTCCGGCAGAAAGGCGCAAAGTTTTAGTTAGGTATGCAATTGCAGGAGTCGGGATTGGTCCTGCCATATAAACATCAACACCAGCGTATGCGAAACCAGCTTCCAATGAAGACTCAAACAAGTAACCAGATAAACGGGTATCCTTACCGATAATGACAGATGGTTTTTTGCTATGAGCAGCCAAGACTTTCCCCGCTGCATAGCCCAAGCGTAATGCAAAATCAGGGGTTATAGGAAAACAGCCAACCTTACCACGAATACCATCAGTACCAAAATACTTACGCATACAAGAATCTCTTCAAATAAAAGTTTTAATTAGACATCTGAACTAGATGTAACAACAGGAGTATAAGTCATAATATACTCAATATCTTTTATATCAATTGTTTCTTTTTCTAATAACATTTGTGCCATCATTTCGACTTTATCACGGTTTTCAGTTAACAATTTAACCGCTAAGCTGTATTGAGCTTCCAAAATATTACGAATTGTTTCATCAATCTTCTGCATCGTTGCTTCTGAGACATGCTTGGTAGAGGTTACACTACGTCCTAAAAACACCTCGGACTCATTTTCACCGTAAATCACAGGACCTAATTCCGTAGTCATACCAAAGCGCGTCACTAATTTACGCGCTAAATCTGTAGCTCGCTCAAAGTCATTACTTGCACCTGTTGTCATTTGATTCATGAAAACTTCTTCAGCAACTCGCCCACCGAATAAAATTGCAATTTGACTCATCAAATATTCTTTGGTGTAAGAGTAACGATCTTCTTCTGGTAATTGCATGGTCACACCAAGCGCTCGTCCACGCGGAATAATTGTAACCTTATGTACAGGATCTGTCCCAGGTAATAAGCGAGCAACCACCGCATGACCTGACTCATGATAGGCTGTATTGCGTTTCTCAGAATCTTTCATTACCATTGAACGGCGTTCCGCACCCATGATAATTTTATCTTTAGCATCTTCAAAATCAAGCATATCAACTAATTTTTTATTGCGTCTTGCAGCAAATAATGCCGCCTCATTAACCAAATTAGCCAGATCGGCTCCAGAAAAACCTGGAGTTCCACGTGCAATAATCGATCCTTCAACATCATTGGCTACTGGAACTTTACGCATGTGTACATTTAAGATTTGTTCACGACCTTTAATGTCAGGCAATGGTACAACCACTTGACGATCAAAACGACCCGGACGCATTAGTGCAGGATCAAGCACATCAGGACGATTAGTTGCCGCAATAATAATCACCGTAGTGTGCGTCTCAAAACCATCCATCTCAACCAACATTTGGTTTAATGTTTGCTCACGCTCATCATTACCACCACCTAGGCCAGCGCCACGTTGACGTCCAACAGCATCAATTTCATCGATAAAAATAATTGCTGGAGCGCTTTTTTTAGCCTGTTCAAATAAATCACGTACCCGCGAAGCACCCACACCGACAAACATTTCCACGAAGTCAGAACCTGAGATACTAAAAAATGGCACTCCTGCTTCGCCAGCAATTGCTTTGGCCAATAAAGTTTTACCTGTTCCTGGAGAACCGCTTAAAAGAATACCTTTTGGCATTCTACCGCCCAAACTTTGGTATTTACTTGGATCTTTAAGATAATCAACAATCTCCATTACTTCTTGCTTTGACTCTTCACAACCAGCAACATCATTAAAGCGAATCAAGTTCTCTTTACTATCAATTATTTTAGCTTTGCTTTTACCAAAACCAAAAACTCCACCAATTCCGCCACCGCCTTTACCACCAGACGCACCTTTCATGAAGTAAATCCATACTCCAATTAAAAGCAACATTGGGAACCATGATACAAATATATTCATTAATAAAGATTCTTCTTTAGGCTTAGCTTGAAAAGAAACCTTATTTTTAATTAAATCATTAACCAATTCAGGATCAAATGGTGCAAATGTAGTAAACTTACTATCATCCTTGCGCACCCCATTTACCCACTGGCTTTGCATACTATTACCCTCAATAACCACATTTTTAATCTGACCACCTTCGAGATCAGTAATAAACTGTGAATAGGGAATAGTATTTTTAGAATCTTTTGTATCATTAAATTTATTAAAAATCATCATTAAACCAAGACCGATTAATAACCAAATTAATAAACTTTTCAGTAACTTTCCATTTCGCATAGATTTAATCCATTAAATTATAAAATTTTTGGTAAATTTCTTTAACATTCTTATAGAGCATAGGTCGATAATTATATCACAACTACTTCTTAAACTTGCAAAGTAAGTATGTTTCACTGCTCTTACTTCGCGAAGCCTCTGGTTTACGAATAATAACTTGCGTAAACATCGTCCGTGCTAATTTTACTAAATTATCAAATTCTGAACCATGAAATACTTTCATAACACAGTGACCATTTGTTTTAAGATAACCCTTAGCAAAATCTAAAACTAATTCAATTAAATAAGCTCCACGCGCCTGATCAACTCCCTTAACACCACTTAAATTTGGCGCCATATCAGAAATTACTAAATCCACTTTGCGATGTTCAATACTAACCAATAACTTATCCAACGTAACTTGCTCTGTAAAATCGCCCTGTATAAAATTCAGGTTTGCCAAAGGTTGCATATCTAACAAGTCTACTCCTATTACACGTCCATTACCACCAACTTTATGTAATGAAACTTGTGACCAACTTCCAGGTGCGCAACCCAAATCAACCACAGTTACGGCATTGTGAAAAATATTATCTTGTGCATCAATTTCAAGTAATTTATATGCCGCACGCGAACGATAACCTGCTTTTTGTGCCTGATTTACATAAGAGTCATTAATATGTTGATGAACCCAAGCCTTAATACTTTTATTTTTTCTAACTTTCTCTAACTTCTCACTCATTAGTAACACCAAATTTTAAAAACTTACCACACACAAAAGCGATAACATACCAACAAACGCTGAGCAAACTACTAAATTTAATCAATTCCAACAAACCAGAAAACTTAAATACTTCCAATATATGCGGCAACTCTGATATATTATTACAAATCAAAATAACCAAAAGCAATACATAAATTAATAAATTTGCTATCCAATGTACTTTCACACCAATAAAGTTAAGTAAAATTGGTAATCCCAAAATCATTAATAGACCAAACATATAGTATAAATCAAAAAATTTATACAATGCTAAACCGACACTAATTGCTAATACCAAAAACATAAATAAGAAAACCCTTGCCGCCCACAAATTCTCCAAATCTTCCTTAGTTTTATTATAGTAAGGTGTATAAAAACCGCGAATCACAATGATTGTAATAAAAGAAATCACTTCAGATAACGTTTTATAAAATAATAAAGCTATAATAAATAATGAAATAAATGCATAAGGTAGTACATGCTTGATCATAACTAATCCAGCACTACTAAAATCAAAGATATTTTGAGAGCTATCCAATGATGCTATTTGATTATTATTATCTAATTGTAATGGAATAATTCCTCGCTGTTGAGATGGTGCATCAGAATTAATTGACTTGACAATGTAACCAATAGAGCCATCCGCTAGACGAGTTTGCTGCGTAACTATTTTTTGACCATCTATCTGAGGCTGAGTATTTGGCGTTGCCAAAGCAAAAACACCAACCAATAACATAATAGACAATACAATAAGTTGCCAAAACCTACTTATGGATTTAATGCATAAACTAGCACGCGGTTCTTTTTGATGTTTAACAAAATACAGCGGATTAAGTAAAACAAAAACTCCACTAGCTAAGAAAAATAGCCACAAATAATTTTTAACGTTCGCAAAACTAAGTTCAGTAAAATAATTTTTAGCAAATTTATTACTAAGTGCAACCGCGTGTAAATTATCTATGGTGCCACCAAAGCCAAACTCTTTATAGCCAAGCAATAACACAGCTAACAAAAGAGCAGTTGTAGTAACTGCTACCAAAACCTGATTATAAACAACGCTAATAACACCACCAACTAATAAACAAATTGCAATTAAGCCCATCATAGATAACGTACTATTTGCAAACTCCCAACCCAGCAAACTTTTTAACAAAGTTACCATTATGGCAATTGCAACCCCAGCAGAAAACAGCAAAAATAAAGCATAACATCCTAAAATAAATCTACTATGTATTGAGCTAGGCTTAGCAAGCAACATCAATTCGAATGATCCACTAGCATAGATTAATTTATCATAAATTAAGACACTCAATAAAAACATCGGAATGAATAAACAAAGTGCAGGTAATCCTGCATAAGCACCATAACTACTTAAAACCATAAATTCGATTAAGCCAATGCTTGCACAACTAAAATAACGCATCAATCTGTTTACATGGTGCCCATTAATCAACAAGTAATCTATGCTTTCTGGATTTTTACGCCTAAAGCTATACGAAACCGCCACAATCAACCCAAATAAAAATGTCATTAAAACATAATCAATGTTAGTAATACTTAATAAATGCATATAGTTACCCAAAATAGTTTAGAACATAAAATTCTAATAAAAATCCAAAAAATCACGCATCCAGTTCAAATCAAAATCTAAAAAGAATAAAACACATAGCTATAACATAAAAAACACAAAAGTATGTTATAAAAATAAATTTGCAGGAGCATCTGAACCGATTATAGCATAGATATATTTGAAAATCATACTCAGAGATACTATCAAAACATGAAGAATGATGCCAAGGTTAGCTTAATTTAGCTCTATGATCTATGATATAATAACAGCAATATATCACAATATTTCTAAACATGGAGTATAAAGCATGAAAATCTTTCAGATTATTCTTCGCGTAATTGTATTTATCGTCTTGTTAGTATTAGCAATTAATAATATGCAAACAGTTGCATTTAACTTCCTTGGAATTTACACGTTGCAATTACCATTGATTATAACCTTAGCTATTTTTGCTTTGGGCGGATTACTAATTGGAATTCTCTTTGGTCTAGTCAACAACTTGCAGCTAAAGAATCAAGTTAGCAGGCTAAAAAAACAACTTGCCAAACAGCAAGAACCACAAAGTAAAATGGATCAAATAATTTAAAATTGGAGTAATGCACTTGGATATTCTTGTAGTTTGGTTACTAATAACGCCTTTATTTTTTGCTTTTGGTTGGTTTGCTGGACGGATCGACATGAAAGTAGTATTAAAACAAGCTAAGCTTTTGCCACAACGTGTTTTTGATGGTATTGATGCTCTAGTAGATAATAAAACAGGAATCGCTAGTGATGAGCTAAAACAACTAATTGAACAAGAACCACAATTAATTGACCCACAATTTAGCCTAGGTCGACTCTATCGCAAGCGAGGAGAGAATGATCTTGCGATCAAATTACACACAAAATTGCTAGCATCACAGTATGTCTTGTCCAATGAAGTCAAAGATAAAATTCGCCTTGAATTAGCTCAAGACTTTCAAAAAGCTGGACTTATTGATCGTGCTGAGGCTATTCTGATTCAATTACTTAATAGCAACCTGTATAATCAGCAAGCACTTGAAATGTTACTCTTAATTTATCAACAAGATAAAAACTGGGGTGAAGCAATTGAAACTGCAAAAAAACTTGCTAGGTCTGATTTTAGCTTTCATACTGAAGTAGCACAATTCAATTGTGAGTTAGCTCAAGAATCAATTATAAAATCTTCATTTGCGAAAGCACAAAACTTTGCCAACATTGCCTTAGAAACTAATCGTAAATGCGTTCGGGCAAATATATTATTAGGGGAAGTATTCTATAATCTAGGAAATTACACAGACGCGATACAAACTTGGCAAACAATTGAAAAGCAAAACTATCAATATCTACCATTTATTATGGACAAAATGTTTGACGCCTACCTACAATTAAATAAAGTTAAAGAATGTATTACGTTAATCAAAGGTTATGTAACTCTTTATCCTAAATTAAATATGCATGATTTTGTTTATCAAAAATTGACCAGCTATGATAGCCCTGAAGCAACAGTCGAATACTTAAGAACCGTGATGTTGCACACACCAAATGCAAAAATTGCCTCATTGTTAATTGATGCACGAATTGGTAACTTAGAAACTCAAGATGGTAAACGAGATGCTGAACAAATCAAAAATATTCTATTAAAATATGATCATAAGCTTTCATCATATAATTGTGGCTGCTGTAATTTTAAATCAAAAACTTTTTTCTGGCAATGCCCTGCTTGCTACTCATGGGAAAGTATTAGTCCTAATAATACCGAACACTAAAAAATGACTTTCAAAAATGAAGGTCATAAATTCTTCACAAGCAAAGCAAAACTATTACACAGCAACTCTACGCAGCATTTAGAAAAATCACTAAAACGATTAATATGTTTGTTCTTAATTAAGAAACCTTATCAAAACACTCTTGAACAAAGTTGGCAAACACACGCTCTAAACGACTATGCACAGAATTACGCCTAACCAAAAAATAGCTAGTCTCTCCAAAAGAATAATCTGGCAAAACAGGTACCAATTTTTTAGAGAGCAAATCATTCTGAATAAAAATATCTGGTGCACTAATTATAATATTGCCACTTAACGCCAAATCTACATTATGTAATGCATTATTGATAAAAATACTAGGATCATAACTAACTAGTTCATCAACATTTGTAAGCAAATTGGTTGCCTGTAAGATATTAACAGCAATACCATCTATAGACCTACCAGCAAGATTATGGTTAACCAAATCAGATAGCTCCAACGGTAAACCATATTTTTCAGCATACACAGAACTTGCAAAAAGCTTAATCTTTGATTTCTTAAGAACCTTGATTTTAGTATTCTGCGACTTTGGCACATGTAAACTTACGGCAAGATCATAATTGTCTTTCAATAATTCAACATTACCACCATTGTATGAAATAATTAACTTAGCCATTGGATATTGCTGCTGAAAATCAATCAAATTGGGCTGAATAATTTTATTAAACACTTGCAAAGGTAAAGAAATTCGCAACACACCTTTGACAGATTTCTGTTGCTTAATAACTTCTGCTAGAACTGTACCAAGATATTGCTCTTGTTTACTAAATTTATCATAAAGAAGCTGACCATCTTCAGTCATCTCCAACGGACCACGCGGACTACGAATTAGTAGTTGAACATCTAAATCTTGCTCTAATTTTTTAATTCGACGTGAGACAGTTCCCTGAGTTGTATTAAGATTGCGAGCAAGAGCGCTAAATGTACCTGCCTCAATCAGGCGAATAAATAAAAATATATCATCATAATTCACTAGAACTCAATCCTCATCAAATTTAATTATTAAAGTTAGGCGACCAAGTTTGATTAGTTTTAACTAACTAAATAGATCTTAATTATCACATAAAAACCGAACTATTTGTAAATACCTAGTATGTAAAATTGACTATAGACAGCAAAATGGCAATTCTAGGATAATTACCCCAGCAATTTTTATCAAAAATTTCTAATATAAACTTTCTAATATTCATAAAATTTATAAGTCATCAACTATATATAAGAGTTTGGCTAATGGTAATTATAACTGAACAAAATTTTAAATTTACTAAGGTGGTTAAATTTTGCTTAACACTTTTTGTGCTTAATCTGGAGTAATGTTGTGGATTTAAATAAAATATTTCGTTGTAAATTAATTACTGTTTTTACATTGATTAGTTTCACATTGTGTAGCTGTGGTGGTGGCGGTAGTGGAGCTAGCTCTTCAGATGCTCACGGCAATGTTGCTGATAATCATAATAATATTTCCTTAAAAAGTAGCAATCCTGTGGTTATAAAATATACAGAGGATATTTTTAATCGTGAGATTTTGGATGGAACAACGGCCAATAATCCGTTGAGTTTAGCCGGATCTATGGGTATTAATTTGGCTCAAGCATCTGGTAATAGTTTATTTTCTTTTTCTGAGTCTTCATTTCGTCCGCTTTATGCAACGATGGATGGCGCACTTAGGGATAAAAACGCTTTATTAAATGATATTTTAAGCTCATTAAAAATAGCTAATACAAATTTAAGTGGTACAGGTACTCTAGAAATATTTAGTAAGAAAATATTAAGTTCCCCATACTCTAATTTGGCACATATAGATGACTTATATTTATTTTATTTAAAAAATAATGTATTTCCTTCTGCCAATATTAATCAGATCGATTATATTTCTCAGGGGGCTAAGAATTATTGTAAATCTATAGGTGCAACTAATTCGGCTTCTGTGTTGCCTATGAATTTACTTTCTGGTATTACAATTTCTTCTGCGTATGGTGAAATTGTCAGAGGTGATAGTTCTGCTAAAAGCCAACTTGAAGATTTAAAAAATATGATTTTACCGCCTAAATTGTCAACTGATGTAATTAATAATGGCGATCTGATGTTTGATATTAATCAATATAACGCTAAAGTTCTCGATTACCAGGTGAAACAAATTTATGCTTTGAAAGAGTTATATTATTTACAAATTATGCAATCTTCGTTATGGAACCAAAGAAATGATGGGTGTAGAAATCAGTTAGATAAGGCTCCAGATTTTTCAAACATTTCTGATATGCCAAATTTAGATGGTTCATCTGAAGCATTAGATGCCGCCATCGCTGCTATAACCAAGCAATATTCATATAATTTAGAAAGAATTTTAATTACAGGCCTGTGGAAAAATTTACTTATTACTGAAGCAGATATGGTTAAGTATTTAAATAAAGATATTACAGCAAGTTCATATCCATTACTTGATGTAGACACATTTTCCCCATTAACAGAAACACCATTAAAAGTTGGAAAATGTACTATAAGCAGTCTAAAATTTGACGGTCAAAATAATCTATTGAGTAAATCACTTAAAATAGATGATTCTAATAATCAAGGTGGGATACTGACTATTCAAGGCACTTGTATTTCGCGTGATACATTTGTAACTGACTATAAAAAAATTATCCTTAAAAACTATACAATGTCGTTCCCTTATCAATTAGATTCTCAGTCCAAGATTACTAATTGGGCAAACCAAATTGAATTTGATTATAATGAAGATAAATTGTTTATCAATAATTCGAGATTAGGAAGTACATATTTTAAAGTAAAAGGAACTAATCCATTAGTTACATTAGTAGGTAATGAAACAGATATTAATACACAGCTTCCATTACTTAGATTCTCAGATACTATCTACGAACACTACCCTGTATCAGATAATGATCATATGTGGTATCCAGGACAAATTAATGTGATGAGAGATTCAGTTACTCAACCAATGATTCAATTTATTCATCGAGTATACGGAACAGATGAAGTTAAAAACGCGTATCAATTATTTCCTACATCAACTCCATGTATCAACGGTTGTCCATTAGGAACACTAAATACTCAGCTAATCATGCATAATGGTACACGAAAGGAATTAAAGTCAACTATCAACTACCTAGGACAAAAAATTGGTTATAAAGAAATCTTTATAGCCAATAGTGGTAGTCATCTTTTTGGAGTAAGACTTATCTTTACCTTATCTAATGAGCAAACTAGTGGGGTACATAGTAGTGCCAGTGGTAATGATGCCCCCATTAATCAATATATTGAGCTTATGTGCTTAACAGATGATTGCAAAAGAAAGTCCCCTAACTTAGCTCTTCAAACTCAAGATTTAGAGTTTACAGATGGAACACTTGTGTCTTTATCTTTGACTGGTAAAAATGATTACTTTGGAGATAATCAATATGCACAAACTAAGTTAAACTCATATAATAAAGATAAGTATGGGCCGCCTCGGAAATTTTTTTGGTCGATAAAGTCAAGTAATTCTCCAATAAAATCAAATATGGAATTGCCAGTAGTAAAAGATAAATTACCAGCTGATTACAATAAATGGATTGAAAATTATGACAGTAGTAATAATGATTACATGACCGCGGTTTTAGTTATTGGTGGGATGGTATTATTTACTGGATTAGTCATATCAATTGCTATGTTATTGTCTCAACATGAGCCAGACCCAAAAAACCCAGACAAAATAAAGCCAATAGAAATAGCCTATTCCCCAGATTTAAGATTTCGTGTGATTTTTGATTTAAATGATTTTAAATTAAAAATTCAATCTATGAAAGATGGAGTTGGAACTGATGCTTGTTATATTACTTCAGTTCCTGGTGCAACAAGGGTTGTGTTTGCGGATGGGCAGGTTCGTATTTATCAAGGTAGTACCTTGGCATGGAGCAATCAATTAGAATATAGTAAAAACAATCGATCTTTACAATGGGTTACTGATACGTTTGCTAAATTAGTTATAGATAATAGTGGCGTCTTGATGATTAAACCTAGTGACGAGAATAAGACTCTTGGATTTAAGCCTCAAAAATCTTCTAATAAAAATGAAAACGTATTGTGGGAAACGTACCCAGTTGCTGGAGTGGCAATGTGTGCTAGTTCACTAGATAGTTCTATTGTCAAGAGTGAGGTTGAGAAAAACAATGGTAAGGTTAGTCCAGATGAGTATAGTGATTTTAAACCTAATGATTATACATTGAGTGGTACATCTGATTTTAGTTATCCTAGAGATTCTTTAGAAGATATTCCAGTCGGTAGGTATGGTTTGAAAACAGTTTTAATAACTAATGTTAGTAAAGAAGTTCTAATACTTAAAGACCTAAAGACTGATTTAACTAAAAACATTCCTGAACTGTACATTAGTAATGACAAACGCTATACGACTTGTGTTCTAAATGGTTCTACGAGTCTTAATGTTGGCGAAAGCTGTAAGGTTGCTTATCGTTTTGACCCTAGTAGTGAAGGTATGAAACTAAGTTTTAATATTAGTGCCAATGTAGTAACTAATAAAGGTGTTGATGCTAAAGGTAGCACTATGTATATTCCTGTTTATTCGAGGGTTCCGATAGATAAGCCTAAAGGTGATTATTTGAATAAATGTGAGAAAATTACTTGGCTTGAAGGCAATTTGTCAGCAGTGTGTGGTTTTAAGAAACCAAGAAGTTCGCTACTATACTTCAAGCAATGCAAGAGGAATCCAATACCAACAGATGTAACAGTCAAAGATGGAATGTTGGTTTGTGTTAGTCCATTATAGAGTATCAAGGTTCTCATGTCAAAATTAAGCTGTAAAATAAGACATATAATCTTAATCGATAATTATTTTTGTAACAGAAAAGAATTAATCGCTCGAATTAAGTACGATAATTATACTAATTATACTAACAGTTAGGTATCTATATCTTGGGTTGAGTTGGCACTATATCAAAATTAAAAATCTACTCAAATGTTGATTATAGTTAAGTTTAATGGTAATAACGTACAGCAGGAAAATTTTCTGGATAATACTGAAATCTGTGCATGAATGTGGAACGTAAGTTTATTTAATGAGCATTTAGATAATACAAATGCTAACACCAAGTTTTACAATAGTCTTATTTGGTGAGAGCAATATATATTAGTTACCATGAAAAGATTAAAACATGTTAATTATATCCATCTAGTGTTTTGTAAAACTATTCGGTAACCATCGTGATCCTGAAAAGTTTTCCCATGCTTTGTCCAATACGGGTTAAATGACTCAACAAGAATAAATCCAGAATCTAAAAGTAATTTACACCTATATTGCCACTCAGTTAAATCTGATATATATAAAACTATAAGGTCTTCTTTTGTTGGTGATGGTATAACGAGATGATTTTTACAGTAGGTCATTTCAAAATGATATGGTAAATCATTTTATTGTATTAAAAATAGGAGGTTTAAAATTGCGTCAACTATACAACAGCACAGAAACTAAAGTTTTGTGCTCACTATTTCACTTAAAAAGTACGCATTGGCATTATTTAATAACCATAATATGAATTTATAGGAGCTTAAAATGAAATTTAAAATAATCACTTCTGCCGCATTAGCAGCTGGTATCAGCATGAGTTTTGCATGTAGCAAAATTACCAATAACTTTGGCGATAAAGGTGTTTACACGGCCAGAACAACTGACTTATGTATTGATCTGCCATACGATATTGCAATTTTTCCGCGCGGAATGCTTGATGATGGCAAAGTGACCAAAGGACAAAATGCGAAGTGGACTAGCAAATATGCAAGCATCATGGTGCGTGAAAATGCTCCACCACTTCTCGCAAATATAGAAGGTATCAATGAAAAAGGTCTTGCGGTCAATTTGTTATATCTTGGTGGTACCAAATACGAACCACGTGATTTGAATAAACCAGGTATCAGTATGTATGCCTGGGCCAAATATGTAATGGATAACTATAGTACGGTAAATGAAGTAATTGCTGGTCTAAATAAATATCAATTAGTCATTGAACCAATTAAATTGGCTGGGAATGATTTAATTTTACCGATGCATTTCTCCATAGAAGATACTTCAGGAGACAATGCTGTAATTGAATTCTTAAATGGTAAAATACACGTTTACCACAATAAAAATTACGGTGTTATGACTAATGAACCAGAATATGACAAACAACTAGCCAATCTAGCGCAGGTACAAAAATCTAAAAATTACAGTAAAGATTATTTACCTGGTGGAGCTAATTCTGAAAACCGCTTTGTTCGTGCCTACTTCTACAGTAATAATTTACCAACTACGGTAAATAGCAATGTTGATGCTGTAGAAAATATGTTTAGTGCTATCAGTGGTGTATTCGTACCTTACTATGCCAATTATGAAAAATCATGTGGATTAATCTCTGGTGATCCGTCAGCAGGAGATACTTGGCCAACTCAATGGGCAACTATAACCGATCAAAAAAATCATATTTTATATTTAATTGATGGCAAAAGTGGTAATCAAGTCAGTGTTAATTTAAACAAATTTGACATCACACCAGGGAATCCAGTGCGAGTAGTAAATCCCACTCAGTTGAAACTGAGTAATGATATTTCAGACAAATTTCAGATAGAAAAACCACAGCAATAAGATATATTTGAAATTTCATATCAATATAATTTACATGCAGATAATTAGAATTATAGTTAGTTATCTGCTAAATTACAATTTAAATAGAATATTAAATAACTTTAAAACTTGTGTGAAAATTCATATTAAGTTTCATTAATAATTAACCAGCCAAATTACAATATCAATAATTCACCAATTGACAGCTCACATAATTGCTCAGGTTTTTTAGCAAATAACTCACGAGTTTTAGTAATTGGCTCAGCAACTGGTTCATCTGCCAAAATGAAAGTTCCATAATGCATTGGGATTAATTTCTTAGCCGCAAGATCATAAAACGCTTGCTGAGCTTCGGCTGGATTCAAATGACTGGTTTGCATAATGTACTGCGGAGTATAAGCGCCAACTCCCAAAATCGCATAATCAATCGAGGGAAATAATTGGCTAATGGCTTTAAAATGCTCAGAATACGCGCTATCGCCCATTAAATAAAGCGTAGTTTGCGAACTTTGCACAATAAAACTGCCCCATAATCGCCGATTACGATCTTTCAAGCTCCGATTGGACCAATGCTGAGCTGGCAAGAAGTAAAATTCTAATCCATCTTGATTATCAGGAAATTTTTGAAACCAACCTGCTTCAATAATACAATTATTAATTTTCCATTTTTGCAAAGTAGCCGCAGTTTGTAAGCCACAATAAATTTGCATTTGTGGATTTAATTTGGCTAACTTAATTAGCGTGCGCCGATCTAAATGATCAAAATGAGCATGTGTAATTAACACATAATCAATTTCAGTATAATCATTAATTTGAAATGGAATTTTGACACGGCGTTTGACTAATGGAACATGTTTAAATACAGGATCCACTAAAATATTTTTACCATTTAGAGTCAACAAAAAACTCGCATGACCAAGCCAAACAATTTTATCAAAAGATTTATCAAAAATACGTTGATCTTCAATTAGAGCCGGATGGTAACTAGAATGCTTATTCCGTGCTCGCTCAGGATTTGAACTAAACTGCCAACGTAAAATATCCTTAAGCTTTGGTGGTGTACTTTTACGATAATTAAGAAATCTACCATTAAGCAACGCATTACCAAGATGATCTGGCAGAATCGTCTCCAATGCAGAATTATTCAAATAAATCATGCCAATCATTTAACCAATCTAAAAATATAAGAGTATCAAAAACCTAGTTTACCAATTTATGGTAAAATCCGTGGTAAATTATACCCTATTCAAGCATATTTACTTAAAACGAATTAAGCCTTATTAACTCAACAGCAGCAGAATGACTTGAAAATATACACAGAAAGAACTTATGAAATTTATTGATGAAGCCAGAATTGAAGTAATTGCTGGTAATGGTGGCAATGGCTGTATGTCATTTCGCCGTGAAAAATATATTGAAAACGGGGGACCAAATGGTGGCGATGGCGGAACTGGTGGATCAGTAATTTTTGTTGCTGATAATAATTTAAATACACTAGTTGACTATCGTTTTGTTAAGCGCTATGCGGCAAATAACGGTGAGCATGGGCGCGGTGCAGATTGCTATGGTCACAAAGGTGATGATATGTATTTACGCGTACCAGTTGGAACCACCATTATTGATGAAGACACTGGATTAGTGATCGCTGATTTAGAAACCGTTGGTCAAGAAATTACTATCGCTAAAGGCGGTAAAAAAGGTCTTGGCAATATACACTTTAAATCTTCAACTAACCGTGCACCACGTCAAACCACCAAAGGTGAAGCTGGTGAACGCATGAATGTTCGCTTAGAATTAAAGGTTCTCGCCGATGTAGGGTTATTAGGTCTACCAAATGCAGGTAAATCAACCTTTATTCGTGCCGTTTCTGCGGCTAAGCCTAAGGTTGCGGATTATCCATTTACCACTCTCCACCCAAATTTGGGGGTTGTTCGGGTTGATGCTGAGCGTAGCTTCGTAATTGCTGATATCCCTGGAATTATTGAAGGTGCCGCTGAAGGCCTTGGTTTAGGTTATAAATTCTTAAAGCATTTACAACGCACTAAAGTTCTTTTACATATTGTGGATATTTTGCCATTAAATGAAGAAAACGACATTGTCGCTGAAGCCGTGGCAATTACTCAAGAGTTAGAAAAATACTCTGAAGAACTTTATAGCAAACCACGCTATTTGGTAATCAATAAAATTGATTTACTAGAAACAGATGCTCGCGATGCAGTTATTAACGATTTTATTACACGCTTTAAACAGCATAAAACCAACACCAACTTTGACCAAATATTTGTGATCTCCGGTGCAACTGGTGAAAAATGTAAAGAATTGTGCTACTATCTAATGAGCTTTATTGAACAAAAATCTGATCGCAAAATTGAAGCAAAAGCGATCTCGAGTGTTGCAGGTTAAATAAAATGACTATTGAACGTGATGTAATGGAATATGATGTCGTTATCGTTGGGGCTGGACCGGCAGGATTAGCTGCCGCAATTCACCTTAAACAATTAGCGGCACAGAAAGCACAAGAACTCAGTATCTGTTTACTGGACAAAGGTAGCGAAGTTGGCTCGCACATAGTATCTGGTTGCGTAATGAATCCACGTGGCTTAGATGAATTAATTCCTAATTGGCGCAAACTTGATTTCCCTGTTACAACCGAAGTTAAAAAAGACAAACTAGTTTACTTTTCTAAAACCAAACAATACAAATTACCATTACCAAGAGATTGGAAAAATTACGGTAATTACATCATTAGCCTTAGTCAACTGTGCCGCAAATTAGCTGAATATGCGGAAGGACTTGGCGTTGAGATATATCCAGGTTTTGCTGCCAAAGCCCCTATTATCGAAGATGGGATTTTAAAGGGAATTTTAACTGGCGATATGGGTACGGAACGCGATGGTAATCCTGGTGCTAATTATCAACCAGGTGTTGAAATTCGTGCTAAACAAACAATATTAGCTGAAGGTTGCCGTGGTTCGATAAGTAAACAGCTAATTGCTCATTTTAAATTAAACAAAGACTCACAACCACAAACCTATGGCTTAGGAATCAAAGAAATTTGGCGCGTTGACCCTAAAAAACATCGTCTAGGTCATGTCACTCATACAATTGGCTACCCGCTAGATAATCAGACTTATGGTGGTGGCTTTGTCTATCACTTAACTGACAATTTGGTTTCCATTGGACTAGTGACTGCATTAGACTATAAAAATCCTTATCTAAGCCCATATGAAGAATTTCAGCGTTTTAAATTACATCCAAATATTAAACGTCTTCTTAAAGATGGTGAGCGCATTGAATATGGTGCACGAACTATCGTGGAAGGTGGTTTACAAGCTCTACCAAAACTATGTTTCCCTGGTGGTATTTTAGTTGGTGATAGTGCTGGCTTCATCAATGTACCTAAAGTAAAAGGCGTACATAATTCAATCAAATCAGGTATGCTTGGAGCAAATGCAATTATCAATGCAATTGAACAAGAATTAACAACAGCAACTAGCTACCCAAGTTTATTTAGAAATAGTTGGCTATATAAAGATTTGTATAAAGTAAGGAATATTCGCCCTGCTTTTCAATATGGTAAAGTATTTGGCATGCTTTATACTGCCTTTGAGAAATTTATCTTGCGCGGAACAGCTCCTTGGACACTTAAAATCCATACTCATGATCATCTAGCTACAGAGCATAAATCTAAAGCTGAACGAATAACTTATCCAGCCTATGATCACAAATTTAGTTTTGACAAGGCATCTTCGGTGCATTTGGCTAATGTTACTCATGATGATGATCAACCAATTCATCTTCAGCTTAAAGATCCAAGCATAGCAATAAATACTAATTTGATGGAATTTGCAGCACCTGAAACACGTTATTGCCCAGCTGGAGTTTATGAAATAATTAAAAAAGGCGGACAACCACAGCTACAAATTAATGCGCAAAACTGTGTCCACTGTAAAGCTTGTGACATTAAAGATCCTACACAAAATATCACATGGACAGTTCCTGAAGCTGGCTCTGGTCCACAATATAGTGATATGTAGATAATTCAATTAAAGTAGTTAAGCCTAGAAATGACGGTACACATTAATTAAAACAAATTAATTTATCGTCATTAATTACATAATAAATCCAAGTTTGGCTCATAGTACAGCTATTATATTGACTAGCAACCATAGTAATCTATGAGAAATAATATCTAAAAAAAATATTACCTTACATTAATTCCATTGATTCACAAAATATATTCGATCCACAAACCAAATTTTAGCAAAGAAATTTAATGTATAAATTAGCCGCAATTTTAGCATTGTTCTTATTGACAAGCCTATCAGGTGCTGAAGATGAAATAAATTCAGTTCAAGCAATTGATAATTTTATTCCAGATCAATACCTCGGAGAATGGTATGAAATTGCACGAATACCATTTTATTTTGAAAATGGTTGCATTGCACCGACAACTGCTAAGTACAGCTTACAAAATGATAATTTGAATGTACTCAATAGCTGCCGTAAACAAGACGGATCTACCTCCAGCTCAGATGGAGTTGCCTATTTCGTAGAATCTGCTAACGTTGGAAAACTTAAGGTAACTTTTCTACCAAGCTGGTTAAGATTTACACATATTGGACGTGGTGATTATTGGATCCTTTACACTGATTATCAATATTCTTTAGTTGGTAGCCCAAATCATAAATATCTGTGGATTTTGGCACGAAATGAATCTGCGGAACCACAAAAAATTAAGTTACTTCTAGATATTGCGACTCAGCAAGGATTTAATATTCAACAACTTGCATTTAATTATCCTTTTGAATCAGATTTAATTTTACCAGAATCTGGTACTTTAAAAACCACTGAGTCTGAAACCACACGTTGATCAAGGTATAATGGTCATAAACTAATGATAAAGAAAATCATCATAAATATCACCAAAACTTGGGAATAAATCGGTGCAAATAAAATTAAAAAACCAACCAGTCATTATGGCATCATTATGCAGCTGCCTGATTATTTATAATGCACTATATATATTTATCAAATCTATTTATCCACTGATCAGTGATACTCAGCTTAGTACAAACTTGTCTAACTCAAGTTTTTATTTAAATATAATTTCACAAGAAGGATTCGCCTATAGCTTATTAGTACTAGGACTTGCATTACCCGGGAGGTCGCGAAGCTTATGGGTTGCAACTTTAATCAATTTGATGCTAATTTTAATCAGTAATTTTTGGCTAAATACAGTTTATCATAGTAATTTGCTAATTTTACTCAATATAATTTTATTATTAGTTAATTTTCATAATTTTAATAAACCATTTTACTTATCTTATGGATTAGTGTTCTCGATTGAATTTGTTATTTTTGCACTATGCTATGGCGTTTTTGGCAGCTACTTACTACGTCATGAATTTAAAAATTTAAGCACTATTACTGATGCAATTTATTATAGCATTGAAACCTATAGTACAGTTGGCTATGGTGACATCTATCCCATAACTAATACCGCCAAATATTTTGTTATTTCTATGATCGTTATGGGTTTGGTAATGTTCACATCAGGAATAACTTTTATTATCTATATATTTAATAACAAACTAAAACATTTACTTTTTAATATCAATAAAGGAAAAATATCCATGAGCGAACATATAGTTTTCTTAGGCTATAGTATAATGTCACGAATTATTATCGACAGACTAAAATCCGATGAAAATTTTATGGTCATTGACCTAGGGACGAATATGGATGTTGATCGCGAAATGCTACGGGAAAAAGATAAACTGATGATTACGCCCTACCATGGAAATAAAGAAGTTTTTGTCCGCGCTAGAATAGGCGAAGCAAGGCTAATTATAGTTAGCTTTGATAATGACTCTGATACGGTGTTTGCGGTGATGAGCGCTCATGAATATCTCCAAAACTGTAAGCACAAACCAAAAATTCTCGCACGAATATATTATCCTGAAAACATAGAAAAAGCAAAACGTGCTGGGGCAGATGAAGTAATTGCACCGCATTTACTCGCCGCGGATGAAATTCAAAATTTAAATATTTTATAGTTAGCCCATACATTCATTCAAAATAATTGTTATGCTATCTAGAAATACTAAAATATTATAAATTTACGCAAAGCACCATAACCCATAGTTCTGCCATAAATAATTTGAATATAAATATGACCTAACTAGGTTAATTATCTTACAATAAAAATAGCCCAAAGAAAATTTAGGCTATTCACTAAATTAAATAAAATAATTACTTATATACTGGAAATTTAGCACATAAATCTAAAGCTTGCTGTTTTGCTTTAGCCAGTACAACCTCATCATTTGGATTTTCTAATACATCAGCAATCATATTCGCTAATTGCTCACACTCAGCTTCAGTAAAACCACGTGTCGTTACAGCAGGTGTACCCAAACGAATCCCACTGGTTACAAAAGGTTTTTCTGGGTCATTCGGAATTGCATTTTTATTAATCGTAATATTGGCATTGCCCAACGCTTCTTCAGCAACTTTACCAGTAATGCCTTTAGCACGTAAGTCAACTAACATCACATGCGACTCAGTACGACCTGAAACTATACGTAACCCACGCTTGGTTAAAGTATCCGCTAACACCACTGCATTTTTTGCAACTTGTTGTTGATAAGCTTTAAATTCAGGTTGTAAAGCTTCACCAAACGCCACAGCTTTGGCAGCAATCACGTGTTCTAGTGGTCCACCTTGTAAACCAGGAAAAATTGAAGAATTCAACATTTTAGCAAATTCTTCTTTAGCCAAAATAATTCCACCACGTGGACCACGCAAAGTTTTATGTGTGGTTGAAGTTACAAAATGTGCATGCGGAACTGGATTTGGATAAACACCAGCAGCAATTAAACCTGCATAATGCGCCATATCAACCATTAACAAAGCACCACATTTATCCGCAATTTCACGGAAACGTTTAAAATCAATTTTTAATGAATATGCAGAAGCACCTGCCACGATTAATTTAGGTTTGTGCTCCATTGCTAAGCGTTCAACTTCTTCATAATCAATAGCTTCAACTTCTGTTAAGCCATAGCTAATAAAATTAAATAATTTACCTGATAAATTAACTGGCGAACCGTGCGTTAAATGCCCACCGTGTGCCAATGACATGCCTAATACCGTATCACCTGGTTTCAACACTGCAAAATATACAGCCTGATTCGCTTGTGAACCAGAATGTGGTTGAACGTTAGCATATTCAGCACCAAAAATTTGCTTTAAGCGATCAATCGCAATTTGCTCAATTTGATCAACATAATAACAACCACCATAATAACGCTTTTGTGGGTAACCTTCGGCATATTTATTAGTTAATACCGAACCTTGTGCCTCAAGCACAGCTTTAGAAACGTAGTTTTCTGATGCAATTAACTCAATATGCTCTTCCTGACGTACCGCTTCTTGGCCAATTAAATCAAAAATGGCCGAATCACTACTCGCTAAATTATTTTGTAAATTATTCACTGAATTTCCTTTCTGAATGATTGTGCCAAACCCATTACAATCGTTAAATTAATCAATTTAATTACGCCCATATAAATCATCAAAGCGCAAAATATCATCTTCGCCAAGATAATTACCACACTGTACTTCAATAATTACCAGAACCTTATCACTGGCATTCATCAAGCGATGTTTCTCGCTTGCTTGAATATACGTTGACTGACTTGTCGTTAATTTAATAACTTTGTCATCTTGAATTACCGTAGCTTCACCATCAACCACTACCCAATGTTCACTACGCTGCTCGTGAAGTTGATTAGATAATGCTTGACCAGGCTTCACTTCAATCCGCTTGATTTTATAAAACGGACCTTCTTCCAATACAGTATAAGTTCCCCATGGACGATGCACAGTTTGATGTAAATCTGAAGTTGGATGTTTAACTTTTTTTAAGCGTTCAAAAATATGTTTTACGTCTTGGGTTTGATTTTTATTTGCTACCAATAGTGCATCTGGAGTATCAACGATGACCAAATCATTCACATCAACCGTTGCGACCATGCGACTAGTTGAATAAACCAAACAATTTTGCGTGTTATGTAAAATATTTTCACCAATTACCGCGTTTCCATCATTATCTAACGGCAATGTCTGCGCAATTGATAGCCAAGATCCAATATCAGACCAACCAATTGAGCATGGAATAACCGCAGCTTTATTAGTTTTTTCAAACAAAGCATAATCTACTGAAATGTTTTCAGCTTGTATAAAGGTCTTTGGTTCAAGGTGAACAATTTTGTTCTTCTGTAAGTTACTTAATTCAGATACAGCAAGACAATTTTCAACCTGTGTAACAACATTTGGCGAATGAAATTGGAACTCTTCTAAAAATGTCTTCACTTGTCCACAAAACATGCCAGAATTCCACTGATAATTACCAGACTCAATATATTCCGTTGCCAATTCTATGTTGGGCTTTTCAACAAAACGCTTTACCGCATAACCATTACCAATTGACTGTTCTTTATTTGCTTCAATATAACCATAGCCAGTTTCTGGATACTCTGGATTAATACCAAATGTTACCAGATAACCATCATTTGCCATTGTAACAGCATCAGACACCGCTTTAGAAAAAGAAATCAAATCACCAATTAAATGATCGGCAGGTAGAATTAATAAAATTTCTTCTGGGTCATAATGCTCTTTGGCAAATAAAGCTGCAGCCAACACTGCAGGCGCAGTATTTCTACCAAATGGCTCTAAAATAAAATCACAAGCAACACCAGTATCATTTACTTGCTGATATTCATTTTGCATCCTGAAATGTAGTTTTTCATTCGTAACAGTAATTACACTACTAATTGATTGCCCAAGATTTAAGGAACGAGAAAAAGTATTTTGTAGTAAACTTTTACCATCTGATAACTTTAAAAATGGTTTAGGATCGGATTGACGAGAGACAGGCCATAACCGAGAACCAGCACCACCTGAAATGATTACAGGTATCATAGAATAACTCCGACATTTTAGCAAATGAATAGGTGTGTATTATACGGCATTCATTAGATAAATTGGTTCAATAATTTGTAATACCACATCCATACTTCATGAACAATCACAAATTTAGTTGCAATTCATTGCTAAATATGATTAAATAACGGGCTTATACATATATTATGTTGATTTAATTTTTATTAAGGGTGATGAGATTATGGCAAAAATGTGTCAAGTGACTGGTAAAAAGCCAATGTCTGGAAACAATGTATCTCACGCAAACAACAAAACTAAACGCCGTTTCCTTCCTAACTTACAATACCGTAAATTATGGGTGGAAAGCGAAAGCCGTTGGGTTCGTTTACGCTTATCTAACGCTGCATTACGTACTATTGATAAAAATGGTATTGAATGTGTACTCGCTGAATTACGTGCCAGCGGTCTTGTTATTTAATTAGAAAGTAATTATTATGCGTGAAAAAATTAAATTAGAATCTACAGCTGGTACTGGGCATTTTTATACTACAACTAAAAATAAACGTACTTCTACAGAAAAATTAGAACTTACTAAGTTTGATCCTAAAGCACGTAAACACGTGACTTATAAAGAAGTTAAACTAAAATAGTTACTAATAAAACACATAAAAAAATCCGAAATTCCACAATTTCGGATTTTTTTATACTCATAAGATAATTAACCAAAAACCACAAATAATAATTTATAAATCCCAACACCAAGCAGCATACAGCTAGGTAAAGTTAATGTCCAGGCTGTCACCATTTGCCGCACGACAGACCAATTAATCCCAACACGCCCAGTTGACCCGGCCCCCATAATTGAACCAGAAACAGCCTGCGTCGTACTAACAGGAAGACCAAAGTGTGATGCAGCAAAAATCAATGCCCCAGAACTCAACTCAGCAGCAAAACCATTCGCTGGACGTAGTTTAGCAACTCGAGTACTTAAGGTTTTAATAATTTTCATGCCACCTGATAATGTTCCTGCTGCCATAGCAACGCCGCAAATAGTAGTAACCCAAAACGGGATATGCGTCACATTTGGCACCAAACCAAAACTAAATAATGCCATCACAATAATTGACATATTTTTCTGAGCATCATTTGAACCATGACTAAATGACAGTAAACTGGTCGATAAAACTTGTAGTTCACGAATAAAATTATTTACTTTACGCGGACGAGTATTTTTCTGTAAAAGTAACATAATTACTATAATCAATACCAAAGACAGAATAAATGCCACAATCGGCGATAATACCATCGGCACAATTACTTTATTCACTAAGGTTGTGTAATTAACCGCATGTATACCACCGGTTGCAATACCTGCACCAGCTAGAGCACCAATCAGGGCGTGTGATGAACTGGATGGAATACCAAAGGCCCACGTAATCAAATTCCAGATAATTGCTGCAATTAGAGCTGAAATCAATACCAAATGCGTTACCATATGAGCATCTAACAAGCCTTTGCTAATAGTTACCGCAACTCCAGTGCCAAAAAATGCACCAATGAAATTAAATAATGCAGCAATTCCAATAGCCTGATATGGAGATAATGACCGAGTTGCAATTGTTGTAGCTACCACATTAGCAGTATCATGAAAACCATTAATAAAAACAAAAAGTAACGCAATAAAAATGATAACTATTAAAAGTGGCTCCATTACATATCCTTAACTGAGATTTGCATTACCAAATCTGCAACATTCACACTAGTATCAATTGCATTTTCAATGCTTTTATAAATTTCTTTTAATTTGAGTATCATGATTGTATCGTAATTACCAGAGTACATCTCCTTCATGGCATGACGTAAGTCTTCAATTGCGCTATCGTCAAATTCATTAATCACTTGATCATAATTTGCAATTAACTCATAGCGACCATTTCTAAGCGCAATCATCAAATCTACAACTACTTTAGTTATTTTTTGTAATGTTATCGCACTCCTAATTAAACAATCATCGGCCTTTGCATCGATACTATAGATTTTTAATTTTTGGTTAATTTTAGCAATACGTTTAGTCAATTTAAGTAATAAAACCGAAAGCTCCTTTATATCACCACGATCAATTGGAGTTATAAATTGTTGACTCAATTCACTAATAACTTTTTTCTCGATTTCAATTGCTTTTTGACGTTGGATTCGTAAATCACTAGAAAGATGTGCTTCGCTTGACTTATCATTAGTATTAATAATTGCCGCAAAGATATTTGCTGATTGATGAACGTTTGTAGCTGCATCTACAAATAAATTAAAAAACCTGTCACCCTTACTTGGGATAACTAACTTAATTAAGCGTCGTAACACTAAATACTCCTGAATTTATACACGGCAGTAATCATAGCATATACATTAAAAAAAACAGTACTATTTTTAATGCTCATTAATTTTAAATGGGGCTAGACAATCAAAGCACATTTAAAGATGTGGTAAGATACTGTCATGGTTCAAAT
>CAZZAV010000028.1:0-28539 GCA_964652705.1 uncultured Neisseria sp.
AAACCACGCTTTAGTGCGTGGTTTCTATTTGAACTATTGCAATATGATTTTTATAACTAAGGATTCAGCGTTAGATGTAGATTTATTATTACTAAGCGGAGTATTTATTGTATTCTTTTGCTAAAACTTGCTATACTAGCCATCTATTGTGTTTTTATAACATTAGTTGTTAATTTGTTGTTGATTATATAATTGGTGTAAGCAGCTGAGGTGAATTTATTTAATCTGCTTTGAACAATGTGATTTATTGATGATTTTATTTTTTAGGATTTTATTATGTCAACTTGTAAGAGAGATTTAATTTCAATATGTATACTTTCTACTACAGCTATGTTTTTAGCTGCATGTAATTCTGGTGGCAGTTCAACTACTAATAATACATCATACCAAATGGTAGTTGATGCTGGAAGTAGTGGCAGCCGAGTTTATGTTTATCAAGTTAATTCAGGTACTAGTTTGCCGGCAATTACTGATATTTTTGAATCAAGTAATAAAACTGGTTTAGCAACATTTAAGAATAATCCAGAGTCTGCTGGTAGTGTCGGCATTCAGCCATTATTGGATAGTGCAATTAGCTTTATGAATACTACTTACGGTATACCGCCACAGCAGATTCGTGCTAGTGTTATGGGTACTGCGGGTATGAGACTTATATCAGAACCTGCTCAAACCGCTATTTATCAATATGTGACAAATACAATTGTGAATGATGGTTTAATTCTTGGTGATGTTGGTACGATTACTGGCCAAGATGAGGGGCTTTATTCATGGGTAGATGTAAACTACTTACAGAATAATTTTAATGGTGCACAAACTACTAACGGTATCGTTGAAGTTGGTGGAGCATCAGCACAAGTAGCTTATTCTACTAGCTCTGTGTCTAGTTCAAATATTGTTTCTACTACAATCAATGGTCAAACCTATAATGTTTATGCAATTAGTTATTTGGGTCTTGGTCAAGATCAAGCAGTTGCCTCAATGCAAGCGTTAAATCCTTCGACTAAAGGTCAGTGCTATCCTACTGGTTATACTTCTGCAAGCATTACTGGAGCATTTAATTTCTCTGGATGTACGTCTAATTATGCCGCTGTAACTGGTCAATACGGTGAATCATTAAGCACAATGAGTTCACAAACTGGGTTTTCAAGTAATAACTTTATTGGTTTAAGTAGCGTTTACTATGCGTTAGATTTCTGGGGTATCACTCAGACTCCGACGCAGTTAGTTCCGATGATTAATAGAACATGTAATTTACCTTGGACAGATATGCAAGCTTCTTATCCTGGTAATAAATATCTGTTTGGTCAATGTGCTAATGCGACGTATATGAATCAATTTTTATATGGTAGCTTAAAACTTGGTTCAAGCCAGTTGACATCTTTAAATACGATTAATGATACAGCTCTTACTTGGACATTGGGTTATCTATTAATTTATCTATCAAATTAATCCCTAACTCTATTTGAAAACTTTATTACAGCCCATTAAAAATATTTATTGGGCTGGATTTCTTTTATCTTTTATAAAGGTTATTCTATAATGAAGAAACTCATCGTTGGATTGTTCTTGGCAAGTGGTGGTTTTGTTTTCGCTGATCAAATGGTTAATTTGTCACAAGACAAAATAATGTGCGCTAGTTATCATGTAACGGTTAATTCAACAATTGCTGAAATCACTCAATTTTGTAAGCCTTATGATGTTGATCATGATAATCATGATGGTAAGTTGCAAACTGAGTTAGAGTTTTATGCTACATCGCCTCATCATTATGATATGAAATGTACATTTTTAGAAAGCAAGCTTGATTATTGTCAAATTGATGATTAATCTAAGTGTGTTAATATTTTACCGTGATAGATTACTTCGATAAACGCTGCATATAGAAGTAATCTCTGAAGGTTATAATGCAGGTTCATTTTTTATTAGACATTAATTTAAGCTGAAGTATTTTGGATTTTACGAAAATCTCCATAAGCTAATTATAAATACTAATAAAGTGATGATCGGGAAAAATAATAGTTTTACAATGATATTATTTCCAAAATTAATCGTTTTATAGCGATTAGTGGCAAATAGAAATGCATTGATCGGTATGAGTAGTACAACTATGTACATTAGTAGGTAGAAGTATTCAATATACATAATCGCTGAAGTTAGCTTATTTCTTAAGCTGACATGGGTAAAGACAATGGTAAATAGCATTCCGCTACTAGAGCTTAAGATGCTTGCTACTTTGAATTCAATAAATTTATTTTTACGGCGACTAATGGTCATTAATGTTACAAATAAAATTAAAACTATAATTAAGGGTGGGATAATCGTAGTAATTAGTGCATCACCGAATGCCGCGCCAACAATCACATTAAATGCGAGTGTGGGTAAGTCAATTGTTTGATAAGTATTAACTGCATTTAGCATTCGCGAACTATCATTTTCGTAAGTAAAATAACTTCCTCGGATATGCCAACCTGGGATTATTAGATTTTTGGCAATTCCATTTGCTGAGTTTATATCAGTGAGGCTATTGTAGTAAACAAAATCTGGCACTAATAGCAAGTTGCGCTGTTGTGAAATTGGGCTCATGGCGAGCCAAACATTACCTTGATTAAATGGATAATGTGTGTAGTCAAAATTTTCTCGGACTTTAATTTGGAATGACCAAGTAATTACGTCGTAAGTATTGAACTTTTCTTCATTAATTTGATTTATCTTGATATCAAATCCATCATTAAATTTAATTCCACGTTCAGCTTCAAGAGATTTTGGGTAACGTTGCATGATGTGACCCGTGATTTGAATATTATAAGAATTTAAAAATTCAATTGAATCGACCATGATTGAGGTTGGTATTAAGGTAATTGATTCGGTTTTTTTAAGCCTAGCTAGTTCATTATATGGAGTAAGGTACTTTTGTAGGGTTTCAGCATTGGTTATGGCTTTATCTGTTGATAAATAATAAAGCTGTGTTGATGTTTGCCAAGCATGAACAATCCCAATTACCAATGCTAAAGTAATCATTAATGAACATTGCCATAAGATTTTGATTGAGTTTTTACGCTTTAAAAAGATTAGGTGTAGGAGCATAATTAAAAAAGTTACTGTCCCAGTTGTGAAACCAATATTTATCATGGTTAGTTGATTGTCAGATGTTCTATTTAATGCTTGTAATTGTGAGTAATTAAAATCAGCAAAAATCATCCATGGTACGTTTTTTAGGTCTTGGTAAACTGCAAGATGTGGAACTTTATCTAAATGAAAAACTGTCTGACAAGTGGTATTACATTTGCTATTGTGAAATTTATTATAAATTAGTTGATCAATTAAGTTGTTATTAGAGTCTTTATGTCCGAGATTTACACCTGTAATTATTTTATCAATGTTGCTGTCATAAATATAATCACCATGTGAGTCAACGATTGAAGTATATTTTTCACCAATATTTTGTGACACAATGCTGTCAAATAATTGCATATCCAAGTCAACGACAAGTATGTGGCTATATTTTTTGTGCGATTTGTCGTAGATTGGAATTGAATAGCTGATAATAAATTGTTTTAATGATGGGTCATAGTATGGTTTTGTCCACTGCTGGGAGTGGTTTTGAATAATGTTATTGTACCAGATATTTTCAGGTAATAAATCCTTATAGTTTGAGTCATAAATTGATGATTCAATAAATTTGCCTCGATTGACCCAGTAAACACCAAATGATTGATTTTTTTGATGTGTAGCCTCCACAATTCCGACCCCGACAATCCCGTCACTTAACCAAAGATTATTCTCCTTGATTAGTTTGCTTATTACGGGATAAGAATATCCAGAATTTATAAATAACTGAGAAGTTCTATTCGCAGTAGCGATGACTGTTTTAATTTTTTCATCTAGTGCAGTTGCGGTCGCAGCTAAT
Organism: uncultured Neisseria sp.; assembly: GCA_964652705.1. Lineage (GTDB taxonomy): Bacteria > Pseudomonadota > Gammaproteobacteria > Burkholderiales > UBA11063 > Aquella. Next base: position 3,908 of record CAZZAV010000028.1, read on the forward strand.
AATTTAGTCTGTTGTGTTCTTGCGATGTTTACTCGATTACGCTCATTGTTGCGTAGAATGTTATAGGTGGTAACTGCACCGATTAGATTTAATAGGAATATCGTCAATAGCAAAATGAATATTGTTCGCTTATATACTAGCATTTACGCAACCTTAAGTGTGTCAAAAATATTTATATAGTGGCTATTTGAGCTTTTTAGTCAATTATTTTAGCATAATGTATCTGCTGTTTATTTGGGGATTGTGGCATAGTTGCTTTTTTGTCGAGGTTGAGGATTGTTTATGGTGTAATAGCCTGATTGTTATTCATAGAATAAGACAAATAATAAAATATTTGTTGCAGCGCACTATCGTGTGGTATAGTTTGGTCTTACTGGATTAATAATTACTAAAAATAAAACTTAAACAATCTGTTGAGATATGTTATTAAGCGCTAAGTTGCTTGGATTTACTACAATATAGTTAATATAAGACCAAGCTATTGAGCGATTAATATTTTTTGTTAGCATGATATTTAAAGGGTTTTATTATTAATAATTAATTTCCAAAATTAAATTAATAAATAAATATTAAAGGATTGAGAACCATGAAAAAAATATTAAAAAAAATTAGCTCGAAATTTAAACCAATGGGAAGTTTTTACGCAAATCTATTAGCTGACTCTGGCTATGTTAACGTTGTTAAAAATCGTGCATCTAGCAAACGGTAATTCTAGTTTAATGAGTTGTAAATGGTATAGGACTGAGTTCTATACCATTTTTATTTGATAAGCATATAACTTTATGCTATAATTACCAACTCAAAAAATATTAATAACCCTCGGGGAGCTTACGCATTTAGACTAAGTGTCTGTTTGTATTGGCGTTATACCCATTTTAAAGGTCTCGATAAATGGCAAAAAAAGTCATTGGCTTCATTAAGCTACAAGTCGGTGCTGGTAAAGCAAATCCATCACCTCCAATTGGTCCTGCTCTAGGACAACGTGGTCTAAACATCATGGAATTCTGTAAAGCATTTAATGCAAAAACTCAATCAATGGAACCTGGTTTGCCAATTCCTGTAGTTATTACAGCATTCTCAGACAAGAGTTTCACATTTGTGATGAAAACTCCTCCTGCATCAATTTTATTGAAAAAAGCAGCGGGAATTAAGAGTGGTAGCTCACGTCCAAATGCAGACAAAGTTGGTAAAATCACTCGTGCGCAAATCGAAGAGATTGCTAAAACAAAAGAAGCTGATTTAACTGGTGCTGATTTAGATGCTATGGTGCGTACTATTGCGGGTTCTGCACGTAGTATGGGTTTAGAAGTTGAGGGAGTTAAGTAATGGCTAAGTTGACAAAAAAACAAAAAGCTGTAGCTAGCTTTGATGCGACTAAATTATTTGCTGCTGATGAAGCGATCGCAATGGTTAAAGCTGCTGCAACTGCAAAGTTTGATGAATCTATCGATGTGTCTTTCAACCTTGGTGTTGATCCACGTAAAAGTGATCAAATGATCCGTGGTTCAATTGTATTGCCAAATGGTACTGGTAAAACAGTTCGCGTGGCAGTTTTTGCACAAGGTCCTCAAGCTGAGGCAGCTAAAGCGGCTGGTGCAGATATCGTTGGTCTGGAAGAATTAGCTGACCAAGTTAAAAAAGGTAATTTAGATTTTGATCTAGTAATTGCTACTCCTGATACTATGCGTATTGTTGGTACACTTGGTCAAATTTTAGGACCACGTGGTTTAATGCCAAATCCTAAAGTTGGTACTGTTACAGCAGACGTAACTACAGCAGTAAAAAATGCTAAAGCTGGTCAAGTTCAATACCGTACTGACAAGAATGGTATTATCCATTCAACTATTGGTCGTGCATCATTTGCGGCTGATAAATTGCAAGAAAATATGGCTGCTTTGGCTGATGTTTTGCAAAAAGCAAAACCTGCTGCGGCAAAAGGTCAATACATGAAACGCGTTACTGTGTCTAGCACAATGGGTATCGGTGTTAAAGTTGAGATTGCTACTATTGCAAAATAATTGAATTTAGACGGTAATTAATTTTATCGTCTTAATGCGTATTTAAGAGTGATAACTTATTTACGTTAAGAGGGGGTAAGGCGCAAGTCTTATCATTATCAAAGACCGTGGGAGTAACTTTGGTTTTATCAAGGTGCTTAATTGTTGAAAAACATCCTGCGCAGATAGTGGCAATCTCGAAAAAAGACAAAAGTTATATAAATAATTTGACTCAATAAATCGAATTGAAACCACTAAAGTTTAGGAGTTGAGCTTTGAGTTTAAACTTACAAAACAAAAAAGCTGTTGTTGCTCAAGTCTCTGAAACGCTTAGTACTGCTCAAACAATTGTAATCGCACAATATGCGGGTGTAACTGTTGAAACTATGACTGTGATTCGTGCGCAAGCGCGTAAAGCAAATGTGTTTTTACATGTAGTAAAAAATACATTAGCTCGTATCGCAACTGAAGGTACTAAATTTGCTCCGTTGGCAGACCAAATGGTTGGCCAATTGATCTACGCTGTTTCAGATGATCCAATTGCTGCAGCAAAAGTCATCAGTGACTTTGTAAAAGCGGATAGCAAAGTTAAAATCGTTGCTGGTATGTATAATGATCAATTGCTTGATGCCGCTGGTGTTAAACAATTGGCTGCTATGCCTAGCCGTGATGAATTATTGGCTATGGCTATGGGCGTTATGCAACAAGTACCTGCTGGCTTTGTTCGTGTTGTTGCTGCACTTAGAGATAAAAAAGAGCAAGAAGCTGCTTAATTAACGAGTTTATATTTAGTAACTTGTTGATTGGTTTAATTATTAATTTTTAAAAGATTTATTAGGAGTCTCAAATGGCTATTTCTAAAGTAGAAATCATTGAAGCTATTGGTCAAATGACCGTTATGGAATTATCAGAATTCGTTAAAGAAATGGAAACAACTTTCGGTGTTTCTGCTGCCGCTGCTGTTGCTGCTGGTCCTGCTGTTGCTGCCGCTGCTGTTGAAGAAAAAACTGAATTTGACGTGATTTTAACTGGCGCGGGCGCTAACAAAGTTGCTGCAATTAAAGTAGTTCGTGAAATTACTGGTTTAGGTCTTGCTGAAGCTAAAGGCTTAGTAGAAGCTGCTCCTAAAGCGGTTAAAGAAGGCGTTTCTAAAGCTGATGCTGAAGCATTAGTTAAGAAAATCGTTGAAGCTGGCGCTACTGCTGAAATGAAATAATTGATTTAATTAATCAAAAAATTCATACTTAAGAGGTGACAATATCGTTACCTCTTTTGCCGTATTTGAATATTTGGCTCACCTAAAGTAAACTAAAATAATTATTGGTTGACTCTAAGTAGTTATTTTTGTTCTCTTTTTTTCCTTCACCATTAGACTTCGGAGCTTTACATATGAGCTATTCTTTCACAGAAAAAAAACGCATCCGTAAAAGCTTTGCCAAGCAACCTGCTTCATTAAAGGTTCCATACCTTTTGGCAATGCAAAAAAATTCTTATGAAGAATTTTTACAAAACAGCGTTACTTCAGCTATGCGGAAAAATATTGGTTTGCAGAAAGCCTTTTCCGATATTTTCCCAATCATTTCCAATAACGGTTCAACACGCTTAGATTTTATTAGTTATAGTTTAAATAGTCCTCTTTTTGATGTTCGTGAATGCTTATTACGTGGTGTTTCATATGCCGGGAAATTGCATGCTAAGATTCGCTTGACGGTTTTTGATCGTGAAACTGATTTTAAGACTATCTTACATAGTAAAGAAGAAGAAGTGTATATGGGCGAAATTCCGTTTATGACGGATACTGCATCTTTCATTATCAATGGTAATGAGCGTGTGGTGGTTGCACAGTTACATCGTTCTCCAGGTGCTTATTTTGAGCATGACCATGGTAAAAATCATTCGGCTAACAAATTGCTTTATTCGGCACGGATTATTCCTTACCGCGGTAGTTGGTTGGATATGGAGTTTGATGCTAAAGATTTGGTATTCTTCCGTATTGATAAACGCCGTAAAATGATGATTACGTTATTATTAAAAGCTATTGGTTATACTCGTGATGATATCATGGATGCATTCTATGATAAAGATACCTATACTTTACGCCGTGGACGTATTTACAAGCAAATTATTGCTGAGCGTCTAAAAGGTGAAACTTCACGCGTTGATATTTTAGATAATGACGGTAAATTAATTGTTGCTAAAGATAAAAAAATCACAACTAAAAATATTCGTGATTTAGAAAAAGCTGGTTTAACTGAGATTGAAGTTCCAGTTGAAGAGTTAGATGGTCGTATTTTAGGCGCTGATTTAATTGATTTAGATACTGGCGAAGTTTTAGCTAAATCAAATACTATTTTGAGTGAAGAATTAGTTAACCAAGTGTTAATTAGCTCAATTAGTGAAATCAAAACTTTATATGTAAATGATTTAGAGCATGGTTCTTACATTGCAGATACTTTACGCGATGAAGAAGCTTCGAAAGAAACTGCTGATAATCAAACTGATGCAATTCATCAGATTTATAAAATGATGCGCCCAGGTGAACCATATTCCGAAGAAATTGCAAATACAGTATTTACGCGGACTTTCTTCAATCCTGAAACTTATGATTTATCACAAGTTGGACGCTTTAAATTTAATTCACGTACTTACTTGAATGAAAAAGATCCTAAAACTCCACAATGGTATAAACGTCTATTAACTGAAATTGAACAGCCCGAAAATGATGTAATTTTATTACGTCGTCAAGATATTTTATTGTCTTTGGCAATTTTACTTGAGTTACGCAATGGTCGTGGCATAATTGATGATATTGATCATTTAGGTAATCGTCGGATTCGTGGTGTTGGTGAGTTAGTAGAAAATCAATTCCGTGCTGGTCTTGCAAGAATTGATAAAGCGGTTAAAGATAAATTAACTCAACCGTTAGAAGAAAAAGATTTATTACCAAATAAATTAATCAGTGCTAAACCAATTACTTCTAGCTTGAAAGATTTCTTCTCAACTAGTCAATTATCACAGTTCATGGATCATACTAATCCATTATCTGAAATTACGCACAAACGTCGTATTTCAGCACTTGGCCCAGGTGGTTTAACTCGTGATCGTGCTGGTTTTGAAGTGCGTGACGTTCACGTTACACATTATGGTCGTTTATGTCCAATTGAAACACCTGAGGGTCAAAACATTGGTTTGATTAACTCATTGTCAGTGTATGCGCGTCCAAATGAACATGGCTTCTTAGAAACGCCATATCGTAAAGTAATTGACAATAAAGTTACTGATACAATGCAATATTTATCAGCAATTGATGAAGATAAAATTGTTATTGCTCAAGCAAATGCACGCTTGAATGCAGACGGTAGCTTTGCTGATGAATTAGTTTTTGCGCGTAAAAAGGGTGAAACTACCTTAGTTGCACGAGATGAAATTGATTATATGGATGTGGCAACCAATCAAGTGGTATCGGTAGCAGCATCGTTAATTCCATTCTTGGAACATGATGATGCCAATCGTGCATTGATGGGTTCAAATATGCAACGTCAAGGTGTGCCGTGTGTTCGTGCTACTAAACCATTGGTTGGTACTGGTATGGAACGTGTGGCGGCAATTGATTCTGGAACTTTAATTGTTGCTCGACGTGGTGGTGTGATTGATTATGTTGATGGTAATCGCATTATTATTAAAGTTAATGAAGCAGAAATTGCAGGCAATGACTTAGGGATTGATATTTATAATTTAATTAAGTATCAGCGCTCAAATCAAAATACTTGTGTGAATCAAAAGCCAATTGTTAAAGTTGGTGATGTAATTGCTAAAGATGATGTAATTGCTGATGGTTCTGCAACCGACAAAGGTGAATTAGCTGTTGGTCAAAACGTATTGGTTGCGTTTATGCCATGGAATGGATATAACTTTGAGGATTCGATTCTTGTATCAGAAAATCTAGTTGCACGTGATGTGTATACTTCGGTACATATTGAAGAATTATCGGTTGTTTCGCGTGAAACTAAACAGGGTGATGAAGAGATTACTCGCGATATTCCAAACTTGTCGCAAAATCAATTAGCGCGTTTGGATGAGAGTGGGATTATTCACATTGGGGCTGAAGTTAATCCAGGTGATGTTTTAGTTGGTAAAGTAACTCCTAAAGGTGAAATTCAATTAACGCCTGAAGAGAAATTACTTCGTGCAATCTTTGGTGAAAAAGCTTCTGATGTTAAAGATACTTCGTTACGTGTGCCAATTGGTATTAATGGTACGGTAATTGATGTACAAGTCTTTAATCGTGATGGTAGTAAGCATGATCAACGTTCATTAGAAAATATTGAAGTTGAATTAAGCCGTCTACGTCAAGATATTAAAGATCAAATGAAGATTATCGAAGAAGATGCGGCGGAACGTTTCAAATCAACGTTAATTGGTCAAGAATTTAAAGTTGCCAAAAAAGGTAAAATTACCGCTGAGATGTTAGATGCTTATAAATCTAAACGTGAATGGTTAGCTTTAGATGTTAAAGATGAAACTGTTAATGAACAGTTAACAATGATCTGCAAAGCAATTGATGAGAAAAAAGCCGAATTAGAAGCGCGTTTCAATGTGCAAAAAGACAAGTTATACCAAGGTGTTGATTTACCAAATGGTGTGATTAAAATGGTTAAAGTCTTTGTAGCGGTTAAACGTCGTTTGCAACCTGGTGACAAGATGGCTGGTCGTCATGGTAATAAAGGTGTGGTATCTAAAGTCTTACCAGTTGAAGATATGCCGTACATGCAAGATGGACGTACGGTTGATATCGTATTAAATCCACTTGGGGTTCCATCGCGGATGAATATCGGACAAATTCTGGAAGTTCATTTGGGGTTAGCTGCTAAAGGTTTAGGCGATAAAATTGATCGCATGATGCGTGAACAGCGTAATTTGCATGAAGTTAAAGAATTTGTTGATCAAATTTATACTTTGTCAGGTAAGCCTGAAGATGTAAATACTTTGAATGATGTTGAGTTTGCTGAATTGGCAAATAACCTACGTGAAGGTGTGCCATTTGCGACTCCAGTCTTTGATGGTGCTAAAGAATCAGAAATTAAGAGCATGTTGGCATTAGCTGGTTTGCCTGAATCAGGTCAAGTAACGTTATATGATGGTAGAACTGGTTTAGCTTTTGATCGCTCAGTAACTATTGGCTATATGTATGTTCTGCGTCTACATCATTTGGTTGATGAAAAAGTTCATGCTCGTTCAACTGGACCATACTCATTAGTAACGCAACAGCCATTGGGTGGTAAAGCTCAGTTTGGTGGACAACGTTTCGGTGAGATGGAGGTGTGGGCATTAGAAGCATATGGTGCGTCATACATTTTACAAGAAATGTTGACCGTGAAATCGGATGACGTTGAGGGGCGTACAGAAATGTATGAACGCCTACTTGAAGGTGATCATCGAATTTCAGCACAAATGCCTGAGGCCTTCCGTGTCTTGACTCGTGAGGTACGTGCACTTGGTTTAGATATGGAATTGGAAGATTAAATCTCAGTAAATCTTTAAAGTTAGCTCCAGTTATATTCACTGGGGCTAACTTGATGTTGGTACTGAGGTGGCTGGCTAAATAATTAGCGCAGCCCAAAGATAAAATTTTTGGAGTAGAGACTATGTTTAAAAATCTCTTTAATCAGAGTAAAAACGGCAATGAACAATATGGTAGCCATATTCGGATTGGTTTAGCCTCGCCTGATAAAATTCGCTCATGGTCATATGGTGAGATTAAAAAGCCTGAAACCATTAATTACCGTACTTTGCGTCCAGAACGCGATGGTTTATTCTGTGCTCGAATTTTTGGCCCAGTTAAAGATTATGAATGCTTGTGTGGTAAATATAAACGCATTAAGCATCGTGGTGTAGTTTGTGAAAAGTGTGGAGTTGAAGTAACTCTCTCTAAAGTGCGTCGTGAACGGATGGGGCATATTGAATTAGCGTCACCAGTTGCGCATATTTGGTTTTTGAAATCACTACCATCACGGATGGGTATGGTTTTGGATATGCCATTACGCGATATCGAACACGTATTGTATTTTGAAGCATACGCGGTAATTGAAGTATTGGATCGAGTTGATCCACCGATGCATCCTAAAGATGGTAAAACACCATTAAAACAAGGGGATATTTTATCGCCTGAACAATATAATTTTATCGTAGAAAATGATGAAGGCGATAAAGTTGATGTTGGGATCGGTGCTGAAGCTGTTCGTAAGATGTTACAAGCAATTGATATTGAAGGTGAAGTTGTTACTATTAAAGAAGAAATGGCAACGACAAAATCTGAAACTAATTTGAAAAAATTGGCTAAACGGTTAAAAGTAATTGAAGGTTTCAAACGTTCAGAAATGAAACCTGAGTGGATGATTATGGATGCAATTCCAGTTCTTCCGCCTGAATTACGTCCATTGGTTGCTTTGGACGGTGGTCGTTTTGCAACTTCAGATTTAAATGATTTATACCGCCGTGTAATTAATCGTAATAATCGGTTACGTAAATTGATTCAACTACGTGCGCCTGAGATTATCTTGCGTAATGAACGTCGGATGTTGCAAGAAGCAGTAGATTCATTATTTGATAATGGTAAGCGCGGTAAAGTGATTACTGGTGCTAATAAACGTCCATTAAAATCTTTAGCTGAAATGATTAAAGGTAAATCTGGTCGTTTCCGTCAAAATTTATTGGGTAAACGGGTGGATTACTCTGGTCGTTCAGTAATTACGGTTGGACCTACTTTACGTTTATACCAATGTGGTTTGCCAAAAATTATGGCATTGGAATTATTTAAACCTTTTGTATATCATAAATTACAATTGTTGGGCATGGCTTCATCAATTAAATATGCAAAACGCATGGTTGAGCAAGAAAATCCATTAGTTTGGGATGTCTTGGAGGATGTAATTCGTGAGCATCCAGTGTTATTAAATCGTGCACCAACATTACATAGATTAGGTATTCAAGCCTTTGAACCAATCTTAATTGAAGGTAAAGCGATTCAATTACATCCATTAGTTTGTTCTGCATTCAATGCCGATTTCGATGGAGATCAAATGGCAGTGCACGTTCCATTGAGTTTAGAAGCTCAAATGGAAGCGCGTACATTGATGTTAGCTTCAAACAATGTATTGTCACCAGCACATGGTGAGCCAATTATTGTACCGTCACAAGATATTATCTTGGGTCTGTACTATATGACTCGTGAAAAAATTAATGATAAAGGTGAGGGCGCAATTTTTGCTAACTTTAAAGAGTTAGAGCGTGCCTATCAAACTGGTCAAGTTGGTTTACATGCAATTGTCACAGTGCGCTTACAAGAATATTACAAAGATGGTAATGGCGAATTTATGAGCCATACCCTACGTCGTACAACCACTGTTGGACGTGCTATTCTTGCGCAAATTTTGCCAAAAGGTTTGGATTTTGAATTAATTAATAAACCACTTAAGAAAAAAGAAGTGGCAAAATTAATCAATGCTTCATTCCGTAAATGTGGAATTAAAGATACGGTAGTTTTAGCCGATAAATTGATGTACACTGGATTCCAATATTCAACTCGTGGCGGTATTTCGGTATGTGTGAACGATATGTATGTTCCACCTGCTAAATATACTAAAGTTGATAATGCACAAAAAGAAGTTGATGCTATTACTCAGCAATATAACGAAGGTTTGGTAACTCAAGGTGAACGTTATAATAAAGTAATTGATATCTGGGGTCGTTGTGGTGATGATATCGCTAAAACTTTGATGAGTGAATTATCAAAAGAAAAAGTAATTGACCGCAATGGTGACGAAGTTGAACAAGATTCATTTAATTCAATTTACATGATGGCGGACTCTGGTGCACGGGGATCAATTGCTCAGATTAAACAGTTATCAGGTATGCGTGGTTTGATGGCTAAACCATCTGGTGAAATTATGGAAACGCCAATTACAGCGAATTTCCGTGAAGGTCTAACTGTATCACAGTACTTCATTTCAACCCATGGAGCACGTAAAGGTTTATCAGATACGGCATTGAAAACAGCTAACTCGGGTTATTTAACGCGTCGTTTAGTTGATGTGACACAAGATTTGGTGATTATTGAAGATGATTGTCAGACTACCAATGGTGTGGTAATGCGTTCAATTATTCAAGGTGGTGATGTAATTGAATCATTGCGTGATCGTATTTTGGGTCGCGTTGTAGCTGAAGATGTAGTTGACCCAGATAATCATGTGATTGTGGTTGAAGCTGGTCGCTTGATTGATGAAGATTTGGTTGATATTATTGAAAAAACTAATATTGACGAAGTTAAAGTTCGGACACCATTAACTTGTGAAACACGCTATGGTTTGTGTGCACAATGTTATGGTCGTGATTTGGCACGCGGTTATCGTGTCAATGTGGGTGAGGCAGTTGGTATTGTGGCAGCACAGTCAATTGGTGAGCCTGGTACACAGTTAACTATGCGTACATTCCATATTGGGGGAGCTGCATCACGAGCAGCTGCAGTTAGTCAAGTTGAAGCTAAATCTTCTGGTGTAGTTGGGTATAAAGAATTACGTTATGTAACTAAACCTAATGGTGAAAAAATTATCGTATCACGTTCAGCTGAATTGGTGATCTTAGATCAACATAATCGTGAGCGGGAACAGCATAAAATTCCTTATGGTTCTACTTTACACATCGCTCCTGATGAAAAAGTTGAAGCAGGTAAAAAACTTGCTAGTTGGGATCCACATGCTCGTCCAGTGATTTCTGAGCATGCAGGTACTATTCAACTAGAGAACGTTGATGAAGGTTTAACTGTTGTTAAAGAAACCGACGATGTAACTGGTTTAACGGCGCTTAAAGTTATTGACCCATCAAAAGTTAAAGGTGCTAAAACGAAAGATAAAAACATTCGTCCAATTGCACGCTTATTTGATGAAAATGGCAATGAAATTAAGATTTTTGGTACTGATGCACCAGTTATTATTTCATTCCAAATCGGTGATATTATTGCCGTACGTGATGGTCAAGCGGTAAGTGCTGGTGATGTTTTGGCGAAAAAACCTCAAGAATCAATGAAAACTCGTGATATTACTGGTGGTTTACCACGTGTTGCGGAATTATTTGAAGCACGGATTCCAAAAGCTGCTGGTATGCTAGCTCCTTTATCTGGTACGATTAGCTTCTTAAAAGAGACTAAAGGTAAACATAAAGTTAAGATCATTGCTGTAAGTGGTGAAGAAATTGATTTGGCAATCCCTAAAGATAAAAACATCTTGGTAAATGATGGTGAGTACGTTGAACGTGGTCAAGCGATTGTTGATGGTCCAGTTAATCCGCATGAGTTATTAGAGATGCGTGGAATTGAAGAATTATCGAAATATATCGCTCATGAAGTACAAGAGGTTTATCGTTTACAAGGTGTGAAAATCAGTGATAAACATATCGAAACGGTAGTACGTCAAATGTTGCGTCGTGTTGTAATTGTGAATCCTGGGGATAGTAATATCTATCTTGAAGGTGAGCAAGCAGAACGTTCAGCAATTTTGGATGAAAATGATCGTTTGATTGCTGAGGGTCAAGCACCTGTTGAATATAAAAATATTCTTTTGGGTATTACGCGTGCATCATTGAATACCGATTCATTCATCTCTGCAGCATCATTCCAAGAAACTACACGTGTGTTAACTGAATCTGCGGTTGCTGGACGTGTCGATTACTTGCGTGGCTTGAAAGAGAACGTAATTATGGGACGTTTAATTCCTGCTGGAACTGGTTTGGCGTATCATCGTGCTAAACATAAAAATGAGAACCCAGAAAGTTATACCGAATAGTTTTGGCATGGGCATAAATTTTTCCTGATATATAATTTATGCCCATGAAAAATAATTATTTAATTTTTATGTTATGTTATAATAGCTACGAAAATTTTGTTAAAGGTCATTAAAAAAATGAGTAATGTTGTTTATGCTACTGATGCTTCGTTTGAAGCAGACGTATTAAAATCTGAACTTCCTGTGTTAGTCGATTTTTGGGCTGAATGGTGTGGACCTTGTCGCATGATTGGACCAATATTGGAAGATTTGGCGAATGAATATGTTGGTCGCATTAAGATTGTTAAAGTTAACGTTGATGATAGCAGCGTGTCGGCAGCAACTTATGGCGTGCGTGGTATTCCAACTCTTTTATTATTTAAAAATGGTGAATTAGTGGAAACTAAAGTTGGTGCGCTACCTAAGGGTCAGTTAGCAGCTTTTATTGACAGCAATATCTAAAGTAGATTAAAATGGTTACCTGAGTTAGGTGACCATTTTTACTGTCACAGTTACAATCAAAAAAATTATTCTTATTTCACTTATAGTCTATACTAAAACGTCTCAAATAATTACCCCTAATAGTTTAAAATCAAACAATAAATCTAAGGTGTTTAAAAACTTTCCGACCAAGTGAAACTAATAACGTTCTAAATTAATATTTTATGGTGTTTTTTATGCATTTATCCGAAATTAAAGATATTCATGTTGCCAGATTACTTGAGATGGCTGCTGGATATAATATTGAAGGCGCGAGCCGCTTACGTAAACATGATTTGATTTTTGCTATTTTGCGCAAAGTTGCAGAGCAAGGGGAAAATATTTCAGGCGGTGGTGTACTTGAGGTTTTACCAGATGGTTTTGGGTTTTTGCGTTCACCTGATACGTCTTATTTGGCTAGCCATGATGATATTTATATTAGTCCTAGTCAAATCCGGCGCTTTAATTTACAAACTGGTGATACCGTAGATGGCGAAATTCGGATGCCAAAAGATGGGGAAAAGTATTTTGCATTAGTGCGGGTAGATAAAGTTAATTCTAATGCACCAGAGGCTAACAAACACAAGATTTTATTTGAAAATCTAACTCCATTATTCCCAGATCAACAACTTCATCTTGAGCGTGATATTAAAGGTGAAGAAAACTATACTGGACGAATTATTGATTTATTTGCACCGATTGGTAAAGGTCAACGCGGTTTAATCGTTGCGCCACCAAAGACTGGTAAAACAGTAATGTTGCAGCATATTGCGCATTCAATTACTACCAACCATCCAGAAGTGGATTTGATTGTGTTATTAATTGATGAGCGTCCTGAGGAAGTTACTGAGATGCAACGTTCGGTTAAAGGTGAAGTAGTGGCGTCAACGTTTGACGAACCAGCTACGCGCCATGTGCAGGTGGCTGAGATGGTTATGGAGAAAGCTAAGCGCTTGGTTGAGAGTAAACGTGATGTGGTAATTTTATTAGATTCGATTACGCGTCTGGCTCGTGCATATAATACAGTTGCACCAGCTTCTGGTAAGATTTTAACTGGTGGTTTGGATGCAAATGCTTTGCATCGTCCAAAACGTTTCTTTGGTGCTGCACGAAATATTGAGGAAGGTGGCTCGTTGACAATTATTGCAACCGCTTTAGTTGAAACTGGTTCGCGGATGGATGATGTTATTTATGAGGAATTCAAAGGAACTGGTAATATGGAATTGCATTTGGATCGTGATATTGCCATTCGTCGTATTTACCCAGCCGTGGATATTTTGAATTCTGGAACACGTCGTGAAGAGTTATTATTAAGCAAAGAACAGCTACAAAAAATGTGGGTGTTGCGTAAGTATTTGGCTGAAAAACAGCCGATTGAAGCCAGTGGCTTTGTATTAGATAAGGTCCGTGTTACCAAAAATAACAGTGATTTCTTTGATGCGATGACGCGTTAATTCATTATTTGATTAGATTTCTGAAGATCCCTGGTTTTACACCAGGGTATTTTATTAGCGTAGCTTTGTTTTTAATAATTTCTTGGGGCTATAAGTATGTTTGATTGGCAGCTAAAAGCGTTTAATGATTTGAGCGTAACTGAGCTTTATGCGATTATTCAATTAAGAGAGCAAATTTTTATTCTAGAGCAGCAGGCAATTTATTTGGATGCGGATGGTGAAGATCTAACTGCATTACATTTAATGCTCCGGAGTGATGCGAAACTAGTTGCGTATGCGCGAATTTTGGCACCGAATTTGGATGGCGTGGTTCACTTTGGGCGAGTTTGTGTAGCGGTGACCGAGCGTAATAAAACGGTGGGGCGGGAGTTAATTTCGAGAGTCTTAGCTGAAATTAGTTGTCGTTATGTTGATGCAGTTATAATTATATCGGCACAAAAATATTTACAGGAGTTTTATCAACAATTTGGTTTTATAGCGATCAGTGATGATTACTTGACTGAAGATGGCATTTTACATGTGGATATGCAATTTGCTTAAAATTCAGGAATTAAATTCAAAGTTGTTCATAATTGTTAGTTTTTTCATGAAGTTAGATAGATGTGTTATAATTATTTGAAATTATTAAATCTTATTTAATATAGCGTTGGTTATAATGTGAAGTCTAGCATTGAGTAATTTAGGTGTTAAATTATTGTTATAACTTTTATTTTATTAGAGTGGTTCTAGCGATGGTGTCTAATGCAGAATATCTTGAGTGCGTAATTAGTAAGTATCGTGATTTGGATCAGCTAATTTCCTTAGCTCCGATTGCGATTTATGATTTGAGTCAGATTGTTGTTTTTAGCAGTAAGCAATATCGGCAGGTTCGTGGAGTGCAAGCGGAGGTGGGTAATAGTGGGTTGCCAGATGAATTAGGGCAGTATTTTAAATCGCAATCTTTAAAAGAGCAAGAAGAAATTGTGCGTACTAAGACACCAAATTACTCAATTAATTTCAATTATTATGATGGTATTGTGCAACCGTATACAACTTATAAGAAGCCATTAGTTAATTCAAATAATGATGAGGTGGTTGGTTTGTATGTTGAGTTACGCAAAATTTTGTATACCAATTTGAAGTTTAGTATTCTTAAAGCTTTGAATGTTTATGATTTTTCTGTTAATACTAACTTTAGAAAGTATAATTTAAGTAAGCGCGAAAAACAGGTTATTTTTCTTTTCATTCATGGCTTGACGAGTCAAGAAATAGCTAGTGTTATCTCAACCGCAGAAAATAAAACTATTTCTAAAAGTGCTATCGATGCGGTTTTTGCCAATCAACTGCGAATTAAGTTTGATGTTTATACCCGTGATGGTTTATATGATAAATTAATTAGCTTAGGTTTTTATCAGGTTATTCCACAGGATCTAATGGTAAATGTGAAGTTGCCTGCTGGACATATTGATGTTTATTAGGTCGGGTATCTGATTAATTTTAGTTA
Source organism: uncultured Neisseria sp. (assembly GCA_964652705.1). Lineage (GTDB taxonomy): Bacteria > Pseudomonadota > Gammaproteobacteria > Burkholderiales > UBA11063 > Aquella. The sequence goes on from CAZZAV010000028.1 coordinate 19,137, forward strand.
TTAAAATAATAAATATTATAAAAAAGAACAGATTCTAGTCGTTACAATTGCGGAGCTTGTTGTATTGCCGCCTTGATGAAATCTGTTCTTTATTGTTAAAGCAAATTTTATTGTGCAGGCGTTTGATAAGGATAACCTTGATCAAAAATTGCTTGCCAATCTTGTTGATAAAGTTTAGCTAATTCCGTATTGTTATGATAAATTTGGTAGTTCTCAGCATTTTTTGTCTGCGCTGAAGACGTATAGTTATAGCTTCCTGTTTCGACAGTATTACCATCAACAATCATATACTTATTATGTAATAATTCATATGATTGATTTATTCTAACCTCAATTCCATTTTGAATTAACTTTTCAAATCCAGCGGTGCTATAAGGTTGGGTACCTTGTGAATAATCCGCTACAATTTGCACAAGTACGCCACGATTTTTAGCTGCAATTAAACCGTCCACGAGAGCTTTGTCGGTGAAGGTAAAGATTGCAATTTGAATTGACGTTTGAGCGTTATTTATTGCTTGGTAAAAAGGAGAGTCTTGATGATTAGCTCCTTGAGCATAATAGGCATAATTAGATAAACAAGTTGCTCCTAATGCACTTATTGATGTTGGACAAATTATGCTATTTGTTGTATTCACCAAATTATGTACGCTATCTATATCTGTATTATCGAGTGTCAAACTATAAATTTGTTTGCCTGTAATCTCTGTTTTAGGGCTAGCAACTACATTTACACCAGAGCTATATGGCTGCTCAGAATATTGTGACTGAGTGGTTTGGTAGATTTTAGTAGCTTGATTGGCACGAATTTCATTCCAACGTTCGCTATAGCTCGCGGCAATATTGCTGTTATTAATCCAGATTGCATTGTTAGCTTGTCTGGTTGCGGCAGTAGTTGAATAGTTAAAGCTACCATATTCAACCGATTGGTTATCAATTACAATAAATTTATTGTGCATAATTGCATAAGCCGATGCAATATAGACTGGGATATTGTTATTTTGTAGAACTGCAATCATTGAGTTAGTATCAGTTAAGTTGGCTTTGTCGGCAATTACCTGTATATCCAGTTGTGGATTATTACGTTTTGCTTCGATTAATGCATAAGCAATATCTGGATTATTGAAGTCATACACTGCCGCACGGATTGATTGTTTTGCACTAGCAATTGATGCTACAACTAGCTTGGTAATTCCTGCATTACAGTTAAAATATTCATCACTATTCCATAAACTATCTAACGTAGAGCTTTCACTAACTTTTATTATCGGAGCTATAGTTGTGGCATAAATGTCTTGAGCATTTGCGCATTCAGTAGCACTATGTTGGCTATTTGATTCAAAATATGGCGAGAAGGCAATCTCTAGGTTTGCTTTTTGTGCCGTAAATTTAGCAGCAAATCCAAGCGTTGTCGAATCCAGATCTGTTTGAGCATTTTGCTGTGTCATGCTAGTTGGTGCTGTGTTTGTTTGATTTTGGTTGGTATTTCCATCACCCTCACAAGCAGTCAATATAATTAGTGGCAAAAGTGTGATAAGTAGTTTTTTCATAAAAATCTCCTCGATTAAATATTTGTTTTGCATAGACGGTATTATAGTCATTTGCTAAAAATATTAAAACTGGGTTTTTGCACAGGTTTACTTAGCGCACTTTTAATTGTATCAATTCTCATGAGGGTACAAATGTAGTTGCCAGTCAAAAATAATTCTTTGAAAGATCGATTTATATTTTACGTAATCATGCCTAATGAATTTATACAATAAGTGTGCGCTTAATTTTATACTGCGGTATGCTTAGCATTTAATGCGTTTGGTAGTATTGATTAATTTGATTGATTAGCCATTGGTTGCTTGCCGATGGGGATGTACCATCAACATTAATAACCCCAACGGCAGCATTGGTAGCTCCCCACATAATTGCAAATACTCCATCATTAATCAGGCTATCGGTGTTATCTTGCGCTAATGAATATGGCTGATTAGTTGGCGCCCCAACAGGCATTTTAAGGAAATCCAAAATACTTTGATTTGTCTCAATTTCATAGCCGCTATGTGCTGCACCATTAATTGGACTACCGTATGACGCTAGATTTTCTAAATTAGCATCGCCAAAGAAGTATTGGTAATCATAATCACCATCAGTATTATAAGTGCTTGTTGTGCCATCATTCTGGATATGACCACCTGGAATTTGCCATAGCATAATTGGTAGTCCCTGACTAATTCCTTTCATCAGTGTTAGTGATGCATTCCAATCAGCTGCATTATAGAGAGAATATTGCTGAGTGTAATTTAAGCTTGGGTCTGCACCAAATTCATCGGCACCATATTTGTCAAATGCCATGAAGCTCGGTGTTAAAACTGGATCTGCGGTATTTAAAATATTATGTGCTTTAAGAAAATTAATATTACTTTGAATTTGTCCAGTTAAGGTCTTTGCATCAGGAAACCAGTCATCTGTTGGTGTGCCATACCGAGCATTTTGAATATATTGATGTCCATATTGTTGATTCCCAGAAGAGTTAGCTACCCATGCGTATGAAATGTTTTTTACATTGTGCATGACCCAATTGAGAAAATAATTGTAACCATTAAAGTCATTGGTAACTTGTGGTGGTATTGGCGCAGTTATACCCAAAGTTTTTAAGTAGCTGATGATGTTTGGATCTTCCAGTGCTGATTGCATATCAATATCAATGCTTCCATTTATATAAGGCAATAATTCTGGAGAGTAATTATTGCTAACTTTTTGTAATTCCATTATGTAGTCAGGGTTAATTAAAACACTGGCAATAGTTCCAGATGAATTTAGTGGAGTATAACTATTATTTTCGATATCTACCAACGTCTTTAAGAAGTTTTGTAGGCAAAATACCAAGTTAGTACTCCAGTCGGCTTCAGTTAAGCTTGGACCTTGGCTAAGATTTGCAGTATAGACTACGATAGTTGGAATAAATGGTCGGTGCTTGGTTTCATTTAAATACTTTGCTTCATTCATCAATGCTTGGATTTTGTTATCTGAAATTCCTGAACTAGTATCACCATTTGCATAAGTAAACAGTGAGAGTAGATTGTTTTTACCACTTTGTGGGTCTGCCGCTTGATTGTATGCAGGACACGCTTCTTGATCCGCAGATGTAGTAATACTACAAAAATTTTCCATGGTACCCATGGCAATTTTACCCTTAGATATTTCCCAACCAGCAGGTGCCGTTACTGCTAATGTTGCAGTTGTTTGGAGTGTCGGTAAATTTTGTGAGTTAGTCGTGTTATTTGATTTATCTCCATCGCAACCACTAGCCAAGATAGCGTTACAAATTAGGGCTGAAGTGAGAAGTAGGTTTTTTCTCATAGTTATTCCTTTAGTTTATATGATAAATATATTTCAAAATGTTTTATTTTTGGATCTGATCTGGTAGTTGATTTATGAATACTTCGTTCTTAATAAGTTATTGCTGATTGGCTGAAGACCATAAATACAAATACTCGGTATTGTTTTCTAAGTTGTCGCCAATTGTTCCATCTGGATTAATTATTTTAGTCCAGCCACCTTCTGTCATTTGTTGGTTGGCAATATGTACCCAGTGAATCCCATTAGAAATTAAGCCGCTTTGTGGGTTTTTATCCGCATAAGTAATCCCACATAACTCCACTTCTGTGCCTGGAACTAAAGAATTTAATGGTGATGGAACTAATTTGTTCGGTTGATCTTGATCATAGCCAGCGGCAAAAACATTGTCTGCGGCCACATCATAATAATTCTCTGGATTGCTTTCGCCCAATGCTAAAACATGGAAGTGGGTATGAGATAGTTCAACGCTTTTCTGCATTGCGCCATCTTGATAAATTGGGTTACTACTGACAGTTCCAACTAAAAGATAGAATTTTCCTGTGCCATTCATTTGACTTCGTGCTTGGCAAAGTCCATTGTCAGTTTCAAAACCAGCTGGCACATTCGGGATTGGTTGTGGTAACGATTGGCTGTTTATTGTAGTAGTGTTGATAGTATTCGAATGATTATTTTGATTATTATATTGTTCTCCACCACCGCTATTGCATGCAGTTAAGCTTGTAAGAGTTAGTAATGCAATAATTAATTTTTTCATGATGTTCCTTTTTTAGATAACTAGATAATTTGTTTTGTACAGCCATAATTATCTAGATTTTAACCAAATATTGAAACTGGGTTTTTGCACAGGTGTTTTTGTGGAATAGACCATCATGGTGCAATGGTTTACAAAAGTTGTACAAAATATAATGCAATAATCTTTGCAAGGTTAGATCAATTCTCATTTAAGGTTAGCTCACGTATGTTTTATGGAATTCAGTGTTGTTGAATATCAGCATTGTATTTATGGAGATTTCAAAATAAAATTTGGAGTTCAATAAAATGCTAATCAATTAAAAGTCATATTCTATTTTGTTGATTGCGCTATTGCTCTATATTCATACGTAAAATATTATATTGAGCATAATTTTAATTCTGCATTTTATAATTTAATTATTCAAGCAATATAATGTTGTTATTCGGTCTAATTTAGAACTCTTCAAAATAATTCTACTATCTCAGTGTTAATAAGTTTTTAAGCTGATCAATTCCATGTTACAGATATTCTTTACACACTTTATTTAATAGCAACTTAGTTTTTTAAAATTAGTTTATCATTAGTAATATATTATTAAATTATTAATAGAATCAATATTATTCAGTGTGTTAACTAACGGTGGTGGCTTCTATGGATATATTTATAGAAATGGTAAATTATAATCTTAGAAATTTTAATATACATTTTTAATCCAGAATTCCTACCAGAAATTTATTACGATATTTTTGGTATTAAGTTTAATTTATTCAGATACTTATATTTTTCTATCCTTGCGATATATAATTAAAATAGTTTTTTGGTTTTATGTACCTGTGCAAAAACCCAGTACCAATTTTTCTGATTAAAAATTAGAATAACGTTCTGAACAAAACAACTTCTTAAAGGAAAAATAAAATGATTAACTCGCTAAATAACACGAAATTAACTGGATATAAAGGTTCTGTATTTTATTTCACTGATAATCCAAAATTCAATAAAAATGCTTATCAATTTTTCTCAAATGGTGTGTTATATGTTGAAGATGGTCGAGTTGTTGCATCTGGTGATTTTGATGAATTAAGTGCTCAATACCCACAAGTTGAGATCGTTGATTACACAGGTAAGTTGATTACACCAGGGTTAATGGATTCACATGTGCATTACCCACAAATGGAAATGGTTGGCTCATATGGTGAACAATTAGTTCAGTGGTTAGGCAAATATACGATTCCAACTGAAAGAAAATTAGCTGATCGTGCGTATGCAGACAAGATTGCTAACTTGTATTTGGATGAGTTAATTAAACATGGTACGACTAGTGCTGCAATTTTTGCAACAATTTCTCCAAATTCATCCGATGCATTGTTTGAAGCCGCTTTAAAGCGCAATATGCGAGTTATTTGTGGTAGTGCTTATATGGATGTGAATACTCCTGAATACGCTTGTTTGCCACCAAATGAAGTATATGATTTTAATAAAAATTTGATTGAGCGTTGGAATGGTCGTGGTCGGACGAATTACGCAGTTAGCCCGCGCTCCGCTTATTTACTAAGTCCTGCTGAGATGGAAGCAACGCAAGCACTTTTAAAAGATTATCCAGATATTCATGTTCAAGTGCATTTGGCAGAAAATAAAGAATCTGGGGATATGGTTACGAAATTATTTCCTGGGTTAAAGAACTATACTGAAGTTTATGATCATTATGGATTAATGACTGATAAAACAATTATGGGACATTGTGTGTGGTTGGATGACTATGAGTTTGAGTTAATTGCCGCTCGTGGATCTTCATGTGCTTTTCTACCAACCTCAAATTTGTTTTTAGGTAGTGGTTTATTTAATTTACAAAAAGCAAATCATTATTGTGCGACAGTTGGAATGGGTACTGATTATGCGGCAGGAACTACATTATCTATGCTTAAAACAATGGGTGAAGCTTATAAAGTAACTCAATTACGTAAGGCCTTTGCAGACAATCCACGTAATGTTGAACCGCTTGATCCATTAGAGAATTATTATTTAGCAACCCTTGGTGCTGCACGTGCCATGTCTATTGATAATTATGTTGGTAGTTTTGAGGCTGGTAAAGAAGCAGATTTTATTGTTCTAGACCCTGCTAGCACACAAGATTTAGCAATTCGTTCTGAACAAAGTGAAGATATCCGCGATCTATTATTTGCGTTCCAAATTATCGGCGATGATCGTTCAGTTGCACACACTTACATTATGGGTAATAAAATGAAATAATTTACCTTAGGGTAAATCTACGAGTATGCTTATCGTTAGGTAAGTATGCTCTTGATAATCAATTAATTTAGGAGGATATATTATGAAATCATTAAGTTACTTGCGTTGGATTTCGACCGAGTTTTTGTTTATGATCAGTATCATGAGTTCGGTATTATTTGGCGCATATGCACTACCAATTCAGTTAGCCAATAACTTGGGTAATACTCAACTTGCAATCTTATCGGGGACTTTTTTTGCTGTTTTTGCCTTCTCGCAACTTTATTCTGGTTATTTAATCAATAAAGTTTCAATTAAACTTTTATTAGGTTTGTCTGCATTACTTGCCGCAGCAGGTGTTTTTATTTTTGCCAATACTCACTCTTTTAGCTTGTTAATTATATCTCGAATAATAATTGGCCTAGGGCTTGGATGTACCTTTGTTGGAGTTTTGTATATTGTGGAAATGGAGTTTGCCAAACAGTTTGCTTTTTTTGCTTCATTGAGTCAAAGTGTCGGTAACATTTCTGCCGGAGTAATTGCAATTTTTGGTAGTAGTTTGATCAGTGCTTATTCGTATCAATCAGCATATAATTTGATTGGAGTATTGCTGGTGTTAGCTGCAATCTTAATTTTTATCTTTTTACCGAATAAAGCTCAATTAGGAAATGAGCAAAGCGATAGTTCATTTTTTAAAAACTTAAAGACTATTTTATTTAACAAACGTTTTATTGCTGCAACTGTTTATTTTGCAGGAATTTTTGCCACGATTTTGGCGTATGCTGACTTATTTAATGTTCAATATCGTGAAGTTATTTTTCAAATGCCAGCACAAAAAGCTATTATTTTAAACGGTATGATTCCACTAGGGATTGCTATTGGTGGGGTAATTGCAGGAACTTTATCTACTAAATATAAACGTAATCGCTTGATTGCAGCTAGTTTCAGCTTGTTATTATTGATTTCGATGATTGTAACTTTATATGTGCGTTTTCCAACAAATGAAGCTTTTGTAATCAGCTCAACTTGTCAGTTATTGTTCGGAATTGGTTGCGGTGGTGGAATGTTAGCTTTTCAAGAAGTACAAGTTGCATTTAAGGATGTTGGTTTACGTTCGCTAGGTAATTCATTAATTTTAACTATATCGTATTTGTTCGCGGGATTAGTGTTGCAACCTGGTATTGGAATGATTATTGGCAATAATTCATATAAATTGCCTAAAAACTCAGGGGTTACTCCATACAATTTATTAGACCAGCCAATTATTCAGCAAGCTTGGCATCATTACAACCTTGGTTTGTCGGTTCTAGTGGCAGTGTTAGCAGCGAGTTTTATTAGCAGTTTGTTCTTTACTGCAAAAATTAAATAAGAAACATTTAAACAAAATATTTTAAGGATTATTAATTATGAAAACTTTTTATCGTGGCAAAATTTTTACTTTTAATCATACTGCAACTTTGGCTAATCTTCAAGGAGTTATTCCTGATAGTTTGTTTGCTGATGAAGATCAATTTACTTTTTTACGTGATGGTGTAATTGGTGTTGAAGACGGCATAATTACTGCTGTTGGTGATTATAGTGTTGTCAAAGAACAAATTACAGCTGAAGACAAGCTTGTTGATTATAGTAATAAATTGATTACACCTGGTTTTATTGATGCGCATATGCATGCAACGCAAACCTCAGCAGTAAGTGCTTATGGTGAAAAATTATTAACTTGGCTTAACAATTACGTATTTCCCAGTGAAGTTGCATTTAAAAGTGACATTTCAGCTCGTCGTGAATATGAAATTTTATTAAATCAATTATTTAAAAATGGAACAACTTCAATTTGTGCATACTTGCCAAACTCATACGATGGTGCTGATGTGTTATTTGAAATTACTCATAAATATAATATGCGAGTAATTATGGGAAATACTATTATGACTGATGGAAATGATGAATTAATTACATCCCCAGCAACTAGTATGAAAATTAGTGAGAAGCTATATCAGAAGTGGCATAACACAGGGCGTATTTCTTATGCTTTAACTCCGCGTTTTGCCTTAAGTTGTACTGAAGAAACACTAAAACTTTGTCAGGATTTTGTTCATACGCACCCAGACGTTTATATCCAAAGTCATTTGTGTGAAAATAAAAATGAAATTCAAGATACCTTAGCTAAATTTCCATGGGCAGATGATTATTTAGCAGTTTATGAAAAATATGATTTAGTTAATGATAAGTCAATTTATGGGCATTGCATTCATTTATCGGATAGCGAATGGTCGCGTATGGTTGATAAGGGTGCTATTTTGGCTAATTGCCCAACGAGTAATAATTATTTAGGTAGTGGTTTATTTCGTTATGATATTGCAATTGAGAAAAATGCTAAATTTGCCTTGGCTACAGATTGGGCAGCTGGAAATACTTTATCTATGTTACGTGTTATGGATGATTCTTACAAAGTAGCAATGCTAAATTCATTTAAATTAGAGACGTTAACTCGATGGTATTCGGCAACTCTTGGTTCTGCTCAAGCCCTACAACTTGATCAATATATTGGTAGTTTAGAAATTGGTAAAGAAGCCGATTTTATTGTAATTGATACTGCTGCAAATGAGTTATTAAACTATCGTTTAGAAAACTCACATGATCTTTTAGATTATTTATTTTCGATTAGTTCGTTGGGTGATGATCGCATTATTGATGCGACTTATGTTTATGGTAATAAGGTTTATGATATTAACTCGTCTTCAAAATAATTATAGTTAATTAATCTTTATTTAATTAGATTCTTGTCTTTTAAATCTCAAAAAGCTCGTGGTAAGTTAGTTTATGACGAGCTTGCCAACCAATAGTTATAAATATAATATCAAGTAACTCAAATTATAAGAGCGTGATTTTCATGAAAAATGTTTTAACGTCAAGTTTATTATTACTTTTATAGTTAACGCACAAATAAACCTTGTATAGCCTTAGCAATAGCTAAACTTAAATTATTTTCTCTATTTGTATCTTTACGAATAACTCTTTTTAGATTAGCCCAAATGTGCTCGATAGGATTCAAGTCTGGTGAATAAGGTGGTAGATAGATTAATCTACAGCCAACAC
>CAZZAV010000029.1:0-27639 GCA_964652705.1 uncultured Neisseria sp.
CATTCAAACTTCATTTAAAAGAATGTGAGTTCAGATTCAATTATCGGAATGATAATCTCTATGCTACAATACTAAAGTTGGTTAGAAATAATCCGCTTTGATTGTCTAGCCCCTTAATTAAATAGGATCAGATTTGTTTAAATTGATTTTGGTGATTATTAACTAGTAACATACAGATATAACAGATTGCCATGATGATAAGTAGAAATACCACCGAAGGTAAAATATAATGTTTTAAAACTTGAGTAAATAGAATCATTAATGCAAAAGTGCTTGTGGAGAAGATAAAAAATGCATTACGATAGCATGAAATAATTGATACAGCGCGTACTCTTGGTGAAAATAAATTACCTAGAATAATTGGGCAGGCTAAGGTAAATAAGCTGTGGAAGACAATGATAATTGCTACGGCAATAAATGGAGCAGTGTGGAAAATAAGCAAAAGATAACTAATGATACTACCAATTATGACGCCTGATAACCCGTATTTAACCATACTTGCATAATCAAATTTGTGTAAATGCTGGTTAACCCAGATATTCAGAATTAGGGCCAATAAACTCGAAGCTCCCATTATAGATGAAGCAATATGCGCGTTTAAATTAAGGTTGTGTACTAAATAAGTTGGCATATAAATTACGCCAATGATACTTAAGCTGCTTTTGATTCCTACCAAGATTATAGAAATAGTTGAATCTTTTGAGTTTTTTTGCAATATATTATTGAAATCATTTGGTATTAATTCAGTATTGCTAATTGTGGTTAATTGAGCTTGCACCGGAGTATTTATGAGGTAGATGATGATTCCCAATATAGACCATACTGCAGCAATTGCAATTACAAATGCCATTAATGAATCTGACTTTGAGAAAGTTAGGAAATCGATAATTTTATAGCCAATTATTCCAAATAATAGGCTGAGCTCTAAGCTATTGACAATTAGTACAATGAATTCATTTGATAAATCAGGTATAGTTAAAATTGATTCATAGGTATTATGAATTACTGCATTTAAGCTTACTTGATAAATTATGCGGCAAATAAGTAGTAAAAATAGTGCGTGGTAAAAATGTGATTCACAAAGAGATAAAACTATCCATGTCATTAAGCTTAGTGAAGTGGAGATTATCAAAGTTGCAATTAATAGTTGTAATCTACCGAGAATTAGCCGAGGAAATTTATGGAGTATTTTATTGTAAATAACTCTCCCGAATAAATTTGATGACCATAAAATAAGCAATAAAATAATTAAACCGATAAAATGTTCCAATTGTGATGGAAGATATATTTCAGTTAGGTTATTGGCGTTATTAATATAAACAATTATATCTAGGCATTCAAGACACATCACGCTTAGTGCGGAAAAGATATATCTTTTATGATGCGGTTTTACCTGGTTGCTTTGAAATAAACGCCAAAAGAGAAAAATTCTCATTTTTTAGGTTTTGCCCAAGGTAACATCCTTGCGAGGATTTGATTTTTATCAATGATATGATGTTTTAATGCTGCAATGGTGTGACCTGCAATGATAACGGTTAACAAAATTGCTAAATATTTATGAATCTCAAGAAGGCGCTCTTGTAGATCCATATCTCTCTCAATGAAAGTTGGTAAATGATACCACAACAAACCAGGGTGTTTTCCAGCGCTTTGGCTTAATAAGATTCCACAGACAGGAATTGCAAACATTAACGTATAAAGTAATAAATGACCAAATTTTGCTAAAAATATTTCATGTTTGGCAATTAATCCATCTAGACTTGGATAGCGATGGGTTAAACGCCAGATTAAACGTAAGATTGCTAGCATTAGCACCGTAACGCCGAATTGCTCATGAATGATGAACAAATTAAGATGCTTGCTGAGTGAATAAAAATTAACTAAAATTACGCCAATAATTAGGTTTAAAAAAATAATTAGTGCAATTGACCAGTGAAAAAATTTTGCGCTGGTTGGATAAGATTCAAACTTATTCTCGGTAGAATTAATTGAGGATGATTTCATGATTAGTTTACACTCCATAGTTTTAAATCAGATGATTTATTGTCTTACGTTACAATGGTTTGATTTACATTTATTTTTATCTTTTTTGTCTAGTCTGTGTAAGAATGCGATTGCAAGAGTTATATTTAATTTGACGCTTGTAGACGAATTATAGCATGTGTTTTTAAACTGATAAAGTAGTTATACTGTATTTTTTTGTAATTTTCATTTCATACATTGAGAAATACCTCAGCCAGTTGGTTGAGGTACTCTTGTATAAGCTTGGAGCTACAATTATGTAACTAGTTTTTTGCCAAATTAACTACCTTTAGTGGCTTCAATTTCAATGTTTAATTGAATTTCATCACTTACTTTCGGTACATAATTAGCAATTCCAAAATCAGAGCGTTTTAGATTAGCAGTTGCGCTAAATCCAGCAGTTTGTATACCGTTATTTGGATTAATTTGATCAGCATTTTGCGTAACCGCCAAAGTGATTGGTTTTGAGACACCGTGAAGAGTTAACACGCCAACTAAATTGAATTGCTTACCTTTGATATCTGTAACTTTATTACTTACAAAAGTTGCAGTTGGATATTGAGCAACGTCGAAGAAATCAGCACTTTGTAAATGTTTATCTAATTTAGGTAACCCAGTCACAATATTAGCCACTTGAATGTCAATTTTAGCTGAGCTTTTGGCAATGTTTTGTGATTCAAAGTTTAAGCTTCCAGTGGCGTACCATTTACCTGATGGATTAGAAAACCCAACGTGGTTATAATGGAATTCTACATAGCTATGAGTTGGCTCCAAGGTATAAGTATCTGCAAATGCTAGAGTAGTAAATCCACCAATTAGGCCAAGAGTTAAGAGAAGTTTTTTCATGATTCGTCCTTTAGGTTTAAAATTAAAATAAAATATTACCAAGCTTGGGCGATTGCTTGGGCTTGTGCTATGGAGCTGGTTAAAATTGGTGCCGCGTGTTCAGGCATAGATTGTGAATGTACCATAATATGTTGATAATCCAAAACCCCCATAATTGCTAAAGTTGCACGCAAGATTGGCTCACCATAATTACCCATAGTGTCAAAAACTGGCAACATTTCATGTGCGCTTGGTGCTGCTGCTAGCACTTCGCGAAATCCAGCACGTGTTTCTGGCACATAGTTACCACCACTAGCTTGAATAAATACGGCTTTTTTGTTTTTTAGTAATCCCATTGGTAAACCAAATTCATTGTATTGAAATGTTTGGCGTGCGGCACAAATAATATCCAGATATTTTTTGAAGACCGCAGGGAAGCTAAATTCCCACATTGGTGCTACAAAGATATATTGATCGTGAGCTATGAACTGGTCAATAACTGCTTGACGTTTACTTAAAGCTAATTGTTGCTCTGCGCTAAGATCAGTAAATGTTCCGCCACCCATTAAATGTCCGAATGCACTATAAACTGTCGCATCAACATCCGGTGCATCGATTTGAAATAGATCAAGGTAGGTGATTTGAGTATCTGGATTTTGAGCCTTGTAGCTATTAATAAATGCTTCGCTAACTTGTTGTGATTTTGAATAACTTTGCGCACCAGGGTGAGCGGTTATAACTAATAGTTTATTCATGATGATTTCCTTCAGTTAAGTTTGAATTTAAATATTTTTCTAATTTCATACGAATTGCGTGTAGTTCTTGTTGTAATTGATCCATTTCTGTATTGTCAAACTGGCTACAAATTGGTTCCAAGTATTGCTTGTGTTCTGGGAAAGATTTTTGAAATAATTCCTCACCAGTACTGGTCAAGGCAATTAGCACACTTCTTTTATCATCTGGATTTTCTTTACGACTAATTAATTCTTTTTTTAATAAACTGTTTAAAACTACTGTTAAGTTTCCTTTAAGCATTAATGTATTTCCAGCTAATTCTTTACACGTCATTGGTGGCTGATTTCCTAGTGTCGCAATAACGTCAAATTGTCCAGTGGTTAATCCTATTGAACGTAGATGCGGATAGGATATCTTCTCAAATAAAGTTACTACATTAATTAACTCGCGAATTGTTTTTAAGAAGCGCATTTCTATCTTTATAAAAATATAGTTTAAATTTGAACTATGCTAACGTGATAATAGTTTAAATTTGAACTACTTGTCAAATTTATTTTATTCCTGCTATTTGTGCTAAATTTGTCTTGTGGTTTTTATGAAATTAAATCAATATATTATATGGTATTATCTTGTATTCAAATAGAGTGGAGTAGTAATTGTGGTTAGTTGGAATGATAATTCTGATGATGGTTGGTATGATTAATTAAGGAATTCTGGTTTGAGTATTGGAGTTATGTTTGGTATCCAGCGGCTCAAAGTTCTTGAAAATGTGATAATATTTGAGGATATTTTAGCTAAAGGAATTAATATGAGCAGTCGTTATTCACAGAAAAAGCTTGCCAATGCTGGTAATGCAACGCGTAATATTCATTTTGGCATTGAGCCAGATCCAGTGACAGGGGCAATTTTACCTCCTATTTATCAGACCGCTACTTATGCACAAGAGGCGGTCGGGGTAAATAAAGGTCATACCTATAGTCGTTCATCAAATCCAACTGTTGCAACTCTAGAAAAGAAATTGGCTGGGATTGAATATGCGGCTGGTGCAATTGCTTTTGCAACTGGTTTGGCTGCAACCACGGCTTTAGTTATGAGTTTAATGAAGTCAGGTGAACATATTGTGTGTTCGGATGTGGTGTTTGGTGGCACAGTACGTTTAGTTGATACCGTTTTTAATAAATTTGGGATTAGTATTTCTTATGTTGATGCAGCTGATCCAGCTAATGTTAGTTTGGCGATTCAGGATAATACGACCTTGATTTTCTTGGAAACACCAGCTAACCCGACTTTGAAATTAAATGATATTGCAGCCATTAGTCAAATTGCTCGTGCACGTAACATTCCTTTGGTGGTAGATAATACTTTTTTAACTGGAGTGTTACAACGCCCATTAGAGTTGGGTGCGGACATTGTATTATATTCGACCACTAAATATATTGACGGGCACAATGCTACGGTTGGTGGGGCATTACTAACAAATAATTCGCAATATTTGGAAGATTTTGATTATATGCGTAAAAACATTGGTAATATTCAAGCTCCAATGAACGCATGGTTAACGATGCAAGGAATTAAAACGTTAAGTTTAAGGATCAAACAGCATTCACGTAATGCGCAGCAAGTTGCAGAGTTCTTAGAAGCTCATCCGCTAGTTAGTAAGGTATATTACCCAGGTTTGGCATCATTTGAACAAAAAAAGTTAGCAGCAACTCAGCATCTCGATGGTTATCATGGTGGAATGTTGGCTTTTGAAGTAACTGGTGGTTATGAACATGCACTGCATGTAATGAATACAGTGGTGCTTTGTACTTTAGCTGAAAGTCTTGGTGCTACTGAAACAATTATTACTCATCCCGCATCAATGACGCATGTAATGATGCCAGCTGCACAGCGTGCACAAATTGGAGTTACTGACGGTTTAATTCGTTTTTCGGTTGGTCTTGAAGATCCTGAAGATATTATCGCTGATTTGGAACAAGCATTAAAATGGACAGCAGGTCAGTAAATTTATGACTGGTTATATTTTGGAGTTGGATGATCGATGAGTACAAATAAAATTGAAAGTTTTAGTATTGTTGGAATTGCTGTGCGAACTAGCAATAGTGATATCCAACAATTAACTAATGATATGCAAGGACTTTGGGGCAGATTCATGGCAGAAAATATTGCTGGAATGATTCCTAATAAGCTCGATGATAATATTTATTGCGTCTATACTGATTATGAAGGTGATCATACACAGCCGTATACAGCGTTACTTGGCTGTAAAGTCGCTACCTTAGATTTAACACCTGAAATGCAGGCTGCTAATTTAGTCGGTAAAAATTTTATTGGTGGTAGTTACAATAAGTATCTTGCGCAAGGTAATTTGATGGAAGGCGCTGTATTTAAAAAATGGCAAGAAATTTGGAGTATGGATCTTAAGCGTGCCTATGCTGCAGATTTTGAAGTTTATGGTGTTAAAGCGCAAAATATTGCCGATGCAGAAGTTGAGATATTTATTGGAGTTTTGGAATAAATTCCTTAGTTGGTGGTTATTATTCAGATAATTATCTGAGTTATAGTAATAACCCATACCTATACAGTGTTATAATGTAATTACTTATTTATAATTTTTATCTTTTAAGTTGTAAATCTCTTTGCAATTAATCAATATTTTGCTTAGTTTTTATGATTTTTTAAGGTGTTAGTTGTCATGGTTTTATAAATATACTTAATTTATGATTAAGGATGACTTTGTGCTAAGCTTCTATTTTTATTTGTTTGTCGGATTAGCTTTAATTGCATTAGAGTTGGTAACGACGACTTTTTATTTATTGCTAATTGGCATCGCTTGTTTAATTGCTAGCCTGAGTGCCTTAATCTTGCATGACTGGCTAATTCCAACATTAAGTGCTGGAATTTTATCTTTGATCGCGTGCTATTTATTAAGTAAACGTAAAGGTAAAAGAAATTCTGGGCAAATGCTGGTAACACATTTAGGGCAAAGCGTAGAAGTTGTTGAAGTTAATGCAGATAAATTATTGGTATTGTATAGTGGAACCTATTGGAAGGCAATAACCAAGTCTTCTGTAGTTGTGAAAGTTGGTGATCATTTAGTTATCAGCAAATTTAGTAATCATGAACTTGAATTAGAAGAGGAGAAAATTAAATGAATGTTGAAACATTAAATAGTCTAATTATTCATTATGGTCTATTAATTGCATTTATATTTTGTGTGGTAATGTTTGTTAAGTCTAGCATTAAGATTATTCCACAAGAGCGAGTAGGTATTGTCGAACGTTTAGGTAAGTTTCATTCTGCGCTAAATCCTGGCTTGCATATTTTATTACCATTTATTGATCGTTTGGTAGTGGTACATGATATGCGTGAAGTGCCAATGGTAGTGCCAGAGCAAGTTTGTATCACCAAAGATAATACGCAGTTATCAATTGATGGTGTAGTGTATTTCCAAATTAGTGATGCTAAATTAGCGACTTATGGTACGAATAATTTTATGGCAGCCATAGTGCAATTATCGCAAACAACGTTACGTTCAGTAATTGGTAAAATGGAATTGGATAAAACTTTTGAAGAACGTGATGAAATTAACAAGCATGTGGTAGCATCGGTTGATCAAGCTTCATTAAATTGGGGTGTCAAAGTATTGCGTTATGAATTGAAAAATATTCAACCACCACAACATATTATCAACGCTATGCAAGAGCAAATTACGGCTGAACGTGAAAAGCGTGCCAAAATTGCACGTTCGGAAGGTGAGCGTCAGGAAAAAATTAATTATGCTGAAGGTGATACGATGTCAGCGATTCGTCGCTCAGAGGGTGATAAACAATCTGCAATTAACCAAGCGATTGGTGAGGCTGAAGCGATGAAGACACGTGCTCAAGGTGAGGCACAAGCTATTTTGGCAATCGCAGAAGCTAATGCGGTGGCGATTAAATTAATTGCTGAGGCGATTTGTAATGAAAAAGGTGAGTTGGCAGTGAATCAGAAATTGGCTGCGCAATATATTGAGCAATTTGGTAATTTGGCTAAAGCTGGGAATACAATTATCCTGCCACAAAATTTAGCCGATATTGCAGGAATTGTTTCTACTGCTTTGGCGGCGGTGAAACCTACATCTAAAATATGAATTTAGTATTTAAAAATGGAGCTGGTTTAATTAACTAGCTCCATTTTAATTTTAGTATAATGCGTTAGCATTGTCAGTTTTATTTAGTAGTCTTAATACCAAGCTTGCTAATTAAAGTCGCCAAGGCTTCGTGTACGTCGGCTTCTTTAATACCACCTAATTTATCACTAACTTCGCGGATAATATTCACCATCTCTGATCCATTTTTATTGGTATCTAAATACGTTTTTAAGGCAGTAATTGCATTATCTATATCATCTGCTACTACGATGGCTTGGTTACGCATAGTTTCATGAATTTCACGATCGCTCCAGGTCGGTTCTAATTTACGGGATTCTTGGACTAAGACGCGAATTAATAACTCAGGGACAATTTTGCGCGTACGAAAAGCAATTATTAGGCGAATAATACGGTAGAGAGCCTGTACCTCATTTGTTACTGGTAAATTATCTTTGACAAGTTGTGCTGCTGCTTTGGTAATCTTTTCTCGGTCAAGCTGGGTTACACTTGGAGTTAGCCGTGGTGTTATTTCATCGGTGCCCCAAAATTTCTGCACCATTGGATTTGACCAAATATCAAAAAATTTTTTCTCATTTTGTAAATCATGCTTATTAGAATGATCTTCTAGATAATTTATGATTGCATCAGAATATTGTTGTTGTAGTTTTAAAAATGGATTAGCTTGGTCTATTTGCATGCGTTGCTTGGTAACGTGCTCAGCAAATTTGGCAAATATTCCCATAAATGGGTTAATCTTTTCGGCAAACATGTTGTAGCTTTGGCGTAGCGGGTGCAGGTTTTTCATGAATGCTGCAACTTGTGGCGTAGCAAAATTCTCAAAAAATGGATGAATTGTTTTATCGTATGCTTGACTGATCTTTTGTGATGCTTTTGCTGCGGTAGCAAAAGCTCGATCATCTTCTGGGCTATTCCAACCTAGTGCTTTGATATCATCAATTGTACGCGCTTCGTAATGTGAACGAATTTTGCCACTTACTTCTTGACCCTCTGGTGTATCAATTACCAATTCATATAATCCTGGTGGCATAATATCAATTGAGTCAATGTTTTCAACAAACAATTCGTCTTCGCGTTTCCCAACTTTGCTGGCAGTAAAAATTGCCAAATGACCCACCCTATGATTTAAACAGTAGATGATAGTTTTTCCATGTTGGCGAATTTCATCTGCATCATGGTATAGATCTGCAATCCAGCCAGCAGATTGGGCTGGCGGACTAATATTATCGCCATCAGAAACAAATGTGATTAATGGCGAAGTAATTGTCCGTGGATCTAGTTTTGTACCATCATCTAAAGTCAAATTACCTGTGGTTAATTCATTACCAATAAATAATTTATCAACTAGCCATTTAATTTCAGAGGTGTTAAATTGAATAAAATCTCCCCACCAGCGTTCAAACTCTAGATAGCGTTCACCTTGGTTATCAATATCGGCAAAGAGGTTGTATTGTTTTGACCATAATGTGTTGGCTGGATTTAAACCGTTAAAGTTTTCAATTAGATAAGACCCATCAAATTTTCCACCACCAATATCGCCAAGTAAAGAATTTATCCATGAACCACCAATTAAGCCACCAGCATAACGCATCGGGTTTTTACCACGGACACCGTTCCAATAGGATAAAGGTGATCCAGCAATTATGATTGGACCAAATAAATCAGGGCGCTGCATTGCATTAAACATTGTCAAATAACCTGCGGCACAATTCCCAATGGCACACATTTTGGGGCTTTCTGGGTGTAATTCGGCAATTTTTTCATAGAAAGCCACTTGACCTTTGATTATGTCTTCATAGGTTTGTCCATCCAGTGGTGCTGCGTTAAATCCTACAAAATATACGGGATGGCCATTCTTTAGTGCATCGCCAATCTCACTATCTTTCTTCATTCCACCGATTCCAGGTCCTTGCCCTGCACGTGGATCTTGAATTACAAAGGGGCGTTTTTTATTGTCTGTAGTCACGCCAGCTGGTGCATGCATTTTTGCTAACCAGTAATTAATGGGGCGCTCAAAAGTTGAACCATTCATCAGAATATCAAAGTCAAAATTAAGTACGGTAGCGCCGTCATGAGCACTCATTTCAAGAGCCTGATTACCTCTTTGACGCATGATATCCATAAATAAGATACTACGTTGACTAAAATCTGTTAGGTAATCACTAAATTGTTTTGCCGCCGGGCTTAAAGGTATTTGGTTATTTAAGACTTTGGGATCGAAAAATAGATTATTCATAGTAGTACTCTCCTTAAGAGATTAAAATTAATATAATGGTGCTGGAATTAGATTGTATAACTCCGCCACATTTAGAGCAATCATTAGCTCTTCGTTAGTTGGAATTACGTAGACCTCAACCTTAGAATCTTCTTGGCTTATTCTGCGTGCGTTTATTCCACCTACTGCATTTAAATTGGCCTCGGAGTCAAGTTTAACTCCTAGCCAGGCTAATTTCTCTCCAATTCTAGCGCGCAATTTGGCATCATTTTCACCGATTCCAGCCGTAAAAACTAAAGCGTCAAGACCTTCGAGTGCAGCTGTGTAAGCACCGATGTACTTTAATACTGAATAATCAAAATAAGCTAAAGCTTGTTGTGCATTTGGATTATTACTGTCTTCAAGTGTTCGCATGTCATCAGAAATTCCTAATGATGCACCAATTAATCCACTGTGCTTTTCTAGTTCTGCTTCTAAATTTTCAGCCGTGTATTTACATTGTTTTAATAAGTAGAATATTGCATCAGCAGGGAAATCTCCTGAACGAGTCGCCATTGGTAGTCCAGTAATTGCACCAAATTGCATACTGGTGTCAATGCTTTTACCATCGAGCATTGCACATAAACTGGCACCACCGCCGAGATGCGCAACAATGACACGTTTGGCGTTTGGCGCAACAGCTGTTAATTGACGACTGATATATGCATAGGAAATTCCATGAAATCCCCAATGGCGCACGCCATGAGCGGTGATTGTTTCTGGTACAGGATAAAATTCGGCAACTTTAGGCATTGTTCGATGAAATGAGGTATCAAAAGTTGCGCTTTGTTTTATTTCGGGGAATACTTTGGCGAGAATGAGCGCGCCCATCACTTCATAAGCCTGATGCGTTGGCTCAATTTTACTTAGGTTTTCGAGGTATTCAAGGCTAGCGGAGTCAAGTTTAGTTGCCTGTGTATATTTTTCGCCACCTAGTACGATTCGATGTCCCGCATATTCAATATTTAGGTTGGGGAATTTCTCACGAAGTATTGTTAGTAGCTTTATTAATGCTGCTTCATGGTCGAGATTATCTTCTGAATTAAAGTTCAGGTTACTGATGGTTTGCTTATCAGCTGCTTTTATTTTTAGATGGGCGTTATTTGGCATGCCTGTGAATCCACCACTTGCAACAATATTTAATTCTGTCTCAGTTGTCTGATACAGCGCAAATTTTAGGCTAGTTGAGCCTGAATTTAAGACTAAAATTCCAGTGTGTTGCATGTTAACCTCGTTTAATTTGATTATGATGTGCAATTAATGCGGCAGCAGCAATTGAATGTAATCGTGTTTCTTCATCGTCAGCACGACTAGTGACTATAATTGGTACTTGTGCGCCAAGAATTACATCTGCGGCATCAGCTTTACCCATGAAAATCATTTCTTTATATAACGCGTTCGCAGATTGTAAGTCTGGTAGAATAAGAATATCTGCATCGCCCATAATTGGCGATTTAAAATGTTTAATTTTAGCGGCTTCAGGAGAAATTGCAATATCTAGATCGATTGGACCATCAACGATACAGTTTTCAATCTGTCCACGATCAGCCATTTTGGCAATAATAGCCGCATCAACTGTTGCTGGCATTTTTAAGTTAACTACCTCCACAGCGGCGATAATGGCTACTTTGGGTTTGTCCCAGCCAAGCGCGCGAGCCATTTCTACCGCGTTTTCTAAAATTTGAACTTTTTGTTCCAAAGTTGGAGCAATATTCATAACCATATCGGCAAGAAAAACTAGGCGATTATAGCTTGGTAAATGCATTAGACAACAGCTACTAATTAAGCGTTTGGTACGCAAATTATATTCAGGCTGGAGTACAGCGTGCATCATGATGTCGGTATGTAAACTACCTTTCACTAAGCAATGAATTTCGCCGTTACTTGCCATTTTTGCAGCTGTTGCAGCAGCCGAAACATCATCTGTCGTATTTATAATTTTTAGTGGACTAATATCTAGTTGGTTATCTTTAGCGATTTTCTCTATTTCAGATTGTGGACCAATTAATATTGGTTCTAGGATACCTTGTGTATAGGCTTGTAGCGCACCACTGATTGCAACTTCAGAGCGAGGGTCTATAATGCCGGCAGAAACACGACCAAGAGTTTGACATTTTTCAATTAAGAAATCTAAATTTGGCATAATTTGTCCTTTGATTTAAATTTTGTGTTGTGTAGCATTGCTGTTAATAATGTATTATATCACTTTGGGGTTTATATTAAATTAAGTTTTTAGTTAAATGGTAGCATCGCAATGGTGAGTGGTAGTTTATATTATTTTTGACCGTTTTTTTAGATAAAAATTAACTTGTGTTATTGTGATTAATTTCAAGTGAGATTTTTGCAAGGTTAATTATATTTATATTATATGGCTATCGGGTAAAATAACGGCTATAAAATTTTAAATTAATTCTAGGTATTGGAATCTTTCTTATGTGGTTAACTCGAATTTCGCTTAAAAATCCTTATTTGGCAACAGTAATTATGATCGCATTGGTATTACTGGGTTTGGTTGCACTTAAAGGTATTTCGGTTGAAGAGTTTCCAGCAGTTAAATTTCCTGTAGTTGTGGTAACCACTAATTATAAAGGTGCGTCACCAGAAGTGATTGAAACAGACCTTTCGCGCCCGATGGAGGAAGCTCTAAATACTTTGAGCGGAATTAAGACGATACGCTCTTATTCATTTGAGGGGTCATCGACGGTGGTGGCAGAGTTTAATTTGAATGTTAATCCTGATGTGGCAGTGCAAGATGTTCGTGATAAGGTTTCCTCGGTCGCAGCCGGATTTCGTAAAGATGTAGATAATCCTTTGGTTTCAAGGGTTGACATGCAAGAGCAACCGATGATGTCGTTAACCATCGGTGCCGATAATATGTCTTTACGTGATATTACCGAATGGGTTAATCAAGTCGCCAAAAAGCGTTTGCAAACCATCTCTGGTGTCGGCGATGTTAAATTAGTCGGTGGTGTTGCAAGACAGGTAAGGATTAATGTTGAACCATATAAATTGCAATCTTTAGGTTTATCGATTAACGATGTGACCAAAGCTGTGCAAGCAGCTAATGATAATTATCCAGCTGGTGATGTGCAAACCAGTAATCAAAAAATTAATGTACGCTTGAATGGTAAACTAACTTCGACGCAAGATTTTGCCAATATTGTGGTGGCCTACCGTAACCAAGTGCCAATTAAGATTAGCGATGTTGCGCAAGTTGAGGATGGGCATGATGAGTATACTAGTTTAACCTTGATTGATGGCAAGCGCGCCGTTGGTTTAGATTTACGCCCAGCGGCAAAAGCGAATGTGGTTGATGTAGCGGTTGGTGTTTATAAAATGTTAGCAGAATTAGAAAAAGTTAAGCCAGCTGGAGTCACATTGAAAGTAAGTTATGATCAATCCGAAGCAATTAAAGCCTCTTTGGATGATGTTGCCAGTACTCTGCTTGAGGGGGCAATTTTAACCATTCTGATTGTATTTTTATTCCTAAAGTCATGGCGTTCTACGGTAATTACTGGGTTGACTTTACCAATTGCATTAATTGGGACATTGTTTGTAATTTGGGCGTGTGGTTTCACGTTAAACATGATGTCGTTAATGGCACTGTCGCTTTCAATTGGACTTTTGGTTGATGATGCAATTGTGGTACGAGAGAATATCGTGCGCCATTTACATATGGGTAAATCGCATTTTCAGGCAGCGATGGACGGCACAACTGAGATTGGTCTGGCGGTAATCGCAACTACTTTCACGGTAGTGGCGGTATTTTTACCAGTTGGCTTTATGCAAGGAATTATTGGTAAATTTTTCTTTCAATTTGGAGTTACCGTTACAGTTGCAGTGTTGATCTCATTACTGGTAAGCTTTACTTTGGATCCGATGCTATCGAGTATCTGGCATGAGTCCAAAGATGGTGGCTGGTTGGCACGCTCTAGGCTTGGGCATGGATTAGATAAATTTGAAGCTTTTTTTGATCGTTTGATTTTGGCTTATGAACGTTTTATTCGTCGCTCGTTAAATTATCGTAAAACTACTTTGAGCATTGCATTGGGAATTTTGGTTGGGAGCTTTTTATTGGTGCCACTGATTGGTGGGGAGTTTATGCCCAAAGCTGATAAAGGTAAGTATACGGTTACTTTTAAGACTTCGGTTGGTTCAAATGTGTTTTATACCGAGGGCAAGGTTAATCAGGTCAGTGCGATTTTGCGTGATCATATTAAAGAAATTAAATCTATTACAGGTGGCGTTAGTAAAAATTTTGGTGATGGTAGTAATAACGCGACATTGACCATTGATTTGGGAAGTAAACATTTTCGGAGTCGTGATTTGGATACGGTGATGTTAAGTACACGGCAATTATTACAACAAGTTGGTGGGATTACGGTGCAAACCGTTATGCCACTGGGTTCACCAGGTGGTGATCAGAAGCCAATTAATGTGGACATCAAAGGCGATAATATTTTGGTATTAAAGCGTGTGTCGGATGATTTGCTGACTAAGATCGCTAAAATATCGGGTACTGCAGACTTGGCAACTAGTTTTCAGGAAGCTGACCCTGCAATTAATGTTGATGTAAATCGTGATATTGCTGCCAATCTTGGGATTCAACTTTCTGACGTTGGATCAACATTATCATCGTTATTTGCAGGGAATAAAATTTCGACCTGGGAAGATCCTAAAAATGGTGAAAATTATGATGTTGTGGTCCAAATTCCTGAGGAAGAACGTAATCGCGATGTTTTAAATCATTTGCAAGTACCGAGTAATAATTTGAATCCAGATACTAATTTACCGCAAATGATAGCTTTAGCCACAATTACTTCGACTAAATCTGGATTGTCGCCACGGGAAATTGATCATATTGATCTACAGCGCAAGGTTACGATTACGGGCAATATTGTGGGTAATGATAATCAAAAAGTCTTTAATCAAATTCAGAAAATTTTGGATAGTTATCAATTGCCAAGCGGGTATAAATTTCAACAAAGCGGTGATAGTGATGATATGGTGCAATCATTTATGTATGCCGTATCGGCTCTGATGATCGGGGTTGCGTTTATTTATATGATTTTAACCGCGCAGTTTCGGAGCTTTGTGCAACCATTGGTGATTATGGTGGCGTTACCGCTATCTTTTGTTGGTGTGTTTTTGGCTTTGCTATTATGTAATAGTACGTTGAATATGTTCTCAATAATTGGGATTATTATGTTGATGGGTTTGGCTGCGAAAAATGGGATTTTGTTGGTAGATTTTATTAACCAACAGCTTCGTGAAGGAATTGAATTGACCGAAGCAATTGTTAATGCAGGCAAAACTCGGTTACGCCCAATTGTAATGACTTCGCTCGCCATGATTTTTGGGATGCTGCCATTGGCATTAAGTAATGGTGAAGGAGCGGAAGTCCGTAAACCAATGGCTTATGCAATTATTGGTGGTATGACTACTTCAACATTGCTAACTTTGATCGTGGTGCCAGTTTTATTTAGTGTGATTGTACGCCGCCGTCCAAAGAAAGTTGTACCTCATGAGTAATAAATCTTTTAGCGTGGTTTTTAACTTTCGAACCATCTTATTTTTTATTGCTCTGGAAACTTTAACGGTACCATTGGTGGCTATGAGTAATAAAATTGCAACTCAAGCAGTTATTTTTATGGCGATAATGGGTTTTCTGGTGGCCTTTATTATCGTTATATTGTTGTTACGTTTACTGAAAAATATAGTTATTAAAAACTCTATAAAAATAGTGGGTATGCAATTAAGTGATATTCGTGGAACATGGTACTTGGCGATTTTAGCTGGTGTCTTGGAAATGATTATGTTTGTCGTGCAAGATCAATTGTTCGCTTGGCATTGGAGTGATTCAGCAGTTGGTTTTGCTTCAGCTTTTATTAGCGTTGGCCTTACTTTGGTGATTTACCGCTTAGGAGTTAATTATTTTAAAGTTGCTATTGTGCTACTTGGCGATTACGATAGTTATAATTTGCAATTTGCCTGGTTCGATATATTTAAATTAGCCTTGCTATTTGGCTTATATGAAGCTCTGGTTTGTCCGATTACTGGTTGGTGGATTCCTTATCAAGATCGGCAACGCTTGTTGATGGCAATTTGGTCAGGGATTGTGGGTGGTGGTAGTGGTGGATTATTGTTATATTTAATTACTCATGGTATTTCATGGATGCGTCCAGAATTTGCTTTATGTTTGAGAGATAGGTAGTTCATCAAAGCATGGAGAGAATAACTTTCTAAGTATCTCTGTATTTGGTTGTTTTGAAGAGTTTTATATGCCGACATATTAGAATTTATCTATTTCTAATAGACTTGAATAAGTTTTGCCAAGAATTAAATTCAGCGTCTCCATTTTATTTTTCGATGAGTGTTGTAAAATTAAACATAATTAATTCTTATTTAAGCTGAATTTACTTGATTATGATCAATCTATAATGTTTTTATTTAATTTATGTTAGAGTTATCCCAATTGGAAGAATTGGATTGATAGTTTCTATTATACAATTCAAACTATAAAAATATTTTGAAGAGGTGATTAATTGAAAGCAAATCCAAACGCATTACTCAGTATGTTATTAGTATCCGGAGCGCTTATTTCTTGTAATGGCGGTGGGAGTAGTAGTGCGGTATCGACGAGTCAATGGACTCCATTATCAGTGGCATATGAGATATTAAATACTTCATCAGTGCAGAGTAACCCTGAGTCTGCAATTCCAACGTACAAGAATTCTGGTAGTAATCAGATGACAGAGTCTGTTTGGAATGCGACCAATTCAAGTGGTGCTTATACATATCAGCCACCAGCACCATATATCAGAAATACTACACGATACCTACAATTTAATGAGCAAATTTTTATTTCATCTCCAGGACAAGCACCTGGTGTAACAACTATCCTAACTACCAGCGATGGATATACATGGGGTGCAATGTCAACTGCGATTAATGCAATGTACCCATTTGACCAATATGCGGCGGTTGGATATAACAGTGCATATCAGGCTGGTAATGCTGTTACTACTCCATATCCAGGTACGGTTAAAGTTACAGCAAATTATAAAGCTCAAGATATGAAGTGGTGGGAGTATGAAAGCGGTCTTACTTCTGGTAAGAAACTTCCACGTTATTTTATTACTGACCCATATGGTAATCAATATATTATGCATGCATCAGGCGAATCAACTCCTGCAACAGTTTTGCAAGCATTTAATTCTGCGGTTTTACCAGATGGTTGGACTAAACAAGGTCCAGTTTATTTGACTGAAGATAAGATTTTGACACCGTCAGTTGCACCTGGTTACATTTATGAATATAATTTGATTCGAGATAGTGCTGATAATACCTATCATCAATGTGCTTGGGGTTTGACTGGCGTCAGTACCAATGCTCAAATTCAAGGAATGCCTATTTGGGGTGCAACTGTACCAACCACTCTTAAGGCGGTTAATTCATGGGATAGCTTAATTTATGAGGGTGGTGGTGCGACCTTGTTTGTTTTCCCGCGGATATTAACTGCTGGAGTTAACACGATTGCCAACTTTAATCCGAGCAATGGTGATATGTTGAACTTTGAATACCAAACGTATACCCTGCAAAATACTGCTAGTGGAATTCAAATTAATCTTTCTGGTGGTGCAAGTGTTTTATTATCAGGAATTACTACATTCTCTAGTAGTTGGATTCAAAATTAGTTTTATCTTTTAACATAGAAAAGTCGCATTAGCGGCTTTTTTTATTGATTATTTATTGGGTAAATCTGGTTTTGATGGGTGTTTTTTAATTGACTATTTCTTACTTTCCTCAAAATTCTATAGTTAACACTAAGACAAATTACCTATCAAATAGCATAAATATAATTTTATATTAATATATTAATGTAAATTTATATTTATGCTATAGTTAACTCATAAATACATTGCCTAGTTTACAATAGTGTATTTATATTAGGCTGAGATAAGTGCGTGCATATTCACAGGACTTGAGAGATCGCGCCATCAAATTATATTTAACTGGCAATTACAATAAAAAATCACTATCAGAATTGTTATCGATTGGCTATAGAACACTACGCTATTGGTTAAAGCAATATTACAATATTAAAATATCTGGAAGTTAATCCCGATGCTAGTGGTAAAGAATTACGTAATGCGCTCGCCCCAAATGTTTGTCAGAATTGTTTTTATAATACCTTAAATCGACTTGGGATCACATATAAAAAAAGAGGTAATATACAAAAACCGCTGCGAAATAAAGAGAACTGAGTTTTTAAATAAGTTGTGTGATTTAGATATCAATAAGATCGTTTATATTGATGAGACAGGAATTGATAACAATTTATCTAAGCTACGGTGTTGGTCATTGCGTGGTAAAAAATCGTTTACTCAGGCATTGGGTTTTAGAACTAAACGAGTTACCCCAATTACTTACCACCATATTCACCGGATTTAAATCCGATTGAACATGTATGGGCTAATTTGAAAAGAATGATAAGAGTTCATCCTAATAGAGAGAAAGACATACATAGTGCGATATCTGAATTTATAGGCGTTTTATTTATGTGGTAACTATATAATCTATAGTAGAATTTATCCGTAAAATTATCGGGGGTGATAATATCTATGGAGAACTTGGTGGTGGTACTATAGGTACTCCACCGTATTCAACACTTCCTGTGAGGGTCCTAATTCCATAATTTATGTTACAAGTGATGAATTGTGATGTGCCACTATAATAGTTGGTGCTAAAAAGCTTCAAGTATTTATACTTGAAGCTTTTTAGTTGGTTAATTTAGTCTAAAACTTTACTCCTCAAATATAGTATTTATTTTAAGATTCTATAAAACTTATTATTATTTTTTAACTATATAAACTATATTTTATAATTGAGTAATGGTTGCGGCACTGTATAGTATAATAACTCATGATATATGTCAAACACATAGTTATTAAACACTATTAGTCGAATATAGTTTTATTGTTCAAAGTGGTTTGTCGTGGAGATCTAAATTTATTGAATAATGCCAAAAAGTGTGTGTAAATTTTCATAGGTATAATAGTATGTTAAACAAAGTTGTCGAACAAGTAACTCAAAGAATTATTGAACGAAGTAAACCTACCCGTGAAGCTTATTTAGCACGGATGCGGGAGCATTATGGTAAACGTGTGCAACGAGCGAGTTTAGCTTGTACCAATTTGGCACATGCGGTTGCAGCTGAAGAAACAACTACAAAATTAAGCCTTAAAGCAATTGAGAATCCAAATATTGGGATTGTAACTGCTTATAATGATATGTTATCGGCGCATCAGCCATATTATCGTTATCCAGAATTAATTAAAAGTGTGGCTTTACAAAATGGAGCAACTGCACAAGTAGCTGGTGGTGTTCCCGCGATGTGTGATGGTGTAACGCAAGGGCAAATTGGGATGGAGCTCTCATTGTTATCACGCGAAGTAATTGCAATGAGTACTGCGGTATCTCTTTCGCATAATGTTTTTGATGGTGTAGTGTGCTTAGGTATTTGTGACAAAATTGTACCTGGATTATTAATTGGTGCATTGAGTTATGGTTACTTACCAACCATTTTTATTCCAAGTGGTCCAATGCCAAGTGGTATTTCAAATAAAGAAAAAACTGAGACCCGTAAACTCTATGCTGAAGGGAAAGTTGGTTCTGAGGCGTTATTAGAATCTGAATTAAAATCATATCATGCGCCAGGAACGTGTACTTTTTACGGTACGGCGAATACTAATCAAATGATGATGGAAGTATTTGGTTTACATATCCCTGGTGCGGCATTTATTTTGCCAAACACTCCTTTACGTAAGGCAATTACGGAGCAAGCGGTTACGCAAATTGTTAAAAATACTGCACAGCGCGAGAATTTCACTCCATTATGTGAAATTGTAAGTGAAAAGAGTATTGTGAATGCAATTGTAGGATTGCTTGCAAGTGGTGGTTCTACTAATCACACTTTGCATATTCCAGCAATTGCGAAAGCCGCGGGTATTATTGTAAATTGGGATGATTTTGCTGAATTATCTTCTGTTGTACCATTGTTGGCAAAAGTTTATCCAAATGGTGACTCTGATGTGAATCAATTCCATGCTGCGGGTGGAATGGCATATATTATTGAGCAATTATTGGCTGGTGGTTTTGTACATGATGATGTGAAAACTGTTCTCGGTACTGGTTTATCGGCGCATGCCAAATTTGCTGCATTGGAAAATGAAAAGCTAGTGTGGCAAGAACCATTTAATCATGATAACAGCATTTTGAGTTCAGCAGCTGACCCATTCAGCCATGAAGGTGGTGTGCGCTTACTTGAAGGTAATCTTGGTCGGAGTGTGACTAAAATTTCTGCAATTGCTGAAGAGCATCGTTATGTTAAAGCACCTGCGATGGTGTTTCATAGTCAAGATGATATGTTGGCTGCATATAAACGTGGTGATCTAAATAAAGATGTGGTGGTGGTATTAAAATATCAAGGTCCACGAGCAAATGGTATGCCTGAATTGCATAAATTGGTGCCAGCTTTATTATCGGTGCAAGGTCAGGGTTTCTCAGTAGCTTTAGTGACAGATGGACGGATGTCTGGCGCAACTGGTAAAGTACCAAACGCAATTCATTTAACGCCTGAAGCAGTAATGCCAAATAGCCAATTTGCTAAAGTATTAGATGGTGACATTATTGAGCTTGATCTTAATTTAGGTAAGCTACAATTACACGTAAGCGATGCTGAGTTAGCGGCTAGGACAGTCGTGTTGCCAGATTTGAGTGCGAATCAAGTTGGTTTGGGGCGTGAATTATTTAGTCATTTACGTGCAAATTTAAGTGAATCTGAACTTGGTGCAACGTTATTTTAGGATAAAAAATGAAAACAATTGAACAAATTTTTGGTGCAAGTAAAATCGTCCCTGGTGCAACTTTAGAAGATCCAGTTGTAGCATTAGCTGTTGCTGAGGCTTTACTTCAGGCCAATGTAAGCGCAATCTCATTGCGAATTTTGTCGCAAAACTCTTTACGTTCGTTAGAGTTGATTTCTAAAGAGTTACCAGAAATGATGGTTGGTGCGGGTGGGATTATGGACGCTGCAGGTTTCCTAAATGCAAGTATTGCGGGAGCAAAGTTTATTTCCTCACCTGGTTGCACTTCTGAGTTGTTTACTGCCGCGCGTACTCGTTATAATGATGCACATTTTTTACCTGGCGTTTTGACACCAACTCAAGTGATGGAAGTTATGACGCGTGGGATTAATATCATGAATATTTATCCTGCCGAGGTTTTAAATGGCTATGAGTTAGCTAAAACCTATGCTTATGCATTTCCACAAGCTAAATTTGGTATGGTAGGTGGAATTACTATTGAGAATATGCAAAAATATTTAGAATTGGCGAATGTGATTGCTGTGTCAGTGGCGTCTATCACAGAGCCTGCATTGGTTCTTAAGCGTGATTATGCAGAAATTCGCCGTCGTGCTGAGGAGGCCGTAACAATTGCTAAACAGGTACTTGTGGATACCAAAGCTGCTCCAAGTAATGTTATTTAATCAATAAAGGATTATTTATGAAATCAATGGAATCAATATTTGCACGAAATAAAATTGTCCCTGTAGTAGTAATTAATGATGTTGAAGCTGCGATACCTTTAGCTGAAACTTTGTTGTCTGCTGGAATTAATAATATGGAAGTTACGTTACGCACTGACAATGCTTTGGCAGTAATTAGTAAGATAGCTAAACATGTCCCAGAGATGGTGATTGGAGCTGGAACAATTTTGACTGTAGATCAATTTAAGCAAGCGCAAGCAGCTGGTGCGGAGTATATTATTTCGCCCGGAGTAACGAATGAATTGTTTGCAGTTGGTCAGGCTAATGCAGCGCAAGTACGTTTTATTCCAGGAATTTGTTCACCAAGTCAAGCGATGGATGCTGCGAATCATGGTTTGGGTTATGTTAAATTTTTTCCAGCCGAAGCCTATAACGCGTATAATATCATTAAAGCTTTGGCTTCACCATTACCGCATATTAAATTTTGTCCAACTGGTGGTGTTACTATTGAAAATATGCAGAAATACTTATTGTTAGAGAATATCTTTGCAGTTGGGCTATCTTCAATTGTTGAGGGTAAATTAATTGCGTCCCACGATTTCACAGAAATTCGCCGCCGATGTGAAGAAGCGGTTGCTTTAGTTAATCAAACATTACAACTTAATTAATTTTTTGGAGCATTAATTTTTATGAACATTAATCAACAAGCCTTAACTTTAATTCGTAATTCGATTCGTGATATTCCAAATTGGCCAGAGCCAGGCGTAATGTTTCGTGATATCTCAACATTGTTACAAAATCCAGAAGCGTTTCGTGCTGTAGTTGATATTCTAGTTGAACGATATCGGGATAAAGGAATTACTCAAGTTGCTGGTCTAGATGCACGCGGGTTTATTTTTGGACCGATCGTAGCTTATGAGCTAGGAATTGGATTTATTCCAATTCGTAAGAAAGGTAAATTACCATATACCACGGTTTCTAAAAGCTATACTTTAGAGTATGGTGATGTCAATACCGTTGAGATGCATATTGATGCGGTACATAAGGATGATAAAGTTTTAGTTATTGATGATTTGATTGCTACAGGTGGAACGATGTTAGCAGCTTGTTCATTAATCACCGATTTAGGTGCTAAAGTGGTTGAATGTGCAGTAGTTAGTGACTTGTTGTATTTAAATGGTAGTAATTTTATTCGTGAACAAGGGTTCGAAGTATTTAGCGTTTTAGAATATCGCGACTAAACACCGATTGTCTGAGATCGTATAGATGATCTGAATCTAACAAAAAGCTAAATGAATATTGCTCATTTAGCTTTTTATTTTATGTTGCGAGAAATTAGGTCATTATTTCTTAGTCATAATTAGATTAGAAATGCCCCTAACGACAATTTATTTCTTAATGATATGAGTCTCTAGAATTAATTGTGCGTCATATCTAATGGAATTAACCATTGATTGTATTCATCTTCAGTTAGAAATCCTAAATCTAGAGCTGATTCTTTTAAACTAATCCCTTCATGGTGAGCCTTTTTAGCAATTTTTGCGGCTTTATCATAACCAATATGACGATTCAACGCAGTGACTAGCATTAGATTTTTAGTCAAATTTGCTTCGATAATTGGTAAATTTGGCTCGATTCCAATTGCACAATGCTCATTAAATGAACGACAGCTATCAGCGATTAGCTGAATGCTTTCTAGCACATTGTGAATCATCACTGGTTTATACACATTTAATTGAAAATTGCCTTGGCTGCCTGCAAAAGCTACTGCAGCATCATTGCCATAAACTTGAACGCAAACCATAGTCATTGCCTCGCATTGGGTTGGGTTCACTTTACCAGGCATTATGGATGAGCCGGGTTCATTTTCTGGAATAGTGATTTCTCCAATGCCGCAACGTGGACCACTAGCTAACCAACGCACATCATTGGCAATTTTCATTAAGGCACCAGCTAAAGTTCGTAAGCTGGCTGACAGATTGACTAAACCATCATGTGCGGATAATGCAAAAAATTTGTTGTTTGCCGAATTAAATGGTAGTCCAGTTTCTTGGCTAATGTATTTGGCGGCTAAATCACCAAATAATGGATGAGCATTTAGTCCTGTGCCAACCGCGGTTCCTCCAATAGCCAATTCAAAAACTCCTTGAAGATTTTGCTTGATATTAGCAAGAGCATGATCAAGTTGTGAAACCCACGCACTAATTTCTTGGCCTAAAGTAATTGGTGTTGCGTCTTGTAAATGAGTTCTCCCAACTTTCACTAGGTTGGTAAATTGTTGTGATTTTTCATGCAATGTATCACGTAGTAACTGTACTGCAGGAAATAATTTGTGTGTTATTTCCTCTGCCGCTGCGATATACATAGCTGTTGGAAAAGTATCATTTGAGGATTGTCCACGATTGACATGATCATTTGGGTGTACAGGTTCCTTACTACCCATGACTCCATTAGCAATCTGAATAGCCCGATTGGAGATTACTTCGTTGGCATTCATGTTGGATTGTGTGCCAGAACCTGTTTGGAATACTACCAATGGGAAATGTTCATCCAATTTCCCAGCAATAACTTCATCTGCAGCGGCTACGATTAGTTTTGCAATATTATTATCGAGCTCTCCTAAATCTGAGTTAGCTTTGGCTGCCGATTTCTTCAGGATTCCAAGTGCGCGAATAATTGCTGGAGTAAACTTAAACCGTTCAACGCCAATATGGAAATTATTTCTGGAGCGTTCAGTTTGCGCACCCCAATATTTATCTTCAGCAACTAAAATCTCTCCCATAGAATCGGTTTCATGGCGCATATTTAAACTCCTTGTGTTTAATAGATTAAATTATTAATAGTTATTTTAGCAGCTTCAATCCATTTGGGTTTGGTTGATTATTTGGTTAGTGAATTTTGTCGTAATTATGGGTTTGAAGTTGAGAATAATTATATTGAATTGTAGTTGTTAAGGTAGAGATATTTCAATATATTGTGCTTTATTGTTAATAAGATTTGGGCACAATATATTGAAATGTTTTGTCAGCATGTTTTAATTTGGTGTTGCGCAATACTGATTAAAGCGTTTATTTAAATCTGAGCTATAATTTGCGCAACAATAATCTACTGCATCGCTTAAAGAAGAATTCAGCTTGGTGTATTCAGTTGGTGCTACGCAGGAGTTATTATTGTTTTTAATTGTAAGGACATAATTATTTAGTTGATTAATAATTCCATCATATACGGCAACTTCTTGGTCTTCAGGTACACCGAATCCATCTGGGACGCTTACATATTTGCCAGTTGCACAACTACTAATTAAATGTACCTTAGCAAACTGCTGTTGAGCCTCGTTGTTAGAGCCAGCATTTGTTTGAATATTTAAAACGATCCGACACATATGGCCCTCCGTCATTGGATAAACTGCTGAGCTTTTTACAATATCAGAATAGCTCACTTGTTGTGCTTGGCGTCCTTGTACATATTTTGTATAAAAATTAGAGGCTTTGTTTTCAGAAGTAGCTAATCTAGTTAATGCATCTAATGCACCTTGTTCCATTTCAAGTGGATCGCTAGCATCTAAGCCAGATGCACGTGAGAAAGCATTTATGCCATTGGCATTAGAAAGTGCTTCTGCAGATGGGCTTCGTCCAGTATTACCACCACAAACATATAGCACATTTGTTGATGAAGTGGTTGTTGGAGATGCGGTATTTGAACCACCGCTATTACATGCGGTCATTAGTAACCCAGAGATACTTATCATCAATAAATTTTTAAAGTTATTTTTCATTTTTAAATGTTCCTTCTGCAACCTAATATTTATTTATAACTGAACTAAGACCTTATTGTAGCAGTTTATTTTAAATTTCTTAACGACAATTCTGTTGGTTGCATTTTAGTCAGTTATATGAGCTGAGCAATCAGTCTGTTTTATTTTATTTGAATAATTATATAGATTTTAGCTAGAAATACTGTGATTTTATATTTTTCAGATTTTTGACGTGCTCCATGTAATTTGTTCATGCTGTTATAATATTGGATTAAATATATTGTTTAGGATTTATTATGAAGCAGGTAGCAAGTTATCCTTTTAGTCGTCCACGGCGTAATCGTCAGGCTGGATATATTCGTAATTTGACTCAAGAAAATTGGGTTACCGCAAATGATCTAGTTTATCCAGTTTTTATTCTTGAGGGTGAGCGTCGTGAAGAACCTATTTTATCGATGCCGGGGCAGAGTCGCCTGAGTTTGGACATGTTGTTGCGCTTAGTTGAGAAAACTCAAATGTTAGGCTTGCAAGGAATTGCATTATTTCCTGTAATTGAAGCAGGTAAAGATAATTTAGCTAGTGAAAGTTATAATCCAGACGGATTAGTTCCACGCGCAATACGTGCGATTAAACAGCAGTTCCCGCAAGTGGGCGTGTTTAGTGACGTTGCACTTGATCCATATACATTACATGGACAAGATGGAATTATTGATGATGATGGTTATGTGTTAAATGATATAACTAATGAAGTTTTAATTAAACAGGCATTGTGTCATGCGGCAGCTGGTGCTGATTTTGTTTGTCCATCAGACATGATGGATGGCAGAATCAGTTTGATTCGTGCTGCACTTGAAGAAAATGGTTTTCATAATACTGGTATTATGGCGTACTCAGCCAAATATGCTTCAAAATATTATGGCCCATTCCGCGATGCAGTTGGTTCAAGTACTAATTTGGGTAAGGCTGATAAATTAAGTTATCAAATGCATCCAGCGAATGGGAATGAGGCTTTACGTGAGGTTGGGTTAGATATTGCAGAGGGTGCTGATATTGTAATGGTTAAGCCTGGTTTACCTTACTTAGATATATTATATCGGGTTAAACAAGAGTTTCAATTTCCAACTGCGGTTTACCATGTTAGTGGTGAATATGCTATGCTTAAAGCTGCGGCACAGAATGGTTGGTTGAATTATGAGGCAACTTTGCTTGAAACAATGCTGGGATTTAAGCGGGCTGGAGCAGATATTATTTGGACATATGCTGCGTTTGATGTGATTAATATTTTACGTAAAGCTTAGTTCTTAATTTATTGGTGCGTGGCTTGCATTGAGAGCCACATAGCTTATTCTCTTAGACATTGAGAAATGAAGTCGATGATTACTTGTTCCTCGGCTGAAAGATTTTTGTGGCTTACTATATGAAAATTTAGTTCGTAAAGTCCCCACCCAGAAAGAATACTAATAATTTTTCCTTTTTCTATGTCATTTTCCATTATGGAGCGGTGTGAGCAAAAGATATAATCCGATGTATTTATGCCAATGTTGTAATGATATATTCCCGAGTTTATGTTTAAACGATTCCTACTAAAGTCCAAAATATACTCTTGTTTGGAGTGAATGTTGTAAGCCTTTAAGAAGTTAAATGGCTTGAAGTATTCATCAGTAAAGCCTACAATCTTATGATTAGCAATGCTTTCAATTGATTCGGGTATTCCATGTTTGGCAGCATAGTCTGGAGTACAGAATAATTGTACATGCTCAGTTCTAATAAATCTATTGATAAAGTTTTCGCCTTTTATATAGACTGGTGATAATACGATGCTTATATGTTTA
Source organism: uncultured Neisseria sp. (assembly GCA_964652705.1). Lineage (GTDB taxonomy): Bacteria > Pseudomonadota > Gammaproteobacteria > Burkholderiales > UBA11063 > Aquella. The sequence goes on from CAZZAV010000029.1 coordinate 27,124, forward strand.
GCTGGCCATTTTGTACTGTTACGTAGGAAAGTTATATTTAATTTTAAGTCAGGATGTTTGTCTAAAAACCCATTAAGCTTGGGAACAATATGTTTATATGCAATTGTTTCTCCCAGTGCGATATTTACTGTACCGCTCAAGTTACTGACATTGTGTAAATTTTTATATTTATTAAATGTGAAATCAACAAATTCTGGAATATGCTTAAACTGATTATACACATATGTACCAAACTCTGTCGGTTGAAATGTTTTTGATGTGCGTGTAACTAGTTGATTGCCAAGCTTATTTTCTAATTCACCAATGTGGTAACTTAATGTAGATGCTTTTATCCTGAGTATTTCAGCAGTCTTTTTGAAGCTTTGTTGCTCATATAGGTGAAGATAAAGCATAATGTCATCTAACATTCGATCAACCTTTCAATATTGTAATTGTTCCATTTTAGTTGCATCATCTAAAAGTTGTAATGGTCTAATATTTCTGTAGACTATTAAAGCCAGTTTATTGCCCTAATTA
>CAZZAV010000030.1:0-24023 GCA_964652705.1 uncultured Neisseria sp.
GTTATTGAATGTTTACGAGTTCAACACATTAGCCGAAGCAAAACTGCGCGTAAAGCTCTGGATGGATGAGTATAACAATGAACGACCGCACAACAGATTCAATGGGTTAACACCTATGGAATATGAGATGAGGTATATGGAAAATGTCTAATTTTAAATTGGTACTAATAATGGGGGCTTGACAAATAAATTATCAGACTGATAAAACTTAATTAGTGCGGTTGATTGGCCAAATAAATAGTAGTTAGACTGAGATGAGTGAGACTTTTGTACTTGTTTCTCACATTCTAGCCACCATTTACTTACTTCATTAGTGTTAAGTTTTGCTATCATTAATTGTTGGCTTGAATTGGCCAGCCAATTTTATCATCAACCGCATGTACTGGATCCAAGAGAAATAGATCTTGAAGATCATTAAATACTTCAAGTATTGGTGCGGTATATTCACTAGGTAAGTCAGTAAGGTTATTTGCCTCAGTTGTCTCTAAATTAGATTCTAGTATTAATCCATCTTTAATCAATTCATCGATGAAGCTGTGAATATTTTGCTCGATAATAGCTACGTCAGAAGTGTAAATATTTTTAAGTTCAATAATTAATCTATCTATATTAGTGCCTAGTTCGAGTGATCTCCATATTGCACTTGCTACGTTACGAACGTTGTAGTAATTTCCAAGATTTAAGTTAACAATAACTACTTCTCCATCGAAGACATCTGAGTAGATTCCGTGTTTATTTGTTATGTAATTTATATGGCGCATTTTGTATTGTTTCATGTCAAAAAAATTAATTTTGGTTCACAATTGGTGATTATAATCTAACCTAAATATTAAGTAAATAAAATAATTCAATTTCTATTTATGGTTCTATTTTATGATAGAGTTCTTATTAAAAAAGCCACAGTTTTTTACAAGGTCTATATATGTTCCAGAAGCTGAAATTGTTTGATCTTGAATTACATAAATTTGGTCGTAGTTTTTTAATAAATCTAGCCGGTGCGTTATTGTAATTACTGTGATGCTTTTCTCTAAAATTGACTGCATAATTAGGTCTTCTGTTTTTAAGTCCAATCCATTTGTAGCTTCATCCATGACTAAAATCTTAGGAGATTGGAAAATTGCACGCGCTATACCAACACGCCGCTTTTGTCCTCCAGATAAAAATTGTCCGTGTTCACCAACCTTGGTATGTATTCCATCAGGTAGAAGTTTGATCCATTCAGACAATCCAGCAAAATCTAATGCAGCTAAAATTTGATCTTCAGCCTCTTTTTCATAGTTTTGATAACACATAATGTTTTGCGCAATTGTACTGTTATAAATAAAAATATCTTGTGGAACGTAGGCAAATAAATTTTGCCATGATCTTTGATTATTTATGGATAATTTCACATTGTCAATAAATATCTCGCCGCTTGATGGTTGTAATAAACACATGATAACATCTGCCAAAGTAGATTTACCTGCCCCTGATTTGCCAACTAATGCAATTTTTGCGTTATATGGTATAGTTAGAGAAATATTTTGAAGGATATTTTTATTACCATAGTTAAAAGAAATGTTCTCTAGCCTAAATTGAGTTTTAAAGCTAATTTGTTCTATGTCGGTACTAACTTTATCATTTTGACGTAGTTTAATTTCATTTATAATTACATACATTTGGTTTAATAATGGTGCGCTTATATATATGCGGCTTAATGAATTAACTAGTCGATTCATACTTGGTAGTAATTGAGCTGCAATTAATGCAAAAATTGATAAGGTTAGCATTAATGTTTCTGCGGTATCTCCAGATAAAACCAGAATATATATGGTAACCAGCATAATACTAACTCCAATTGTTTCTAATATTAAGCGTGAGCTTTGTTGTGAAATTAGAGTAAAGCTCTCCATATTTTTTAGCAAATTGGCATTTATATCGAATTTATCTGTAAAATATTGTTCTTTATGGTATAGCTTAGTTTCTTTTATTCCACCAAGTGCATTGGTAGCTAGTTGGTTAATGATAGATAAGTTTTCAGCTCTTAGTTCGTCAAACTTCTTCGTTTGTTGGCGCATAATTAACATGAAACCAGTAATGCTACATATTATTGACAATACTAAATAGAGTACAATACTTGGCTTTATAAAAAATACAGTACCAATGATTATAGTTGCGGTGAGAAATTCAGTTAGAATAGTTCCAAATTGTACGATTACATTGTTGGTTAATGCCTGAATTTGTGAGCATACATTATTTACTAATGATGTTGAATTGCTTTGTTTATGAAATATAAATTCTGCATTTAAGTAGCTGCTAAATAATTTCTTGCGGATTTTGGCAGATAGGTTTGATTGAAAGGATGATTGCTGAAATAGAATAAAAAAATTAAAAGAATTTTTTAGAACGAATGCTATTATCATGGCTGTAACGCAGCACCCAACTTGGCTTGGGAAGCTTAGTGACCCTATGTAAGGTATTTGTCTAAGTTTATTTGGATTCATCAATACGATTATCAATGGTATAACTGAACCTATACCCAATAATGAAATTGCTCCATTGAGGAATAGTCCAATGATAAACCAAATGAAATTAAGTTTATCAGATTTATCTAAAAAAGAAAAGATTTGTAATATGAATGTTTTCATTATCTAATTATGGTTTCTTTTATAACATGGTTTTATTTAAATTTTTGATACTTATTCAATGTTCCAGTAGGTAAATTCTTAATCTGTTTATGTTTTATATGTTATCAATTACAATTTTGTTAAATTTAAATAAAGTTTAATAATTTGCTCATTGGCAGAGACTTTTATTCGTGTTCTATTTGCTAAGTAGCATTATATAGACCAAAGTTTTTAAATTATATTATTGCGTTATTATACGGGGTTTTAAATTTATCTTTTATATTTTCAAATGTATCCAAAAATTTATGATGCAATGTAGTTATTCTTATTTTGAAAGAAATATCATTTGTTTGAAGAGATTGCTTTTCATTTGAGAAACCATGTATATTAAATGTAGTTTTATGCGTGTTATTGGTTTAATTTCTATCATTTGTTTATCTATTTTGTTTTGAGTTATCGTATGCGGCATAATTTTTTCGTTCAGCGTCCAATTCTTGCAGCTACAATTTCATTATTTATCTGTTTATGTGGAATTGTGGCGCTGTTTCGATTACCTGTTAGTCAATTTCCAGAAATTTCCCCACCATCTATTTCAGTACGCGCTTCTTTTCCTGGTGCGAATGCTGAAACTTCTGCCAAAGTAGTTGCTGCGCAAATTGAGGAGCAACTTAACGGATTGTCCAATTTATTGTATATGACTACCAATACTTCTTCGACTGGTGGTATCAATATTCAATTGACTTATGAAGTTGGAACTAATCTAGATATTGCGATTAATGAAGTCTTAAATCGTTTGTATGCTGCAAAAAGAGTTTTACCTGCAATTGTGCAAAAAATGGGCATTAATGCACGCAAAAGCTCATCTGACAGTTTGATGACGATTGCTTTTTATTCTGATCCGTATATTAATCCTACTTGGGTAAGTAATTATTTACAACGCGTAGTAATGAATGATTTGTATTTAATTCCTAGTGTAGGAAATGTTTCAGTACGTGGTGCGGGAAAGTTTTCAATTACGGCTTGGCTTGATCCGAATAAAATGGCGCGCTATAAGATTGGTGAAAGTGAAATTAGCAATGCAATTAATGATCAAAATGAAGAATATGTTGTTGGACGCAGTAATGCGTCACCAGATTCTGATAAAAACAATGTTTCTTTAAATATGATTGGGCGGCAGATGTATAGTACAGCTGCTGAAGTTGCAAATACAGTATTACGCAATCAAAATAATCAAACTATACGAATTAAAGATGTGGCACGAGTAGAGTTATCTTCCAATGATACCAGTACAATGGCGAGTATTAATTTTATTGATGAATCGCGAATATTTCGTCGTTATCCGATTACTACGATGGATATTCAGCTTAGTCCAGGTTCTAATCAATTAGAAGCCAAGCAGCAAGTTTTAGCATTATTAGCCAAAGATGCTCAGCACTTTCCAACTGGACTTAGATATCGTATTACGCAAGACAATTCACGCTTTGTCGCTGCATCGGTGCATAATGTAATTGAAACAATTATTATTGCATTTATTTTGGTTGCGATAGTTTTATTTATTTTCCTGCATAATTGGCGTGCGAGTTTAGTTGCTATCTCTACAATTCCTGTCTCGATACTTGGAACTATAGCTTGTTTAGCGGTTTTGGGATATTCGTTAAATACGATCAGCTTGTTTGCGTTAATTTTGGCAATTGGAATTGTGGTTGATGATGCAATTGTTATTGTTGAAAATGTTGAACGTTTACGTAAATTGCATCCCGAAATGAGTCTTGATGATGTAATTAGTTTAACTATGCGCGAAGTATTTGGCGCAATAATTGCAATTGTTTTGGTGCTAAGCGTGGTATTTTTGCCTGTAATGGGGTTGGGTGGTTTAAGTGGAATTATGTACCGTCAATTTGCCGTGACCATTGCCTGTGCGGTAATCATTTCGGGCATTTGTTCACTAAGTTTAACTCCTGCGATGTGTAGTTTATTTATGCGCCATGAATCACGTAAAGTAAATTTATTTGTTTGGTTTGATTTAACATTTACTAAATTAAATCGTTGTTATATACGTGCTGCAGAACGTCTAATTATACTGCGTAAAACAGTTGTTTTATTATGGCTGTTGATTATTTTAGTCACATTAGGTTTATTTAAAATTATTTCGCAAGGGTTTGTGCCAAATGAAGATCAAGGCTTGGTATTCGCGTCTTTAGAATTACCTAGTTCTTACAGCTTGACTCAAACTGAGTCTGAGGTAAAAAAATTTATCAAGAACCTAAACAAAAACTCAAATATTGATTCTATAGTGAGTATTACAGGCGTAAATTTTAGAGATTCTGGTACACAAAGTTCTTCAGTGGCTTCATTAATTATTAGCTTAAAAAATTGGTCAGAGAGAAGCTCGAAACAAAACAGTGCAGACCATATTATTAACGGTTTAGATAAGCTAGTTTTACAACATCCAGGAATGGTCATTAACGCTTATAACCAGCCTCCAATTCGTGGTTTAAGCACCACGGGAGGGGTAGAGTTTTTTATTGAGGATCGTTCAATTGGCGATGCGAGTAAATTGGAGAGTGTGGCAAATAATTTTATTAAGCAATTGACAAAACATAAAGAAGTTAAGACAGCCACTCAATCATTAAATACACATACTTTAGAGCTGTCAATTTTGCCTAATGTTGAGCTGGCAACTTATTATGGAGTTAGTCTACATGATTATTATAGTACTCTGCAGACTATGTATAGTAATCATAATATTAATTTTGCCTACTTGATGCAAGGTTTGATTTGGGTGGTTTTGGAGGCAGATTTTCCATTTCGTGCGTCAATTCAAAACTTGAATAATGTATTTGTTCATTCATTAAAAAATGATACTATGGTACCTTTGGCGACTTTATCTTCAGTTAAATATGGTTTGGCAGCAAGTGTTGTTCAGCATTTTAACGGATATCTTGCGTCCAAGGTTACGATCCGTATTCGTGATCGGTATTCAATGGGTGATGTAATGGATATTGTGCGTAAAGATGCTCGTACTTTGCCAAAAGGCTATAATTTTGAGTGGTCAGGTACCAGTTATCAGGCTGAGCAATCGCAAAAAACTTCACTATTAGCATTTGGATTTTCTTTTATAATGATTTATTTGGTATTGGCTGCATTATATGAAATGTGGCGCTTGCCGTTGGTGGTTTTAATTGGAGTACCTGCCGCGTTATTTGGAGCTGCAACAATTTTGTTCTTGAGTGGTAGCCAAAATGATTTATACTTTCAAATTAGCTTAATTGCATTATTAGGTCTTTCGGCGAAGAATATAATTTTATTGGTTGAATACGGAATTGAGCTGATGCGTCAAGGACATAGTGCGAGTTATAGTGCTATTAATGCCTTAAATGTACGCTTTAGACCGATTGTCATGACCTCAATTACTTTTATCGCTGGAACATTACCATTAGTTTTTGCTCATGGCGCAGGTGCTAATGCACAGCACTCGGTTGGACTTGGGATTATAGGTGGAGTATTGGGGTCAGTTTTAATTGCAACATTGCTCACTCCTGCATTTTTTGTTATGATTATGCGCAATAAAAAACTTGTCAAAGTGTAGATTTGATTTTAGTAGTGATGTTGCCATATTTGAATATGGTTTTTAAAAAGGTTATGAGATGCTTAATTATCAAGAGTCAATTATTGAAGTTCCAGGTGGTAAAATTTGGTCAGAGTTAGTCTATAGTGAAGCTACCAAAAACAATCCAGCTTTAATTTGTATTCATGGTGGTCCAGGTAGTACCCATAATGGTATCAAATTTGGTTTAGAACATTTAGCGGAGTTTTTCCCGATAATTTTTTATGATCAATTAGGTGGTGGTAATTCGGTATTAATTGATGAAGATTATGATCAGGATAATTTATGGAATACTGAACGTTTTGTGACCGAGTTAGCAACGTTAATTGAGTTTTATAAGTTGAAAGAATTTAGCTTATTTGGTACTTCATGGGGATCAAGTTTAGCTTTAGAATATTTATTTAGCGAGTATCTACCAAAGCCGCAGAGTCTAATTTTGGGTAGTCCATTGGTGAGTACTAAAATGTGGCTGGAAGATGCGAATATCTTGAAACAACAGATGCCAGCTGACATTTATCAGTGTATGCTAGATTGCGAATATAATGATACCACTGACAGCGATGAATATCAAAGCGCGATGGAGCAATTTTATAATCGGCACGTATTACGTAAAAGTGAACTTGATGAGGAACAACTCAGTTATTTGGCGGAAAACCCAAGCCATTTTAATATGGGTGCTTATCGCAGCATGTGGGGTCCTAGTGAGTTTTATGTGACTGGAAGCTTGGCTGAACTTGATCGCTTTCATGATTTGCAAAATATTACGCTGCCAACTTTATTTATTGGCGGAGAGTTTGATGAAGCTCGCCCAGAAACTTTGGAGCTATTTCAACAGCAAGTGTCGGATTCTCAATTGATAATTATTCCTGGTGCCAGTCATTGTGGTTATGTAGAGCAACCAGAAGCATATTCAGGAGCCGTTAGAGATTTTTTGCTTGATGATTAACTTCTATTATAAATTTAATAAATATGTTACGCTGGTGAATGTATCATCTTTAGGATTAATTAAACAGCAAAGCGTTGGTTTAATTCTTCTAATCCTAATTCCTTTAGTAGCGTAATTAATCTTTCTTTAGATTGTAATTTTGGTTGACCTTGATGCTTGGCAATAATTAATTCATTTTTCATGGAGTGTTCCCAACCGATTAATTCGGTTGCAGTAACGGCATAGCCGTGTGCTTCTAGGCGTAGACAACGTAAAACGTTGCTAATATGACTGCCAAATTCACGAGCATGAATTGGGTGATTCCAAATTTCAGCAAGTGCTGAGTTGTTAATGGTTGCTTTACGATTTTTTTTAAGTACGGCTGCAACTTCAGCTTGACAACATGGAACTAGTATAATAAATTTAGATTTTTTTTGTAATGCAAAATCAATGGCATCGTCGGTCGCGGTGTTACAAGCATGCAGTGCTGTGACAATATCAATACTCGGTGGCAGTAATTCTGAATGAATTGCGTCAGATACGCTAAGATTTAAGAATGACATATTTTTGAATTCAAGGCGATTTGCTAATTCTTGTGATTTAATAACTAGTTCATTGCGCGTTTCGATGCCGTAGATATGTGCTGGAGAAGTTAATTCTTTAAAAAATAAATCGTAAAGTATAAACCCTAAGTAGGATTTACCTGCACCGTGGTCGATTAAATTTACCTGAGATTTATTTTTGAGAACATCATTTAAGAGTGGCTCAATAAATTGGTATAAGTGATAAACTTGTTTTAACTTACGTCGACTATCCTGATTTAATTTGCCATCGCGCGTTAAAATGTGTAGTTCTTTGAGTAATTCAATTGATTGTCCTGGGCGGATTTCATGTTTTTGTGCTTCTGGTTGATTTTCGTCTGATTGGGTTTTAGTCTTCTTGCGTGACATGGATAATCTTTCTAGCAATTATGGGTCGTATGCCAGATTTTAGCATGTTTGGCTTCAAATTATTATGTCGTTCATGAGTAAGTCATTTGAATAAGTAAAATTGATAATGTATATTTAGTGGTAATGTTCGAGTTAATTTATAAATTGATCTTGCAATTATGTTGTTTTTATATTTCATGTATGGTATTGAAAGATGTCTTGCCATAATTTATTTGTGCTGATGAAATCAGTGGTTTTACATTAGTTAATGATTTTTTGTAAATTATTTGAGTATTTGTTAAATTTATATAAGTAGTAATTATTTTATAATTTTAGAGGGGCATTGAATGTCGTTGAAATTATCCTATTTATTTTTTGGTGCTAGTTTAATTTTACTGAACTCTTGTCAGCGTACAACAGCAAATCACCCAAAGGATACTTTGCGAATTGATATTGCTGGTGATGTTACTTCATTTGACCCACAAAAAATGGTTGATTTTTATACTTTTAGAGTTTTAAGTGATCTTGATGAGGGATTGGTTGATATGGATCAAGCTAATCGTCCGATTCCTGGCATGGCGGAAAATTGGCAAATATCTGCTGACGGAAAAATTTATCTTTTTTACTTACGTAAAAATTTACATTTTTCTGATGGAACCCCTATAAAAGCTCAAGATTTTGTTTATTCATGGCAACGTTTGGCGGATCCAAAAACTGCAGCCTATACCTTTGTGATCGATCATCTAATCAATGCACAAGCTATTTTTGCAGGTAAATTACCCCCAGATAAGCTTGGTGTAAAGGCTCTTTCTGATTATGTTCTTGAGGTGCAGTTATCTGCGCCAGATCCAGCTTTTTTGGCGAAATGTACAACATTATTTACTACCGCGGTATCTCGTCATACAATCGAGCAATATGGCGAAAGTTGGAGCAGTCCTCAGCATTTAGTTTCAACTGGTGCGTATAAATTAACGGATAGGGTGATTAATGGACCAATTTCAGCTAAGAAGAATCCATATTTCTATCAAGCAGATAAGGTGAGTATAAATAATTTGGTTTTTACGCCATATGCAGATCGTAACTCTGCACTATCTGCATATAAAGCAGGTGCTGTGGATATTTCTAGTAATGTTCCAGTGGATCAATACCAAGCATTATTACGTAATTACCCGTCTGAGTTGCACACGATTAAAATGGAGGGGTTAGTATTTTATAGTTTGAATGTTAAAAATCCAAAATTACAAAATCGTGATTTGCGAAAGGCTCTTTCGATGGCGATTGATCGAGATACATTGGTTAATAAAGTCTTGGCAAATGGACAAGTCGCGAATTATTCTTATGTAACTGCAAGTATTGAAAATGGAAGATATGCTAATTTAGATTATGAATGGAGCAAATTAGGTCGTGAATCTCAAATTGAACAAGCCAAAAAATTGTATACGGCGGCAGGTTATAGTGTTACGAATCCTTTAAAATTAGAAATTTTATATAATACAAATGATGAGAGTCGTAAAGTAGCTTTGGCAATTGCAGCGATGTGGCAGAAGAATTTGGGTGTTGTTGTAACCGTACGTAATCAAGAGTGGAAAGTTTATTTACAGAGTCGACGTACAGGACAATTTGAGGTGATTCGCAACAGTTGGGGTGCCGCATACAACTTTGTGACAACCTATACACCAGAATATGCATGTGGTAGTGATGTTAATGTTTCTGGGCTATGTATTACACAATATGATAAATTAATTGATATTGCTGGTCATGAGCACAATGAGGCGCAGCAAACAAAACTTTACACTGAAGCAATTAAGTTGGCAATGGCAGAGTACGCTGTAATTCCACTTTACCAAAATAGTTATAATAGCTTGGTAAAACCATATATTGCTGGTTTACAATTAGAGTCAAACTTACTTGACGATGTGCGTTCAAAGTGGGTTAGGTTTAAAGATTAGTCGGTAATTGTTTTTTAATTAGGTGTCAATTTTATATTATGATTATAGATCATTCACTTTATTAATATCACTAACTTTTAAGAGTTAATTGATTTAAATGATTGTAAATCAGGTTTTTGAGGCGCCATAGCTTGATTTTTATTCTGATCGCTGCTATAATCATGGGCTTGTGTTATTTTGACACTAGTATATTTTAACCTTTCTCCTTGCCAAAGCATGGGCTGGAGATGTTTTTAAAACCGTAAGGAGTTTGCATGCGTCATTACGAAATTATTTTCCTTGTTCATCCAGATCAAAGTGAACAAGTTGTAAATATGGTTGACCGTTATAAAAAAATTATCGCTGATAACGGCGGTAAAATTGTTCGTCTAGAAGACTGGGGTCGTCGTCATTTAGCTTATCCAATCCAAAAATTAGCTAAAGCACATTATGTATGTATGAACGTTGAGTGTGGTAATACAGTTCTTGATGAATTGAACCATGCGTTTAAATTTAATGATGCGATTTTACGTAGTTCTATCATCGCTAGAAAAACAGCTGATGTTGAACCTTCAATTTTCATGAAAGATGAAAAAAGTAAATCATTAATCTAATCTATGCATGAAGAAAATGAGGTTTGTTTAACTGGTACAATTAGTAAAATTTATCCTTCAGTTGTAACTCCTGTTGGAGTTAGCGTCGCAAGACTAGTTTTAGAACATAATTCAGAACAAATTGAAGGTGGAATTAAACGACGGGTTAAATGCAAAATTTATTGTGTTTATGTCGCTGGATTAATTGCTGCAGAATGGTTAAATCGCCGCATTAGTGTAGTTGGATTTTTGAGTATAAATTCGCAAAAAGAAATAGTTTTACATATTACCAAAATAAAAAATTTGGATTAAAGGAATACAAAATGTCACGTCAAATTTTAAGAAAGAAAAAATTCTGCCGCTTTACAGTAGAAGGTTATACTGAAATTGATTATAAAGATGCAGAATTATTAAAAAATTACATTTCTGAAACTGGGAAAATTATCCCTTCTCGGATTACTGGTACTTCAGCTAAATTCCAACGGATGTTATCTGTAGCAATTAAACGCGCACGCTTTTTGGCTTTAATTCCATTCTGCGATCAACACTAATTAGAGTAAAGGATTAATTAATATGAAAATTATTTTATTAGAGCGCGTAGCTAATTTAGGTGGCTTGGGTGATATCGTTGAAGTAAAAAGCGGTTACGCACGTAACTTTTTAGTACCTCAAGGTAAAGCTCGTCGCGCGACTGCAGAAAATTTGCAAGCTTTTGAAGCTCGCCGTGCTGAATACGAATTAAATCAAGCTGATATTTTGGGCAATGCTCAAGCTCGTCATGCACGTATTGATGGAGTTGTATTTACAATTAAAGCTAAATCTGGTGTTGATGGTAAATTATTCGGTTCAGTTACGTCTATGGATATTGCTGAAGCTATCGTAGCTACAGGCGTTGAAGTTAAACGTTCTGAAATTGCTTTACCACACGGTCCATTAAAAACTCTTGGTGAATTTGAAGTTGATGTATTATTGCATCATGATGTTCATTCTAAAGTTAAAGTTAGTGTAGTTTCAATCTAATTTGAAGTATCTAATTTAAAAAAGCACCAAATTTATTTGGTGTTTTTTTATTGCTTAATGAAGTATTTGTTTAATTAAAATTAGCCATATTTGTACTGTTAAGTATTGAAAAATAGTATTTATTATGCTATAATCAAAATATGATTAAAAAGTTTAAAATAATTTCTAAGGATTGAATTAATTTATGAAGAGTAAAACTGCAATAAAATTATTGTGTGCGACATTGGCGATGCCAATAATTTTAAGTATGACTGGTTGTGCGAATGCTGTTTTGGTTGCTACAGATCCACGTTCAGTATCGACGGTGACTAGTGATCAATATATTACGCAAAGCTTGGGTGTTAAGTATATGAGTGATCAATTTGAGAGTGATCATGTTAAAGCTACGGTTTATAATCATCGTGTTTTATTGACAGGTCAGGTGTTTAATGCTCAACAACATACTTTAGCTATTGATCAAGTTAAATTATTTGATAGTGTTGAGAAAATATATGATTATTTAGTTGTGTCACCAACATTTGTTTCAACTTCTGCAAGTGATACCTATATTACAGGTCAAGTTAAAATGAAGTTAGTTGGTACTAGTGATGTAAATAGCAATGATGGTAAGATAGTTACTGATCATGGTGTAGTTTATATTTTGGGCATCATTGATAAGAGTCAAAAGGAAAATATGATCAATACGGCTAAAAGCGTTGAAGGTGTGAAGAAAGTTGTTCCTTTGCTTCAATATAAAAATTCTGACACTAAGTTGAATTTACCTGGATCTAATTAAATAGAGGTTATAAAAAAAATATCCCACAGAATACTCTGTGGGATATTTTGTATTCATAATTACATCAAAATTAAGTTAAGTAAGTATGTGAGTCAAAAATACTTTTAATTTGATTCATTAGTTTAATATGCTCCGCTTTTGGTAATTTAAGCGAAGTTAAAGATTTTTTAAATAAATCAAGCATTTCTGGAATATCATAACCAACATGTTCAAGTGAGTCTTTATTTGTAAATCCATCGTGAATATTTTCAAATTCAAAATTTCCTTTACCGTCTAGACAAATATCCAATGTTGTAACTTTACCAAATAGATTATGCAAATTACCCATGATTTCTTGATATGCACCAACTAGAAATATGCCAAGTAAGTATGGGTTTTCAGGATTGTATTTAGGAAGTTTTAATGATGGTTCATTACCTTGATGATCCATGTAATTATTAATTTTTCCATCAGAATCACAAGTAATATCTTCAATAATTGAACGCATGGTTGGTTCTTCATTGAGGTGTGATAACGGCATCACTGGGAATAATTGAGAAATTGCCCAGCTATCTGGAATTGATTGAAAGAGTGAAAAATTAGCAATAATTTTTTTGGCTAAGTCTTCATCTAAAATATCAAACAGATCACGGTGAGAACGGTAGAGTGGGTTAAGCCGTTTCATAATCTCTAATTTAATATGTGAGAATAATTGTTCGGCCAATGCGCGCTTTTCTAGAGTTAGTTCACCAGCTGCAAAACGGTGATGTGCACTTTCAATTGCGAGCACTGTGGATGAGTAAATTTCATTAATCGGTAACTTATCAAATGAATCAAGCATATCGTCCAACTCAATTAAGTCTTCGTCTTTGATCTTGCCAATATCGGGAACTTCTTCGCCAACTACGCTTTCTACTTCAACAATATTACTTACAAATACAGCATGATGTGCAGTAGTCGCGCGCCCAGACTCGGTGAAAATTTGTGGTAGTCCTAATTCATGTTTATCGCAAAGAGATTTTATTTTGGATAATAAGGTAAATGCATATTCGGACAAATTATAATTGGTTGAATTGAAATTACGCGTGCGACTACCTTCATAATCTACGGCTAAGCCACCACCAGTATCAATAATTTTTATGCCTACACCCATTTTACAAAGCTGAACATAGAATTGACCTAATTCATTGATATAATGTTCGATATCTTTTACATTCGCAATTTGCGAACCCTGATGACAGTGAATTAAATGCAGGCACTCCGCCAATTCGTTGGTCTTAAGTAACTTTAATAGTTCGAGAATTTGAGTAGTACTCAAGCCAAATTTAGATTTTTCACCGCCAGAGTGTGCCCATTTACCAGCTAAAGTTAGTGCTAAACGGCAACGTACACCGAGTAATGGCTTAATGTCTAATTCATGAGCCAATTCAATTACATAATGAGCTTCTTGCATTTTTTCAATTACGATTGTAATATTGCGCCCAAGTTTACGTGCGATTAAGGCCGCCCGAATATAATCACGATCTTTATAACCATTACAAACAATCGGGGTCTTATTATTTTTTACCATTGAAAGTACAGCAAGAAGTTCTGCTTTACTGCCAGCTTCTAGACCATTATTGGCTTTAGCTTCAACAATACTCGATACTACAGCTTTGTTTTGATTAACTTTTATTGGATAAATTAAAGTGTATTCTGAAGTATAACCTAAGGTCTTGCGAGCTTGATTAAATGCATTGGTAATTCGTTCAACTCTATTTTTAACAATATCAGTAAAGCGTAAGATTAGTGGAGTTTGTAACTGATGATTATCAGTAGCAAATTTTACAATCTCTACCAACGGTACTGGAATATCTTTTAAATATTTACCGCGGCGCACGGTTAATTGACCTGCCTTGTTTATATCAAAGTAGCTATTTGCCCAACCATCTACGCAGTAGAAATCTTTAGACTTTTTATAATTCCAATTAGTTTCTTTCACTTGTGCCATTACTTGTACCTTTACTAATTATTGTTGTTGATTTGCTAGTAAGCAGATTATGTCGCAGGCTAAGTGAGCTGCAGCTAATGCGGTGATTTCGGCATGGTCGTAGCATGGAGCAACTTCAACTACGTCTGCACCAATAAAATTTAAGCCACCCAAATTACGCACAATTGCAAGTGCCTGAGCTGAACTTAACCCACCTGGTACTGGTGTTCCAGTTCCTGGTGCAGCTGCTGGGTCTAGACTGTCGATATCAAAAGTTAAGTATACTAAATTATCGCCGACAATTTCACGAATGCGTTCAACCACTTTTTTTGCGCCATGATCATGCACGTATTGCGCATCTAATATATTGGTACCCATAAAATCATCATTCCAAGTACGAATACCAATTTGTACTGACTTTGCTGGATCAACGATACCATTTTTAATTGCTTTATAAAACATAGTACCATGATTCAACGAATATTCTTCATCGTCTGGCCAAGTATCACAATGTGCATCAAAGTGAATTAATGAAATTCCTCTACCATGTTTTTCTGCCATTGCGAGCAAAATAGGGTAGGTAATATAGTGATCACCACCAAAGGTTAATGGAAATACATCTTGTTTAATTATGGTTGCAATATGTTCTTTAATTGAATCACGTACAGTCATTGGATTGTGTGGATCTAAGAAACAATCACCATAATCAATTACGGCAAGTCGATCAAACGGGTCAAATCCCCATGGATATGGCAATAGCTCTGCTAGTTGCACTGATGCTTCGCGAATTGCGCGCGGACCTAATCGAGCACCGCTACGATATGTTACGGCTAAGTCAAATGGAATTCCACTAATGGCGATATCCACACCATTTAAATCCTTAGTGTAGTTACGGCGCATAAAACTGGTTACCCCAGCATAGGTCATTTCCATATTGGAACCTTTTAATTCCTTGCGTGCAATTGCTGCATCAACTAAAACTGTCATAGTTTTTGTCCTGTACAAAAGTGTCAAACGTATGTGATTAAGTTTGACAGTTAAATATCCATCATCTTTGATGTTAAGAGATCTGTAATAAAAAATTTGAGTTATCTTTTGGGGTTTCCGGTATGCGTTGGATTTGCATATGCAAGTAAATGTGTTTAACTCTGTGATTTTATTTAAGTTTTATGGGCAAGATTGTAAGTTACAGCTTGCCAAATTTAGTAATTTATCGAGGTAATAAAAATTAGGTGCAAAGTATAACATATTAAAATCGTTTTAGGAAGTAATCACATTAAGAATTTTAATCTTTAGTGTCGAATTTGATTTTATTGCGTGTTAATCAGTAAATTATGCCTGAAAGTTTGCGCTGCTGTTTAAAATTTCTATTCAGTATTTTTCGGTATTTAAGCAATGTTGATATGGTAATAGAAGCACCTCACTTATGCCACAATAATAGTAAATCCATTTGTTTGGTAGGCTAATTGGTTGCAGCATTGATTCAATAAGATTTAAGCCATTATAATAATTGATATAAGTGCTAGCCTGTGGTGAGTTTGGATTACTTGGAAAGTTGTTAGCAAAGAAGTTAACATAGTTCTTGGGTGTAACATCATAAGTCGAGTTTAAGTCATATAGCTGTTGCCAAGAAAGCTGTTGATTTGCAAAGTTGCTATAATAAGTTGTGTAATCCTGTAATTCTCCAAATTGATTTAAATTAATAATTTTAAAGCCTGGGTTATTGTTGAAATCTACATTAAATGCTAGTGTTGAGAACGCAAATAAATTGCTGGCAACTTGAATGCTGTCCATGTGGTAATGACCATAATAATAATTATTGATTATATCGTGATAACTTTCATAAATAGCTAAATATTTTTTTTCTAAGTTAGGATTTAGCACGGTGTAATCAGATGATTCTGGCGACTCTCCAGTTGCGGCATTATAGAGGTTAATTCCAAATGGTTCATGATGTAAAAGAATAATTTTCTTATGTTGGTAGCGTGCGGTGTCAAGTTGCTGTGTTAGCCAACTTAGTTGTTGCTCAGCACGAGCTACCGCAGATTCAATTTTAGAATTTTGTTGGGTTAATAGATTAAAATTTAACCCAATTACATTAACCTGATTATTTAAACTCATTTGACTATAACCGCCATCAGAAAATGTTGAGTTAAATGCTTGTGGGTCAGCCATGTAGTTTTTTATGTTTGGAGTTATTTGCTGCATGAATATTGGACTTGGATAAAGATAATCTTCGGTATCAGTATCGTTATTACCTAGTACATAGTAAATTTGTGCGTGATTGCTGGCTTTGGCAATATTGTAAACAACGTAGGTCAAACTATGGAGTGCTAAATTAGTTAATTGAGCTTGTGATTCTTGTGGCAAATAATTGTTGAAATCTTGCCTAAAATTGTGACTGAGGAGGTCACCAAGGACAAATATTTTGGTGATTTTATAGGTCTGAATATATTGGTTTAGTCCTTGCAAGCCTTGAATTAAAAAAGTATTATTACTATCTTCGGTATAAGTGTTTATACTATTAATTGGTAGTTTCCAATTTGTTGGGTTTGATTCGTTGATTAATTTGAGTAAACACTCCTGTGATTGTTTGGTGACACTTTCTCCGCAACTGCTAAATGGATCAAAGTGGATATCAGTTAAAATTAATACATTATTGTTTGATGGGGTAGTAATGCTATTGCCGCCACCACACCCAATTATTAATATAGAAAAGAAGATTAATACAAAATTTTTTAAATTCATAGTAGCTCGAATTATGTTCTTTTGTTATTTTTCAGATAAGTAATAATATGATATTTTACATTATGCATTTATTCAATCCAAATTAAACTAGCAATGCGTCCAGTTTTCGGATTTGCTCGATATGAATAAAACCACTCAGTATGGCAACGAGTACAAATTTTGCTGTTGCTAATGTTGTTAATTTTAAGTCCCGCTTGAATTAATTTATGTGCTGCAATTCCACGTAAATCAGCCATGAATTTTCCAGAGTTTTTGCTGTGGATAAAGAAATCCATAGTTGTTGGATCTTGATTTATAAAATTTTCACGTACTTCTGTACCGATTTCAAAGCATTCTTGATCGATTGCCGGTCCAATAAAAGCAAGCATTTCATTGGGATTAAATATGGCTAATTTATTCAAAGTTTGTTGAATTATGCCATCATTTAATCCACGCCAACCAGCATGAATAGCTGCAACAAATTCGCCGCTTGTATTGGTTAGTAAAATTGGCAGGCAATCGGCAGTCATGATAACACAGACGGTTTTTTTCTGACGGCTAATTGAGGCATCTGCATTGTGAATTTGGTATTCAGATTCTGCATCCCAGTCAATTAACGTGGTACTATGCGTTTGATTTAGCCATAGTGGATCTGCTGGCAATAAAGCTCGCAATTTTTCGCGATTAAATTTAACTCGTTCAGGGTCGTCTTGTACGTGCAGCGCTAAATTGAAATCTTGATTACAGGTACTAATTCGTGTTTGGATATTGCGAGGAGCATTCCAATTGGCCTGTAATAATATCGGTTTAGTCTTGATCTGAGACATAGATTATCTCCCAGTTGCTATCTTCGTCATCATCAATTTGCTCATATACTAGCTCTTCACCAAAATTTAGTGCAGCGAGTAAAACTCGTAAATCATCGGGTAGGCGCGTTTTAAAATTCATAGTTTCGCCAGTTGCAGGGTGAATAAAAGATAATTTAATAGCGTGCAGTGCCTGACGTTGTAGTTGCTCGATTGCATCAATTACTTCTGGTTCATAATTAATTTTTCTGCTGCCATAAACAGGATCTGCAATTAACGGGAAGCCTTTATCTTTCATGTGTACACGAATTTGATGGGTGCGCCCAGTTTCAAGCTTGCATTCGATATAAGCAATTTTTTTAAATTGCTTTAGCACTCGATAGCGAGTGATTGCTTCGCGCCCGCCAAATGCAACAGCTGCCATTTTGATGCGATTGTTTGGATCACGATTAATATTTTTATTGATGATGCCTTCTTTAAATGGATAGCCTTCAACAAAAGCACGATAGATTCTACTAACGCTACGATCTTGAAGTTGTTGAACCAAGCTAAATTGTGCTAAGAAAGTGCGCGCAATCACCATTAGTCCAGTTGTATCTTTGTCTAAGCGATGAACAATTCCAGCTCGTGGTATCAAACTTAGTTCTGGGTAGTGATGAAGTAATCCATTTAACAGTGTTCCAGACCAATTTCCTGCACCTGGGTGTACAGTTAAACCTGCTGGTTTATTAATGACAATTACGTGCTCATCTTCATAAATTACGTTAATTGGTAAGTCTTCGGGAGTGAAGGCGAGAGTTGCTTCATCAAATGGCGGCGTGATGGTGATCACTTCATTACCGTTGATTTTATCTTTGGAGCGTGCTGCTTGATTGTTAATTAAGATGTGCTTGTCTTTAAGCCAATTTGTTAATTTGCTGCGCGATAGATCTGTTATAATCTCGGCTAATGCCACGTCAGTACGGATGCCAATGTAATCATTTGGCATGGTAAAAATGATGGTTTCTCCATCTAAGTTATCTGAAATATTTATTTTGAAATCAGGTGTCATGGAAAAAGACATAAAATTGCGCTCTTATCTTAAATATATATTAGCCATTATTGTATCATCTATTGTCTTAGTGGCTTGCTCTTCTGATAGTCTAGACCCAATTCGTGAAGAAACTAAGGGTTGGACGGTTGAAAAAATGTATAATGAAGCAAATGAACAGTTAACTAAACATAACTGGAGCAAAGCAATTAAGCTTTATGAAGTTTTGGAAGCAACTTACCCATATGGGACTTATGCTCAGCAGGGAATGCTAGATTTGGCTTTTGCCTATTATAATAGTGATACTCCAGAGTTGGCGATTCCTGAAATCGATATGTTTATTCGTACTTATCCAACTAATGTAAATATGGATTATGCTTTATATTTAAAAGGGTATATCAATTATTACAATGATAATGGTTTGTTATCACGCTTTAGTAAACAAGATTTGAGTGAGCGCGACCCTAAAGGCTTAAAGGATGCATATGCGGCTTTTGCTGAAGTTGTAAATCGTTTTCCAAATTCTAAATATGCGCCAGACTCTAGCGAGAAAATGAATCGCCTGGTAAATGCGCTAGCTCGTGGTGAGCTATTTCGGGCACGTTACTATATGCAAATTAAGGCTTATATTGCAGGTTTGAATCGTACTCAGGCGTTGATTAAGTCTTATCCAAATACAATTTACGTTGAAGAAGCATTGGCGATTCAAGTTGTTGCTTATCGTGAGTTAGGTGAGTTAACCTTGAGTCAGCAAACGCAGGAAGTTTTGCAAATCAATTTCCCAAAAAGTCAATATGTAAAAACCCCTTGGACATTCCAAGATATGCCGTGGTACTCATTCTGGCGTAGTTAATTTTAAAAGGAGCTTGTGTTTTAATGAACCAAAAAATCTGTAATTGGGCATTTGCTGGATTATTGGCGATAATTGCCATTGTTCCATTTGCTATTCCTTATGCTTACTTTCCAGTGTCGAAGTTTTATGCTGAATCGACTAGTCTAATTGCTGGTATTTTACTTTTTGCCTTGGCATTGTGGGCAAAGCCACAACTTAAATTAGCACCTGTTGCGATTGCTTCATTTGCTTTTGCTATTTTTGCTTTAATTCAGCCATTTTTTGTACACATTTATTTTGTGGGTAATAATTATTACGTTGCGCTATTATTCTTTATTATGGGTTTAGTGGCAATTGCAATTACAACCATGGTTGATGGTGATGATAAAGCACTTAAAAATATTATGTTAATCTTGTGTTGGTCATTGGTTATTTCGGCAACTATTCAAGCATTAATTGCATATTTACAGTATACTGGTAAAGCAGCTAATTGGCCAGATTATATTTTATCTTCACAGGATAACCCTGGGGACGGTTCAAATATTTTTGGTAATATCGGTCAACCAAATCAATTTACTGATTTTATTTCAATTGGATTTGTAGCCTTATGTTATTTGTTCTTAATTGGACAAATTAATATGCTGGTATTTATAGTTTATGCTTTGTTGTTCTCATTGGCGGTTACCTTTACGGCACGCCGTGGTGTTTTATTGTATTATGTAATTATGTTGTTTACCGCTGGGTGGGTGTGGTTACGTAATTTGAAAGACGAAGAAAGATCTGCACAATTTAAGCGGGTTGCAATGGTAATTGGTGCAATTTTTGTTGGCTTAATTTTAGTGCAATTTGCTTTCCCTAAAATTGTAGCATTGATTTCAAATAATCCAGCAAGCGTTAGCACTGGGATTGAACGCCTATCTGGTGACGCAATTGGGCAAAGTACTTATCGTCGTTTCTACGAATGGTATAAAGCATTAGTGTTATTTACTGAGCACCCATTCTTCGGGGTTGGTTGGTATCAATATCCACGTGAGGGTATTTATATTATGTTGACCGAAAAGTTCATGTATATCCCACAAAATATGAAACTTTACACGCATAGCCACAATAGTTTATTTAATATGTTGGCAGAAACTGGTTTCATCGGTACCTTTATTACAATTTTCTATGGAATTGGTTACAGCATTTTTGTGTTATTACGTAAAGTGCGTACTTTAGAAAGTTTATTTGCTGTATTGTTAATGATCCCAATTTTAACCCATAGCTTCCTTGAATACCCTTTGTGGTACGCATATTTTATGGTGTTATTGGTTATTTTCTTAGCTTTTGCGCCAGCAAAATATAGCCTGAAAAATAGCATGGGTAGTAAAGTTATTGGCAGCGTTGTGGTGGCGTTTTTATTGTTGTTTGCGTATAATTCATATCAAATGAATACTGAGTTAACTAATTACACACAAACTCCGACTGATTCTGATGATTTTGTATCAAATGTAACTGGACTGGAAAAAATCGTTGATAGCGATTCAATTTGGTCTTTATCAGCCATGATGGTTTTAGATAATTATATTATGCCTGGTTCGCAAGCAACGAGTTCGGTGATGTCACCAGCCGATCAATTAAAGTATGTGGACAAATTAGCGAATGCATTGCCATATCCTGGTGCTTTATTTAAGCAAATTATTATGCATAAAGTAACAGGTGATTCTAAAGGTGCGAACTATTATGCTAATGTTTTGGTACATGCTTATCCATATTACCAACAACAATTTATTCAACAATTGAGTGCGAGTCCAGATTTTGCGGATGTAGTGCAAACAATGCAAGCTTTTCATTATCAGGATAAGTCTGATTTAAGTAAGCTTTTTAAATAAAGGTAGTTATTAATGTTAGAAATGAATAATTTAGTTCCTGTTGTAGTCGAGCAAAGTGCACGTGGCGAACGTTCTTTTGATATTTATTCACGTTTATTACGTGAACGAATTATCTTTTTGGTGGGTGAAGTTAACGACCAAACCGCTAATGTGATCGTAGCCCAATTGATGTTTTTAGAAGCCGAAGATCCAGATAAAGATATATCATTTTATATTAATTCACCTGGTGGTTCGGTAACTGCTGGGATGTCAATTTATGACACAATGAATTTTATTAAGTGTGATGTAAGTACAATTTGTATTGGTCAAGCTTGTTCAATGGGTTCATTTCTTTTGTCTGCTGGTACTAAAGGTAAGCGTTATGCATTGCCAAATTCACGCGTGATGATTCATCAACCTTTGGGTGGATTCCGTGGGCAGGCCTCAGATATTGAGATTCATGCTAAAAATATTTTATTTATGAAGCGTCAATTAAATGAAATGTTAGCTAAACATAGTGGACGTACGATTGAAGAAATTGAACGTGATACTGACCGAGATAATTTCATGACTAGCCAAGAAGCATTAGATTATGGCTTAATTGATCAAGTTTATACTTCGCGTGCTGAAATAAAATAATCATGCACTTCACGATTATAAGTTTATAGTCGTGATTTGATTCATGCATAAGTGATTATGCTCTTTGCTTCATGTTGAAGAATGTGCTTAGAATATATAAAATAATAGATATTGGATGAAATTAGATGGCAATTAAAAAATGTTCTTTTTGTGGCAAAGTTGAAAGCGAAGTTAAGCATTTAATCGCTGGACAGCAAGGTTTTATTTGTAATGAATGTATTAAAGCCTGTGGTGAAATTTTAAAATCAGCTCCTGATTCAAGTGATATTGTTCCAGATGATACTACAACTGAAGAAGTTAAACCAATTCCAACTCCAAAAGAAATTTCTGCCGAGCTGGATAAATATGTAATTGGTCAAGAGCAAGCCAAAAAGGTATTATCAGTTGCGGTATATAATCATTTTCACCGTGTGCGTGATACTTTAGTTGATGATCAAGACGTCGAGTTGGCTAAAAGTAATATTTTATTGATTGGACCAACTGGTTCTGGTAAAACATTATTAGCTCAAACTTTAGCTCGCTTTTTAAATGTTCCATTTGCGATTGCTGATGCAACAACTTTAACTGAAGCTGGTTATGTTGGTGATGATGTAGAAAATGTTTTGACGCGACTTTTGCAAAACTGTGATTATGATGTTGAAAAAGCTCGGCATGGAATTATTTATATTGATGAAATTGATAAAATTTCACGCCGCAGTGAAAATCCATCAGTAACTCGTGATGTTTCAGGTGAGGGTGTTCAACAAGCTCTTTTGAAGTTAATTGAAGGTACTGTATCAAATGTTCCGCCACAAGGTGGACGTAAGCATCCAGGTAAAGAAATGATTCAACTTGATACTAGTGAAATTTTGTTCATTTGTGGTGGAGCGTTCTCTGGATTAGAGAAAATTATTCAAATGCGTAGTGAGAAATCAGGAATTGGTTTTGGTGCAACTGTATCAAGTAAATCAAATAATCTGAACAAAGACGAATTCCTAAAAGATACTGAGCCTGGTGATTTAGTTAAATTTGGTTTAATTCCTGAGTTTATTGGACGTTTACCAGTGCATGCAATTTTAAAAGAACTTGATGAAACTGCATTGGTGCGGATTTTAACTGAGCCAAAAAATGCTTTGTTAAAACAATATAAAAAGCTGTTCTCAAAAAATAATGTTGAGTTGGATTTTGATCAGGCTGCTTTGGATGCAGTAGCTAAATTGGCATTAGCACGTAAAACTGGTGCGCGGGGTTTACGTTCAATTATGGAAAATTTATTATTAGAGCCAATGTATGAATTACCAAGCCAATCTGATATTCATAAAGTTAGCATTGATGAAAAAGTCGTTAATGGTTTATCAAAACCGATAACTAGTTAATTTTAATTGTTTTTTCAAATCTTCTGTTACTTTAGCAGGAGATTTTTTAATTTTGTCATTATAGTTAACACACAAATAATTAATCTATAGATTGTTTAATTGCTAAGCTAAGATCTTCTTGCCGATTATCGTTTCCACGAATAACACTTTTTAAATTAGCCCACACATGTTCAATTGGGTTTAGATCTGGTGAGTACGGAGATAATTTAATTTACATCTTACGCTTTCAATTAACTATTTAACTTTAGCTGATTTATGGAAACTAGCATTATCCATAATTACACCTTGATAGGTTTTAGCTCTTTGCACAACTATGGCCCGACCCACATGAAAAATAACGCACTATTAGTGTAATCATCATACTCCATGAGCACTACTAATTTTTTAGCTCCATAATAATTGTAATGGTCTAATATTTCTGTAGACTATTAAAGCCAGTTTATTGCCCTAATT
>CAZZAV010000031.1:0-23285 GCA_964652705.1 uncultured Neisseria sp.
CTTCAGAAATTTTTGAACACTTAATGTACTTATTTATTTGAACCATGACAGTATCCTACCACATCTTTAAATGTGCTTTGATTGTCTAGCCCCTTAATTAAATTGGTAAGGTAGCATTTGTCAAATTGATAAATAAGTAAATTTAAAAAAGAGCAAAATTAATTGCTCTTTTTATCTTTGCGTGTGCTTAACTATTCAATAACTTGGCTTTAAATTTACTTAGACTAAACATAAACAACGAAAATAAAAATATTGATATACCAATTATCAAGAATACATGCGTATAATCGTGCATTAAAATTAACTTATCGGTGATAACTTTATCGCTTGGCGAAGTAAATGCAGCCACCAATCCACCCAGAATGCTGCCAAATGCTAAGAACACCCACCAGATACCAATTACAAATCCAGAAAAGCGTTGTGGCACCAATTGAGCTACCATTGCCAGCCCCAAAGCTGAAATCAACAGTTCCCCAACTGATTGAAACCAGTAACTCACTACTAACCAATAACCAGAAATCATTCCTTCTGAATTTGCAAAATATTTAGATAAATATAAAATTAGGAAAGCAAAACTGAGTAACATCATTCCAACTGCAAATTTAGTATGAATACTTAATGCTAATTTTGTTCCTTTTGAGCGTAAATAATAAAACGCAAGTACTGGACTCATTAAAACAATCCAAATTGGATTTAGCGATTGAAAACTAGCTGGTGCTAGATCCAGTCCGAATAAGTTGTGAGTTGCATTATTAATGGTGTAAAAATTAATTGAAGTTTGCATTTGCATATATGATATTTTATAGATGATAGCTTCAGCCATTAAAATTAAAGCCAAAAGCATTTTTGAGAAAAATCCTTCACTGCGAATTTTAAACATAAGAATCACATAAATCACCGCACACAGGATGAATGTTGCGACTACAATTATTTTGGCAATAATTACATTATTTAAAAGTAAACTTACGATGCCTATAAAGATCATAATTGCTAAAATAGTTAAGGCTAGATTTTTCATTTTTAATGGAGCATGATCCGCGGCAGTTCCAATTCCTTTAAGGCTAAAACCAAATCCCAAGAAAGTAATTAGGGATAAAATAATGCCAACTACAGCAACGACGAAAGCCGCAGAAATACCATATTTGGCTGCGAGCATCGGAATGAAAAACATGCCAAACATGGTTCCGATATTAATCGCCATGTAAAAAAGAGTAAATGCATTGTGTAACATATCAGCATTACTTTGTTGGTAACAACGAGCTAATAAACTGGATGGATTTGATTTAAAGAGTCCAGTCCCAACACAGACACAAGCCAGTGCATAATAAAGTATATTGGGTTTATTAAGTGCCATTAAACTATAACCAAGTAATAAAACTAGTAACCCCAAAATAATGGTTCGTTTTGCTCCTAGGATCTTGTCGCCTAAGTAACCGCCAAAAACGATGAAAGCATAGACCATTGCTGAAAATGATCCAAATAAAACAAATGCATCTTTTGCAAGCATATTCATATTTGTAGTCAAGTAAATTACAAGAAGAGCAACCAGTGATGAGTACCCAAAGCGTTCCCATATTTCCAGCATGAAAATGGTATAAAAAGCTTTAGGCTGTTTAAATAAGCTATGTGACATACAAAAAGGCTCCTTAATTTGAATTTAATTTCAGTCGTTGACTATAAATAACGTGTAATGCTCAGCTGATAACTTCTGTGGGCATAATTGTAACATTTCCTTAATTATTGCGCTATTCTATGGTGTTAGATTACTTGAGGGTGTAGAAAATTTATTTTTTGTGTTGTATTTGGTCTTGCAAATGTGATTTTGAAATGTCTTAATTTTTGAGGGCTTGGGTATCTATTTGTTATGAAGAGGTTTAATTATATTCAGTTGTGATAATTAATTTTGCTAAAATAGCATCTTCTTAATCACTCTAAGGAAGTAACATTATGCATAAATTAGATAAAGTTCTTTATACTGCGCATGCAACAGCTACTGGTGGACGTGAAGGCGTTGCAACCTCAAATGATCCAGCATTGAAGTTGAAATTATCAACACCCAAAGAATTAGGTGGCGCTGGCGGTGATGGAACGAATCCAGAGCAGCTCTTTGCAGCTGGTTATTCTGCTTGCTTTATTGGGGCTTTGAAAGCAGTTAGTGCTAAAGAGAAAATTTCTTTGCCAAATGATTTATCTATTACTGGATCGGTAGGAATTGGTCCAATTTCAACTGGGTTTTGCATTGCGGTTGAATTGCAAATTTCTTTACCTGGTATGGATCGTGCGGCGGCAGAGGGGCTAATTGAAAAAGCTCATCAGGTTTGTCCGTATTCAAATGCTACTCGTGGAAACATTGAGGTAACATTAACCCTGGTATAAAATACATTAAGTCAAAAAATAAGCCATGTTTTAATAGCATGGCTTATTTTTTAATCATTGTTAGCAGAAATTATTTATTCTATGTGGTTATTGCATGCGATCAACATAGCTTTTTACTGTCATCGCATCAATTAAGCGTCCACTTTTACCTGCACTATTTAAAAATACCATGATAATTGGGCGTTTATCTACGATTGCATATAGTACCAAACAATGACCAGCTTCATTGATGAAACCTGTCTTTGAGAGTTCAATTTGGAAGGAGTCTCCGCGAACTAGGGCGTCACTATTAACGTAACGATGAATATAACGTGGGCTTAACATTACATCAGCGCTCTTGGTGGTGGTATCTTCACGAATTAAATCGTATTTAAATGCGGCTTGGACCATTTTACTTAAATCAACAGCCGTAGACTTGTTATTAACAGTTAAGCCAGTTGGGTCAAAGAATTGCGTATGAGTCATGCCAAGTGATTGAGCTTTAGCATTCATTTTTTGCAAAAACTCTTTCATTCCGCCAGGATAGGCGGTACGAGCAATTGAATTTGCTGCGCGGTTTTCTGAGGACATTAATGCAAGTAATAACAGATCGCGACGGCGTAATTGCATACCAACTTTAAGTCGTGAAGAAGTATTTTTTAAATTATCCACATCATCCTGTGTAATTGTTACATATTCATCTAAATCACGCCCAGCATCCAGCATTACCATTGCTGTCATTAATTTAGTGATTGAGGCAATTGAAAGTGATACATCAGGATTTTTACTGATTACTGTTTGGTTGGTATTTGCATCAAGAGCATAAGCTGAGTAAGAATATAACTTTGGTGAGCGTGTGCTACCAACTGTTTGAGAGGTTGCAACATGCTTGGTACGATGTTTTTTTGTGCTGGATTTAGTACTTTTGGGTGTTGGTGTTGTAGTAGGTTTAGGGGCAACAGCATCCAAAATTGGATCTGATGTTTGTGTTGCAGCGGCGGCGAAGCTACCGAAAGCTATGCTTATACATGCGAGAAGTATTTTTTTCATTTGAGTTAAATTTCCTAATATTTATTTTGCCAATCAAACATGCTAATTGATCACTAGTTGATATTTTTGGTGACTCTGATTTAACTACGTTTTTGGTCTTAATTTAATTGTATTTGGGGTATTTGTTTTAATCGAGCGTAATTTTAAATGAATTTTGCGGTGAAGGTAAAAAAATCTACATGGCAAGTGGTGATTATTATATACTTACTAGTTATAACAATATGCAAAGTGTGTTAAATAAAGTGTATATCTTGTTAAGAATTGGCTGAGTTTGTGATGTTTATTCAGCTAATTTGGCGAGCTTATGCACCGAAAGTAGAGACATTTACTCAGAGTTGTTGAATATAATTAATAAGGAACTTACGATGCCCCAAACTAGATTTCATACGTTGCGTGATTTTTTACGTTATGCTGTATCGCGATTTCGTAAGAATAATTTATTTTTTGGTCATGGTACGACTAATGCTTATGATGAAGCAGCCTGCTTAATTTTACAAAGCTTGAATTTGCCAATTGATCAGTTAGAGCCATATTTGGATGCTCAACTACTTGATGATGAAAAAGAATTAATTTTAATGCGCATTCAACGACGTGTTGATGAGCGAATTCCTCTGCCATATATTACGAATGAAGCTTTTTTGCAAGGTTATAGTTTTTATGTGGATAAACGAGTGATAATTCCGCGTTCATTTATTGCAGAGATCATCTTACATGATCATTTAACACCTTGGATTGAGCATCCAGAATTAGTTAATTGTGCACTTGACTTGTGTACTGGTAATGGTTCACTTGCAACCATTATGGCAGATTATTTTTATGATGCTGAAATTGTTGCTAGTGATATTTCTGATGATGCTTTGGATGTTGCAAAAATTAATTTTGAGCGCAACAAAGTGAATGAAGATATTACGTTATTGAAATCTGATTTATTCGCTGGTTTAGTTGGTTATCAAGGTCAATTTGATTTAATTGTGACTAATCCGCCGTATGTGGATAAACGGCGTATGGATAGTTTAGCTCCAGAATATAATTTTGAGCCAAGTTTGGCATTAGCTGGTGGTGACAGTGGTTTAGAGTTAATTGAAGATATTTTGCATGAAGCGAAGCACTATTTAAGTGAGTTTGGAGTGTTAATTGTTGAAATGGGTGATAACCGACTTGAGCTTGAGGAGCTATACCCAGATTTGCCGTTCACTTGGTTGGATACAATTAGCGGTGATGGTGTTGTTTTTGTTTTGACTCGTGCTGATTTGGCTGACTATTTCGATTAGCATTATTGATGTTAAATTACGATTTATATATTTTTGATTGGGATGGTACTTTGATGGATACCACTCAAACAATAATTGAAGCAATCACTCATGCCTGTAAGATTTTTGACCTTCCAATAATTAGCAATGAATTAGCCGGATCAATTGTTGGTAAGAGTTTTATTTCTGTAATTACAGAGGCAATTCCTGAGTTGCGTGGTAATCCTGCATTATTGCAGAAATTTACTGTGGCTTATGAACAATATTTGAATGATTATATTTTGAATAATCCATTGCTTGCAGATGTTGCAAAAACATTAGATAGATTAACTGCGGATGGCAAAATTATTACAGTTGCAACTGGGCGTTTGCGTGCAAGGTTGAATGATATTTTGCTAGCAATGGGCTTGAGTCATTATTTTGCCTTAACTAAAACCGCTGGTGAATGCTTTTCCAAACCACATCCACAAATGATCGAAGAAATTTTGGAGTTTACTGGCATGAATAAATCTCAGGCAGTTATGATTGGGGACACTTCGTATGACTTGCAAATGGCTAAGAGTGCTGGTATTGATGCAGTTGGAGTTAGCCATGGAGCTCATACTTATGCTGAATTGCTCGCTTATAATCCACGTTATGTGTTTAAAAATATTAGTGAACTATACGAGGCGTTGGTTTAAGTTATGCATAAATTAGCCGTGATTTTACATCAACCAGATATTCCGCAGAATACTGGCAATATTATTCGTTTGTGTGCCAATACCGGTGTCGAGCTTCATTTAATTAAACCACTTGGTTGGGGTAATATGAACGATACTAAGTTACGCCGAGCAGGTTTGGATTATCATGAGTATACGAACTTGGTAATTCATGAATCTTGGAAGAGTTGTCGTGAGTATTTTGGTTCGCGTCCTATTTGGGCAATTGAAACTGGCAGTGATTTGTTCTATAATCAGGTTAGTTATGCCTCAGATGCGGTGTTGTTATTTGGTTCAGAAACATGTGGTTTACCGCAAGATATTTTAGAAGAGCTTGGTTTAGAGCGGGTAGTACGGTTACCAATGCAGCCAACTCAGCGCAGTTTAAATTTATCTAATTCAGTTGCTGTTGCAGTTTATGAAGCGTGGCGTCAATTAAGTTTTATTGGTGGAGTTTAGTAAGTTAATTTAAAACTCTTTGAGTTTGCGGAATTATTTGTGAATTAATAACGATCTAACTAAGAGATTTTTAGCTGTAATTTATTCACTGGGAGACTAAATTAGTGCATAGAGTTAAGGCGAAAATATTTATTATACTATTGTTTTGTCTAGTTGCGGTCGTTCAGGCGCAGACTAGTAGACATAATAAAAGCAAATCTAATCATAGCAAAAAAGTTGGCCATCGGCGGATTGTAGCTAAAGAGCATAGTGATGATTATATGGATGGCACAGCCAGCTTTTATGCGCACAAATTTGCAGGGCGTAAAACAACCAGTGGTAGACGTCTGGATATGAGCGCTTTTACTGCCGCACATCCGACATTACCAATGGGAACCAAATTAAAAGTTACTAATTTAAGTAATGATAAAGTGGTTTATGTTGAAGTAAATGACCGTATGCCAAGTGCAAGTGGTCATGTACTAGACTTAACTACTGCAGGAGCTCGGCAAATTGGCATTAACGGAATTGGTAAAGTTCATTTAGAAGTAATTGATAATGGAATTTTCCAAAATGTTGCAAGTGGCGAAATCTCTAAGGCATTAATTAGTGCCAATCCGTTACTTTCTGAAAGTCAGGCTATCAGTATTGCCAATCAATATACTGTCTCAAGAAACAGTGATGAATCTAACAATCAAACAGCTAAGGACTCAACTAATTAATGAATAAACAATTGAAAATTATTTTTGCTGGAACCCCAGAAATATCTGCCCAAGTATTGGCTAATATTTTAGCACATGATTTTAAAGTTGATTTGGTGCTGACCCAACCAGATCGCCCAGCTGGACGTGGTATGAAATTGACGCCATCACCAGTTAAGCAACTGGCATTGGAACATGGAATTGAGGTATTTCAACCACTAGGATTTAGAAAAGACCCAAGTAATTTAGCTAAGATTCGTGAGCTTAAGCCAGATATTATAGTGGTAGTAGCATATGGAATTATTTTGCCACAGGAATTACTGAATATTCCAAGCCTTGGATGTGTGAATATACATGTTTCTTTACTACCACGCTGGCGTGGTGCTGCACCAATTCAGCACGCTGTTTTGGCTGGTGATGAGTATAGTGGTGTTACAATTATGCAGATGGATGCGGGTCTTGACACGGGCGCAATGCTAATAGTTGATAAATTGAAATTAGATTTAAAAGAAACTTCTGCAAGTTTGCATGATAAATTGGCTCAAATTGGTGCGCAAAGAATTATTGATTTTTTAAAATCTCCCAGCCAATATTCACCTCAAGCGCAATCAGAGGAGGGCGTTAGTTATGCGCACAAGTTAACCAAAGAAGAAGCGCGAATTGATTGGTCTGAAGATGCGCATTTAATTGAACGAAAAATTCGTGGTTATAATCCATTTCCTGCTGCATTCAGTTATTTGGATGGGGTGCTGCATAAATTTTGGGCTAGTGAAGTAATTAGTGATTCTAAGGTGACTACTGAATCTGCAGTTGGTCAAATTTTGCGAGCAAAGCAGGATCAACTATGGATAGTTTGTGGTGGACAAACTATTTTGGCTATTCATGAAATTCAAGAAGCTGGCAGTAAACGCAAGAGTGTGACTCAATATTTACAAAATAAATTGGATTTATCTGGTAAATATTTTACTAATGGAGGTGAGAAATGAATAACGAAGTTAAAACTTATGCTTTAATGGCTGCAATTATCGCTTTATTTGTTGTGATTGGTGGTTTGATTGGTGGTAAAGGTGGCATGCTGTTAGCGTTGCTTTTTGGTGGTGCGTTGAATTTTTACGCCTATTGGAATTCTGCGGATATGGTTCTAAAAATGTATCAGGCGCAAGAAGTAAGCCCGCATAATGCTCCTGATTTATATCAAATGGTGGCTGAGTTGGCGAGTTATGCTAATTTACCAATGCCAAAGGTTTACGTAATTAACGAAGATCAACCTAACGCTTTTGCAACTGGACGTAATCCAGAGAATGCAGCTGTGGCTTTTACTACAGGGATTATGCGTGCGTTAAGCTATGCTGAATTACGGGGTGTTGCCGCGCATGAGCTTTCTCACGTAAAACACCGTGATATATTGCTATCGACTATTTCAGCGACTGTTGCTGGGGCTATTTCTGCAGTGGCAAATATGGCGATGTGGTTTGGTGTGCGTGATGAAAATGGTAATCGTAATTGGTTAGCTGGCTTGTTAATTGGTATTTTTGCACCGCTTGCCGCTGCTGTAATTCAAATGGCAATTTCACGTTCACGAGAGTATATGGCGGATCAAGGTGCTGCAGAATTAACTAATGATCCATTAGCTTTAGCTTCAGGGTTACGTAAAATCGAGAATATTGCACGTGGGGTTCCATTAAATACCGCTGAAGAGCATCCAGCTACGGCACAAATGATGATTATTAATCCGCTATCTGGATCGGGAAGTGATAATTTATTTTCAACTCATCCATCGACTGCGAATCGGATTTTACGTTTGGAAGATATGGCACGCCGCTTGGGGCAATTAACCTAAGTTAAAGGATTATAATGTTGACAAATAAATTGGGCAAATTGGCTGTAGTGATTAGTTTTGTGATTTTGGCTCTAGATGGCTGTACCGCGTTAGTTGTTGGTGGTGTTGCAGCTGGTGCAACTAGTGGCGCTGCTGTTGCAAGTGATCCACGTAGTTCAGATGGAGTATTTAACGATCAGAGCCTACGTGGAAAGGTTGCAGATATAATTAATGCAACGATTCCAGGTAATAACGTTGAAGTGACAAGTTATGATAAAAATATTTTATTGACTGGACAAATTCTAACCAATGATAGTAAATTAAAAGCTGAGCAAATGGCACGCCAAGTGCCAGGGGTTAATAAAATTTATAATCATATTGAAATTGGTGCTAGCCAAAGTGCCGCACAGACCAGTAAAGATTCGTACTTAACTTCTGCGATCAAATCAAATATGTTATTTTACAAAGGCATCAGCAGTAATGATGTAAAAGTTGTGACGAGTAATAGTACCGTTTATTTAATGGGAATGATTGATCCGTATCAAGCCAAAAAAATGACTCAAGCAGCTCGTGAAGTTGATGGTGTTAAAAAAGTGGTAGCTTTGTTTGAGCTTCCTCCTAACTAATAAGGATATATTATGCGTAAATTATTAACAATATTATTATGTGGCGGTAGTTTATTGGGCGCTGTAGTTGGCTGCGCAAATTCATCTTTGACAACCCCAGATAAAAGTACTCCTGATGCACCAGCTTCAATTGATGATAGTTCAATTCAATCAAAATTATCTTATAAATACTCGAATAGTGATAATTTCCCAGATAGTAACATTTATGCAGATGTATTTAACCGTACATTGTTATTGACTGGTCAGGTTAAAGATCAAGCGCAAAAAGATTTTGCTGAGAATATTGCTCGTGGTTATCCAGGCGTGAATAAAATTTATGATTATCTTGAATTTAGGTTGCCAGCATCATTTAGTGCTAAGAGCAAGGACTCAATGATTACTACACAGGTTAAAACGCAACTTTTTGGCGAACCAGGTGTGCCAAGTGGTGGGATTAAGGTTGTGACAACGAATGCCGTGGTTTATTTGATGGGCGTGGTTAATCAAAATCAAGCTGAATCTGCAACACGGATCGCGGCTAGTGTTGGTGGCGTTGATAAAGTGGTGACACTTTTTGAATACTTAAACTAAAGCATTTTTTGGATGAGTAGTTGATGCATCCACATAAACAAATTGGTGATAATGCTGAAAAGCTAGCTTTAAATTACTTATGTCAGCATGGGCTTACTTTGGTGCAAACGAATTTTTATTCGCGCTTTGGTGAGATTGATTTGGTCATGCGTGATACTGACGGATATATTTTTATCGAAGTTAAGCAGCGTAAAGCTGGAGTTAGGCATGCAATTGAAAGCATCACGGTAGCCAAACAACGTAAACTGGTGAAAACAGCCCAGTATTTTTTGATGCAATTAGGGCGAGATGTGAATTGTCGGTTTGATGCAGTGGTTATTGGTGCCGATGATGAAATTGAATGGCTTAAAAATATTATAATTTTATAAATATTGTTAAGTTAGTTATGAGTTATTGGTCATCTTATGTTGCAGAGAGCTGTACATTATTTAGTTATAATTTGGAGTCAATATAAATTTTGGAGATGAAAATGGATATTAAACAGTTAGTTCAAGATAATTTTACGCAAAGTATTGCAACTAAACAGCAAGCACAATTAACTATGCTTGAACCAATTGCTAATGCAGTTAACTTAATCGTTGATGCCTTTAAAAATGGTAAAAAAATGTTAATTTGTGGTAACGGTGGATCTGCTGCTGATGCACAACATTTTGCGGCCGAATTTACTGGGCGCTTTGAAATTGAACGTACACCATTACCAGCAATTGCCTTAACGACAGATACTTCGGCATTAACTGCCATTGGCAATGATTATGGCTTTGATGTGGTGTTTTCTAAACAAGTCGAGGCATTAGGGCAAGCTGGCGACATTTTATATGCGATTTCAACTTCGGGTAATTCGGTTAATGTGTTAAAAGCTATGGAAGTTGCACGTGATAAAGGCATGCATATTATTGCGATGGTTGGTCGTGATGGCGGCAAAATTGCTCAAATGCTTGCAGGAAAAGATGTTAATTTATGTGTGCCAGTTGAGCGTACGGCGCGAATTCAAGAAGTACATTTATTAACTTTGCACACAATTTGTGATGCGGTTGATACAGTAATGTTTAAATAATTCTATTATATAGTTATAAAAAGCTGAGGTTGTTATGTGTAATTGGATTAAAGTTAGTCTGTTATGGTCATGCTGTCAATTGTCCATTGCGCAGGATATGATTAGCGTTTTTCCAATGGGGAAATATGATCAAAACGTTGCTAATTGGATAAAATCTAGTGATGCTGATTATGATCAACTGCTAGTTTCAAAAGCATATCAACAGCAGCGTTATGCTGATTTTCTTCAACGTTATTATGCCAGCGATGATAACGCACTGTCTCCGTGGAGTAGTGATTATGTTAATTCACAATTGGTTCAATCTGAAAGTATGAATATACTTTTGCGAGAGTCACAAATAATTGCGAGCTTTACAAATAATCATCAAACAAATTCCAAAAAAGTTGCCTATGGTGAGAATTATCGTCCATATGATTTAAAATGGTTTGCTAAAATTACTGCCAATATGAATTTATCCGATCAGATAAGTTTAAATTATTCATCACTGCAACGTGCAATTGCCGTAGATAATTTGTTGATACGTACATTGCCAACCATGGATCCATTATTTTATCATTCTAAAATTGCAGGTGAAGGTTATCCATTTGATAATCTACAAGAAACTGCGATCTTTGTGGGCATGCCATTATATGTAATTAAGCAGAGCCTAGACAAAGAGTGGTCTCTTGTCATTGCCTCTGATGATATTGGTTGGGTTAAGACATCTGGTTTGGCTAAAGTAGATGATAAATTTATTCAAGCATGGCAACAAACGGCTAAATCTGGAACGATAGCAATTACACAGCAAAACTCTTTATTGGATAAATCTGGTGAGTTTCGTGCAATGGCTTATAATGGAACTAGCTTACCATTAGTTAAACAAACTGAATCCAACTATGAAGTGTTGTTGCCAGTAGCTAATTTGCAGCGCAAAGCTGAGATTATGCATGTGTTATTAAACAAATCAGCGGCAGCGATTATGCCGTTAGCTTTGACACCGCATAACATCGCAGATGTGATGAAGAATCAAATTGGTAAGCCATATGGTTGGGGCAGTATGTTCTTTGACTATGACTGTTCAGCTGAAATGAAAGCTTTATTTACTCCATTTGCGATTTATTTACCGCGCAATTCATCTGATCAATCTAGCGCTGGTAAAGTAGTTAACTTGGATAAATTAACCACTAGTGCACGTGAAGAGTATTTGCTTAAAAATGGGCATAAACTTTTAACTTTGGTACAAATTCCTGGGCATATTTTGCTGTATCTCGGAAATTATGCTAATCCCAATTCTACTAAACATGAAACTATTGCATTGAGTTATCAAAATATTTGGGGTCTGCGCACTCGTGAAAATGATACTCGAGCTGTCGTCGGTGGTGCAGTTATTTTTCCATTATTGGAGGAGTATCCTGAGAGTCCTGCATTTGTATCTTTTTATGATCAGCAGGTACGAAGTAAATTTAGATTGGTTTATCTTGATGAATCTGGAGTAACTAGTCAATAGACACTTAAATTAAAAGTTATTCTGCCTTGAAATTAAATCTAAGCCGTCACAAATCGTGACGGTTTTTTATATTATTTATATTTCTTGGCTTATTGTTAATTTTATGCAGTTAATTCATAATTGAATTTTAAGTCACAGCATTATAGCTAAGGTAATCTAAAATTAGTTATCGTTGTTTTCATTACATTGAGTTATAATCATAATTAATACTGTTTTTGAGTATAGGAGGTAAAGATGAATTGGCAACAAATTTTAAAAAATCCTGATTTGATTCAAACTGGAATTTTAATTGGTGGTAAATGGCTCAGTGGTGAACGTGAGGAATTTGCGGTGATCAATCCTTTTAATAATGAGGTAATTGCTGAATTAGCTAAGGCAACAGCGCAAGATTTATTGGATGTAGTCAGTGACAGTCAAGCTGCATTTCAATTATGGCGACAAACTTCAGCGAAGCATCGTAGTAAAATTTTACGTCAGTGGTATGAGTTACTTGTCACAAATGTAGATGATTTAGCACTAATTTTAACTTTGGAGCAGGGCAAACCTTTAGCAGAAGCCAAGGCTGAAATTTTGTATGGTGCAAGTTATATAGAATGGTATTCTGAAGAAAGCAAACGCTTAAATGGTTATACGATCTCTGCAAATAATCTAGAGCAAAGAATTACGGTTAATTCTGAGCCTGTTGGGGTGTGCGCCGCAATTACACCATGGAATTTTCCCAATGCAATGTTGGCACGCAAAGTTGCTCCTGCGTTAGCGGCTGGATGTACGATGATTGCTAAACCAGCTAGTCAAACTCCGTTATCAACTAATGCCTTGGCTTATTTAGCTTTACAATCTGGTGTGCCTGCTGGCGTATTTAATGTAATTCATGGTCACAGTGGGCAAATTGGTGAGTTTCTTGCACATAGTCAGCAAGTGCGCAAATTAAGTTTTACTGGATCTACCGAAGTCGGGATTTGGCTCTATCAGAATTGTGCAAATTCTATGAAAAAACTCTCATTGGAGCTTGGTGGGAATGCGCCATTAGTGGTCTTTGCTGATGCAGATTTAGATTTGGCGGTTACTGGAATTATGCAAAGCAAGTTTCGAAATAATGGTCAAACATGTGTGTGTTCGAATCGGATTTTGGTACATCAGTCAATTAAAGATGTGCTGATTGACAAACTCAAAGCACAAATTGCGAAGTTAAAATTAGGCAGTGGGATGGATATAAATACCACTAATGGTCCTTTGATCGATGGCAAAGCTTTGCTACATATTCAAAGTTTAGTTAAGGATGCGATTACTAAAGGTGCTAAGTTAGTATTTGGTGGTACATCTAGAATAGATATTGGGGCAAATTTCTTTGAACCAACTTTACTTGATTGTCCAGATAGCAATTTACGCTTATTTAAAGAAGAGATTTTTGGTCCAGTTTTAGCGATTTATACTTTTATTGATGATGATGAGGCATTGAAATTAGCTAATCAAACTGAGTATGGCTTGGCAAGTTATTTCTTTACTCAGAATTTAGAACGTGTGCACCGTTTTAGCGAACAACTTGCCTATGGAATAGTTGGGATTAATACTGGATTAATTTCAGCCGAGAATGTTCCTTTTGGTGGGGTTAAAATGTCAGGTCTTGGGCGCGAAGGTGGAAGCTCTGGAATTAAAGAATATCTAGTTGAAAAATATACCCGTTTAAATATTTAATAGATTTTAAATAACCAAAGCAGTTGTTTTATGGGTTGCTTTGGTTATCATATGATAAATTATTAATTATTCTTGTTGTGTTTAGTACAGGTACCAAGCTTGCAATTTGCACAGACAATGATTGCTGATTCTGCACTAATTTCAATCGTTTCAAAATTGTTAAATAAATCACATGGGAGTATTACATGGAAATTTAAGCCAGTAGCTTTTTCAATTAATTGAGCTTTGGTGCGAACATGAAAAATTAATTTTAGATTTTCTAAACGTTCATTAACTTGAGTTGGAGTTATTGGATTGCCAAATTCATTCATTAGTATAGCTATTTCTTAATAAGAGTAGTTATGTATGCTTTTACTACTTTACTAATTAAAGATGTATTATTTCAGCGACTTTTATTTCTGGTGTTTGTAGTTCTGGATGCCATACGACGTATTTGATTTCTTCACTTGAGTTAAGTCCAATAACTTTATAATTACCATCTTTATCAATTGCGTGAATTGTAACTTCAGCTAAATATCCAGTATCTAGATTAGCTAAATCATGCGCAGCCTCGTATACTGCATCTTCTACACTTAAACCCATTTTTAGATAGAGTACTACACTGCGTGCCGTGCCAGCACGAATGGTCATCTCCCCGGTATGAGTACACGCACAAGCACCGTAGCGACTATCTGCATAGCTACCGGCACCAATAATTGGGCTATCGCCAAGTCTTCCAGGATACTTCCATCCCCAGCCCGATGTGCTGGTTGCAGATGAGATGCGTTTTTCATGATCAAGACTTAAATAGACGGTTGTATCAAACATTTTTTCAGGATCAACGGCATCACTTTTTATATCAAGTAGGCGAACATTGGGAAATTGAGTGGCTTGTTCTGGCGTTAAAACTTCAGCCAAATGTTTATGCCACATTTTTAATGAGAGCTCAGTTTCATTTTTGGCACGTAAAGCATTAATTTCATGAGCAAACCGTTCAGCTCCTTCACCGACTAAAATTTCATGATGTATATCAGTTAAGACTCGATAAGCAATTTCAACAGGATGTTTAAATCCACGTACAGCACCGATTGCGCCAGTTCTACGTGTATTACCGTCCATTACCGAAGCATCGAGTTGTAATTCACCCAAAATATTTGGCCATGAGCTCATACCAACTGTATGAATATCCAGATTGGCTTCAACAATCTTGATTCCTTCAATAATTGCTTCTAAGCCATTTGATTTTTTTGCCAACAATTCTGCAGATAACTGCGTTCCAGAGCGCCCTTCATAGTTCGCGAGTAATAACATTTTATTGTTCCTTTTGATCGATTTTATTACGAATAATAAATAAAATTGCGGTAATGATAATTCCCAGCAACGTAACTTTTATAAACCCTGTTTGATAGATGTTTAGTTGTTGAGTAATTGGTAGACTTTCCGTAGATTGGAAACCAATTAATTGTGCGATTAGACCAGCAGTTAATCCTGCAAAAGCATTAATCATCCACCATAATCCCATCATAATGCCAGACATGTTTTGTGGCGCATATTTTGTTACTAATGCTAATCCATTTGGGGAAATACATAATTCACCAAATCCCAGTAAGGTATAGCAAGCTAAGATCCAAAGTAAACTCATTTTTCCAACGTGATTAGCTTGCATAATTCCCATAATTATAAACACGAATGCTAGTGTTGCCATGGTTAGACCAATTGCAAATTTGCCTGCATAGCCAGGTTCGCGTTGAACACGTTTAGTTAGTGTCCAAAACCAAGCAATTGCTGGAGCAAGTACCACTAAAATTAGAGAGTAAAAGCTGGATATGCTTGAAGCTGGAATATTGTTGCCGAAATAGTTTAAGTCGACTACTCGGTCAATAAATAGTGGCAGACTTGCGATGGTTTGATTTGATAGAGTCCAATAGCTAACAGAGAATAGTGATAGCACTAGAATCACCCAAACTTTACTGCGTTCTTCATCAGATAATTTACGCCAGATTGAAATTATATAGCCACTGAGAATAATTAAACAAATCCCTGATACCACTGTTGATTGAATTGGATTGGCGAGTAATGTAGCAAAAATTATGCTCAGTGATAAAAGCATTATATAAACCATATAATGTAATTTAATGCCTATAAAGCGTGAATTAATTAAAGATTGATTGCTAATTTTGCAATTATCTGGGAAGTCTTTTTCACCGCGCTTAAATATCCATAAACCACAAGCCATACCGATTGCAGCAAGTCCAAAACCAGCATGCCATGAAATTTTTTCCGCAACAAATCCTACAGCGATCGGTGCGATAATTGCACCGATATTAATGCCCATATAATAAATATTAAATCCTTGCACGCGTTGGTCTTCGTGCGCATCACTGTACAATTTACCAACCATAACGGATACATTAGGTTTTAGTAATCCAGTTCCTGTAGCAATGCAACCTAGTCCAAAATAAAACAAATTGAAATTTAGACCAGATAATGCCATGGTTATGTGGCCAATTAAAATAAATATTCCACCCATAAAAGCAACTTTGGCGTATCCATATAAACGATCGGCTAAAAATCCTGCAATGGTGGTGGAAAGATAAACATAGGTGACATAGCTGCCAAAAATGATTAAAGCTAGACTTTCTGGGATGTGAACTGCTTTAGTCAAAAATAAGACTAAAATTGCATTTAAACCATAAAAACTAAAACGTTCCCACATTTCTGTGAAAAATAACTTTTTGAGGCTTTTCGGGTGACCAGACCAGGAATTTAACATTTATTTTCTCCAGCTTGAATGAGTTTTTGAGTTAATCATTATATTATAGTCGCATAGATGTTTTTAATTGATTATGAACTGTTTCAAAAAAATATTTTTATTGAGGTTTTTATTAACTAAGTTTTGTTACTACTAAGTGGTAATTATGTAAAAGTTGTCACAATAAGTCACATTGGTTTTTATAACTATGGTTTTTTTATTGAAAATATTAAATTTGCTTTAATCAATCTTGCATTGGACATATCAGATACGTTATACTATAGTTGATAGTTATTGCTGTAGACTTTCTTGAAAGAAAACACCTATGTTTGATGAAATCTTAGATCATAACGGTAATGCCCGTGAGCATTATAAGCCATATCTTGATTGGCTAAAAAAACACCCAAGCGGTTACCTTAACCAAAAAATGGCTGAGGCCGATTTGTTGTTTCGTAGAATTGGTATTACTTTTGCCGTTTATGGTGAGGACGAAGGAACTGAACGGTTGATTCCATCAGATCCTGTGCCTCGAATTATTAGCGCAAGCGATTGGGCGTACTTGGAAAAAGGCATTGAGCAGCGCGTAACTGCATTAAATATGTTTTTAGATGATATTTATCATGATGGCAGGATTCTTAAAGAAAACATTATTCCAGCCGAGAAAATTTATGGAAATGCACAATTTCAAGCGTGCATGATGAACCATGATTTACCGCATAAAGTTTATACACAAATTTGTGGGGTGGATTTAATTCGTCATAGTGATGGTAATTATTATGTTCTTGAAGATAATATGCGTGTACCAAGTGGTGTGTCGTATATGTTACAAAATCGTCGAATGAGTCAGCGCTTATTCCCTGAGCTTTTTAAGAGTTATAAAGTTGAACCAGTCGAACATTATTCTGTTTCGTTAAAAA
This sequence comes from uncultured Neisseria sp., assembly GCA_964652705.1. Taxonomy (GTDB): domain Bacteria; phylum Pseudomonadota; class Gammaproteobacteria; order Burkholderiales; family UBA11063; genus Aquella. The sequence continues at coordinate 17,391 of CAZZAV010000031.1, forward strand.
CAACATTAAAAGAATGTTCGTTTAACACAGATCATCCAACAGTAGCGGTGTTGACACCAGGTCCATATAATAGTGCTTATTATGAGCATGCATTTTTGGCTAAAGAGATGGGTGCAGAATTAGTCGAAGGACGCGATTTGTTTGTCAAAGATGATCGTGTGTGGATGCGTACGATTTATGGTGCAAAACAAGTTGATATGATTTATCGCCGTGTTGATGATGATTTCTTGGATCCTTTGGTTTTAAATCCGAATTCAATGTTAGGTGTGCCTGGATTAATTCAAGCCTATCGTGCTGGTGGAGTTGCAATTGCCAATGCTCTTGGTACTGGTGTTGCAGATGATAAATCAATTTATCCATATGTTCCACAAATGATTAAATTTTATTTAGACCAAGAACCTATTTTACAAAATGTACCAACGCGCATTTTAAGTAATCCAGAAGATTTAGCTTATACTTTGGATAATTTGGATAAATTGGTCGTTAAAGAAGTCCATGGTGCTGGTGGTTATGGTATGTTAGTTGGTCCTGCAAGTACTAAAGCTGAGCGTGAAAATTTTGCACGGATATTAAAAGCCAAGCCTGATGGTTATATTTCTCAACCAACTTTGAGTTTATCAACTTGTGGAATTTGGCTCGATGAAGATCTTAAAGCCCGGCATATTGACTTACGACCATTTGTATTAAGTGGTTCAAAAGTGCGAATTACACCAGGTGGATTAACCAGAGTTGCACTGACTGAAGGATCGCTGGTGGTAAACAGTTCACAAGGTGGCGGAACTAAGGATACTTGGGTTTTAAATGCAAATCAATCTTCGGAGGTTAAATAAGATGTTAAGTCGTACCGCCTCAAATTTATTTTGGCTGTCACGTTATTTTGAGCGTGCTGAATCTACTGTGCGTTTATTAAATGCATGTTTCCAGCCTGGGATGCCGTTTGAAGGTGACATCAACCAACTCTACGCATTGCCATTACATATTGAAAGTGCATATAAAGATTTTAAAGCTCAACATCCTGATCTTTTGACATCATTAAGTATCGGACAGGTTAGTGAGTTCTTGATTCGTGGTAATACTACCGCATCTGTACGTTATTGTTTAGAAATGGCACGTGAGAATGCGCGTTCTGAGCGTAGCCGCTTAAGTACTGAATTGTGGGAGGCAATTAATCAAACTTGGCTTGACTTTCATAAGATGCAACATCAACCACTGGGTGTTTTTAAAGAGTGGTTACAGCAGCGTTCATTCATGATTCAGGGAATTATTGAGATTACGTTGCCAGATAATTTGAATTATCATTTCCTGCGTCTAGGTACGTATTTGGAGCGTTCAGATCAAACTTTACGTGTACTTGAAGCACAAACTAAATTGCAGGATATTGGTAATTATTCTGATTATTATCATTGGAATATGTTGCTCAAAGCTGTAAGCTCGTTTGAAGCTTATCAAGAAAGTTTTGTGGAAGTTCCATCACAGAATCGAGTGTTTAAATTTTTATTATTTAATCGTCATATTCCTCGTAGTGTGCGCTATTGTACTGAAAGACTTCATCTGTTGCTTGAAGATATTGGTGGCGAAAAGCGCCGTGGCGCATTGCGTGCTAGTTCACAGATGTTAACTAAGCTGCGTTATGATACGGTGGAAAATATTCTTGAGATTACGCCTAAAGAATATATTAAAGAATTACAGGACGAGGTTATCAAATTAGCCAGCGCGATACAGGAAGGATATTTTGTTACAATATGATATTGCAAGTTAACCATAAAACAATCTATAGTTACGATAGACCATTGCAGCAAAGTATTCAGGTGCTACGTTTAACGCCATTTAATCATCATCGTCAGCGAGTGATTAATTGGCGAGTTGATGCGCCAAATAAAATGTCGCATGCGATTGATTGGTTTGGTAATCAAAGTAGTTTTTTAAACCTTTCTAGTGGTGAGCGCGAGATTAATATCGTGGCACATGGCTTGGTAGAAGTATATCCAGCACATGTTAATCCGGTATTGGGTACTTTACCTCCAGCATACTATTTACGTAGTACTTACTTGAGTATGATTAATGCTGATTTAATTGAACTAGCTGAGTCGTGCCGAGTGAATAATTTGGTTACTCTTAGTGGTAAAGATAAATTGTCATTATTATTTGAATTATCCGCTAAGATTCTGCAATGTGTGCCATATACGCGTGGAGTTACTACTTCAGCAACAACGGCAATTGCGGCATACTCAATTAAAGCTGGAGTATGCCAAGATCATAGTCATATTTTCTTGGCGTGTTGCCGTTACTTAGGAATTCCCGCACGTTATGTGAGTGGTTATTTATATACTAATGATGCAGCTCATTTGGCGAGTCATGCTTGGGCAGAGGCTTGGATAGAGAGCTCATGGTGTAGTTTTGATATTAGTAATCAATGCTCAGCAGGTGAGAATCATATTGAACTAGCTTATGGTTTAGATTACTTGGATGCATGTCCAGTGCGAGGTAGTCGAATTGGTGGCGGGCTTGAATCGATTGATGCATTGTCCTACGTTACGGCGAATCATATTTGATTCTAAATTATTCGATTATATTAATTTATAATTTACCACGCTATTTAAGGTTAATTGGATTTAGCGTGGTATTTTTTTGCTTGCATAAGGTTATCATGGCATGATATAATGTGCGGTTCTATAATAGGGCAAGTAGCGGATGTTTTATTTTAGTGTTGTCAAAATATTGAAATTATTATATTTGTTGCTTGGAGGTTGTGGGTATGGTATCCACGACTTCAGTATTTTTTAAAAGAAAGAAGACAATGCCTACTATTAATCAATTAGTAAGAAAGCCTCGTGTGGCTGTTCGTTACAAGAGTAAATCTCCTGCATTAGCGAACTGTCCTCAACGTCGTGGTGTATGCACTCGTGTTTACACAACAACTCCTAAAAAACCAAATTCAGCATTACGTAAAGTTTGCCGTGTACGTTTAACCAACGGATTCACTGTAAATAGCTACATCGGTGGTGAGGGTCATAATTTGCAAGAACATAGCGTGGTTTTAATCCGCGGTGGTCGTGTAAAAGATTTACCTGGTGTGCGTTACCATACAGTTCGTGGTTCACTAGATTTAGCTGGTGTTAAAAATCGTAAGCAAAGCCGTTCTAAATACGGTGCGAAACGTCCTAAATAATATTTGGTTTGTAAAAGGAGTTAGTCATGCCTAGACGTAGAGAAGTCGAGAAGAGAAATATATTGCCGGATCCTAAATTCGGTAGTCAAGTTTTATCAAAATTTATGAATATCATTATGGAAAGCGGTAAAAAAGCCGTTGCAGAAAAAATTGTTTATGGCGCATTAGATCTTGCTGCTACTAAATCAAAAAAAGAAGCAATTGATATTTTCACCCAAGCTTTAGACGCTGTTAAACCAGTTGTTGAATTAAAATCACGCCGTGTTGGTGGTGCGAACTATCAGATTCCTATCGAAGTTGCTCCGTCACGTCAAGTGGCTTTAGCAATGCGTTGGTTGCGTGATGCTGCGCGTAAACGTGGTGAGAAATCAATGGATATTCGCCTTGCTCATGAAATGTTAGAAGCAATCGAAGGTCGTGGCGCGGCAATGAAAAAACGTGAAGAAATCCATAGAATGGCTGAAGCAAATAAAGCTTTTGCTCACTTCCGTTATTAATAGTTTGGAGATTAATTAGATGGCAAGAAAAACCCCGATTGAGAGATACCGTAATATAGGTATTTCTGCACATATCGATGCGGGTAAGACAACTACTACTGAACGTGTGTTGTTCTATACTGGTATTAACCACAAAATTGGTGAAGTACATGATGGTGCTGCTACGATGGATTGGATGGAGCAAGAGCAAGAGCGAGGTATTACAATTACTTCTGCTGCTACTACTGCATTCTGGCGTGGTATGGATGGTCGTTTCCCTGAGCACCGTATCAACATTATTGATACGCCTGGTCACGTGGATTTCACAATTGAAGTTGAACGTTCTATGCGTGTACTTGATGGTGCATGTATGGTTTACTGTGCAGTTGGTGGTGTACAGCCTCAATCTGAAACAGTATGGCGTCAAGCAAATAAATATAAAGTACCTCGGATTGCTTTTGTAAATAAAATGGATCGCCAGGGTGCTAATTTCTTCAAAGTAGTTGATGGTATCAGAAATCGCCTTAAAGGTAATCCAGTTCCGATGCAAGTGCCAATTGGTGCTGAAGAAGGATTTACTGGTGTAGTCGATCTAGTAAAAATGAAAGCAATTGCTTGGGATGAAGCTTCTCAAGGAATGAAGTTTGAATATGTTGATATTCCTGCAGATTTAGTTGAAACTTGTAAAGAGTGGCGCGCTAAAATGGTTGAATCTGCTGCAGAAGCAAGCGATGATTTATTGAATAAATATCTTGAAGGTGGTGAGCTTTCAGAGAAAGAAATTCAAGATGCAATTCGTCAACGTACGATTGCTTGTGAAATCATTCCAATGTTCTGTGGTTCAGCATTCAAAAATAAAGGTGTTCAAGCTATGCTTGATGCGGTAATTGAATATTTACCGTCTCCTGTAGAGGTTGCTGCTATTGTTGGTGAAAACGAAGATGGTACGCCAGCTACTCGTGAATCAGCTGATGGTGCTCCATTCTCGGCTTTGGCATTCAAGTTAATGAGTGATCCATTTGTTGGTCAATTAACATTCTTCCGCGTTTATTCTGGTGTGGTTAAATCTGGTGATACAGTTTATAACCCAGTTAAAGGTAAAAAAGAACGTATTGGTCGTATCGTGCAGATGCATGCGAATGATCGTATGGAAATTGATGAAGTTTATGCTGGCGATATCGCAGCTGCAATTGGTTTAAAAGAAGTAACGACTGGTGAAACTTTATGTGACCAAAAAGAAGTGATTACTTTAGAGCGCATGGTTTTCCCTGAGCCGGTAATTCACATTGCAATTGAGCCAAAAACTAAAGCCGATCAAGAAAAAATGGGTGTTGCTTTGAATCGTTTAGCTAAGGAAGATCCGTCTTTCCGTGTTAAAGGTGATGAAGAAACTAACCAAACTATTATCTCTGGAATGGGTGAGTTACATTTAGAGATTTTGGTTGATCGTATGAAGCGTGAATTTGGTGTTGAGGCGAATGTTGGTGCTCCACAAGTGGCGTATCGCGAAACAATTCGTAATGCCGTTGAAATTGAAGGTAAACACGTTAAGCAATCAGGTGGTAAAGGTCAATACGGTCATGTATGGATTCGTATGGAGCCGTCTGGTGAAGGTAATGGTTATTCATTTGTTGATGAAATTAAAGGTGGATCAGTTCCACGTGAATTTATTCCTTCAGTAGATTATGGTATCAAAGGTGCAATGAAATCTGGTGTGATCGCTGGTTATCCTGTGGTTGACGTTAAAGTTGCATTGTTTGATGGCTCTTACCATGATGTCGATTCTTCTCAATTAGCTTTCGAATTAGCTGGTTCAATGGCATTCAAAGATGGTATGCGTAAAGCACAACCAGTCTTGCTTGAGCCAATGATGGCAGTTGAAGTTGAGACTCCAGAAGAGTACATGGGTGATGTAATGGGTGATTTGTCTTCTCGTCGTGGAATTATCCAAGGGATGGAAGATGATGATGCTGGTGGGAAAAAAGTTAAAGCTGAAGTTCCATTGGCAGAAATGTTTGGTTACTCTACAGATTTACGTTCTAAGACTCAAGGTCGTGCAACGTATTCTATGGAATTCAAACATTATTCAGAAGCACCTAAACATATTGCTGATGCAGTAGTTTCTAAAAAATAATTAATTAACGATATAAGGTTGGTGATGTTAGTAGCTTCACCACCAATTACAAGGAAATAGCAAATGGCTAAAGAAAAGTTTCAGCGTAATAAGCCTCATGTGAATGTAGGAACAAT
>CAZZAV010000032.1:0-23122 GCA_964652705.1 uncultured Neisseria sp.
TAAGCTTAGCTATTGCTAAGGCTATACAAGGTTTATTTTTGCGTTAACTATATTATCAAGTAAAAGTTTCAAAATTTCAAAATAAAGCAAGGTTGTCAATGGCTTTAGGAACTCTTCTTTTATCTGCTTCTTTTATTTTTTTAAATCCAATACTTGCTTATGCAGCATTTAGTTTTGGTCATGCAGTTGAATATATTTTATTTGTATATGCATTTCAGCAGCGAAAATATAATCTAAGTAATTATATGAGTATAATGAAAAAATTCCGCTTATATACCAAATTGAGTTTTACTATTTTTGTAACTGTATTTCTTTTGATTTATTGTGCTTTGATTTATTGGCGTGAAACTAATTATTCAGGTTTAACCCTTGGCAATTGGTTATTTTATTGGGTTGTTTTTCAATCATTAATTCATTTTTATAGTAATGGGTTTTTATGGAAGATGCGAAATAAGAAATTTAGTAACTACCTATAAAGCTTTCTTAAATTAATTTATTTGTTTTAAAGTGGTAAGATAATGGAACTATTGTAATGTTTTAGTTTAAATAAAACGGCACTAATTAAATTAGTGCCGTTTTATAGTTGAAAGTGTAGAGCGATCTGAATTATTTAAGTTGATCTAAAATAGCTGGATTCTCCAAAGTTGAAATATCTTGTGTAATTTCTTCACCTTTGGCTAAGCTACGCAAAATTCGACGCATAATTTTACCAGAGCGAGTTTTGGGTAAGTTTTCTCCAAAGCGGATTTCATCAGGTTTTGCCAAGTTACCAATTTCTTTACCAATCCATTCACGTAATTCGGCAACTAATCGCGCTTTATCATCTCCAGTTGGAACAGGTCCTTTTAGAACTACGAAGGCTACAATTGATTCACCTTTAACATCATGTGGACGTCCAACAATTGCTGATTCAGCAACTTTTGGATTTGAGCCTAATGCTGCTTCAATTTCTGCGGTACCTAGACGGTGACCTGAAATATTTAACACATCATCAATGCGTCCAAGAATATGATAATAACCATGCTTATCGCGTGATGCAGAATCTCCAGCCACATAATATTTACCTTCTGCAATATCACTTGGGTAATATGAGTTAACAAAGCGTTCTGGGGCATTCCAGATAGTACGAATTTGCGATGGAAATGGTTTACGAATAACTAAATAACCACCATTATGATCTGTGACACTGTGTCCATTTTCATCTAAAATGTCAACCATTATTCCTGGTACCGAGCGTGTGCAAGATCCTGGAGTTAATGGAGTTATTCCTGGCATTGGTGCTAAGATATTTGATCCTGTTTCAGTTTGCCACCATGTATCAACAATAGGACAACGCCCACCACCAATTTCATTATAGTACCATAGCCAAGCTTCAGGATTAATTGGTTCTCCAACTGATCCAAGTAATCGTAATGAAGTTAAATCATAATTACGTGGCAGATCTCCACCAGCTTTAATCAAAGCGCGAATTGCAGTTGGCGCAGTATAAAAAATAGTTACTTTATGTTCTTGAATCATACGCCAAAAGCGATCTGGGTAAGGGAAGGTTGGTACACCTTCGAAAATAACTTGAGTTGTGCCAACAGATAATGGTCCATAGCATAGATAGGTATGTCCTGTAATCCATCCAACATCAGCCGTTGACCAATAAACATCATTGGGTTTGATATCAAAAACCCATTTCATGGTGGTTATTGCACCCAGTAAGTATCCGCCGCTAGCATGTTGGACACCTTTAGGAGTTCCTGTTGAACCAGATGTATATAAAATGAATAATGGATGCTCTGCTTCGACCCATTCAGGTTCACAATGATCAGATTTCCCACGAATAACATCGTGCCACCACACATCTCGTCCATCGACCCAAGTGTGAGTTTCACCAGTACGTTTATGCACGATCACAGTTTCAACACAAGATAAATCTTCAATTTTAATTGCTTGGTTTACATCATCTTTAAGTGGAAAAACTTTTCCACCACGTCGTTGAGCATCCGCAGTTATGATTACTTTTGCTTGGGTGTCTTTAATTCGATCGTGAATTGCTTTGGCTGAAAATCCACCAAATACAACTGAATGAATAGCACCAATTCTTGCACAAGCCTGCATTGCAACAACAGCTTCGATACTGTTTGGCATGTATATTACGACGCGATCACCTTTGATTACACCCAGTGATTTTAAACCATTGGCAAAGCGACAAACTTTGTGGTGTAGTTCTTTATAGGTTACAGTTTCTACGTGTCCAGCATCAGATTCAAAAATAATTGCAGTTTTATGTGGGTTTGTCAGTAGATGGCGATCCAGGCAGTTATACGAAACATTTAAGGTTCCCTCTTGAAACCATTTATAAAACGGTGCACTGTCTTGATTAAGTACAGTTGAGAACGGAGTCTTCCAATCAATATATTGTTGAGCCAAGTCTCCCCAATAGCCTTCATAATCATTATTGGCACGTTCAACCATTGCCTGATATTGTTCTTCACTACGGATATTTGCCTGTGCGGCAAAGGTCGGATTTACTGGAAATAAATGTTGTTCTGTGTGTTGTACAGAGTCAATTTGTGACATACGTAGCTCTCCATAATTTAATTCATCATCATAACAATTTCTTCTGGCTTTCTTCTATTGAAGAAAAGGTTGTCTTATTCAATGAATAACATACCTAACTAGTAGTATATCAAAAATGCATGCAAAATGTTGTTGCTGTGCACCAAGAACTTGGCTATTTTGAACTAACTTGAATTACGCCAGAATTAATTAACATTGACCCACAACGTACTGAGTCATTTTCATAATCATTGGCAATTGCAATAATATTTTGATAAATATTCTTCATGTTTCCAGCGATAGTCAAATTATCTACAAAATGGCTGATTACTCCGTTGATTACAACCAAGCCAGAAGCACCAACGGAATAATCTCCGCTGACCATGTTTAAACCATGACCAATTGTTTCAATAATAATTATTCCATTTTGCATTTGTTGAGCAAGTTTTATTAAGTCACCGTTAAAGTTATGACTAACAATAATATTATGATTACCACCTGCGTTACCAGTTGATGGTAGCTTCATTTTACGTGCAGAGTAGCTTGAGAGTAAATAACCATTGACTATCCCGTTAGCAATAATTTCACGAGGCTTAACTTGGCTACCTTCGTTATCAAAATAGCAGCTAGCCATACCCTTTAAAATAAATGGATCTTCGCTAATCGTTAGCCAATCTGGCATAATTTTAGTTTTCATGCTATCGTTTAAAAAACTTAATTTTCGGTATAAACTACCGCCACTAAGTGCACCCATTAAGCTGCCAATAATAGATTTGGCAATTGAACTTTCAAAGATAACTTGCGGTTTACCTGAAGCATACTCACCTTTAGTTAAGCGACGTAGAACACGTTGTGCTGCTTTGGCAGCAAGATCTTGATTGTGCATTAATTCTAGATAAGCTCTGCTTGAGGTGTACCAATAATCGGTTTGCATTCCAAAAGTATTTTCACCAATTAAGCTTACATATTTTGAATAACGGCTAGTTTGGTAACCACCTAAGAGTCCATTACTATTTGCGGTTACAAAATTATAGCGTGTTAAGCTAATTGACGCTCCATCAGAAGCTTTAATGCGTGGATCTTGTTCCAGTGCAATTTTTTCCAATTCTTTTGCTTGACGAATTAACTCGATATTATCTATCGTATATGGGTTGTATAGTTCTAAGTCTGAATGCATTTCTTGGACAATATACTCTTTTTCAAGCAAACCATTCGCCTCATCCTCTTCGGTATATTTTGCAATGTCTAGTGCTTGTTGGATTACGTCATCTAGATTGTCATTTTTTATACTACTAATTCCAATATTACCTTTTTTATGTCCTTTAAAAACGCTAATTAGTAATTGGTTCTCGTGGCTGGTTTCAAAGTTATCAATTTCTTGATTAAGAATTTCAACATCAGTTGAAATGCTTTCACTTAATTCAACTTGAGCACTAGTTGCTCCTTTGGCAAGAGATTTTTGGACAATGGTTGTTGCAATATCTTGAAGTTGCGATTGAGTATAAAGAAATTCTAATTGAGCCATAATTCCTGCCAGTCTATTTGAAAATAATTTAAGTGCATTATTTTACCTTAATTTAGTTGGTGAAATATAGTAAGATAACGCCTATATTAATTTAAATAATCGATAAAATGGCATGAATAACTATCCAGATTTAGAACAGGAAGAAATTCCTCTAAGTAGAACAAAGAAAAAAGAGCAGGTTGAAGCTTTGCAAGAGCTTGGAATTGAGTTGACTAAGTATTCCAAGGATAAATTGGCTAAATTAGATTTACCAACAGAGTTATTGGAGGCAATTAAGCAAGCTCAAAAACTTACAGCGAATGGCGCCGTTCGTCGCCAGTATCAGTACATCGGTAAATTAATGCGTAATGTTGATGCAGATGAAATTCGAATAAAACTAGATTATGCGAATGGTGATTCAGTTAAAGCTACTCAGGTTTTGCATATTGCAGAGCGGTGGCGTGATCAATTACTTGAAGATGATGCCGCGTTGGATAATTTTATTGCCGCGTATTCGGGGTTTGATATTGCAGATTTGCGAAGTTTAGTTCGCTCGGTGCGTCGTGAACGTGAACTACAAAAAAACCGTAATTTTACGAAACTTTTTCGCTTAATTAGAACTATTGTTGAGGAGAATAGTTAATGAATCAGGTTCAACTTGCTATTGTAGGTTTAGTAGCTGTTATTGTTTTGGTCATTATAGGTTATTATATTTATCAAGAAAACAAATTTAAAAAAATTGTTGAGAAAAATTTTAATCAATCAACAAACGATGTTCTTGATCAAGAAAAAGGCATTGTATTTGAGAATCAAGCTGAGGGTAATCTAAGCAGTTTTCAGACTTCTGAGCGTAGCGTGGAATTTATTCAAGTTGAAACTAAACCATCTAAATCTGGCGACACAGATTTTGACGCTTTATTAGATGGAGCAGCTGAGGTTATTAACCCAGTGGCAAATACTTTGTTTGCTAAGTACGAAGAGAAGGTTTTTCCTTATGCAGATAAAGTTAGCGCTGAATTTGACCACGTTATTGATGTTTATTTTCCTAAGTCAATTAAACTAAAAGCTTTACCAGAAGTTGCGCAATTTACAAATAAAACCATTAATATTTATATTTTGGAAAAAAATATTGGTTGGAGCTTGTATGAGCGTGGTAAAAAATATCAAATTGATGGGATTAAAGTGGTTAGTAATATAATTGATAGTGATGGCTTGGTAACCAGTTTACAATTAAATAATATTTATAATGAGTTTAATAATTTTGCTAATCACAATGATGGTATTATTCGTCAAAATGATTTAGAGTTACGCCGCATCCAACAACAAGTTAAGCATTTGGTGGATTTACAATTGGAGTTGGAGTTGTTTTTATTAAATAAAGAACCAGTTGAGATTCGTCAATTAGATAAATATTTGGTAAGTAGTGGTTTTACTAATTGGAATGGTGTTTATAAATATAGTTTAAATGGTAAAACTATATTTGAAATTAGAGATGAAAAAGGTAATCCATTGGCTGGAAATACTCAACATCAAGTGTTATCAATTCTTTCCAAATTACATCATCAAGAAAATCCTTTGTCAGCGATAAATGAGATTTTTGACTTTGCAGAAAATTATATGCAGTACTTTGAATCGCGCATATTATCTACTAACCGAATGTTAATGACAGAAAAAGAATTTTCTGCGCTAGACCGTCAAGTCAAAAATTATGTAAATCAATGTAATCGTAAAGGAGTTGTTTTAGGCTCGGAGATAATTCTCAGAGTTCTACCTTAATTGGATTGTAAACCTCATCTTTTGGTGGGGTTTTTTGGTTTTTTGAGCTAAGATGTTTTGCATAATTTCAGTGAGTGTAACTTAGTACTGTATGTTTATGCTTAAAATGTTTTAGTGCTAGAATCAAGACCTACATTTTTATTGAGTTGTAGTCAGTAAAATATCAGTTTTAATTTATTTTAGAAAGATTTATCTTAGAAAGTGATAATGGTTTTTAATGAATGATTTATTTAATGGTACTGATCAAATTGAGGCTAAAATAATTCAATTAACTAAGGAATTAAATTATCATAATTTGCAGTACCACACTTACGATAATCCAGTTATTAGTGACGAAGATTATGATCGTAATTTTCGCCAATTAATTGATTTAGAGCGTGAATATCCACAATTTAAGCAGGCTAATAGTCCTAGCCAAAAAGTCGGTGGAGTAGTTTTAAGTAAATTTAATCAATTGGAACATAAAATTCCAATGTTATCTTTGAGTAATGTGTTTTCTGTAATGTCAGAAGTTGAGCCAGAACTAAGACATGCTGAGTTAATTCAATTTATTAATCGTGTTGCCAAGGAGTTGTCTTGTTCTATTGATGAATTAGGTTTTGTGGCATCGCCTAAGTATGATGGAGTAGCAATTAGCCTTCTTTATAAAGATGGTGTGCTAATTCAGGCATTAACCCGCGGTGATGGTTATACTGGTGAAGAGGTGACAAATAATGTTCGGACGATTCGTAATATACCTCTGAATTTACATTGTGATTTGCTAACGCCTGAATTACTCGAGGTGCGTGGTGAAATATTGATCCAAACCGAAGATTTTGTGGAGTTAAATCAGCAGCAAATTTCTCGTGGTGAGCGTGTGTATGCTAATCCACGGAACTTGGCAGCAGGAAGCCTTCGCCAATTAGATAGCAGTATAACTGCGAGTCGTCCATTATGTTTTTATGCGTATTCGTTAGTTCAGCATAGTCAAGACTTGCATTTTAATTTATTTAGTAGTCAGCTTGAACAATTAAAATCTTTTGGTTTTAGTATTGCAGAAGAATGCCAAAAAGTCGTTGGTACGGCAAGGCTAATTGATTATTATGAAAAAATGTTAGATCAACGGAATCGGTTAGCTTTTGGAATTGATGGTGTTGTATATAAATTAGATGATATTGCGAAGCAAGAACAACTAGGTTATGTATCACGTGCTCCACGGTTTGCTATTGCACATAAATTTCCTGCAGAGGAGGTTGAATCGGAGTTATTGGGGATAGATGTTCAGGTCGGGCGTACAGGTGCTTTAACACCAGTTGCGCGGATTAAACCAGTTTTAGTTGCTGGAGTGTTGGTTACCAATGCAACTCTTCATAATCAAACTGAGATTTGGCGTAAAGATATAAGGGTTGGTGATGTGGTGATAGTTAGACGAGCTGGAGATGTTATTCCAGAGATAGCTCGTAGTTTGCCATTACGCCGTTCTGCTGAGTTGAGTATTTTTAGTATGCCAACAGAGTGTCCAGCTTGTGGTTCAAAAGTAGTTGCTGAAGATGAAGATGTAATTTTACGTTGTTCAGCTGGCTTATATTGCATAGCGCAAAAGAAACAAGCTTTAATTCATTTTGCAAGTAAATTGGCTTTAAATATAGATGGTTTGGGTGAAAAAAGTGTTGAGCAGTTGGTTGATGCTGGACTAATTAATACCATACCAGATATTTATCGCTTAAAGTTTGAGCAATTATCTCAATTGGAAAGATTTGCGGAGAAAAGCGCGCACAATTTAATTCAAGCTATTGAATTGAGTAAAAATACCACGTTGCCACGCCTGATTTATGCTTTGGGTATTCGCCATGTCGGTGAATCTTCGGCTAAAGACTTGGCTAAAGCATTTGGTTCCATTGATGCATTGTCGCAAGCAAATTTTGAACAATTATTACAAGTTCGTGAAATAGGAAATGTTGTTGCACAATCAATTTTGGATTTTTTTTCTGAAGAGCATAATTTGAAAGTATTACAAGATCTTATTGAGTTAGGTGTAAATTATGCATTTATTACGGCAGAAAACCTATATCATCCACGTGTTACTGGTAAAATTTTTGTAATTACCGGCAGCTTTATGGATTTTAAACGTGAGGACGTCAAGGCTAAATTGGAGGATTTCGGTGCCAAGGTATCGGGAAGTGTGTCTAAAAAAACTAATTATGTTATTGCTGGTTCTGAAGCTGGCAGTAAATTGGATAAAGCAAATGAGCTAGGTACTGAAATAATTGATGAAGCTGGATTAATTGGACTAATGGCAGAGTTAAGTAAAAGTGGTAATGCATGAGTTATTTCATCGATACAAGGATATAATATTGTTAGATTTTATTCGTGAAGCTAGAGTAGAGGATTGTAATGATTGCATTATCTTACTTAAGCAATTAGGATATCATTTGGAATCTCATGAATTTAAGGTAAAGTTGGAGTTATGTGATAATAGCTCTGATTATAAGATTTTTGTAATGATTTTAGACAATAAATTGGTTGGTTTAATTGCCATTACATTAACTCATTTTTTGCATTGCAAAGGTAAGTATGCCAAAATTGCTGCATTAGTTGTTGATTGTGAGATGCGTGGAGGTGGGATAGGTAGCAACCTATTAAGATATGTAGAAAATTATGCTTTAGCTTGTGGTTGTGATAAAATAGAACTGACTAGTAGCTTTCACCGTAGTGCTGGTGGCACGCATCAATTTTATTTAAATCATGGCTATTTGGATAATGCAACACAATACTTTGTAAAAATCTTAAATTAGGAGTTTTGAATTATGTATTTATGTATTGATATTGGTAATTCACAAGTTCATTGTGGAGTTTTTGCCGCCACAGGTGAGCTTCAAGTACAATTTCGACACAATACATCACATGTTGGATCTTCGGATCAATTCGCCGTTTTTTTGTTGCAGGTTCTACGCGAGAATAATATTGAACCAAAATCGTTGTGTAAAGTGGCTATTGCTTCAGTAGTTCCATCGGTTGATTATAGTGTAACTGCAGCATTTTTAAAATATTTTAATTTAAAGCCATTGTTCTTGCAGCCAGGGGTTAAAACAGGAATTAGAATTGCTTCAAATCATCCTGGGGAAATTGGAGCGGATTTAATTGCTGGTGCTGTTGGCGGTATTACCAAGTATCCAGATAAACATTTGTTAATTTTTGATTTTGGTACGGCGACAACTATGGTTTATGTTACACCAGATGCGGAGTTTGTTGGCGGTGCAGTCTTGCCAGGAATTCGTTTAATGATGGAAAGTTTGCAAAATAATACTGCAAAATTATTTACTGTGAATATTTCTGCTCCGAAAAAAGCAATTTCCAAAGATACACGACAAGCAATTCAGTCTGGTTTATATTACAGTCAAATTGGTGCAGCTAAAGAATTAATCAATCAAGTCATTCTTGAATATAAAATTACTCGTAGTGACTTGGTAGTTATTGGAACGGGCGGTTTTGCTACTATGCTTAATGCATCGCACCTGTTTGATGAAATTGTACCAGATCTGCTCTTATTGGGGCTGCTAGAAATAGTTAAATTGAATGAATAATTAGAGGAATTTCATGTTATCAGATATTACTATTGTGTTGGTTTTGATTTTTGCCAATGCATTTTTTACAATTTCAGATATGTCTGTGATTGCATCTAAACGAACTAGATTGCAAACATTAATTGATAATGGTAACCATAAAGCCCGAAAGATTTTAAAGCTATCCGAAAACCCAACGCCGGTTATTGCAACCACGCAAATTGGTTTGACAGTAATTACCATGTTGGAGGGGGCTTTTGTAGAGGCTTCATTATCGGGCAAAGTTGCTGACTGGGTTAGAGATATGGGGTATTTTCCAGGTCATGAGTCGCATGTGGCATCGATAAGTGTTTTTTTTGTAGTAACTTCTTTATTGCTATTGTTTGGAGATATTTTACCAAAACGGATTGCATTACTATATCCAGAAACAGTTGCGACATTTTTATCACCAATTACTCATTTTGTAATTAAATTATTGTTACCAATTGTAAAAAGCTTTACTTTTTTAAGTGATCGTATTCTACGTTTTATGGGATTATCTACAGAGAGAAATGAAGATCTTTCTGAGGAGGACATCGATGCAATGTTTGAAGCAGGAGCGCAATCGGGTGTTTTAGTTCAAACTGAGCGTGATCTTTTTGAAAATGTATGGCGTCTCGATCAAAGCAAGGTTGGTTCGTTAATGACGCCACGTTCTGATATTATCTTTATTGATGTAACCGTGTCTGCGATTGAAAATATTGATAAAATTTTGGCTAATCCTTCACAAAATCTATTGATTTGTAAAGAAGATTTAGAACATGTTTTGGGGTATATACCAGCCATTTTAGTGATTAAAGAAATCGTGCGTCAATCACAAGAGGCTAATAATAGTTTACAAATTAATTGGACTGATGGATTAAAACCTATACATTCTATCCCAAATAGTTTGACTTTGATCGAAATTTTGGAGTCATTCCGTACATATAAAACACATATTGCATTGGTTTATAATGAGCATGGTCATGTGGATGGATTAATAACCCTTGGAGACCTGGTAACAGCAGTTATTGGTGATATTCCAAATGTGCATAATGAAAGTAGTTTATTAATTGAGAAAGATCCATCTGGTAAATGGTTAGTTGATGGCACAGCATCGATTAACGATTTGTTGGACGAGTTGGAGATTCAAGATCTTCCCGATGGTGATGTTGGTAGTTATCAAACCGCAGCCGGGTTTGTTATTTCAATTATTGGGCGTGAGCACGGTAGGCTACCAAAAGTGTTTGATAAGTTTGAATTTGATAATTATCTTTTTGAAATCGTCGATGTTGATCGTGATGGCGGTTATCGTGTTGATAAAATTATGGTGAGTTTAATTGATAGTATTTCTTCTGGTGACAATAAAGAATACGAAACAGAGTAAATTTATAAATATTTTTAAAGGTGAGTATGATGCCACATTTAATTCTTGAAGCTTCTTCAAATATAATTGAAACCAATGATAAAGTTAAAGTTATTTTGCAAGATTGTCAAAACTTACTGGTTGAAAGATTACCAACCAAATTGACTAGTTGTAAGAGTCGTCTGGTTTTGCATGATGTATTTGTTCTTGGGGATAATAATCCAGTTAATGCATTTGTTCATTTATCTGTGCGAATTTTAAAAGGAAGATCCGCTAATTTAATTAATGAAGTTTCTAAGCTCTTGGTGGAGGTTTTGAGTCAAGGGTTCAGTAAAAGCTCAGAACAATTGCATTTAGGTATTAGTGTTGAAATTACTGACTTGAATGATAATTATGCATCTGCAGCGAATCACTAATTTAATTAGATCTACTAGCTAAGATTATTTATTTCAACTTATAGATAAATCTTAGTTGTACATTATATTTTAGAGTAATTTGAAAGAGTGAACCGCAGTTACTTTAATTTTGATTCTGAGAATAAAAATGGCAAATCTATATAGATTTGCCATTTTGCTTAAGTCAAATTAAGCTTTTTCAAGCGCGTAGTCAACTGCTTCAAAAAGTTCTTTATGTTCTGCATGTCTGAGAATGAATGTATCATTTCCCATAACTGCAGCAAACGCATCAGGGAGACGTTTATAATCTACTGCAATTGGACCTAAAGTATGCATTACATCTTCAATGGAATGTTTATAATGAAACCTATCACGTCTTAGCGCACATGCTACATTATACTTTCTATCATATTCAAGATGGTTGTTGTTATGTACAGCCAATTCTGCAAACACTCTAAATAAGTCAATATCACAAGAGTAGTTTTGCATGTCAATTCCATAACCGCCTGGTGGGCGAACATTAATTTCAATGACTTTATATTCGTTTTCGCGAATTTTAAAGAATTCGATGTGGAAGAAGCGCTCACGAACGTTAAAACCTTTGACGATTTTTTGACCATATTCAATCAAGAGTGGATTAATATCTCGATTATAGAAATACGAAGTATCACGTTGTTCCTTGAGAGCAGTTAGAATATCATTGCCTAACTCAAATGATGAGTGGAACATGATATTACTATCTTTATCTACTAAACCATCAAATGTAACAATTTGTCCAACGACAAATGGTTCAATCACATAATTATTATGGTTGTGATGTAAAATTTGAATTAATTGCTCTTCGTTTTCAACTTTGTATGTGTTGCTTGCTCCAACTCCTTTATCTGGTTTAACAATAAATGGATAGCCATTACGTTCGACAAATGCTTTTAATTCTTCGCTGCTAGCTGAAATTGACATTGCTTCGGCACAAGGAATTCCGCATTCTTGGAAAACTCTTTTCATGCCAAGCTTACTTTGATTTATTTGTAAATCTTCTGGCTTTTGTCCATAGATATCGAAATCTTGGCGAATTTGCGCTTCAAGACCTAGCCAATGTTCTGTTTGTGAGTCGATGCGGTCAATCTTTCCGTATTTGTTACTGAAATATAAAATTGTATGATAAATTTGATCGTAGTTATTCATGTCTACTTGAGAATACTCTGTTAGTGAGTCTTTTAATTCCTGCCTAAATTCATGATATTGTCCATCACCAATTCCTAAGACATTTGCTCCTGCATTGCGTAATTGAACGCAAAAATTATAGAAATTTGGTGGAAAATGAGGCGAAATAAAAACATAATTCATGTGTATACCTAACTAAAAGGTTAAAGATAGTACTTGTGTGATATTTTAGCATAAAGGTCATTATGGTTGGAACAAAATTAATGTAATTTTAGAGGCAGCTCTTTCTGCTAAATATAGAGAGTGTAACTATGCTAGAATAAGGTTATTTTGACCATTTTTTGGTCATGATTTTATTTAAATTTTTAATGTCATTGAAGTGTTTTTGTATTGTTAATATTTAGAATTTATTGATGCCAGTTATTGTTGGCGTATGTAATTAGATATTTATAAAGGATAATGAATGAAACAGATTGAGATTAGCCAAGTAACTAAGCGCTTTATTTTGGGGTGTTGGAGGCTTAACGAATGGGGTTATTCTGCATCAGAGTTAAATCGGTATATTCAGCAAGTACTAGAAATTGGGATTAATCATTTTGATCATGCGGATATTTATGGCAGTTATAGTTGTGAAGAACTTTTTGGTGAAGCATTAAATATAACACCAGCGTTACGTCAAAAAATTAAATTAACGTCAAAGTGTGGGATTAAATTAGAGTCACCAAAATATCCACAGCATACGCATATCTATGATACTTCAGCTAAACATATAATTGCTGCCGCAGAACGTTCATTGACTAATTTAAAGACAGATTATCTTGATTTATTATTAATTCATCGTCCAGATCCATTATTGGATGCCCAGGAAGTTGCTGAGGCATTTGGAGCTTTAAAAAAAGCTGGTAAAGTCCTTAGCTTTGGTGTGTCAAATTTTTCACCTGTTCAATTTGACTTACTGCAATCTTATATTCATATTCCTTTACAGACTAATCAAATTGAGGCTTCGGTTTTATGTCATGAAAATTTCATAAATGGAAATTTTGATCATTTACAATTAAAACGCGTTATTCCACAGATTTGGTCGCCTTTGGCTGGTGGTCGAGCATTATTACCTACAAATGAGATTGAGCAGCGAGTGTTTACGACTTTAACTGAATTAGGTACAAAGTATGATGTTGAGGCTGATTTAATCGCTTTGGCATGGTTGTTAAAACTGCCGAGTAAGCCGCAAATTTTACTTGGTAGTGGCAAATTATCTCGAATTAGTCATTCAATTCAAAGTTTGGGATTAGAGCTTAGTCGTGATGATTGGTTTAAATTATGGGTTAGTTTCACAGGTCATGATATTGCGTAATATTTTAAGGGTTTCGTAAAATGATTAAGAGTAAATTACCGCGGTTAAGTTTTTGGCAAATTTTTAATATTAGTTTTGGTTTTCTTGGTGTACAAATTGGTTATTCACTACAGATGGGAAATACCAGCCGAATTTTATCAGCATTAGGTTCAAATGTTGAACATTTAAGTTATTTTTGGTTAGCTGCGCCATTTGCGGGTTTAATTGTGCAGCCAATTGTTGGCTTATCGAGTGATAAACTTTGGACTAGGATGGGGCGGCGTGTTCCATTTATTATTCTTGGTTCGCTTACTTCGGCGTTAGCGATGTTTTTTATGCCAAATTCAGAACATTTTGCTGCGTTTGTGTACCCAGTTTTTTTTGGTGCATTTATGCTGCTATTTATGGATACTGCATTTAATATTACAATGCAGCCATTTCGGGCCTTAGTTGGTGATGTGGTCTCAGATGAGCAGCGTAATTTAGGTTATTCTGTACAAAGTTTTTTAATTAATACTGGTGCTATAATTGGTTCATTATTGCCGTTTGTCTTAGATTGGTTGGGCGTAGCAAATACTCCAGCACCAGGCGCAAAAGTTGCGCCAACCGTAATTTGGGCATTTTATTTTGGCGGCGGGTGCTTGCTTTTATCTGTATTATGGACAGCGATTACGGCAAAAGAGTATCCTCCCAAAGAGTACGCTAGTTATCATGGTATTAGTACATCTGAAATCGCGAATAAAGAATCATTTTTACAGGTATTAAAATCGACTCCTGCAACCATGTGGCGTTTGGGAGTTGTGCAGTTTTTTTCGTGGTTTGCATTATTTATGATGTGGGTGTATACGACTTCTGCAATTGCTGAAAATGTTTGGCATACCTTACCAACCGATTCAACCTCTGCTGCATTTAATGAAGCAGGAAATTGGGTTGGAATGATTTTTGCTGCTTATAGTGTATGTGCTGCCATTTTTGCGTTGTTTATGAGTAAATTGGCAAATAAATTTGGGCGTAAATCAGTTTATATGTGGTCTTTAGTGTGTGGTGGCATTGGTTTAATTTCCATTGTTTTTATTCATGATAAATATATCTTACTATTTTCTATGCTTGGGATAGGAGTATCATGGTCGGCTATTCTGGCGATGCCGTATGCAATTTTATCTGCAGCATTACCTGCTTCAAAAATGGGGGTATATATGGGAGTATTTAATGCAACTATTACAATTCCACAAATTGCCGCTGGAATTTTAGGTGGCGTAATTTTGGCCTTAGTAGGTGGAAATGCTGTCATGATGCTGGGAGTAGCTGGTGTTTCGATGCTAATTGCTGCAGCTTCAGTGTTTTTTGTGAAATAAACCCTCTAAATAAGGTTATAAATTATCATTGATGGCCTTATTTAATGTTCAAATCAGGTCGAAAGTGTTAAAATGATGCCTTTGATAAGATTACAACCTTTATTTAGGATCTAACATTGCCGAATATTATCGGAATGTTGTCCTGTTTTATATTTTAAGTGAAAGAATTTTAATGGAATTTAATGTATCTATTGAACAAGAATTACAAAAATTATTGCCAATGCCAATTTCGGCTGCAAGTAATCAAGAGCTGTATTACGCACTTCTTCAGTTCACCAAACAAAAAATTGAACAACGTCCACAAGCTGTAGCCAAGAAAAAAGTTTATTATATTTCAAGTGAATTCTTAATTGGTAAAATGTTATCGAATAATTTAATTAATCTTGGTCTCTATGATGAAGTACGCAATCTTTTATCGAGTAATGGTAAAGCTTTAGGTGCTATTGAAGAGATCGAGCCAGAACCATCACTTGGTAACGGTGGTCTAGGTCGTTTGGCAGCCTGTTTTTTAGACTCAATTGCGAGCCTTGATTTGCCAGGTAATGGAATTAGTTTAAATTATCACTATGGTTTATTTAAACAAAAGTTTGATAAAAACTCACAGCATGAAGAGCCAAATCCATGGATTGAATCCCAAGGTTGGTTAACTAAAACTGAAAAAAGTTATAAAATCGATTTTAATGGATTTAGCGTTCAATCACGACTTTACGAAATTGATGTAGTTGGTTATGCTAATAATCGTGTGAATAAATTAAGTCTTTTTGATGTTGAAAGTATTGATCAATCAATTGTGAGCAATGGTATTTCATTTGATAAAAATGATATTGCTAAAAATTTAACCTTATTCTTATATCCAGATGATAGTGATGAAGCAGGGCATTTATTGCGTATTTATCAACAGTATTTTATGGTAAGTAATGCGGTTAATTTAATTTTTGATGATCTCAAAGCAAATAATTTTGCTTTGAATGATTTGGCTGATCATGCTGTAATTCAAATTAACGACACGCATCCTACTTTGGTTATCCCTGAATTGATTCGTCAATTAGAGTTAAAAGGTATTAAACGCGATCGAGCAATTGAGATCGTTAAAAATTGTGTGGCTTATACCAATCATACTATTTTGGCTGAAGCCTTAGAAAAATGGCCATTGGCATATTTGGAAAAAGTAGTTCCGCATTTAATGGAGATTATTCGTTATTTTGATGCCTTGATTAAAAAAGAATATCCAAATCAAGGTGTTGATATTATTGATGATCAGAATCGTGTACATATGGCACATATTGCAATTCACTATAGTTTTAGTGTAAATGGTGTTGCTGCATTGCATACTGAAATTTTAAAAAATAGTGAGTTGAAGAAATTTAATCGGATTTATCCAGCTAAATTTAATAATAAAACTAATGGTATTACATTTAGACGTTGGTTGTTGGAAACGAATCCTGAGTTAACAAATTATTTAACTGATTTAATTGGTGATGAATTTAAACAAGATGCACTTAAATTGCAAGGTTTGTTAAAACATCATGAAGATCAGGAAGTTTTAGCTAAATTAATGGAAATTAAACAGCTTAAAAAACATCAATTTATTGATTTTGCAGCTAAATCTTTTGGCGTGAAGTTACATGCTAATGCGATTTTTGATGTACAAATTAAGCGAATTCATGAATACAAACGTCAACAAATGAACGCTTTATATATTATTCATAAATATCTTGAAGTTAAAGCTGGGAATTATCCTGCTCGTCCGATTACGTTTATTTTTGGTGGGAAAGCAGCTCCTGCATACATCATTGCTAAACACGTGATTCATCTTATTTTATGTTTACAGGATCTGATTAATAACGATCCTCTAGTAAGTCAGCATCTGCAAGTTTTATTTGTTGAGAATTACAATGTAACTGTGGCTGAAAAATTAATTCCTGCAGCAGATGTTTCAGAGCAAATTTCACTGGCATCAAAAGAAGCCAGTGGAACTGGAAATATGAAATTTATGCTAAATGGCGCAGTAACCATCGGTACAATGGATGGTGCGAATGTTGAAATTGCTGAATTAGTTTGTCCTGCTAATATTTATACTTTTGGTAAAGATAGCGATACAATTATTGATTTGTATAACACAAGTGGTTATAAATCTTATGGTTATTACCTTGGTGAGCCGTTAATTAAACGTGCAGTTGATTTTATTTTATCGCCAGAAGTAATTGCAGTTGGTGATAAAGAGAAATTATCAACGCTACATCACGAATTAATCAGTAAAGATTGGTTTATGACGCTAATTGATTTGGTTGAATATATTCAAGTTAAAGATAAAATGTTTGCAGATTATGAAGATACTAAGCGTTGGGCTAAGATGAGTTTAGTCAATATTGGTGAAGCTGGGTTCTTTAGTTCTGATCGTACAATTGCTGAATATAATCGGGATATTTGGAAAGTTTAATCGTATTCATTTATAGGATATGTTTTTATGAAAAAAGCTGGTGCATTAGTAGCAATTGCAAGTCTGCCGTCTCCGTATGGAGTTGGTGATTTTGGTCCTAAAGCTTACGAATTAGTTGATACGTTAGCTGAAATGAAGCTTAAAATTTGGCAGGTTTTACCACTTAATCCTTTGGGTTACGGTAATTCTCCTTATCAGCCATATTCTTCATTTGCTGGGGACGAGTTATATATTAGCATTGATCAATTGGTTGCCGATGGTTTATTATTTCAATCTGATGTAGTAGAATTTAAAGCTAATGCAACAGTGATTGATTATCAAGGTGCGCGTTTACATAAGACAGCAATGCTTAAAAAGGCTTTTGCTAGTTTTGTAAAAGACAGCCAACTAAAACTTGAATTAGAGTCATTTGTAGCTAAAACTAATTGGGCGTATAATTATGCTGTATTTGTGACTTTGAAAAAAGCTAATAACCAACAGGCTTGGAATTTATGGCCATTTGAGCATAAAAACTGGATTAATGATAAAAAATTTGATTTAAGCATCTATAATACTGAAATTAATTATGAATTGTTTATTCAATTTATTTTTAGTCGCCAATGGTTGGCATTGAAAGCTTATGCAAATAGTAAAGATATTAAAGTCATGGGTGATATTCCAATTTATCTTGGATTCGATTCTCTTGATGTTTGGGAAAATCAAGATATGTTCTTGTTGGATGCTGAGCAAAATCCATCTTTTGTTGCTGGTGTGCCACCTGATTATTTTTCTGTAACAGGGCAACGCTGGGGTAATCCGATTTATAATTGGGAAAACCTAGCCAAGACTAATTTTAAATTTTGGATTGAACGTTTGCATGGAAATATGCAAGCTTTTGATATTATTCGGATTGATCATTTTAGAGCTTTTGATACCTATTGGAAAATTCCTGCTAGTTGTCCAACCGCAGTTGATGGTGAATGGGTTGAAGCTCCTGGATACGCTTTATTTGATACAATTTATAAAGAATTACCAGAAATTAAAATTGTAGTCGAAGATCTTGGTGATTTGCGTCCTGAGGTGCTGGAATTAAGAGACCATTATAAATTACCTGGTATGCAAATTTTTCAATTTGTGTTTAATGTGGATGGTAATAATTGTCATTTAGAAAAAGCTGAAAATACAATTATTTATACTGGCACGCATGATAATAGCACTTTAATGGGCTGGTATTGGTCGTTGAAGAATTGGAATCGTAAGCGATTGAAGCGTTTCTTTAAAGCTAATGATTTAACAATTAAGCATAAAATGTTAAAATATAATTTAAATTGTCAGGCTGATTATGTAATTTTCCCAGCGCAAGACATACTTGGATTAGGTGATTATGCGCGAATTAATACTCCAAGCACAATTGGTTCGCCTAATTGGGAGTGGAAAATGTCTAGTTTAAGTGGCTTAAAGTCCGAGATTGAATGGCTTGGTAAGATGGTTGCTAAATCAGGACGATAAGCTAATTACGAAATTATTAAAAAATCATGCTGAAATTTTTAGCGTGATTTTTTAATTTATTGTTATAAGCAGATTTAGTATTATTGTACAGGATAATAGATGAATGTTAGCATGTTATTAATTTATCTTTGATTTAGCTTGTGAAGCATTAATTGATTCATTCTTATCTGGCAAAAATGTACAGTTGTATTGTAAAGTTTTTTGTGAAGATTCTTGTGCTTTGATTAGTAATTCAAGTTTTGCTGCTAGATTATTTGCGGCTTGTGCAGCTTGAGCTGCTGATTTATTTGCTATCTGTGCTGCTAGAATTAAATCTGCAGTTTGTTTTTGCTGAATCTGTTCAGGTGAAAGTGTGGTGCTATTTTGGATGCGTGAATTAGATCTAGGCTTTTTTTGCGCATTTTGTGTTGTATAATTATCTACAATTTGATCAGTTAGATCATCGGCAGTTGTTGTAACTACAGCTGTTGGTTCAGTTTTACTTTTGGCATTATCTGATTCGAATAGATCGAAAATCGCAGATTGAGCTGAGCACAATTGAATTGAGAAGAAACTTAGAAAAGCTAAATTTATTTTATTCATGTCTTCTTTTTTATGTTGATGGATTGTTAATCGATGAGTTATAAATAAGTATGAATTATAACATATGCAATTGATGTGACTAAATCAAATTTTTGATTTTTGCGGTTTAATGAGAGCTCTTGCGGTTAATAAGCCTAACTCATAAAGTAGGTATAATGGAACTGCAAGCATGGTTTGTGAAAGTACATCAGGTGGAGTAACAATTGCAGCTATTATAAAGCATCCAACAAAAATATATTTACGAATTTTAGTTGCCGTTCTAATTTTTAGAATTCCAAATTTTATTAATAAAAATACTAAAACTGGAGTTTCAAAAGCAATGCCAAAAATCATAAACAAAGATAATACAAGACTAAGATATTTATCAATATCTGCTAGTAGAGTAATTTGTGATGCTTTAAAGTCACTAATAAAATGAAAAAGAGTTGGAAGAACTAAAAAATAACAAAAAGCGATGCCTAAGATAAAGAGTACAAAGCTACTAAGAGTTATGCTGATTAACAAATTACGTTCTGACTTATATAGTCCAGGAGCGATAAATTGCCAGACTTGATAAATTGTATTGGGTAAGCTGAAAAGAAATGCAACCATTGCGGTTAGTTTCAGCGGTACGAAAAATGGCGCGGTAACTTCAAGAGCAACTAAATGAGTGTTACTGGGTAGATATTTACTAGCTGGAATTGCTAACAGTTGATAGATTTGATTTGCAAATGGAAATAAACCTGCAAGAATTATTATAAAACCTACTGTACAAAAAATTAGCCGTTTACGTAGCTCGATTAGTTGTTGTACGGTTTGTGGATTCATGCGCGATTGTCTATTTCGTCAAATAATTCAGGTTGATGCTCAAAATCTAGTTCAGGCTGATATAGAAATTGAAATTCCTGAGTACTAAATTCAGCTTCGCTAAGTCCAAAAAAATTATTTTCATTTGACGAAGTTAAGTTAGTATCAATACTTTGTTTTAGTTGAGTGATAGTATTTTGGAGATCATTTTTTATTTGATTAATTTGCTGAATACCAATTTGTTCATAGAGTTGTGAGCTAAGGTTGGTGCGCAAATTGCGTAATGTAGAAAACATTTTACCAGCCTTGCGTGCTATACTTGGTAATTGCTCTGGTCCAAATAAGAGCAGGGATATTACCGAAATTAGCAAGATCTCACTAAAATTAATTCCAAACACTCTTTATTCTGGCTTCTTAGGTTGTTGTTCATCAGTATTTACAGCGTCTTTAAAATTTTTTACCGCCTCACCAACGTCTTTGCCCATGTTTTTTAATTTGCTAGTACCAAAGATCATAACGATTATTAGTAGTACTATCAACCAATGCCAAATGCTTAAACTGCCCATTTTTTTATTCCTTATTTATTACCAAATACATGTATATGGAGGTGATAAACTTCTTGACCACCATTAACCCCAGTGTTTACTAGAGTTTTATAACCGTTTGTTAATCCTAGTTCGATTGCTAATTGGTTAGCTTTAACCATTAATTTACCCATTAATGATATGTGTAACTGGTCATTTTGTAATTCCAACATATTTGTAAGATGTAATTTTGGAATTAATAAAAAATGAACTTCCGCACACGGATTTATATCATGAAAAACAAACATATCTTCATCTTCATAAATAACTTTGCTTGGAATGGTTTTAGCGATTATTTTACAAAATAAACATTCGCTCATGCTGCGGCTTCCTAATTAAAATAGAACCAGGGTAATTAAATTTACTGGTTTAGTTTTACAACGACTGAGTCTAATCAAAAGGACAATTTAGTCACTAAATAGATATATTTTTATCGTTATTGCATTGATGATATAATTATAGCTTAATTTATGCTGATCATACAACTATTCAGGGAAAGTAGTTTGTGGTTTGGTTAGTAAAGTCATCCACATAAAGGGTTTATTTAATGTTAAAAAAAGTATTGAAAATAAATTTAAAGGTACTTGGGGCAATTATTTTAGGGCTAGTTTTGGTTCAGGTTGTTTCGGCTTACTTTTTTGGAATTATAGCTGAAAAACAATTTGACTCTCAATTTACAAAGATGACTGATAGTAAATTCATCACAGTAGTAAATAAAAGTTATTCCCGTGGTTGGTTTACGTCAAATATGGATGTTACGCTTGCGGTTAATAATCAGGCAATTAAAAATTTTGTGACAATGTTGCCGCTTAAAACGCAGGAATCAAATTTTCAATTACCAGAATCTGGGTATCAATTAAGCTATAAAACTCACATTACGAATGGTTTATTTGCAGGGTGGTTAAATGGTAATATTTTACCAACGATTGCTTATTCAACAACCGATTTAAAATTGCCAAAGAGCATCAATAATGTTTTAAAAACATTTTTTAAAGATGAACAGCCAGTTTCAATTAGCAATATCCTGTATTTAAATAATTCTGGCAAATATAAAATTTATTCACCAACATTTAGATATGAGGAAGCTTTATCGGGTGTTAAAGTAAATTGGGGTGGCTTGAAATGGGATGTTGCTTATGATAATAAATTTAATAAATTTGAAAATAGCTTTTCAGTACCAGGTTTAGATTTCTCCGCACCAACTAAAGGTGATATATCTTTTAAAAATTTGTATTATACTGCTAATTCTTCACGCAGCATTCATGACATCAAAGTTGGTAGTACGATGCTTGATTTAGAAAGTTTTAGTATTAATTTAACCGAAAGTTCGACGAGTGATTTAAAGCTTGGCGAAGTTATTCGTGTATTTACTGGAATTAACTCTGCAGATTTTTTAAATGGCTTAGATATCATTAATCCAACTAGATTTACTTTGTCGGAAGTTCATTTTAAATCTGTAAGTAGTGATGAAAATAATTATTTTGCGGCAAATGTAAAAGCGAGCTTTGAATCTTTGGTTAGTAACAAATTAACTTATGGTCCGATGGTATTTGATTTTAGTTTGGATCATATTTTGGCCGATAAATTTAGTGCCGTAGTTGATACGCTGAATGATGAAGCTGGATTAACTGATGCCCAGCGTGATGCGCATAAGGCTCAGACCATTCAATCGCTGAAAACTAATTTAACACCTATTTTTATTGAGTCTCCAGTTATTCAGTTAAATAAATTGACGCTTAAGACGCCAACAGGTTTAATTAATATTTCAGGTAAGGCTACCACTAATGGTTTTGAATCTTCAGATATGAATGATAAAACTAAATTTATGTCAAAACTATCTTTGAAGGTTGATTTTACTATTCCAAAACCAGTGATGGCGTATTTATTCCTATTGCAGATGAAGTATTTTTTAACTGCAGGTAATGCGCAAATGGATCAACAAAGTTCAGATGCATTGGGTAAAGTAGTTAATATTCTATTGGATAATCAATTGCAAGTATGGCAGAAAAAAGGTTTTATTCAAGAAAGTGCTGGCAATTTAAGTAGTGTAATTTCATTGGAAAGTGGAGTGATGTCCTTAAATGGCCATCCAACTACTGCTACTCCGAATTAATGCTTAGGTATTTAAGTTAAAAAAGAGGTTGTATGAAAATACGCCTCTTTTTTATTGGATGATCACAATCAGTTATATAGTTGGCGCAAAAATAAACTTCAACTTATGTTAATATACATCCTTATGAAT
>CAZZAV010000033.1:0-22864 GCA_964652705.1 uncultured Neisseria sp.
AAAGATATTAAGCTCAACTTAAGTAGTCTAATTAATAATCATCGCCCACTCAACGATAATCAATTTGCAGGTAGTGTGCTTGCCGCAGCCATTGCCTGTAAAAATCCAGCACTGGCAAAGTACGTATCTCAAGCCGTAGCGGCACAATTAGCGCCCAATGAATTAAGCGCGGTTCATTCCGCAGTTGCAATTATGGGCATGACCAATATTTACTACCGCTTCACCGATTTAGTTGATGATGCGAGCTATGCCGCAATACCTGCAGGTTTACGCATGAATATTTTACGTGATCCAGGGGTAGATAAAATTGATTTTGAAATGTGGTCATTAGCGGTATCCATAATTGGCGGTTGCCACAAATGCGTAAGTGCGCATGAACAGCAATTAATCAAACACGGGATTAGCAAAGAAACCATACAGTTATTGGCTAAAATTGCCGCGGTAATCCATAGTTTAGCCTGTATTCACACGATTGAAATCAGCAAATAACCACATAAATAGTGTATAATATCAGTTCTATAAAACAAGGAGAGATTATCATGTTGAAACAACAATTTTTTAATATTCATGATGGATTAGGTCAAGAAAACCGCGTAATTATCGCCAATGGTTTAGCGCATTTACTCGCCGATAGTTATTCATTATATTTAAAAACACATAACTTCCACTGGAACGTGACTGGACCAATGTTTAACACGTTACATCTAATGTTTGAAACTCACTATACCGAATTATCTTTAGCCGTAGATTTAATTGCGGAACGAATTCGCGCATTGGGCTTTGTTGCTCCTGGTAGTTACTCAGAATTTGGCAAATTAACCAAGGTTAAAGAACATGCTGGTGACACTGAAGCGACGGCGATGATCAAATATTTAATTGAAGCGCATGAAGTAGTAATTAATACGGCGCGCGGTATTTTGCCCGCCTCCGATGAAGCTAATGATCAAGTAACACTAGATCTATTAACGCAACGTTTACAAGTTCACGAAAAAACAGTTTGGATGTTGCGCAGTTTAATTTTGTAATATCAACAAATAAAATCTTTACAATCCGTCGATGCTTACCGGCGGATTTTTGTGTTATGATAACTCCTCGTAAAAACTCTAGGCTAATATGTGCTAAGAAAGCTCAACATATGATTAGAAACTTTAAGCAACGGTTCCGCAACTACTTTGTTCAAATTCGCAATATGGATTTGCTAGATTTTAATAAATTTATTTTTAAACATCTAATCTTACATTTATTTAAAACAGAAAATATTCTCCCATTCATTATAGCCCTATGTGTAATAGGCTTTAGTATGGTATTACAAGTCTCGCAATTTGTATTTATTCCACAGACCAGTGTCGGTGCTTACGCATCATTTTTTATATTTACATTAATTGTCAGCGTTATTACGCTGATTCTTTATCCAATTTTTATTATTGTAATCGTAAATTTTTGCACTGGCTACATTAAGAATAATTCAACTCTTAAATTTATCTTAAAGTTGGCAGCTCTTCTTGGCAGTTTTATCTTTGGTGCAATGAACTTTGCTGGTCACAATGTTACACATTCTGAACGAGCTCAAATTATACTAATATGGATTGGTCTATATTATGTAACAATTAACCTATACTTAGCTCATAAACACCATAAAACCATCTTTAAATTAACCAAAATTAAAATATTCTTCCTTTTCATTGTATCAATCCTAATGACCCGTCCATTAATTATGGTGTTTATACATACCAATGAAGCATTAAATTTTACAACGATAAATCCACAAACATATTTAAGTGCTGCAAATTGTACCCTATTGCGTAATTTGGATGATTCAGAAAAAGTTGAAAGTGCTAACCTAATTTTTAATAATCCAAAATACTATCGCGATTTACCTAACAACCAAGGTTGTTATATCTATGGTAATACTATCCGCTATAGCTTTGCCTATGATTTTGTCTTATTAATCAAGAAGAATATGGTTCCAATTATCCGCAAAAATGGTCACCAATATAATGAATACGTACGTTTAAATTGCTTTGCTGGCAACTGCTATAGTGAAAATCATTTATTTTTTAGAATTAAAAATGATTTATATAATGAATTGATTCAAAGCGACCCGAACTCTAAACTAAGTGATCCTTTATAAAAATTTTACCACTATAATAATATTGGTGTACATATAATAATGCACTTGTTGCAAGTACACCAATGATACCACCAATAATCACATTACTACTGCGCAATAATGATATTTCTAATGAGTGATTACCTGCATACAGAATAACAAAAAAGCTTCGTACAAAATACCCAGTAAAATAATCTTTGAAACCTCTTAAACTAAGTATTATCATAATAAAACAAATATAAGCGACCCATTGACTATGGGGCAATAATAGCCCCACAATTAGGCCCAATCCAACACCAATAGTTGCACCAATTATTCGATGGCGAAATTTTTCGAACAGCAAAGTTAATTCGGTATTAACTACGCTTAAACTTGACCACAGCAACCACTCGGGTTCTTTTATTTTATACGTATACCAAATTAACCCACTCAGTGCAATTGGTAATACATACTTAAAGTTAAACATAAAATCCGGATTACGATAATCAACTAACTTAATATTAACTTGTTTAACCTTACTTTTAAATAAACTAATTGCCAAAACGATGCCACAAAAAGCTAGAATGATAATACCCAGCAAATCACTCAAACTTAACGGATATTCAGATAATCTTACACCACCATAAATTGTACCAATAATTAACCAACTCGATAAACTGCGTAACTGAGGATGAATATTATCCAAAATTCCAGCTACACCAGCCAATATAATAATAAATCCCAAAGTTAAAGGCCAAATACTTAAAATCAATAAATATTTAATCACATAAGCCAAAGCACAAATCAATAACAAATTCAATAGCGCGATCCAACGTGCAGAATAACTCGTCATATAAGGAATTATACTGCACGCCGCCAAAAAGGCTCCCACAGTCCAAAACATTTGCCCAGTATAAATACTGACCATAACGCCTGGCAAAATGGCACAGAGCAAAATCTTAATCCAACTTTGATCAATTTGCCAATTAAATCTGACCAAATTATTTAGCATGACTTATTCTTAAAATAACTCATCAGATGAATTAACCACTTTAGCCATTAATTTCAACATTTCTAATGATGAATTGTGGAAATCTAAATTACTACTCGCACAACAATCACCAATTACGCTCACCTGATAGCCGCGATCATGCGCATCACGTGTACAAGATTGAATTGCTACCTCCGTGGAAACACCAGCCACATAAACCTCAGAAACGCCATTGCAACGCAAAACGTGATCCAAATTAGTCGCATGAAATGGATTAACCGCATTTTTTACAATAATTAAATCACCATTTTGGTAATCTAAATCTGCCAATAATTCAGTACCCCAAGTTCCGAGCTCCAAAGCTTGGTATTGCTTAGCGCGTGAGAAAATTGGCGAATGCAAGTTTGCATTAATATAGGTAGATTCAAAAGCCACCACAATCCAAATTATCAAACAATTTTCTTGACGAGCACGTGCCAAAAGATTATTTACCTTGGTAACTATTTGTTGCTCATTAATCATTGCTGCACAGCCCGAAATTTTTCCTTTTGGATGACAAATTTCATTAATATAATCAATTAAAATTAATGCTTTAGACATAATATTTCCTTTTAAAATTTAAATATTTTATAACACCACAGCTACTAATTCAACGCAATCTAACACTAACTCAGATAGAAGAACATGAGCTAATTAATACTGATAACTCCTAAATACCAATAAATTTTATTTAGTAATTATCCAACCAAAACAAGAAGATTAGCTGTACCCACTGATATTATATTTTAATTACACCATTAGCAAAATAATCCGTGACTAATAGCATACAACTATTGTGAAGACGGGATACTGTAATGTCAGACTGCTCAATTAAATATTGTTTGGCTGGATTTTGAACTAACTTAGTCCAAATAGTAGCACCACGTACTAGATCAAGAATTTGACATGCAAGGTTAAAACATCCATTTGAGTCATGATCAACACTAACCGCATATTTGGATAAATAACTACCAAGTGAAGCTGTAACACCCGTTGCCGTATCACCAAAAAACATTCCAAATAATTCTGGAAATTCTTGAATCTCACTAATCAACAAACGATACATTGCAACTACCGAATCAGCAACATAATAATCATATGCCATTTTAATATAGTTCAGAAGTAATGCTTTCATATCATCCAAATTAAGTGCAGGACTCAATGGCAATGATGGTGGTTTAATACTCTGAGCCTGTTGATAATGCCCCAACATCGCAATGAATAATTCACTCTTACTTTTAAAATAAGCATATAGAGTAGCCTTAGATACGTTTGCTTCGCGAGCAACAAGTTCCATACTAACGGCTCCATAGCCCAAGCACATAAATAAATTACTCGCGGCAGTTAGAATTTGTTGTTTTTTCATTAATACTCCCACAAATAAACTAAACGGTTCAGTTCAATATTATATACAAAAAAATCTAACTTGTCAACCAAATTAGATTTTTAAAATTTACACTATATTGACAAAACTTATTACAGACAAAAACACTTAAATACGGTAAGCAGCACCAGTCATTAGTTTTGAAGTAGCACGCATAGTATTTACAACAAGTGTAGGCAACTCTGCAGCACCAAAATCATGCGCCATATGGGCATGCTTAATTTCATCTTCTTTCATCTGTTGTAAAATTGCTTGGCTTTTATTATCATGTGTTGGTAATTTTTCTAAATGTTCGCTTAAGTGGCTTTCAACTTGTTTTTCAGTCTCTTCCAAAAAACCCAAACTCCATTTATCACCCAACACGCCAGCAGTGATACCAATTGCCAAACTACCCACATAAAATAATGGGTTTAAGAAACTAGTTTTACCACCTAGCTCATGAATACGATGCTCAGTCCAAGCAAGGTGCTCAATTTCCTCATAAGCGGCATGCTCAAAGGCTTGCTTATACGTATCATCACGGGCTGTAATTGCTTGTCCTTGATATAATCCCTGTGCACAAATCTCACCACAATGATTAATCCGCATTAAGCCAATAATATGCTTACGCTCAACATCGCTAAATTCACCATCCTGAATTTGTTGATCCGGATGCTCGCGAGTCGATACGGGTTTATGAAATAAATTTTTAAGTACTTTATCAAACTCAACAACAAGACGATCTAACATAATATCCTCAACTCTTTATTTGCTTTAAATGGTCATTACAATGTATAATTATACATCTTAAAATCGTTTAAATGTGTCTTAATTATTAGGAGTCAGAAATGGATTTAAAAAAAATCAGTGTTGGAACAAGTGAAGAGTTTAATGTAGTTATTGAAATACCAGCTGGAGCAGTCCCAGTGAAGTACGAGATGGACAAAGAGGCTGGTGCATTATTTGTGGATCGTTTTGTTAGTACAGCGATGTCTTATCCTGCAAATTATGGATTTATCCCTAATACACTCTCTGAAGATGGCGATCCTGCCGACGTGGTTGTAATTACACCATACCCAATTACACATGGCGCAATTGTAAAATGTCGCCCATTAGGTGTATTAAGAATGGAAGATGAAAGTGGAATTGATGCCAAAATTATTGCAGTTCCAACTAAAAAAGTATGCCCATTCTATAATGATGTAGAAAAAGTTGAAGATTTACCAGAATTACAAATTCAACAAATTGTACACTTCTTCGAAAATTACAAAAAATTAGAAAAAGGCAAATGGGTGAAATTATCAGGAATTGAAGATAAATCTGCAGCAATTAAAGAAGTTGAAGATTCTATCACACGTTATAAATAAATATAACAATCAATAAGAAGGTGTCATAATGACACCTTCTTGCATATCGTACAAATTATTGCTGAACACACATTATATGAATTTGTGGACCAGTCCAGTATGAATAACTCGTCCAACCAGTTTGTTGACTACTCGATACCAACCAACGTGATAATGAGTCAAATAGGGTCGCATTTTTAGTCGCATAACCAAAACCAGATTTAACCATTCTATGTGCATCGCCAAATTGTGTGTCTGGGTAGTAGCCATTATCACCGATTCCTGCAGAAGAAATACTGCTTGGGAATGTCCAATCACTTGCGGTTAGGTCCGTGTATCTGCTCCATGCGCCACTTATAGTTGAAGTTGATTTGCCATTAACGACTTTAGTCCAGTTAGCATCCTGATTCACATATGACCAGCCAACTAGAGTAGAACTTTCGCCAACTAAAACACCATTAATCCCCGTCCAGAAAAAGCGATTTTGTGGGTAACCAAACTCATCTCGAATCAAGCCAGCTGGGTAATTTGGAAATACACCATTTACATTACTGGTAATTTTGCTATTATTTCCCACAGTCGTATAGCTCGTATCAGCTTGTACTGGCCAATCATTAAAGCTACTAATACCACAAGCTCCATTCGCATTACAAGGATAACGATTACTTGCTACCACTAAAGCTTTGAAAATAGCTTTCTTGTCAATCAAGCTACCTGTTTTTTTCGCCTCTATATTACAGATTGCATCAGCACCAGAAACACCATTGAAATTAGTATAACCATTTTGGGTAATAAATATTACTTTATCTGTCAAGGCTGGTTTGCTTTTTGCGACAGGCGTAATAGTTTGACCACCTGAGACTAACAACACATTTTGCAAATCACGGTTCTTCATGATTCCTTGGTAGCCATTTTGTCCAACATCACCAGTTAGATTTGCATTTAAATGCAAATCCCACGCCGAAATCCCAACATTACTTAAATTAGTTGACCGTGAACCTTTATAAGCAAATGGTGTTGAAGTAAGATACCATGAACCCGTATCAATTCTGTCATCAATGGAAAAACCAACGGACCTCAAATAATCTGCATTACGGATAACATTATAATTATATAACGAACGGGCTTCACGAATTGTTGGTAAGCGCCAATTACTTCGTCCACATAATTTTTTTTGATTAACCGCTGGAACACCGTATTGGTTAATATTATCCCACGTAATTCCATTAGCTTTTGCACCATTACTCAGCACATCATAAGCACTTTGGATAATCTGTGATTGTCGGCTACCATCGGAAACCCACACTAGACCAGTTAAATTATCTTTGACGCATTCACCATTTGACAGACTAATAAAACGATTTTGTAGAATTTTTTTGCCTTGTTGTAAATCACCATCTGAGCCAAGTGGTGAAATATAATTGATCCCACTATCGCATTTAGCGGATATTTGTTGAATTACTTTACTTTGTCCGGTAGCAGGTACCTGATATGGCCCACTTTTATCGGAAGTACGAACTGGAATAGCATATTGGAAATAGTTCTCTGCCATTGGCTCACCTACTTTGGATTTATTCCGTCCACCAGTTACCCCTGAATCGAGGCTAGTTGCATATGCCATGTCATGAGCGCAAAATCCATCTAAATTATATGAAGTTGAAGTCCAATACATGTCTTTACGATCAATATTTTGGAACCCTTGGGATTCTAACCACGCTGCATTGCTTGATTCGGCATAGCTCACCAATGTTTCTAACTCATTGGCATTCGGCATTCGCCAATCTTTATGTCCACATAAGTTATACTCGGCACTAGCAGAATCACTATCTATTGCATTGATTTTATTTAGATTATTTCCCCAAGAGCTTTTAGCGAATAGTTTGCCATTTTTTGGCCACATAAAGCCAGTTGTTTTATCAATGATACAATCAGCTTCAGCACCAGTTCCACTAACAAAGCGTACGCCATAAATTTCACCGCCAGGTTGCAATTCACCATCATCACGTGGTGCATAAGCGGTTTTTTGACCAGTAGTCATTACCTTAATTGAACCCTTAGTACTAGCTGTATTAAAGGTTGTGGCTAGTTCAGCACTATTCAAATTTGAATTAGGGTTATTTCCACCAGTTCCGCTATTACACGCCACCAAGCCAGTTGTAACCAAAACCAAGGTCAATTTTTTTAAATTTGTTTTCATGTTTAATCCTCCTTAACATGTTATTGAAATTTAATGAAACACACACGCAGTGGTAATACCAAGTGTATGCTTTTCATTTCAGGAGGGATTATAATTTAAAAACGTGCTGCAAATCTGCAGGCATAAGTTGCAATTTTGCAATTAGATTGGGCTAGATTGGTATAATTTAGTTGGCTTTAATCTGGTTGAGAGCGTCATGTAAAACGGTCAATAATTCATGTTCAACTTTATCGACGACACTATTGTGTTTAGTGTAATTTTTTAAAAGATACCCAACATAATCATAGACAAAATAATCAGATAATACTGCAATATTACCCTCTTGTAAAATTAACTGCTTCTGGGCACTTTCAATGATAAAATGATCTGAGTTAAGAAAACCAATTGTGTTGATAACACTTCCAGAAATTACTGGACTATCAGTAATTAACTCACTCATGTTATTTCTAGTATCAGTTAATTGTAAAGTTGGGCGTAAACAAGCAATTCTACTGATATGCTCTTTTAGTTCTTCGGGGGTTTGTGGTAATCCATACCGCTTTGCATATCTAGGCGAGCAATACAACCATGATTTGATACTATTAATTTTCTTAATATAAAATTGACTCGTATCTGGTAAATAACCAGTTATAATTAAATCATATTTTTTATCACAATCAATCGGTAATTCAAAGCCACTAAACGTATGAATGTTCAGACGAACATTGGGTTGGCTCTCTGCGATTCGCTTAATATGTAGTGGAGATAAAAATACAAAAGCAACTGCTGGCAACAACAGATTGACATGATACAAATAATTATCATGATTGCTAAGTAAATTGGTTAATTCATTACTAATCTGCGAGTTATAATGATTAAACCTTGCGGCTAATTCTCTACCAAATGGAGTTAATTGAATTCCATCTCGGCTAGTAATTAATAATTTTTTACCAAGCTTCTCTTCAAGAATACCTATTTTGCGACTTAAAGTGGTGGCTGCCACGCCTAATTGACTTGCCGCATCTTTAAAGGTGGTAAATTCCGCAATCTTGGCAAAAGATAAAATCTCATCGATCGAGTAATTCACTTTAAAACCCTCTCTTTTTACATCCGAATAAAGATAACCAGAATTGTTATCTCTAGAGAATATCAAATAAGAACTATGGATGAAATCTTAATGAGTTAACCGGATCAAGTAGCATTAAGCGATTTAGAACTTCGCTAATATATTCTGGAGCTATCCCTAAATCTTTATAGCTAGAAAATTCAAGTATAATTTGATACGCTTCACTAGCAATTACAGGATCCCAACTATCCAGCTGATAATCTTTACAAGACATTAATAACTCATTTAGATACGGCTTTGCCAAGTACTTATTTTTAATCGAGGACACAAATTTACAAAAATACATAACTCGAATAAAACGCTCACTTTTAGTTACAGCGGATTTGATTCTATCATGTAACTTATTAATTGCAGCGGGTAAATTGCCATCATCAGATAATTGCTTAGCATCTACCATATCTTGCGCAAAATCAGCTCCATCTCTCATTACAGACGTAGCATTAATTGGCATCAAACTTGAAGAATTGCTTCCTTTAGATATGCTACTTAACCACGACTGAGTATCATCATTAGCAAATGGCATTCCATCTGAAAAACATAATTTCTCGATTCCATTTAATCTATTTTTATAATTAAATGTTTCAGATGCTAGCTCTTCTGCTGTAGAAGTTTGATTCAAATTTATAAGTGCAGTATAGGAGTAATATGAAAGATCCAGCCAAAACCTAAACTCAACTATTCTGGCTTCTGCAGTTTTCAATAATTCTAACCAACTTCTACTTTGACAAAGTTGCTGCAATGTGCTGACTAATTGAAAATCAGGCGGTGGCAGCATTGTAGTTGTGGCACTATCTCGTGGTGGAACCGTACTAACATTAGCCCATGCAATAAAACGATTCGTCTTAAATAATAGTGAAGACAAAGGCTGTTCGCGATATAAGCTTTGTGCTATTTTACCTAAAGCACCAAAAACTGGCTTTAATGCTGAATCTAAATCATTTACCTCAATGATGTCTGGCACATAAATTGCCTCACCTAAACTTGTTGAATTAGAGCCTGCAATTGAAGAATTATTGTTAATATTTTGAGCTGTCGTATTATTTGCTTGATTAGCATTATTAATACTAACTTGAGAAGCAACAGTCTTACTCTCAGTAGAAATCAAAGCCAAGCTTTTCGCAATAACGGATCTAATCTCTGTAGGCTCATCTATTGCACGCTGCTCAAAAAAAGCTAATAATCCATCAAAGTCTTGCTTTAATACAGCTAAATCGTCCGTAGACCAAACCTCAGGCTCAGTTTTTCTTAGTTGCTCGTTAACTGTATTCAACCACCACTCAATGGCATTAATCCGCCCACCGATTCGTGGAGGGTACAAACCGTCCCAATAATTATCTAATAACCCCAAATATACATGTAGACCATTAGCTAAGCCTTTAAGTCCATTAACGTTCAATTGTCCAACACAAAAATAACTACAAACTAAAATATCTTTTGAATAATTCTGTAAAATATCTTGACTCAGATTTATAACATTTGTCCAATTAGTTGGTCCAACTGCATTCAATGTACCACGTTTATTAATTTCGGTAACTAGTTCTTCATAAATATCGTCTGAGCGAATATCACGACCAGTTGGCTTCTCACCTTCAATGGGTAATTTACCTAAATCCGATAACTCCATGTTTGTCCTTATTTATATATAGAATCTATCTAATAGTTTCCACCACAACTCGTAATTGATTGAGGAATACTTTCTGATAAGCTTTTTATTACTCCAGCATTAGGCACTACTGGAATCGGTATAATATTATCAATTTGATATTTCACATTAATCCAATCAATCTGATATTCATTCTTTAAAATATCTGACTGATCAAATTGCTCACTCTTAAATAAATGCGATCCGCTTCTAAAATCGGCTAAAAATTTAGGAAAGCCCATTTTACCAGGATATACTTTAGAAATAGTTAAATTTGGAAAGACTATACTTAGGGTTGTATCACCACATTTATCAGCTGACCAATTAAATGATTGTTTATTTTGATAATTAAAATTCTTTAAAACTTGTTCTCCATCGGCACATTGTAAAGAAAGAATCACCCCATATGGCTTCACAGTAGCTCCATCATTTACGGTAATTGGAACTGTGTTCATATTAACCGTATATTGCGACTGAGCCAAAACAGGAGGATCAACATTAATCAAACGTGAAGTATTTAAAAACTTAATGAATTGCGGATTAAATTGAATCGTCGTTGCAAACTCAGTCTGACCATAAATAGATTTTGGAGAATACCCCCATTTAGTCAAATTTAAAAATGGCATTAACTGACTATTCACAAACTTCCACAATAAACCACTATTTTTGTCGAGCAGTACTTTAGGCAAATCACTATCACTAACACCAGAAATTTTACCAACGACAGCATCATCCCAATTTCCATCAATCGCACACGAAGCTCGAGAAATTGAATACGTCAATAAATAATTTAATGGACCAGCTTGTAGTTTCCATACGGTATCAGTATTAGATGTGCTACTGTTAGATGAATAATTACTAAGTAACAAACGTAATTGATTAAAATTAATTAATGCGGTACTAACCGAAGTTTTTTGTACCGCGCCACCATCATACTCAGAAAACAGTTCTGAAACAAAACGAAAATAACTATCATTGGATATTAAATTAGGAAATGACTGGGCTAATGCTTGATTATACGCAGCCATAGTAGTGCTGACTAATTTATTATGAGCATCAACACCAGATTCAGCTCCAGTAACCTTATTTGGAATAACAGCTTCGACTTTTTGCAGAATTTGTTGCCTAAAGCTGGCTACAGAGATTTTATTATCCGATACTTGCTGAGCATTATTTAATTCAATAAGTAAACGCACCCAATATGGCGGATTGGTTAAAACATCATCTGGCTTTAATTCAGCCGCAGCGACCCCTAAGAAATTATTATATGGGTTATTCATCGTCAACATGCTATCAGCTAACCGATGTTGATCTGAATTGCTTTGAAAAGAAGTAAGACCAGTATCAAATTTCGTCGCAAAATCATACCAAGCTTTATAATAAGAAACACGATACCAATCCCAAAAACGCTCTACAACTGGAGCTTGAGCAATTCCTTTTAAACCGCTGTCACGCATTAACTTAACAAACTTAGTTAAAATTGCCATACCTTCTTTAGTAAAAATCCCAGGAACAATAACTGTACTATCCAAAATAGAAGTATTAGAATTGCCCCAAAACGTCGCAAGATTAACATCATATGGCGCAAATAACTCTTGATGAATCAAAAAATTCCAGTCCCCAGGATCACGAGAAAATAAATCTCTTACCATTAACAGCATAAAGTTTAAATGACTGCGCTTAATAGCTTTACTATGATTCCAAGCGAGGAAAGATGCATAAGTGTTATTAATTACATCATTCATATTTGGTGACAAATTCGGGTATACTTTATAAACAACACTAGGCAAAAGTAATGTCGCAACATTAAGCTCATCGTCTTTATTAAGAGCCAAATCAGTAGAGCCATGCTCCAGTGAGTAATCGTCTGCATCTATTTTACTTGCAATAAACTCTAAATACAACGAAACATCGACATTAGAATTAGTTTTATCTGTATTTACAACTTTATTGTATAAATCTTGCAAAAACCCATTTTGAAAATTTTGATCATAAAGTACTACGTACTTTACCTTTAAATCACGAACTAAATTATCACCATAAGTCATCCCTAAAGATGGTAAAAACCAATCTTTGTTCTCGTGGTCTAGTTGTTTAATAACTCGCTGAAAATCCTGCAAATAATCTAAAGTAGTCTCCAAATTACTGCTAACTGGCATTTTATGGAATGTTCTTGTATATAAATTTAAAACTTCACGATTGTGTAAATACGAAGCTGTGTATAGACTGGCCGTTGCTATGAAAATACTAAAAACCGCTAATAGCCCGATACCATTAGTAAAAAAACGCCGTTTAAACGAACTATATGCCGGCTCCACTAAATTTTGATCTTGAGGTAAAACACTATTAAAAAACTCACGCAAGAATAACTCACGGCGCGAACCTTGACTCTCTCCATGCTTGATATAATTATCACCATATTTTAAAGTAACAGATTCAGGACTGCTATCTTGAAGAGCACTACATAAATAAATACCGCGACAAAGAGGTTGCTCTTGGTATGGATTATTTTCAAAAATAGCTTTAGAAAATTCCATTAAACCATTTTCTAATGCCAAAAACTCATGAGGAAAAAGAAGCAATCCTGGTTGAGTTACCTCCTCCAAATCAGCAACTATTCGACTACGCAATTCACTAAATTTTTTAGAGGTTTCACTCATGAAATTTTCAACTACTGAGTGCCAATCATCATTATTTGCATTTAGATATCCAGCAGCCTGATTGGTTTCATCAATACTTAAATTTAAACACAGATCACTAAAGCCAAAAATCTGATCCATCTTTGTAATCATAATAAATACAGGAAATTTTGACCAACAAGCATGCATCAAGCTATCAATTCTATTACGAATATTTTGACCTTCATCACGTAGGCTCATCATATCAGCATTTAGTAGCCTTCCAGCCTCGATTGAAACTACAACCCCATTTAAAGCATCTTTTTTGCGATGCTTTACAAATAGGTGTAAAAACTCATTCCACTCATTTGTATCTTGAAACTCGTCAACAGGCATAACGTATCTACCTGCTGTATCTAGCACCATTGATTTCTCTAGGAACCAAAAATCAAAGCTTTTTGTAGGTGCTATTCCAGTATTCTTTACTGTACTGGCTAAAGGAGTATTCAGCTTTGCATTTTTAATGGAAGAAGTTTTTCCTGACTCAGCTCCACCTAACAAAACATATAATGGAAGATGACTACATTTAGAGAGTTTAATCAAATTTACTGATTCTTGCCACTTTGCACGCAAAGCCTCAAGCATACTAGCTCGTGCGGTCACAGATGAAGACTCTTGCTCAACAACACGAGTTACAAATGCTTGCATCCGACGGCGGGCAAGAAAATTCTGTAAATACGAGATTCCAAGCCAAACACCAAGCAAACCAAAAAATATCGCTCCGCCAACCCACCAAGTAATATACTGTTTTAAAATACACCATCCAATAACAGCAATTATTAGCACAAGCAAAAACAAAATAAAAAAGAATTTTAAAATCTTCTTCATAAAAATAACCTTATTACTTGATTATCCAATACAGTTTGATAGAATTCACCCAATAAGACTAAACAAATTCCCAGTGTTATTGCAATAATCAACAAAATAAATTCTGAACTTAACCTTAATTTACGGCGACGCTTCTTACGCTCTTGGTTGCTGTAAGCCTTAGGAAACAACATTGACACATTATCAATTAATAATACAT
Source organism: uncultured Neisseria sp. (assembly GCA_964652705.1). Lineage (GTDB taxonomy): Bacteria > Pseudomonadota > Gammaproteobacteria > Burkholderiales > UBA11063 > Aquella. Next base: position 14,478 of record CAZZAV010000033.1, read on the forward strand.
CAGACCCATCAACACCATTATGCTCAACTAATTTAGTTTGTGATACTGGATTAAAATATTTACCCTTAAAACCCAATTTAATACAATAGTTATAAACTTCAATTACTGGAGCATCCGCAACTGGATCCAATCGCTCCATAATCTCAAAAAACTCTTCACCAGCATTTCTAGTTTTAAAATATTTATTCTGTAACGGATTTAACTGCCATAGCTCTTTATTTTGCCAATTAGACAATAGCACCTGCTCATCAACCCAAGCACAAACAGCAAATAAAGATTTCTCCCAATATTGAAACAAGTATGGATCTTCTTTTACTTTCTCACGAGAGTTTATAATTAATTTAGTAAATTCATTATAAATAAAATCATAAGATGGCTGGTTTTTTTCTGTATCTTTAATAAAATACAATGTATAAGCCATCAACTCTGAAAAACGATCTGTGGTATTCATGTCATCAATACCTTTCCTTTTAATACGTACAAGCTCATCTCAGCTTTATCTTGTAGTCCACTCCAGAATACACACAAATTAGCATATTCTTTAATACTTAACCAAGACAAATGATGATTATTTAAATGGAAATAATGAACATTAGGTTTCCAAGCCAATCTAAATGGTAATTCACTTAAATGTTTCAATGGAACACCAGAAAGTGCACGTTTAATTAAAATTGGCACATCTTCTTTACTACCAACTTTAATATTATGCGTCATATTACTGAGCAAATCCTCTAATGAAAGATCTGTTTTAATGCAGAGATAAAAACTATTACTCACACCCAATAAATCTACAGGAATATCCGCACTAAAATAATTACTACTTTGCACCAGAGGAACTACACACTCCATATTATCGAGTAATCCATCAAGGATCTCATTAATTAGCGTATAAACTTGCTTAAAACAAAGCCCCAAATTTGTATGATCGTACGGAGCAATCAAAGATTCACCAGATGGAGTCATTCCTAAAGCATCAATTCTATCGCTGGAAACACTCAACTCTCCTACCAGCTGCCTTAAGACTCCGTAAAGGAGATATGGGCTTAAATTTGGCGACTCTAAATAATGATTTAGCAATGCTACAAAATGATTAATAGTTTTTAATGTCATTAAAAAAAACAAAGATGATGATTTATAATCACCACTTAAAATTTGACTTAAGTTTTTATAACCACTTAAATTTAATGAATTAGAATATAGCGTCTCTTTAATGTTGGACAAATAACTCAATAATAAAGGTGAGCCTTCAACTGAAACCATTGGAGGAATAAAATCATGAGAAAAAATTGCAAATTGACCATTATACTCAACCTTAGCAATTGGAATTATTTCGTATTCAGGATAAAACTCAACTTCTTTATCCCAGATTAGGTGCAAAACATAATTTAAACTAGAAACTTGCGCACTGTGCCCACGATTATATAAATCGCGCACTTCTTCATTATTAGAATTTAATGTAAATCTAACTTTGGATGACTTAACGCTAGCGTCATTAAATTCATTACGATCAATCTGCTCTCCATTAGTATTTAAACATTTCAAAGCAATGTATACAATAAACGACTCATGAGTTCTTTCCCATAAATCTTTAAATGAGCGCGGAGATATCGTAGCATTATGATTAATAGAAACCCAAGTTCCATCTCTAAATAAAAACTCCCCTGATGGAAGATTGATTTTATATTCTCTCAATGCACCACTATCAAGCGCCAAATTACACACCCCCCAAAAATAAGGAGTTAAATAATTTCTAAATGGCACAAGCAATGATTCATTATACATAGAAGCCTGCTGAAAATGCTCTGGCTGTAAAAATAGGCCTTGATGCCAATAAATAGGTCCACGTGGGTTTATCATTTAGTTTCAACCTCTTGAATCGTATCGATCGTAAAAGAAAGATTTAATTGTAATTTATCACTAACATCTTTGGGCATTTGAACTTCTTTAATCGAGCGAAGCGGAGTCAAATCATAATAACCTGCTGCTAACCCGATCCATTTCGTATTTTCTAAGCGATCCAACGTAATTAAACCAGCTTCACCAGCATTAATAAATCTAGTATCAATACCAATTACACTACTATCAAATTTACTTAAATTTAAAAGTTGGTTAATGCCAGTCAAGTTTTTGGCTAATTGATGGAAGCCGCTAATGTTATCAAGTTGATAAATTACCAACATAACATAATGCGGACTTTGATCGTATGCATTTAAATCCTTATCTGCAGTGTAGGAAATCGATATTCCCCCTGGCATATAAGTAACTGGAGGTGGTGTTTTATTTGACGAGCAACTAGCTATCAAAAATCCAGATATAGCCATAAATAGCATCTTATATGGTTTCTTGTTAAAATCCATCAGATTCAATATCCCCTCATTATTAACCACAGATTTATTATTAACACAACTTAAAAATATACGCTTCTGCTTCGTCATCATTTGCATATGGGCAAAATAGAATCTGTTCTGGAAATTGAGTAACCCGAGCAAAATAAGAGTGAGTGTCATTTATGACATTACGAATAGCCCAAGCAACAAACTCACTCTCCCCAACCTTAATCTTAAGCCCCTCTTGTGGATATTCAATTGTACAATTTTCTGGAACAACCCCAGAATCTCCATAACCTTGCAAATTAATTTCTGCGCCATGAACACCAAACATTACTCCATTCCAAAGATGAGGCTGCTTTGGCCCTATCTCAATCCAAAGCCCCAACTCATACAGCGGGTGTAATTTAACTCGGTATTCAGTTTGAGTTTGAATTAAAGGCTTATGAAGCAATCCAACTACTTTAGCTCCCAACCCAGCTTGGTTCAACGGTAAAATTTGTGCATGCTGTAACGGCAAAGGTAACTTCTCAGTTTCTACAGTGCCATCTTCTAATAAAATTAACAAATTTGGCGGTAAAATTTCTTCATCTGATTGAAGCAGTAATGATAAACCTGACAGACCTTTCAACGTAGATGAAGTTGCCAAACTAGCCTGGTTTGTAACAATAATCCATAACCCAGTATTGGAAGTAAATAACTCGCTTTTTGCACTGGCCCACGCCATTTTATTCAAATCATCAACCCAGAAATGCCCTTTAACTGTCACTCGATATGGCTGTAACAAAGATAAAAGCGATTTTACTTTAGCTTCATCACGAATAAGAGAAGTAACTACAATTTCTTTCATATCCTATCCTATATGAATTTTCTTACCATCAATTGACACTTCCTCTTCAGCGTGAAGAGTAGTATGCTTAGCTTTGAGGAACATACGCTCTGTCACGACTGTTTTAATGCGTTTTGCTTTAGTGTGTTCTATTCCATCAACAGTCCTAAAACTATTCATAATTTTTTCTGTAACTGTATTCATAATACGGTCTAAACTATGAATAATCATCGCGGCCTTATGCAACCTAACTTCACACCAATTACTTACAAATGAGCTATGACTAAATTTAGCAGAACCTTTAATACCAACCAAATTAACTTCTGGAGCTTCAACGTTAATTTGTGAGTTTGCTGCTATCTTCAAATTATTACCAACTAAAACTGTATTTTGTCCTAAATCTAAAGTATTTACTGTGGTTTCTCGCTTCAAAATTTGTAAAATAAAAACTTGATTTGCACTAGAGGTACAGGTAAACAAAACTAAATCGCGAATCTCTGGTACAAGCAGGCAACTTTCTGCCCTATACGCAACTATTTCATCACTATTTGATACTTGAAGGACATAACAAAAATCACCCGCTAAATCACTATTTACTGCAATTACAGTAGCATAATGTATTTCAGCATAACCAAGTGATGCAGGGCTTTTAACCAACGATAAGGTATTTTTCATTTTCTACAACCACCTAAAAATTAATTATATTTAAACAACAAACAGAATAAATAAATCAACTCTATACCCAAAAGACACACTAAACTAACATTAATTAAATTTAATACTCAATCTGGTATATTATCATATATATGACTTACTTGTAAAAGCCTTAGCTAAGTAAATCAATCTACAAAAGTTAATAATTATTCTTTAAAACTACAACACTATAAAATAAGGCTAAATATCAAAGACATTCATTCAAGTGAACAAAATTGTTTTTGAAGAATACGCTCTGTGTAATCAAAAAAACTGTGAATATATACAGCATAATTGGTCCAAGTTTGTAATTAAAAAAAGCTCATCGCACACTACGATCTAGGTCATTAAATTGCAAAGTATAATTTTGATCCTTTACATCATTATCAGCAAAAATCCATGTATCATGACCTAAACATGACCAACTAGAATTACCGAGAGTTGCAGTAGATAGCTCTTTCCCACTAACAACTAACTCAACATTATAGGTTAATGGTTGATCAATATATGCATCAACAACGTGATGAATTGTTTGAAACTTCTCAGATCCTGGTAGCAATCTTTTAAACTCTTTATCATCTACAGGACCAATCTTGACCGTAAATGCATGACTGGCGCTAATTATTTGATTACCTAAATGTGCATCTTCTCCCAATAAGCTACCACTAAGCCCTAACGAAAAAATCTGCTCAACAGGAATATCCATTACTGAATCCATACATTGCAAAACCTCTACGTTTTTCACATCCAACAAATCAGCTAAAATAATTTTTAATCCTAACGCGGAACGTGGCAAATGCCCCATGATACCTAAGTATCGCAATATATTATACTGTGATGGAATCATTTGATTATGACTAGGGTGCTCAATACCACCAAATCGGTACAAATATGATAAATAAATAGGATTCTTAGCCTCAACAACCTGATAACTTAGTTTATGTGAGTCCCATATTTTTAACAATAGCTGATAAATATGGTTATTAAAAATATCAATAAACTCTCTAACTAGTGGATTGTCATCAACTTGATCTCTAAACAAATCTTCAGTATAAAAGCTAGGTAAAGGAGATGAAATACCATACAAGCCTAGGAAAGTAGCAGTTATTTGATAGATAGATTTACCATCAACTTCTAATAAATCAATTTGACTAATATCAGAACTCGGAAAATTTAAAGATAGCTCTGGTCTTATTTTTATTTGTTGAAGGGCAGCATCTCGAGAATAATTATCACCAAGCTCCTCTCTCAACAACAAATCAATTAACCTATAAGCTTGAATAAATGAAAATTGATGACCATGCTCAAATAATTTGGATTTTAAATCAAAATTCTGTTCCCAATCTTTGCCGCCCATTTAAAGGTAACTCCCGTATTAACTTCTTTAAGATTAAATTGCGTAAATATATTCATGCTAGCATAGGAACTAAAAAATTTATCCATCAATGCACCAAACAAATAAACATCACCAAGTCCAGTAAATTGCTGGACGTCCACGCTCATTTCAATTTGCTGTCCACGCATTATTCTGCCGCGCGAAATACGATCAACTGCAGTATGGCTAATTGCAACAATTCCCTCAATTCTTTTTTGATTTGACATTAAGCGAGGTCGATCTTGATCTTCGTTAGGCAAATAAATTCTTAATAATTCTTTCAAATTTCTTAAATTAACTATAGACAAAAAATTCATTGATAAATGTGAAACCATCTGCCACAAATTCTTGGCATCAGAAGGAGGTTCAATTGCAATAGTTGGCTGTAAAATATTCCTAAAGCTCAAAGCCTCTGGCGAACTAAAAGTAGATTTACAAATATCACCAATTTTCAATCTTTCTGGAAGTCGACCATTTGTACAGCGTAAAGATACAGATAAAGTCTCTTCATATAAATTATCTGACGCTGTTTGATATGGAAAAAATAAATACGCTTCTGGATGATTATTAACAATGCTGCGACCACGGAGTAACTGATAAACATGTTGATTAGAATCCAAATTTTTAAAACCAGAAATAGAAAAATATTCTTTTTTACCTAAAGTTCCAGGCTGATACCCAACAACGCTCTCAACGTCATAAGTTTGATAATAATTTACCGACTGAGTGCTTGGGCGTAACAATACTTTCTCTAATTTATGATTTAGTTGGATAGGCTCCATCTCGTGATTAAAAAGATTAATAACAGGTGTCGTATTAAAAATAAATGTATCTCTGTTAACATGTGATAAAACTTCAGGTATATCATTTAATTCAAAACAAATAGAAAACTCATTTCCTGACCCCCTATTTCTCCAGTCATGAAATCCGGTCAATGACATAAATGTAAACTTTTGCGGTAGTATAAAATACTCCTGTAGTAATCTAAACGCAGAAAACGATTGCACTGGAAAATCAATTAACTTATTATCAAGATCCAAACCAGTGTGCTTTAAAAAGCTTGACGGTAAAATAAACTCCTCATCAATATCGCTGGCTTTTATAATAATACGACCCAAGTAATGATGTAATAACATAAACATATTAGTTGCTTGAGTATAAGAACCACCTAAAAAGAAGTATAAACCTTGAGTTGGGCGCCAATTACTTAAATTACTGTCTACCAATTCCAAAGAAATTTTAATCTGAGTACATTTTTCACGCACTTTATTCATTTCAGTAGCAACAACCCTGATAGGATTAACCTCAAGATTAAACAAACTCTTAAACTGGCATGAAACACCATCAACTTTATTGGAGCTCAATAAAGTTCCAGGCTCGACCAAAATAGGATCTGATTGACCAGGCTTATGTTCAAATAAAACGATTGATGTTGATGGTATTGGTCTTACAAAATGAGGGAAAATTATTTCAAGCGTCTCACGAATAAAATCATCAAGCCCATCATCTAATTTTTGATGTAGAAGTCCACTCAAAAAAGCAACACCTTCAAGCATGCGCTCGGCACCAGGATCCATGCTAGCGCCAGACAACAGCGGAGCAGTAACCGGGTGAGCCTTGGAAAACTCTACAGCTTGCTCTCGTAATTTACGCAACTCATTTTCATAATATTTATTAAACATAGCCTAACCCGTAACAACCTTCACGAAACCATCTGAAGTGATAACTGTTTCAAAAAAAATGGGTGAACGTTTCTCACTGTATGCAGCAGAAATTTCTGCTGACAAACCAAACTTCAAAGAAAACCCACTACTACTTTCTGGATCATAACTGATTCTAACATTAGTTAAGCGCGGCTCATACTTCTCTACGGTGCTTTTCATTATTCTTTCAAGATCTTTCACTGAGGCACCTAAATTCTCTCCAGGAAAATTTGTCAAATCTGGCATACCGTAGTTATCTGCAATCATCACACTACCATGCCGCGAATTTAAGATATTTCTTAAGTGTTCTAAAATAGAATCAACATCTACAACATCTGAATCGGTAGAATAACCAGAACCTCCACCAATCATTCGAAATGTCTCGAATAGTGTATTATAGCGCATAATTCCTCACAAAAAAATGGCATTGGTAACAAATGCCCCAATGCCATATAACTCAATAAAAACTAGCATATTAATTATGCAATTTTTGGAGCTTTCCAGTCATCCTCAGCCTCAATGCCATCAGGAACATATGTCCACACAATCTTCTCATAAGACATAGAGATTGTTTGCATATGATGATATGTTTTATTTTCTGGCAAAAATGTTTCAGGAAACCATTCTTTAATATCAATAACAATTGCTTTAGTCAACTGCACCGTATAATATTTCTCTTCCATACCTTTATCATTAATACGATAAAAATCAAGAGTTATACTTAATTGCTCACCAGTAGAACAAGCTTGGAAAAATTTTGGCGAATGCATACCAATCGCTGTTGTAATTGTAAGTGGGTGGTGAATCCTTTGACCTACTGGTAAACCAGTGTGTGTATCTCTAGGAATTTCCATATTATGCGCTAAAGCATAGCCCAAAATTGTACCAGTACGACCAGATTGCGCCACTTCACCTTTAATATCACCTTGACTTGCACCAGTAGCTGTCATATAAATTGTCATAGCCATAATAACGTCTCCAAAAATTTATCTATTTTATATAGATAAGTAAAGTACATTAATTAATCCTAAATTCTGTGCAACACTCAATAAAACTGCAATTCACATTGATAACATACCAAGAAAACACGTAAAATTAACTAATACATTTTCAAACAGTTATAACTAATATTTCACAGAGTGTTAGTGTAACATACAAAGAATATTTTTGCAAATTTAATTTGTCACTTATTTTACAACTGATGAAACACATCAACCACCAAATAAGAATCATATCAAAACATATAATTCATAGCTCATATAATACACAACTGTAATTGTAATGATCTAATAAAATTGTAGAGATATAGTTGACGCAATTTTAAACCGCCTGTTTTTAATACAATAATATATTGATATAAAATTATATTTATGCTATTTAATAGGTAATTTGTCTTAGTGTTAACTATATATATCCGTTACAGGTTAATATAACTAACAAATTTAATTGGACATAATAGA
>CAZZAV010000034.1:0-22542 GCA_964652705.1 uncultured Neisseria sp.
TTTGTTTCTTAAATTGATTGGTTAGTGGTCTTGACAACGGGGCGCATAATATACCTTTGGTATAGTTGTTTTTTTAATTTAAACTACATTAATATAGTCCATTCATAGACTTTTATAGAGAAGAGAATTCAGGATGTGGGAATTAGTGCTAACCTTTATTGTGTCATTACTTATGATAAAGGTCATTATTTATACCAGTGATATTCATGCGCAAGTTACGCTTGACCATGATTTATCTAGTGTGCAGAAGATGCATGAACATCCAGTACCTAGGATTGGTGGCTTGGCGATTTTTGTGAGTATGACATTCACTGCACTGTATGGAGCAAATATTGGCGCAGTTTGGGCTCCGTTTTATGCAGGATTAATTACTTCTTTGTTTTTTGTTTTTGTAGGTGGACTGACTGAGGATTTATCTAAGGCTGTATCTCCTGCTGTTCGAATGATGTTTATGGCTGCAGCAGTAGTTTTTGCGGTATTCATTTCTGATACGATGCCTCTTATTCGCCATTTAGATCATAGCGGATTAAATTTAGTTTTAAGTGTAGATGCGCTTGCATTTGTTTTAACCTGTTTTGTAGTACTTGGTGCTGCGAATGCATATAATATTATTGATGGTTATAACGGATTGTCTTCAACATCTGCAATGATTAATGCCTTAGGGTTGGCCTATTTAAGTTGGTGCCTATCTGACATGACGTTAGTTGTTGTAACCATAAGTTTTACTGCCGCGATATTTGGCTTCTGGTTATATAATTACCCAAAAGGCAAAATTTTTCTTGGAGATGGTGGGGCTTATTTAATTGGGTTTATGGTGGCTTTTATTAGCATCAATTTGGTAGAGCGTCATATTGGTCAAATTTCTCCATATGCGGTTCTATTATTGGGGGCTTATCCAATTATGGAAATGGCATTTACTATTGTGCGTCGAAAATTCATTCATAAAACTAAAGCAACTCAGCCAGATAACTTACATATGCACCAATTGGTTTTTGACCGTTGTTTACCGCGTAACTCACCAATTTTGTATCGTAATGCACGAGTTATGCCATTAATGTTAACTATTATTATTCCACCAACTATCGTGGCATTAATCTGGTATAAGAGCACCTTAATTATGTTGTTAGGTTTGCTAGGGTATATTTGTTATTACACCTATTTTTATTTACGTTTGGTTAAGTTTAAAACTCCAAAGATTTTAATTTTAAAATCCAAATTATTAACCAAGAAATATCCACAAATATGATCTGGTTTACATTTATAATGTTGTACTCATTTTTAGGAGAGTAATCGATGCATAATAGAATTGTTTCATTAGTAGGGTTAGGTTATGTTGGGTTGCCAGCTGCCGTGGCATTTGGTAAACAAAAGCAATGTATTGGTTTTGACATAAATTCACAACGTATTTTAGAGTTAAAACAGGGTTTTGATCGTACAGAAGAGACTACTTCTGAAGATTTAGCAACAACGGATATTATTTATACTTGTGATATAAATGACTTGCGTAAAGCGGATTTTCATATCGTTGCTGTACCAACTCCAGTTGATTGTGCACATGTACCGGATTTAACTCCAGTGGAAAAAGCTTCGGTAACTGTTGGTAGAGCACTTAAAAAAGGTGATATTGTTGTGTACGAGTCAACCGTTTATCCTGGTGTAACGGAAGAAATTTGTATTCCTATTTTGGAACGTGAATCAGGCTTACGTGGTGGAGTAGATTTTACTGTGGGATTTTCGCCAGAGCGAATTAACCCAGGCGATAAAGAGCGTAGTTTTACCACGATCCATAAAATTGTGTCAGGTCAAGATCAAGCTACATTAGATATCGTTGCAGATGTTTATGCATCGGTGGTTACAGCTGGTGTGCATAAAGCTAGTTCGATTAAAGTTGCCGAAGCCGCTAAAGTTATCGAAAATTCACAACGTGATTTAAATATTGCTTTTATGAATGAATTATCGGTAATTTTTGATCGGATGGGAATTGATACTGAAGAAGTATTACAAGCGGCAGGAACTAAATGGAATTTCTTGCCATTTCGTCCAGGATTAGTTGGTGGTCATTGTATTGGCGTTGATCCATATTATTTGACTTATCGTGCGGAACAGTTAGGTTATATTCCGCAGGTGATTTTGGCTGGGCGTCGAATTAATGATAATATGGGGCGTTATGTAGCACGTAAAGGTATTAAGCTGGTTTTAAAACATGGTTTAGACTTTACCAATTTACAAGTTGGTGTTTTAGGATTTACTTTTAAGGAAGATTGTCCTGATGTGCGTAATACTAAGGTTATTGATATTATCAATGAATTAAATGATTATAATGCTAAAGTTTATTGTTGTGATCCAGTTGCGGATTCTGCGGATGCCGAGCACGAATATGGCGTGAAATTTACACCATTTGCCGATATTCCTCAAGTGCCATTACTTATAGTTGCGGTTGCACATAAAGAATTTAAAGGTTTTTCTTTGGATGAGCTTTTAGCCAAAGTTGTACCTGGTGGTATTGTGATTGATGTAAAATCAGTTTTACCAAAAGAAGAGATTCGTGCTCGTGGCTATATCCTATGGCGTTTATAATTTCTGTCGTATTCTGTTATATGGATTTATGAAATAAAGTCTACTTTTTAAAAGTAGACTTTTAATATTTTAAGTTTTGTAGTTGTCTGTTATTAAACCGTCAGAGACTTGTAAATTGTGTACCATAAAATATCAAATAGATTTCATTAATAACATGAAGTTGTGAGTCACTATTTTGTGTTGTTGAGATAGTCTAATCAGTTACTGATATCAGTCTTTATATTAAATAAGTTAATTAATTTGACAATGGTTTTTCATAGTAACGCCAACTCGGCTTAAGCCGAGTTGGCGTTACCCAGTTAAGTTGCCTGAAGTATTGCAAGAAGTAAGTTAAGTAATTGAATAGCCTTAATAAGACGAGTAAGCTATTTGGCATTAGCTCGGTAAATCGGTTATACTTGGTAGCTGCCTAAAATAACAGCGGTATTCAGTTAAGACTTTATTGTCATAATAGCATTTGAAGCAAGCAAAACCTGACTCTTGAAATAATAAAATAATCCAGACTATCTCACTGGTTGAAAGCATCCCAGTTCTAACCCGAGTAATTTGCTTTTTATTTTTCAGAATTTTTAGGTATCTAGGCATAAACGCCTTGCAAAAATCGTCGATAATAACATATAATTCTACTAAATCCATCATTGCTCCGTCAGTTGTAACTTGTTTTGTGAGAAACTCATTTTAACAACTATAAGTGTAATGGTGGATTTTTTATATCTTTAATTCCTTATCCCTAGTTGGCGTTAGTAATATAGTTATCCTATAATTTACTGAGCATAATATGTTAAACTATGTGTCTACTAATTTTGATTGATAACAATATGTACGGATGTTCTCAAGATCTTCGCGATAAAGCAATGACTTTGTATAAAACAGGTAATTACAATAAAAAAGAGTTAGCTAAATTGCTTTCTTTAGGCTATGCCACAATTCGCAGATGGTGTGATAGATATGACGAAACAGGAAGTTGTTTGATAATAAAACCAGCAAAAGAAGGCAGACATAGCATATTTACCGACAAGCAAGCAGTATTGGATTACTTAGAAGAGCATCCCGATGCTGACGGTATAGAGCTACGTAATAAATTAGCACCTCATGTTTCGCAAAGTTGTTTTTATAATACACTTCATCGAATGGAAATAACATATAAAAAAAGAGGTAAATTATAAACAACGTTGTGAGCAGAAAAGGGCATCATTCACAGAGCAAATTAAAAATATCCTGCCTGAGTATCTCGTCTATATTGATGAAACAGGTGTGGACAACAACATGTCTCCATTACGTGGCTGGGCCAAAAGAGGCGTAAAAGCATTTACCGAAGCATTAGGATTTAGAAGCAAACGTATAACCTTAATTGGTGGTTATTGCTATGGTAGTAAAGAGCTTATTGCACCAATGGAGTATGATGGCTATACTAATGGTGAGGTATTTTTGGCGTGGGTTGAACTTGCTCTATGTAAGGAGTTAAAGCCAAATCAAGTTGTAATTATGGATAATGCCAGTTTCCATAAGTCAGCCAGAGTTAAAGAGTTAATTGAACAAGCTGGATGTAAGTTAATTTATTTACCACCATATTCACCCGATTTGAACCCGATTGAACATGTATGGGCTAATTTAAAGCGTTTCATTCGAACTAATGATAATCGTCAGGATAATTTAAGTTTGGCTATTGAACAATCAATCGCTCAATTGTTTATAGGTTAACTATAAAATATCATGTCATAATGTTTATTATATAGATTACCATAATCATTGCACTTCATATTTCCAAACTACGAATGGTCTTGTTTGAGAAAAAATTGTTGTGCTTTGATATTGTTTGCAGCAGTGTCTATTCGCGTAGAAGTGTCATATAAAGCTTTAGTAATTTTTTCTATTTGGTTATATAATTGTATGGCAATTTTTTTGGTTTTTTTTGCCATGGTAATAATTTATAATTATCTGGTTGAGACTCATTGAGTACGAGAAACCCAAGGATACTGTCAAAGCTATTTAGTGCCACATATAAAGATTGTTGTTGTATATCAGCTTCAATTAGCTCTAATCTTGGATAAGTCTTATTCCATTGATAAATATATTCTTGATGCATGTGGAGGTGATGGGTTCTTGTAAAATATACATGCTTGATAGTAAATCATTAATAACGGCAAATCTGATTTTAATTTTATTGGTTGTCATCTGTTGCATAGCAACTTCTTAATCTTATTCTACGCTTTTAATCGTATCTTGATAGTTTTTAAAAATGCCTAGCTATTTTATTTTAGCTAGGCATGTGTAACTTTACTTTCCACTAGCACCATAATTTGGTAAATGACGAGCAGATGGATCATCTAAATCACAATTTGGCCACTCACGATTTGGCAACCAATAACCACAGATAACGTGATCTTGATTTGGGAACATTTCACGGAAGATTTCACGATACATTAGGCCTTCTTTGCTTAATGGTTTGTTTTCCGTGTACTCTGCGGCTTTTGCTGCAAACTCTGCATCAGTATACAATTCGTCAGCCATTTCAATTAAGCAATCAACCATACCATGACCAACGGCATCAGAGAATGCGGCTTTGTCTCGTAATAAAATTTCACTTGGTAAATAATCCGCAGTATCAAAGGCTTTTCTTAGTAAATATTTACCCATGTTGTAAGTATTTAGCTTAAGCTCTGGTTCAATTTCCATTACATAGCTAACAAATTGCTTATCAGAAAAAGGTACACGTGCCTCAAGGCTATTTCCTGCAATTGCACGATCAGCGCGTAACACATCATACATATATAATTCTTTAATTCGTTTTTGTGATTCTTTTTGGAATTCAACGGCAGTTGGTGCATAATCGGTATATTTATAACCAAATAGCTCGTCACTAACTTCACCACTTAGCACCACGCGAATATCTGTATTTTCACGAATATATTTGCATAGTAAATACATTGGTGTACTTGCACGGATGGTAGTTACATCCCAAGTTTCGGCATGCCAAATGATGGTGCGCAACACTTGTTTAATATCTTCTTTGGTGAAAATTACTTCGTGATGATCAGTACCTAGATAGTCAGCAACTTGTTTTGCATATTTCAAGTCAATTGGATTATAATCTAAACCAATGGCAAAAGTTGTAATTGGTTTAACTGTGTGACGTTGGGCAATTGCACAAACTAAACTAGAATCCAATCCACCGCTTAATAAATAACCAATTGGCACATCAGCATCCAAGCGTTTTACAACACTTGAAATTAAAATATTACGAATATTAACTAAGATTGTATCCATGTCGTATTGTTTACCGCCAGGTAAGCGATATAATTCACAGAATGGACGAATTTCTTCGCCATTGTAATAATGTCCTGGCGGGAATGGATAAATTTTCTCACAAAAAGCTAATAAGTCTTTCATTTCTGAAGCGAAAGCAATTTGATTTTCTTGAGTATAACCATAAAATAATGGACGAATTCCCATTGCATCACGTGCTGCAATTACACGTTGGTGACGTTTGTCATAAGCAACAAAGGCAAATTCACCATCTAAAATATTGCAAGCTTCAACTAAGCGGTGATTTTCTAACACAGGAATAATCGTTTCGCAATCTGAGTGTGAAATAAACGGATAATCAGTATAAGTTTGTTTTAATTGTTTGTAGTTGAAAATTTCACCATTACACACCATCACCCAACGTTTGTCTTCAAAAGGTTGATCTGCCGCATGTGATGTATCCATAATCGCTAAACGATGGAATATAAAAGTATAATCTTCAACTTGTTTAATTTTGGTAATATCTGGTCCACGGTAACTAATTAAACTCTCGCTACCGTAACGACTTGGTCGAACACTAATTCCGCACATAATTCATCCTCTTTTATCGTCTGTAATTTAAAATGTAAATATAAACTGTTATTATAAAAGATTTTAAGCCTCTCCAGTGATAAATTTATGCTAAAATGAGCATATATTATAATTTAAGGTAACTATTATGTCATTAAAATGTGGAATTGTCGGTCTGCCTAATGTAGGGAAGTCAACTTTGTTTAACGCGTTAACTAAGGCCGGAATCGCAGCGGAAAATTATCCATTTTGTACCATTGAGCCTAACGTTGGCATCGTTGAAGTGCCAGATGTTCGCATGGATGAATTAGCTAAAATTGTTAATCCACAAAGGATGCAGCCAGCAATTGTTGAATTTGTTGATATCGCTGGATTAGTTGCTGGTGCATCAAAAGGTGAGGGGTTAGGCAATCAATTCCTAGCAAACATTCGTGAAACAGATGCGATTGTGAATGTGGTGCGCTGCTTTGAAGATGATAATGTAATTCATGTAAATAACCATGTTGACCCAATTAGCGATATTGAAGTAATCACTATGGAATTGGCTCTTGCGGATATGGCAACGGTTGAGAAGACCATGCAACGCGAGGGTAAAAAAGCTAAATCAGGCGATAAAGATGCACAAAAATTGTTAGCTGTGCTTGAACGTTTGTTACCACATTTAAATGAAGGTTTTCCTGCCAGAACGATGAAGTTTGATGCCGAGGAGTTTGCTATTTTAAAACCATTATGCTTGTTGACAATTAAGCCAGCAATGTTTGTAGCAAACGTAGCTGAGGATGGTTTTACGAACAATTCTCATTTGGATCGTTTAAGCGCATATGCTGCTAAGCAGAATGCTCCAATTGTGGCGATTTGTGCCTCAATGGAATCTGAGATTGCCGAACTTGACGATGCCGATAAACTTGAATTTTTGCAAGAAATGGGGCTTGAAGAGCCTGGTTTAAACCGCTTGATTCGCACTGGTTATAAACTACTTAATTTGCAAACTTATTTTACCGCTGGCGTGAAAGAAGTTCGTGCGTGGACGGTTAATATTGGTGCTACTGCTCCACAAGCAGCAGGTGTAATTCATACGGATTTTGAGAAAGGTTTTATTCGCGCTGAAGTGATTGCATACAATGATTACATGCAATATAAGGGTGAGCAAGGTTCAAAAGAAGCAGGGAAAATGCGCCTTGAAGGTAAAGAGTATATTGTTAAAGACGGTGATGTGATGCATTTTAGATTTAATGTTTAAAATAATTTGCATTTGATTCACTTGAATTAATTAACCATGGACTAATATATCCATGGTTTTTCCTTGCATAAATATAGTTAGAATGTTAGAATAATCCTTGCCCTGCAGTGTTCGAGTAGTAAGGGTGATATTCTGAACCAATAATGATCTTATATGGGTAAGCTTCCATACGGTAGGTGTTGTATTGTTCCTTGTGAATGATCCCGAAGCTGTAAGCGGACCCGCACTTTTTTAAGGTTCATTAGAATATTCTCTTTGACGGCACAGGCGGGGTGTTTTTAATAACTGTCCTTCCTTAATCGCTAATAATTTGTATAGATATATTTCAAACCCCATTATCATCGTTCAAATTTTCAAGTCACTAGTTTGTTCAATATATAGTCAATTTTACTAGAATAGTGCAGCTGTTTGTATTTGGAAAATTTACTTCAAATTTTGAATAAAATAAAAGCCTTTAGCTAAATCATGCCAAAGGCTAATAATGTGGTATAAAATTTAATTGAGTATTATTAATTAATGCAAATTAATTCTGCATTAATTAAGTCGCTAACTTTGGTTCCGCCAGCATAACTAATTGATGATTGTAAATCTTCTTGTAATTCAGTCAGTAATCTTTCCATGTTTCCGCGATAATCAATTAGAATTTTTTTACCCTCAACGTTTTTATATTCACCTTTATTGTATTGCGATGCTGATCCATAGTATTCTTTGTATGCTCGTGGTAATGACACGCCATCCATTGTAACTTCGATAATATTTCCTGCAGATTGATCGTAGCCTGCAAATAAACTGCCCGCCATAACCATAGTTGCGCCACAAGCGAAAGCTTTGGCAACGTCACCATGTTCAACTATTCCACCATCGGCAATTAGTGGAACTCCTGCCGCTTGTGTATAGCTTGCACATTCAAGTACGGTTGTCACCATTGGTCGATGAAACCCAGTTTTATTTTTGGTAATGCAAACTTTACCACCTGCAATTCCAGCTTTTAACGCATCTGCTCCCCATGCGTGAATTTCACGTGCTGCGTCTGCTGAGGCTATATTGCCAACGATTAAGAAAGTGTTAAAGTGTTCTTTAACATATTTAATCATTTTTTCTGCTTTAGGGCACCATGCATTTGCGATATCCAAAGTTATGAATTCTGGACTTAGTCCTGCTAATTGAAGTTGTTGCAGCTGTGCAATTGTATCTTCGTTAACCCCAATGCTGATTGATGCGATTAAACCATTTTCTTGCATGTGTTTGACAAATTCAACTGTATCAACATTAAAGCGATGCATAGTATAAAACCAGCCGCGTCTCGCTAGAAATTCACAAGTATTTGCGTCAACTACTGATTTCATGTTTGATGGATAAACTGGCATCATGAATTTATGCCCACCAAATATAACAGATGTATCGCACTCTTTGCGGCTTGTAACGATAGTTTGACGTGGTCTTAAATAAATATCTTGATAGTTATATTCACGAGCGGAGATGTTTTTGAACATATGGTAATCCTTATAGAGAAATGTAGAAATGTTATCCCATTATTTTACAGCAATGATGTAAAGTGTACAGAAATAACATTTTGGTTTAGTTGGTGGTTATGATTTGATTGGTGTTGCAAAATGAAACTATTGTGACTGTTTTTTAAAGATATTGGATATTTTAGTCTTGAATTGTGCATAAAGATTTAGACTTCTGATTAAAAAATGTTATCATAACATCTTGACAAAGCATATAGTTAGTGTAGCTTGGTTAACTGCCTATCGTTATATGTTGCTCATTTAAATACAAACTGTAAGGAACTTAAAAATATGAAAAAAATTGTAATCAACTTATTGGCGCTTGGTCTTATTGGTGCTTCTATTGCAGCATGTAACGGTGGCGGTTCTTCAAGTCCTGCAAATACAGCACCTGCAGTACCATCTGCTAGTCCAGTTACCCCACCAGCTGGTTTCGATTTACCAGCTGGTTCTTCTTCAGGTGCTGCATTTAATTTAAGCGCTGGTGAAATTGCATTGCCTGGTTCATCTGGCTATAATGTAATTAGCTTGCCATCAGATGTAACTGCTGCGCTTGCAACATCTGGTGTTGCAAATGTAGCTGTAACATCAAGTGGTGGTAATATTTTATTAAGTATGCCAGGTTCAGCTCCAGGGTCAACTTTAACTTATGTTTTGACACCGTCAACTCAGTTAATGAAACAAGCACAAGCAACTGTTTCTGTTACAGCTGAATCATTCACTTACCCTACTTCTGATGTTAAAACTAATGTAATTAGTGTTCCACGTACTAGTGTTACACCAGCTGGATTAGCATTTGGGTATAGTTCAAATGGTGATACTGGTGCTGCTATTATTGCTCCTAATTCAAACCCTCAAGCCCCTGTGTATACATCGTTAAATAATTGTGCTGGTGCTAGTGGAACGCCTTCGGCAATTTCTGCCACTTCTACAAATGGTGTTGCTTATGTAGGTATTGGTACTTCGACTGGTAGCGTTTGTGTATTAAGCGGTGCTGGTTTGACATTCACTAATTTATCAGCACAAGCTCCTGCTGGTAAATACACTGCTGGGAATGTGAATGGGTTTGGTTTCCCTTCATCGCTGAATACAGGAAGTTCGTTGGTTGGATATTGGAATGTTGGTACAATTGGTACTAATGTGAATATATATCGTGTAACTGGTACATACGTAAATGGCTCTCCTACAGGTAATGGGTTTTTAAATACTACTATGGCTGGTAAACAGACTACAACTAATGGTACAACCGTTGTAACGTTTACTGGTTTCCCAACTAATTCATCTATTTATTCGTCTTATACTGACAATGCTGGTAACGTATGGGTTGGTACAAATGCTGGTGCAGTATATGTATTACGTGTTGGTGCAACTCAATGGACTAATTTAGCTTTAACTGGTGCAACAGGTGCTGTTTCTGTTCAAACTAATGGTACTAACAGTGGTACAACAGCTACTACTTTAGTTGGTGGAGCATCGCAAAGTTTTGCAGTAAACTAATTAATCTTAGTTTTCAAATTATTTTAATAAAATGGACATTAGTAATAATGTCCATTTTCTCATGAGAATTAATAGATGAAAAGAAGTTTTATTTATTTGGCTGTAATTTGTACAGGAATTCAATCTGTTTATGCAACCGAGAATGCGATTTTTCAGGGGCTTGATAATCAAATTGGCCTAGGCTATAGTTATAATAGCATGAATGCGTATAACCCCGATTATAGTGGATCTAGTGTTAATACAACTAGTAGTAACTTAAACCTCCATCTTGAACAGCTTTTTGATAGTAATGTCTGGCTTGCTGTTGATGGTAGCTTTGCATTTAATGCTAATCAAAATAGCCCAGGTGGAGTTGGTTTTAGTCAGAATACCCAAGAGTTTGGTTTTCCTGCCAGTATTAGTGCTAAGGGTGGCTATTCATTTAATTGGGCAAGCGATGGTCAAGGTTTTCAGGTAATTCCATATGCCACAATTGGTAGAATGCTCAATTATAATGGCATGTCAATTGCGCAAAATACTTTTACACAAAGTTATCTGAATTTATATGGCGGTGGAGCTAGAGTTGAGTATGCATTTGCCAAAGATGCAAGTATTTATTTTGATCAATCAATAGGTTATTTACAAGATCCTAATTCTGCCAGTCAAGGTGAGTATAACCAAAGTGCAATGTCATATACTTCATTATTGGGTATAAAATATAATGTTACACAGTATTTTCAAATTGGCTTACAGGGAATGTTTAATCAAACTAATTTGATCGACACTTCACTTGGATATAATCCAATAACATATTCCTATCAAAATACTGCACAGTCTAGCTTTGGTGGAATGATAAATTTTGCATATTTATATAATAATGATCAATTAATGAGCCGTATGTCTGTAAGCGCCAATAATTCTGTGAGTGCTTCCACTGCGTCAAATTCATTGCTTGCTGCCTTTGATAATAGCTATAGCGTTGGTATGGGGTGGGTTAATTCTACTAATAGTTACAAAGGTGGCTCTGCACCAAACATTGGTAGTTCAATGAATTATTTGAATTTTAACGTTGGACATTTATTTGAAAACAATGTTTGGGCAAACATTAATGCACAATTGGTTAATAATATAAGTCAAAATAATATTCCAGCTGGTCGTATAAATTCATCTGTGCCAACTTATATTGGCTTCCCTGGTAATGTAACATTTGACGTCGGTTATGGATTCCAAGCTGCAGATAGTGGTTTCCAGGTCATACCATATGCCGATGCCGGAATCATTATGAATATGAATAGTTATAATGTGCGTAGTAACACTAGTATTATGAATGCTATTTCACAAGATATGTATTTACAATATGGTTTTGGTGGTAGGGCAGAATATGCGATTAACAATTTCTGGCAGATCTATGGTGATCAATTAATTGCTGGAATGAACGATCGTTCATCGCTTGGAATTAATGCGTGGCGTTCAACATCGAGCTTAGGAGTGAAAATAAATCCCGTTTCTCAACTTCAGCTTGGCTTGAAAGGGTTCTACGATCGCATAACTCCAAGTGGTGATGCATATAATACTGCGACCAATAGTTATGTACCGGCACAGCAGAATTCTCTAGGTATGCAGCTTGATATTGGGTTACGTTATTAATTTGTGTGATTGGCAAAATTAAATTTCTGCTACAAACAAGAAAACTCATTGCTTTTGCATGGGTTTTCTTCGTATCCACGACTTATACATTATTTGAAATTTAGTATTGTCATTTCATGCTTTATATTCTGCACCTTATTTTGTGGTTAGAGAGAATTTTTCCAACTGCTAAATTTAATTTCTGATGGTATAATTCAACTTGGTATAACAAACTAGATGAAATTTAATAAACACATTTATCTGATCTGTTATCGTTGCCTAATTTTGGCACTATTAGTTTTATAAGTGCATTATCATAAGGAAGCACATTATGCTCAGACTAATGCGTGTAATTTTGTTGTTATTGATTTCATTATTGGGAATTTTAGTTGGCTTGATTTTTATTCCATTAAATAAACCAGTAATAAATTCCGTTTTGAAACAATTAAAAAATTATAAAACATCTGATGGTGCGGTTGGATTTTTTGAGAAAAAAGAAACATTGAGCATTTTCAACTTGTCTGGATCATATGATGAGATGGGTCAGCAATATGGTGCCTTGGCTTATAATCAGCTCAATGAACTTTATCAAAATGTAGTTCCAGATTATTTTTCTGGGTTAAAGTTTATAACGTTTTTATCTTATACGCTTAGAATATACTATGCTTGGAGCTTAGACGATCGGGAGAAATCTTTATTGCATGGGATGGAAAAAACATCTGGGTTAACTTATAAACAGTTGCTATCGATTGAGATGCTGCCAACGTTAATTACGTTATATAGCGGTTTTAATGGTGATAAGCTTTCTGATAGCGGTGGTCTTGGGCATTGTTCATTTTTATCGGTTTGGGGTAAATTATCCCAAACAAAATCTATGTTAGTTGCTAGAAATCTTGATTTATCTACACCAGTTACCAAATTAGATCGTTATCATAGTTTAGTTATTTATAATCCAAATACTCATGATAATAGTGTTGCCGCGTTTGGCTTTATCGGTTTTATCCCTGGATTTACATGGTTTAATAGTCAAGGAATGTTCTCTGAGTATAATGATGGGCGTCGTTCGGTTCCTGGATTTAATGTGCTTGGTGGATATATTGGGCTAAATACTGCATTTTATGCAATGTTTTCTTCTAAAAATACAATGGCTTTTATCAAGCATATTGCAGATCATCCTGCATTTGTTTCTAACTTTACGGCAATTGTTAATAAAGAAAGTGCTTATTCAATTGAGCACTCTGTGAAAAATTCACCAAGTGTTTTAAGTGGTCAGACTGAGAATTATTTATTTTTTACTAATTTGTATCGAACAGAATTTAAAGATGCAAAAATAACTATGCATAATTGTATTGAAAAGGTAAAAGATACACCTAGTTATGCATGTGTGAGATATCATCACATTGAAAAGTTTATGAATCAAAGTTTGCCGCTTAATTTGAATGACTTAAAAACGTTTTTTTATACGCCTTTAGACAATGGTGGCGTTTATCAAACAGGTTCGTCTGTAAATTATCCAGTGGCAGAAGTAACTATTCATACTCTAGTTGGAGATGTGAGTACTGGAAGTTTTTTATATAGTAATCATCAGAATAAAGATCTTTGGTTAACTTTAAATATGTTTGATTATTTCAAAAATAATAAGTAGTTTTTAGGATAATAATGAAGAAAATTTTGATTATTTATACTGGTGGTACTATTGGTATGGATTACACGGCACAAGGGTTAACTCCAGTGCCGGGTTTATTTAAATCACAAATTGATACGCTTGATCCCATTCCAGATGTTCAACTAAATTTAATCGAATATGAGCAATTAATTGATTCATCGGATATATGTTTAGAACATTGGCTGCGAATGATTAAAGACATCGCAGATAATTATGAGATGTATGATGGATTTATAATTATACATGGAACTGATACTATGGCATATACAGCAAGTGTTTTATCTTTTGCTTTGCGTGGCCTAGATAAACCAGTTGTATTAACCGGATCACAATTGCCATTGGTGCATCGTAGGAGTGATGGTTGGAATAATCTAATTGATGCCTTGTTTGCCGCGAATAGAAGCGATTTAAATGAAGTGGCGATTGTCTTTAATAATAAACTATTACGTGGTTGTCGTGCACAGAAAGTTAGTACTTATCGATTTTTTGGTTTTGACTCAGTAGATGAGGAGCCTTTGGCAGAATTTGGGATTACAATGAATTGGTTTACTAAGCGTTGGCTTAAAGCAACACGTTTTAGTTTTGCGCCAGTTATGCCAAAGCCAGCTAAAATACTTGATTTAAGTATGCGCCCAGGGTTTACCACGAATTTTATTATTGATACATTAAACAATACAGATCTTGATGCGGTTGTTTTGCAGACTTATGGTAGCGGTAATATTCCAATTCATAATTTGGCATTGGTTAATGCTTTAAAGGCTGCGGTTGCTCGTGGTGTGATTATTGTGAATATAACTCAAGTAATTGAGGGGCGTGTTTCAAATGATTACGCGAGTAGCTGTTTGCATGATTTAGGAATTATTAGTGGCTGTGATATGACTATTGAGGCTGCATTGGCAAAATTATTAGTTTTACTTTCAACTGGTATGAGCATAATGAATATTAAAGCTGCTATGAGTGAAAATATTGTTGGAGAATTAACTGAGGGTTGATAGTGGCGTTTTGTGAAGTGGCGCCTCAAGTAGGAATCGAACCTACGACCTGCGGATTAACAGTCCGTCGCTCTAACCGTCTGAGCTATTGAGGCGTTGTCTTATTTCAAGAACGTTATTATATGCTTTTCGGATGAGTTATGTCAAACCTAATTTATAAAGAAATTGGATTAAATCTATGTTGAAAATGAATAGTGGAAGTATATCAAAAATTTATCTAGCTTCAAAAAGTCCACGCCGGCGCGAACTTTTAACCCAAATTGGTGTTAATTTCGAAATTTTGATGATAGATATCCCAGAAGAGGTTAGGTCTGGCGAGTGCTATTTAGATTATTCATTACGTGTATCTCAAGAAAAAGCTCGGGCTGGTTGGAATTATATGTTGACACAAAATTTGCCAGCACATCCAATTTTGACCGCTGATACTGAAGTCATACATAATGATGAGGTGTTAGGTAAGCCTGAAGATTATGATGCAGCTTTTGATATGTGGCGTAAGTTAGTAGGGCAAAAGCATTTGGTAATTACTACGATTACTTTAAAGTATTTTGAATTTGAAAAGAGTATGACTAGCCAAAGCTGGGTTTATTTTGATGATCTTAGTGATGATGAAATTCATGCATATTTGCAAACTGGTGATTATAAAGATAAATCTGGATCATATGGAATTCAGAGTTTTGCTGGACAATATATTCAAAAAATTGATGGTTGTTTTTATTCGGTGATGGGATTACCGTTGAATGCAGTTCGAAATTTACGTAAAGAACTTGCTGCATATGTTACTGAGTAAAATAATTATTTATTGTGTTGATGGTTGTACTTATGCTTTTGCCTACAGTGATGATAAATTAGTTTTTGTCACGGAAGATGTTTCAACAATAAATACTGAATCAGTTTTTCGGGGTAAAATTACCAAAGTTAATTTGGCGAGCAAAAGTGCATTTATTGAGTATTTACCTGATCATACTGGATTTATGAATCTCCCAGTAAAGTTAAATGTTCAATCAGGCAGCACGTTGGCAGCACAGCTAACTTGGTTAGGTGATGGAAATAAACAGGCTAAGTTACGCCATAATTGGTGTTTAGTAGGTAAGTATGTAGTTTATGCTGGTAATCAGCCTCGGCGAATTCAATCAAGTGTAATTAGTGATAACTTAAAATCTAGGTTATCTGCAGCATTAGACAATTATCCTGCACATTGGGTTATTCGTAGTTGCGTGACTGATGAGCTAGGTTTTGATTGTGTAGTGAGTGAGATGAAATTATTGCATCAACAAGCCTCGCAGATTACGGCAAGTTCATCATTTGGACAGATGCATGCAGGTGTTGCCAATTATTTGAAATTAATTAGGGAGCTCCAATTGGCTGATGGTTGTGAAATTATTAGTAACCAGCAGGAAATTCACCAACATTTATTATCATATCAAGATGTATGGCAAATAGACGTGCTAAGATTTGAACCAAATATAGCGGTGGATAAATTACTTTCTGTATATAAAGATTTACTTGCTTCTAATTCTGTTAATCTGACGAATGGCGCTAGTTTGGAAATTAATACGGTTTCAGGAATTACCATAATTGATGTCAATAGCTCGCGTTCAAACCTAGATGGTAGTAAACTAAATTTTTTGGTATTAGATGCGATTTATCAGCAAATTTGTTTACGTAATTTGCAAGGGATAATTTTATTGGACCTAATTAAGAATATGTCCGAGATTGAGCAACAAAAAATTATGAATTATTTAACCAAACTATTTAAGCATGATATTACTAACACCAAGATTTTAGGTTTTAGTCATAGTGGACTTTGTGAAATTATTCGGAATAAATTTTGATTGATTATATTTTTGGAGTTATTATTAATTTGATATTATCAACACCATTTATACAATTAGCTTGATGTATTGGTATTTTTCATTGTCAATTATCTGATTTACTGGTATTTCAGCGATGCTATCTGATTTATGTAAACTTTAATTGTTTCTATGGTTGTTTAAGCGATGGTTTTAATTATTTACATGATAAGCTACAGCAAAATTATAAAATTAATGATTAAAGCTTAGATTCAATTCTTTTATGAAAGTTACATTATGCAAATTAATCCCAATAATGGAATTTATACCATAGACTCGCATTATGCTCGTGAGCAGTTAGCCGCGGTATTTATGATAATAGAAGGTAATCAAGTTGCACTGGTGGAAACTGCAAATGCAAAATCTTTATTTTATGTTCGAGCTGAGTTGTTAAAGCATGGATTGACTACTCATGATGTCAAATATATTTTTCTAACCCATATTCACTTAGATCATGCTGGTGGAGCTGGCGCATATATGGCAGAATTTCCATTGGCTAAATTGGTTGTTCATCCTAAGGGTGCACGTCATATGATTAACCCAGCAAAATTAGAAGCAGGTGTAACTGAAGTCTATGGTGAGAAATTTGTCACAGAAATGTATGGGAAATTATCTGCTATTGACGTTGAGCGTATAATTGTTGCTGAGGATGGCTTAGAAATAAACTTAAATGGGCGAAGTTTAGTTTGTCGTGATACACCAGGGCATGCTAATCATCATAATGTAATTTTTGATCGCAAGGCAAATGTGGTTTTTACTGGCGATATTTTTGGTGTGGCATATCCAGAATTTGAAGTCGAAGGCAAAACATTTACCTTTCCTGCCACTACGCCAGTTAATTTTGATCCGTATAAAATGGAGCGCTCAATTGATTTAATTGTGGGGTTGCAGCCTGAGGCTGTATATCTAACTCATTTTGGTCGTCAAGAGGATGTAGAGCGTATTGCTATTGAGCTTAAGCGTATGGTTAAAGATTATGTACAAATTGCCTTAGAATGCGCCAATGAAAATGATATCGTAGCGGTTATAAAGAGTAAATTACAAGAATATATGCTTAATGAAATAGCTAAATTTGGAATAGTAGATTTATCGAATGAGATGATTCTGCAATTATTAGATATGGATTTACAAATCAATGCTCAAGGATTGGCTGTGTGGTTAAAGTCTTTCGCTAAAATAAATTAAAATTAGGAAATGGTGCAATTTACATACCATTTCCTATTGGTAGCGACATTTAGCTAATTTATTGTTGACCAATCGGTGCAATATTGCTTAGTGCTGATACAACCAATGCATTGTAATCTGGTGCACTTGGGATTCCATGAATTCCTGCGTATGCTGTATTCATTTGCTTGCGCATTTCAGCTTGTGAACAAATTTGTAAATTAGGTAAGTTAGCAATTAACTGAGTGTAGAGTTTGGCATCAATAGCATCAATTTGTTGACGCAAAGAATCAATACCAGGTGTTATTCCTGGGTCAGGCTGGTCTTCAGTGTGCGCATCCCAATAAGTAAGCCAATATTGCTGGATTTGTTTGGCTTGATCCATTTGGATTTGTGCAAATACCATTAAATCACTTGCATCAAGTTTATTTGTTGTGGCAATTTTACGGACATTATTCAGTACCTTTAATTCTGTAGTTGCATCATATATTTGTTGCTTTTGTGTAAATTTATATGCGGCAACACCTTTCATCAGCATTGTCCGTTGTGCCATTAAATTAAAAACTGGTTCCAGTTTTTTGCTGTCACATTCTCCAGCAAGGCTTGGTGTTATAACGCCAACAGCCAAAAATAATCCAATCAAACACTTATTGCGTAAATTTAGATTAAACATTTTTATTCCTAATAAAATTATGTGATTAAAATTATACACTAGATCTAGTTATTACATTAGTTAATAAATTGGTTTAGTTCCAAAACTAAGAGTCTGAGAATAAGATATTATTTTGAAATAGTCATTTATCTGATGTTGTGTTTTGCAACTTATTACGTGCATATTTAGTTTTTTTAATAGTAGGCATTACAATTGGATATCATGTAAAGAGTGGCGGTAGTTAGTATTTCGCGATACAATTAGGTCTTGAAGTTTTTAATGGTGATAAAAATAAAATGTTAGATGCTCTTTATTTATCTCGTTTGCAGTTTGCTTTTACGATGAGTTTTCACATCATTTTTCCAGCCTTTTCAATTGGCTTGGCGACATTTTTGGTCGTAATGGAAGGCTTATGGCTTAAAACTAAAAATCCAATTTACTATCAAATCATTCGTTTCTGGACTAAGGTGTTCGCACTTACTTTTGGTATGGGAGTGGTTTCTGGCATCGTAATGGAGTTTCAATTAGGTACAAATTGGGCTGGATTCTCCAAGGAAATTGGCTCAGTGCTGGGACCTTTATTTATCTATGAAGTCTTGAGTGCTTTCTTTATAGAGGCTGGATTTATCGGGATTTTAATTTTTGGCTGGAACAAAGTTGGACCAAGATTACATTATTTGGCGACGATCATGGTCACTCTCGGTACAACCTTATCTGCTTATTGGATCATGTCAGCAAATTCATGGATGCAGCATCCAGTCGGTTATTCTATTGTAAATGGTAAATTTGTAGCAAGTGATTGGATGGCAATTATTTTCAATCCTTACACGTTTCCTCGTTTCATTCATATGATACTTGCTGCATATTTATCAACCTCGTTTGTAATTATTAGTATTTCAGCATACTATTTATTACAACAAAAATTTGTCACTTTTGCTAAAAAATGCTTGGGATCGGCTATAGTTGTTGTTATGATAATTATACCGTTACAAATCTTTATTGGTGATATGAGCGGAATTAATGTATTGGAAAAGCAACCTTTAAAAACTGCTGCGATCGAGGGGGTCTGGGATACGCAAAAAGGAGCTCCTTTATTATTACTGGCTTTACCATCAAATACTCAACAGAAAAATTTACTTGAGATCGGTATTCCGCATGGGGCGTCGTTAATAAATACACATAAATTAGATGGAGAGTTGATCGGTTTAAAAAGCGTTCCTACTGAGGATCAACCAGAAGCATGGATTGTTTTTTATAGTTTCCGGATTATGGCTGGACTGGGATTATTAATGTTGTTATATGCTTTGCTAGCCGTTCTTATGTTGTCGCGAAATAAATTATACACCTCTAAATGGATGCTTTACTTTAGTAAATATATGGCTCCAAGTGGTTTTATCGCTATTTTAACTGGTTGGTTTACCGCTGAAATTGGTCGCCAGCCTTGGGCAATTTATAATTTAATTAGAACCTCTGATGCTGTTTCAGCAGTTTCAATGCATGATGTTATGGTGTCATTTGGTTTAATGATTGTCGTTTATGGTGTGATTTTTGGTTATTTTTATTTTTACTTTTTAGATAAAACGATTAAGAAAGGTCCAGAAAATCTAGATTTAGTTCAGCCATTTAGCTTTATGGGAAGTGCGCTCATTGATAAAGATACAGGAGATAAGGCATGATTTCACTAGCATTAGTTTGGATTGCAATAATTGCATTTATTGTAATTATGTATATTATTCTAGATGGATTTACTCTTGGCGTTGGCTTACTTTTTCCATGGATTCAAAATAGTCGTGATCGTGATACGATGATCGCGACTGTCTTGCCTGTTTGGGATGGCAATGAAACATGGCTGGTTTTTGCTGGTGCTGCTTTGTATGCTGGATTTCCAGAGGCTTTTGGTATTTTGATGACAGCACTATATCTGCCAATTATGTTACTAATTGTTGGGCTGTTATTACGTGGTGTTTCATTTGAATTTATCCATAAAGCAACGAAGAGTGTTCATATTTGGGAAAAGTGTTTTTTTGCTGGTTCATTGATGGCTGTGATTGCGCAAGGGATTGTGGTTGGTAGTTATACACAGGGATTTATACTTGATAATAACACTGGGCAAATTGTCGCGCCTGCTATGCTTAGCTGGTTTAACTTATTTTGTGCATTGGCTTTGGTGATTGGCTATACATTATTAGGTTCGGCGCGCCTAATCAAAAAAACCACTGCAAGCTTACAGAAGAGGTTTTTTGTGATTTCATCACGGTTGCAATGGGTTTTAGTTCTAGTAGTTTTATTTGTGGGTTTTTATAGTCCACAACAAAATGAGCTAAATGTGTTAAGTACGTTACACAATTCGCCATTTATGATAATGTTTTTAATTGTTATTTCAATGTTGTCAATAATCCATGTTATTGCAATTAAAAAACAAATAGAAAACATACCTTTTATGGCATTAATTGGTATTTTTGTCATGGCGTATATTGCCTTTGTGGCGAATGATTTGCCATACATTGTGCCGCATCAATTAACCTTTATGCAGGCTAAAGCTGATGATGGTGCATTGATTTTGATGATTTATGGTGCAGCGATATTATTGCCACTACTATTATTTTACACGGCGTATGCGTATCATATTTTTGGCGGAAAAGTTAATGAAGAAATTAAGTATTAAGATTAATGCAAAATCCACTACAACTCGCCAGAAAGTAATGTGGTTTGTTGGGATTTATTTATTATCTATTAGTGGAATGCTTTTGTTACATGAGTTTACTAAATTGCTAATTAACTTTTTGAAATAAATCTAATTATTAATTGATGCTTATTGTATTGAGCTCGGATTTATGCAAAAATTTGTCTATTTATGCAATAAAAGTTAAGTTATTCCTTAATGTGTAATTTACAACAGATTGCTTTATTTTGTTTGTTTTATTGTTAATGGATGTAGTTAATTTTGTTTAGATGTGCAGTTGGGTTTTGATGTGTCGTATTTAATTTGATATATTTGTTTTTATTGAAATTATATTAACTTTAATAAAAATATTTGTTTAGTATTTATATTGCAAGCTGTGTTACGTTGTGCTATAATTTTGCTCGGTTAGACTAGTTATGTGAGCAAAATAGCTTGTTGCATAAAAATATCTTGAGTGATTGCAGGCGGTTCATATAAATAATTTTGACTTTTTAACCTTAAAGGGGAAAATTATGAAAACAATTTGTACAACATTAAAATTAATTATTCAAACAATGGCTAAGGCCGGCGAAATGGAAGCACATGCTTATCGAATAGCTTCTAAAGCATCTCGTCCAAGCAAAAATGCTTACTAAAGATAGACCCTCAAATTGAATTTGAGGGTTTTTTAATTATTATTAAGCTTTAAATTAGATACTTTATTAATGTTTTTATTATTAATCATTTGCATCTGAAGCAATAAAATAGTGCAGTGCTATTGATTGGAGGAAATTACTTATAGTTGGCGCAAAAATAAACTTCAACTTATGTTAATATACATCCTTATGAATGCATACTCCCAAGATCTAAGAAATAAGGTAATTGACCTTTATAAAACAGGTAACTATTCTAGAAAAGCAATAAGTAAGCTTTTGTCTATGTGTTATGCAACTATTTGCAGTTGGATAACACAGTATGATGAAACTGGCTCCTGTGATATTCCTCGCCCAATACGAAAAGGTCGTAAACGTAAATTTGATGATAAAGAATTGGTCTTAACATACCTAAATAACTACCCAGATTCAAGTGGTAAGGAAATGCACGCTGCATTAGCCCCAAATATCTCAATAAGAGCTTTTTATGATGTACTAAAGCGTATGGATATTACATATAAAAAAGAGGTAAATTACAAGCTGCGCTGTAAGCAAAAGCGCGCAATATTTGTAGGTCAAATTAAAGATATACCTGTAGATGTAATGGTCAAATATTTCTGTAGACTATTAAAGCCAGTTTATTGCCCTAATTAT
>CAZZAV010000035.1:0-22525 GCA_964652705.1 uncultured Neisseria sp.
ATTAGGGCAATAAACTGGCTTTAATAGTCTACAGAAATATTAGACCATTACATTATCAGAAGAGTCCACACTGTATAAATTATCGTCATAAAGTAGATTATTTAAATGAGCATCATTAATTATAGTTTCATTATTATTTATAATGGTTTCATGAGGTCCTGAATTAGATAGTAAACTTCCTATGGCAACTCCAGTTAAAAGATCAGAATTAGTACTTGCTTCTTTGTTTATTTTCTTGATATATCCAGTTGTGCTACGTGCATCCGAATAACTTAATACATGGCGTGTTTGTAAATTCCAAGGTTCTTTTTTATAACTTAATGACTCTTGAGTTTTTTCTTTTAGCGTTACAGAGCTCTCTGTGCGTTGAGTAAGGTTAATTGACTGCTTGTCTAATTCATCATCTAAATAAAAATCAGGGTTATAATCATTAATCTCATTATTTTTTCTTCTAATTTTATTTAAAGAATATAGCCCATACATAGTTCCTAAAATTACGCCAAGCGCAATTAAACAGTTCTGTATCCAATCTGAATCAGTCGAACCAGGGTTTTTATTTGCTTTTGGTGGGGATATTTTTTCTGGTGCTGAGCTAATATTTGACTTCTTGCTACGAATTAACATATCTTTAAACGCTTCAGGTTTTTGAGTAAATTTTAATGTTGGATCTAGTTCCTGCGCTTTAGACAATTCAGCATAAGATAAATTAAATTTATTTTCATTTAAATATGCCTGACCAAGGAAATAATGAGCTTTTGCAGAGTTAGGATGCTCTGCAACAGCTAACTTTGACATTTGCTCAACTTGCTCTATATTGCCCTGATTCATAGCTTGTTCAATAGCTGTAATTGATGGGGATGTTGCATAAGTAAAACAAGGTAGAATTAATAATAAGATTTTTTTCATTATGAATGTCCTACTTCAAACATGTATTAATAAACAAATCAAGCCTTATATCTCGGTACTCTTTTATATAAGATTGAAGTTTATTTACAGTTAATTGATCTTTGCCCTCATGTACTTCATAAATTAACTCCATAATACGCTCACTAGCCTTTACCGCATTTTGATTATCTTTATGTTGTTTATAAAGTTGATTTAAATAAAATAAAAGCTCTCCAGATTTGCGTTTAACAAATGCAGTTTGCTCTTGTGTAATTTGAGATATTTGTGACTTATTGATGCACCAACTAATTACAACAAAAATTATCAGCATTACCAATAAAGGTAAAACTAGGCAGCCAAAATAAAATGCAATGTTCAAAAATGATTGCCAGTAATGTGTTTCTGGTACAATATCATGACTGGTTACTTCAGAACAATTTTGGGTGGAAACTCCTCCAAAACCATTCATAAAACTTAGTCCAAAATTAGCTAAAATGCACATTAATAATATTGGAATAATCAGTGAAATATTCCCAGTTAAACCAATAAAACCAATTCCAAAAAACAGTATTACAATTGAGCCGTACTTAGCAAAACTCTGCAGGTTTAATAGTTCGCTACATGAAAGCGTATCTGCAAAAGAGTTTGTAGACCAAATATAAAAGCATATCGCATAATAAAAATTTCTTATTTTATTCATAATTTCAGCTCTATTTAAATTATTAGATAAACGTATGGTTACGATAATTAAATTACCGTAACCAACTACAATTTATAAATTGTCTTTATTGATGCGATTTCTACGCGCCTCTAAACGATCTTGGACATTGCCAAGAACTTGTTCTTTTTCAAAGTCCAGGCGTTCCTGATTGTTTGCTCCATTACTCAATTTTTCTTGAGCTTCCTGTGATAACATTTTACGTTCAGTGTTTTCACTAATTCTCTCTAAGTCAGAAGAAAAAGATCCTGGCGTTGAATCAAAGCTACTTTCAACGGCTTTGCGAGCTTTTAGAATTTTTTCTTGGGCACTAATTTCACGTATTTTTAATTGAGCTTTATTACGTCGATCTAATAATTGAGAGTATGAAGCCGTCAAATTTTCTAATTTTGGTTTATTGGCATCAATTTGATTCTGCAAAAATAAGTTTGTGGACTCAAGTTCCATTATTTTTGATTCATAATCTGCTGCTAACGTTTCCTTACCCTGATCAATTGCGGAGTTAGCTAATTGATCTAATCGCTCCATTTCATCTTTATTATTTTTAACTTTATTTTGCATAATATTAAGCTCCGCTTCGTAATTTCCAATAGCAGAGCGTACTTGACGAATATTTTCATCATAATCACGAAGTGTTTGCTCCGTAACAATTTCAATATTTCCATCCTCAAGCTTGTCCATTGCTGAATGCGCCGTGCCACTAATTATTCTTATTAAACGAGATAAAATCCCCATGATTACTTTCCTTTTAAATTATGAGTACGAAATAGAAATTTTAAAAATTTCCAACTGGTTATAAAAAACACTAAAGAAACTACAAACGACAGAAAAGAAAACAATAAATGAAACGTTACTCCTAGAAAAATAAAAATTACAAATAGCATAATCCCAGCCACCATTAAATCCCTAAGAAATTTATATAGCTTTATCATCGTAAATGTTTAAATAAGTTAATCACATTAACTTCATTACTTCCATCACATACATCAATGCATTTATTAAAGTTGAATGCCCAGAATAAATAGCAAATGTGTTTAAACGAAGGTATGTTAATTATGTTTTTATTTGGATTTTTAAATTGTTCTAATACTGGCTGTAATTCACTTGGTAGCCCCCAATGTGGTGCATTCTTAATCAATAGTAGCAGCATATTTTTGGCCTGTTTTCGGTCACTTTCAGGTAGCCGTTCATATTCATCTAATTGCTTACGATGAATTATATTAATAACGTTCTGCTTTTCCTTGTAATACCAACTTGGATTTTTTAGAACATCACGTAAATAAGCATATGGATGTCTAACTTTACCGTGTTCATAACGTTTTGCAACATAAGAGCAGGCTGATTCAATATCTAACCGAGGATAGTCTTTTTCTAATTTATCCTTATGGTCATCTTTTATGGTCAATTTCTCATGCTTGATTTCATGGGTTTTTCGGCGTTTATGTTGTTGTAATAAGCTTTCTTCATTGCTTAACAATTTATAATAATGTTTATTCTTTGCAACAACATCCAAACAAGACATTGACTTAAAATCACTTAATATTTTGTTTAACACCCTTCTGAAAGAGCTTATTGTAGAAAGACCAGTACCAAATTGATTATGTAAATCTTCTAACTCAAAGGAACAATCCAATTTTTTGATGTAAAGGTTATAGTTTTGATAAGTAAAATAATTGAATAAATCTAATTTACGTGAGTTTGTGAACTCCGCATTAGCTTTTGCTGAGATTGGAACGCTAGATTGTTTGATTAGCTCAAGCATTTCTTCGCTTAAACTTATTTGACGTTGCCACTTCTGAGTATTATCATAAAGCCAAGAAGCATCCCCTTCAATAAACTTAATTGAATTTTGAGGCTTTCTGGCACTATCATTTGAATTACTATATTGAATTGAGACTAAGCACTCGCAAAAAGCCTTTAATTGTGCCTCAATAATCAAATTCTCTTTTTTGCTACAAACATAATTTATTTTTAGTATTTCTTTAAGAAATTGTGATTTTGTACGCGGTAATTCAATTATTGGAGTTTTAGATTTTGTGATTACGATCTGTGAACAGAGGTATGAAAATAGACGACGTGGGTATATTCCTGATGGTAATATTTTGCCCGTTGTAGTGTATGAAACAGTAAGTGTATTTGCCCCAATTTTAATAGTTTTGGAATATTCACCACCCGCTCCATTAGTTGTATTATTGCCAATAATTTGTTGTGGAAATGGTACATGTATGAATGAAGATATTGTATAACTGATTTCTTTAGTTAAATTTTCATTTGAGCTGACCAAATATGGTGTTAATACCTTATCCGGTTGTATATGAGACTGATATGTATATTTATTTCTGTTTTGAAGTTCTGTGGTATTGAGTGGTTTTAAATTCTGGTTGTAATTGTTATAATAGTGAAATGTTATACTGGTTTCCACTTTGAACTAATGGTATTGTTGCTAATTGGATACAAAGAATTATATTAGTATTATTAAATACTAAAAGAATAGAATTTAACTGAGTTTAAAAATAAAATATTGTTTAGCTCAGATCGCATTGGTTTGGTTTTTAAATAAGATAATATTTCTTGATTTTTACTTATTGCCGTCACTGGAAAATTCGAACCATAATGAATATCTTCATTTGGGATATTTGCAAATAACGTATCGCAGATTAATGAAACATCCTCTTGTGAACTATTTAAATCTAATCCAGAAAGCTTAAATGCCGCATTGCCATTATAGAGTTTCAACATTTGCTCCCATAATCCTAGATTCGCATAATTTGGTAAACCAGCGTGATCAATAACACATTTAACCTTACTCTGTTGAATGCTTTCAAATGCTCTAATTAATTGTTCTGGATACATTTGACAATCAAAAATATAATTATTTTTTGCCAAACAACACAAATTAAGATATAACTGCTTAAGATTTTTATCCGACAACGTTATATCATTGATGCATGGTGAATATACAAATTGAGTCGAGTGTGACATGATATCTCGGAAGCCGACGACAAAATCATAATGCTTAAATTGATTAACCATTGCAGCAAATTGGTCTGCATCTTGTAACATATCAATATATGCAATGTGTTTAAACGGAATCGTACTATTTTGCCTAATATTTTCAAGCCACTGTACTTCGGCTATACTCTGTAAAGAATCAGCCGCTTCTATAGTCACA
Source organism: uncultured Neisseria sp. (assembly GCA_964652705.1). Classification (GTDB taxonomy): domain Bacteria; phylum Pseudomonadota; class Gammaproteobacteria; order Burkholderiales; family UBA11063; genus Aquella. Next base: position 4,776 of record CAZZAV010000035.1, read on the forward strand.
ACACCATTAATAACTAATGATTGATGCGCATTAAGATATGTTTCAAAGTTAATATCACGAATTAAATTACGATCTTGACTCTTAACAACCCAAGAATTAATTTTATTTGATAAATCCCAGACATGAATATGCGCATCAAGAATATCCATATTTTTTCCCTTATCCAAATATATATCCAACTTTACGCTTTGCTGCATCAAATAATAGTTCACTATCGCTAACTTCGATATGGTCATTCGCATTGCGCCACGCATCATATTTGGCTGCTGTGTTGTGCACTACCTCAATTGGTGGATACTTGATTGCCCCGCCGGTAGACATTGTTAGAACATGTATTTTACAACTTGTTTCCAAATAATAATGAAACCAAAAAGCCTCAGTAATCGATTTACCAACACTGATTAAGCCATGATTTTTAAGGATCATTACATTATTATTAGCAATATCTTCTAATAATTTATTTTGAGCATTATCATTAATGAAAAGTGTATCAAAATTATGATAACCAATTTTGCCAGAAAACATCATTGAAATCTGATCTAATAGCAATAAATCTTGCTCCAAATTAGAGACAGTAACGCCATAGGTACTATGCGTATGTAGAATAACATTTACCTCTGGGCAATTTTTATAGATCGCACGATGCACAGTTGTTCCATTACGGTTAATTTGAAAACCGTAGTTACTTGCTATTACGTCACCATCAAAATTAACTTTAACTAAATTTTCTGGTGTAATTTCATCAAATGCTAACCCAAAAGGTAAAATTAATAAAGCTTCTTCATTGGGCACACGCACTGATAAATGCGTAACAATTAAATCACACCAGTCATAATGATAAAATATTCTATATAAGTATGCCAATTGTTTGCGAAGGTTTTCTTCACTTAGCTCACGCGCAGATAGAATGTTAGCTTTTATTTGTGTATAGTTTAATTGTGACATTTATTTTACCTCAAATGCTTTAGATTTCATTACGACTTTGTCATTTAACTCAATACCAATTCCAGGTAATTCTGGCACTACCATAAACCCATTAAGTGGTTGATAATCCTGCAAGCAAATCTCGCGATTCCAATCTTTCAACGCATATGTATGGTGTTCATGAATATAAAAATTAGGTATTGCAGTTTCTAAATGCAATGAGACTGCAGTTGCAACTGGGCTACCACACACATGAGCCTGAACTTGGACATCATAAAGGTCACCATAATCACAAATTTTTTTAGCTTCTGTAATTCCACCGCATAAACCAATATCTGGCTGTAGGATATCAATAGTCTGATTTTCTAAATATGGACGCATACCGTGACGTAAGTATAGTCTCTCACCAGCAGCCAATGGAACGGTTAATTTCTGTGCGATCTTATCATGTAATGCTGAATTAAGATAATTTACTGGTTCCTCCATAAAGGTGCAATTATATTTCTCAGCTACTTCCAATCCAACTTGAATCGCAGATCCTGCACCTAACATACTATGGCATTCTAAAAAAATATCAACTTCATCGCCAACTGCATCACGAATTGCTGCCATCCTTGCTTGCACTAACTTCAAGAAATCTTTTGGTAATAATTTAGTTAAATTATATAGTGTATTGCAATCTTTATCATAAAACATTGGATTAACTTTTACGGCATTATAACCTTTCTTTAAAGCTTTCTCGGCGGCTTTTGCATAGTCTAGTGGATTAGTTAATTTGGCAGGAGCACTATCCCAATCAAATTGTAGTTGACTCGCATAAGTTCTTAATTTATCATTAACTTTACCGCCAAGAAGTTGATACAATGGTACACCTAAAGTCTTAGCTTTAATATCCCATAATGCCGTGTCAATTGCGCTCATTGCCGCATAAAAAACGGCATTACCACCAAGCGCCCAAAATCCATCACGAAACATTTTTGACCAGAGTAATTCTGTATTAAATGGATCAAAGCCAATTAATTTAGCTTTGGCAATTTCATTTAACATATTTGCAGCAGCACTATGTCCCCAATCATAAGCAAGTCCAGCTTCGCCTACACCACTAATTCCTGCATCAGTATGTATTCGCACCAAAACTGGGTGCCATTGTGGACGCTCAGGACATTCCATATCAAAAATTTCAACTTTAGTAATTTTCATGATATTCTTTCTATCTTTTTAAACGTTATCGTGCGATATACCCGCCATCAATTGGAATTAATGCTCCAGTGATATAACTCACATTATCTTGACAAAGAAAATACACCAATTCTGCAACTTCACTTGCCTGACCAACTCGACCAATTGGCTGCTCTTGGGCTTCATTTTGCTCAATCAAATTAAGATCGATACCAGACCGCTCCGAATATTTAGATATTGCATCTCGATATAATGGAGTATCAATGGTGCCGACACCCAGACAATTTGCACGAATATTAAACTTGGCATAATCCAAAGCTGTGCTTTTCGTGAGATGGAATAATGCAGCTTTAGTCATTCCATAAACTGTAGAATTAGTTTTTGCGACACTTGATTGATCTGAACCAATAGTAATTATTGAACCACCATTTTGCTTCATACATGCAATTGTGTTTTGAATTAACCAGTATGCACTTAATAAATTTAGATTCAGCAGTTCATATAAATCATCCGTAGTTGTATTTTCAATGTTTGCTGAAAGATGCTTTCCAGCATTTAAAATAAGAATATCAATCACTCTAGATTCATTAATAATTAGAGTGACTGTTTCTTTAACCTTATTTTCTAACGACACATCAGTACAAAGGTATTTATAATTAATTAACTTCTGAAATCTTAAATTATCTTTAATATCTAAGTTATAGACAAAATAATTATTAGAAAGAAATTTATTAACGATACTTTCACCAATTCCTGATGAGCCACCAGATATAACAACAACTTTTTTACTACTCATAACTAATATCTTTAAAAACTACGTTATTTTACAGTTACTGCTGATTCTGGTTGATTTTGATCAATCATACGACTTAAATAATCAGCTGGTAATAATCCCGATGTAATTGAGCCATTTGGTAAAACAATGGTTGGAGTTCCAGTTACTTGAACCAAATTATTGCCAACATCTTGCATCTTGTTTAAGTCTTTAGAACGATTACACGTATTATTTTTACCATATGGCTTATCTTTACCCATCACCGCTATAATTGCACTTTCTGGATTCTCAGCACACAAAAGACGTTTAGAATCATCTGCTGCACTAGGGTGAATTGCTAATGGGAAGAAATAATAGTAAATAGTTACATCTTTTAATTTACCTAAAGTTTCTGCTTCAAGGCGTTTACAGAATGGACAATCTGGATCAGTAAAGACTGCTATATTACTTTTTCCTGTGCCAATCACGCGTTTTATGGCAATATCTAACGGTAATTTAGCCCAATCAATTTTATTTAATGCTTCTGTACGTTGCTCAGTTAAGCTAGTTTTAGTAGTTAAATCTAGCATATTCCCAATTAAAGCCATATTACCAGTCGCATTAACATAAAATACCTTGCGTCCAGAATCAACCTCATAAACACCTGTAAATGGAGTAGTGAGAATTTGATCTACTACTAAATCAGGCAAATTGTTTTTCAGATTTTGTTTAATTGTATTACTCGTCGTATCATCTACAGATGCGGCATAAACAGAAACACTGGCACCAAGCAATAGTGCAACTAAGCTAGATTGTATAATTTTCTTCATAAATCAATACCTTAAATAAAAATAGGCTTGCAAATTTACAAGCCTAGATTAAGTCTAAAATTAACTTATTGTGCTGCAGATGCAACTGGAGCAGAAGCTGCAGGGGCTTTGCCAGAAATTTCATCTAATTTAGCATTTAATTGGTCAGCTGGTAACATACCTGGCAAAATAGTACCATTTTCTAGAACCATTGTTGGCGTTCCATCAACCTGAACTACATCAGTACCAATTTTCATGATTTTATCTAAACCACTAGTATCACAACTTACGTCAGTTGGTAATGGAGTATCTTTTTGCATGAAAGCTGCCCAAGTTGCTGAACGGTCTTTACTACACCAAATTTTCTTAGCATCAGATGCTGCATTTGGATGAATTGGCAATGGGAATAAGAAGCTGTATACTGTTACATCTTTTAATTGAGGAACAACTTGTTTTTCAAACATTTTGCAATATGGACAATCAGGATCAGTAAATACCGCAATCTTACGGCTACCATCACCAATAACTTGTTTAACTGCTAAATCTAAAGGTAATTGGCTGAAATCAACTTTAGCGATTTCTTGCATACGTTGTTCAGTAACGCTTTGTTTAGTGCCTAAATCAACCATGTTACCAAATACCGCGAATTTACCATCAGTTGACACGTAAAATATCTTACGACCAACCACAACTTCGTATAAACCACTAATTTTAGTTGGATTCACTTGATCAACTTTAGTCAAGCCTGGAACTTGTTTAACTAAATTTGCTTTAATTTGATCAGGAGTAACCGTAGCTGCGCTATCACTAGATTTATTACAGGCAACTAAAGCCATGCTAACCATTAAACCAAGAAGTAATTTTTTCATAACATCTCTCATAAAATAAATAATAATAAATAAGTTGATTATTATAACAGTAATTTTACAACTAAATCTGAATAATTAATTATTAATTGCTGAATTAATTAAAGCTTTTTTTAATGGTGAGATTTTATTAACTAAATTTAAACCTAAATTACGTAATTTATCTACAACTGGCAGACGATTGTTGAACAAACGCTGCAATCCATGACAAGTCATCTGCATTTTACGCACTTCAATTAAACGCAAATAATTATAACGAACCAAATCTGCAGCATCTAAATTGGGAAATTTATTTGCCATCAGTTTAGCTAATTCCCATGCATCACCAAAACCAAGATTTACACCTTGCCCTGCTAATGGATGAATCGTATGCGCAGCATCGCCAATTAAAATGACTCTATGTTGATAAGTTTTTTCAACCAAATTTAGTTTTAATGGAAACGCCATTGCTGGTGTAATTAGCTCTAATTTTCCAAGTGTTGCTTGCCCTGCTTGAGCAACTAATTCACATAACTCAGCAGGACTAGCATTGAGTAAGCGCTCTGGATTATCAGTTGACCACACGATTGAGATTTGTTGTTCAGGTAAAGGTAGATAGGCTAAAACGCTATCACCGAGAAACCATTGATGGGCAATATTTTGATGATCTAGCGAACATTTAAAATTAGCTACAACTCCAGATTGATAATATGGAACAGTTTCGGTATTAAAATTAAATTTATTCCGGATAAATGAATTTGCGCCATCTGCAGCAACTAACCATTTAGCTAGAATTAATTGATTATCTGCATCATGTAATTCAACATAATTATCATTCATTTGAGCATTTCTCAAATCAGTATAGATAAAACTAACTTGTGGATAGTTGTTTAGTTCAACTAATACTGCTTGATGTAAATTACGATATTCAACAATTTTTGACAAATACTCACCATGACAAGATTCTTTATCAAATTCGATAGCACTTTGATAATTACCACGAACATTCATCGCATTAATGGTGCCAATTTTATCCCAGTTTGGTTTAACGCCAAGCTGAGTTAAATGTGCAATATTATTCGGTGAAATTGCATAGATTTTATTATCAAAGCCAAGCGAATTATTGTCGAAATTAGGTTTACTGCGCTCAATGAAAGCAATCTTCAAAGCTGAGTTTTGCTGAATTAAATCCAATGCAAAACTGGCACCAACTAAACCACCACCAATGATTGCTATATCATACATAATCTATAATCCAAAAATTAAACTGCGCGCGACAAAGTTTTTTAACAAAGGTGCGTTACTTAGGGCAATTACCCCAACACCACGTAAATGAGTGAGTAATTTACTATTGCTCTCTAATTTTGTCGCCAATAGATGAGTAAAACCAATTACGGCATTAACATCTTTATTACGTAACTTATCATATTGTTTTAATCTAATTAAATTTACTTTATCATCTTGAGCCATCAGATCACTAAGGTTGATAACATCACGTAAGCCTAAATTTAAGCCTTGTGCCGAAACAGGATGGACTGTTTGTGCCGAATTACCAATTAAAACCACTCTTTGTTGTAAGCGCTTTTGTACCTGTGTTAAACGTAAAGGAAAGCTAACTGGTACATTCAGTAGTTTAGCACCACCTAAGCGTTGGGTAAACTCAGTATTTAAAGTCTGAATTAACTGTGCGTGATCTACTTTAAATTGCTCAGCTAGTTCCGAGTCTAGTGACCAAACCACCACGTAATGATCTTCAAATGGCAATAGCACTAATGGACCAATGCCACCAAAACGTTCATGCGCCAAATTTGCATGTTTTGCCAAAGTTTTAATATGAAAAATTAAAGCTTGCTGTGCATAATTATGATCAATTTTCTTGGGTTTATCAGCTAATAATTTGCCACCTTCAGCCATAATTACCAACTCTGCAGTAATTAATTGCTCTGATTGTTGAGTATCATTATATTCAATCGTAGCAAATTCTAGACCATCATAAACATTGGTAACACTAGCACAGATAAATTGAATCAATGGTTCATTAGCAACAATTGCGTCTAAGTGTGTACAAAGATTAGCATACTTTATCGTAGAACCAAGCTGCTCGAGTTGCAGTTCATGAGCATGAATTTGAGTAATCCCAAGCCCTTGGTGTGAAATTTGCACGCAATTAATAGCCGTAGTCAGTTCATTCGGCCAAGCTCCAAGCTCGTTAAGAATATTACAGCTAGCAAAAGATAAAGCTAAAACTCTAGCATCTTGTTGCTTAAATAGCCCTTGGTCAATAACCGTAACTTTTTTACCTTGTTTGGCAAGCTTAAGTGCCATAGTTAAGCCAACTGGACCACCACCAACAATTACAATTGATTTATGTGTCATGATTAATAATCAAAAACCAAAACTGAATTAATACCAGCCTTTAAATTAGGAATAATCTTATCTTGGGCAAATTGAACATGTGCAGGATGTTGTAAATAGTAATCACGCTCTGCAGTATTTACAAATTCCATTGTGAAACCATAGTTAAAATTCCCACTTAGTCCTTCTGGACTGTTGTTTTTGCCATAAGTATAATTTTTTATTTGTGGAATTACATTAACCAATTGCCCTAATCCAAATAATATTTGTTCAATCTTATCTGTTGGCTGATCTTTAGCAAATTCCAATAATACGATATGTTTAACCATTTAAAATTCCAAAAAAAGCCCAAGGTTTAACCTCGGGCTTTGAAAGTTCTTAGTACTGAACTTGCATTTTCATAATTTCTTCGTAACTTATTGTAACGTCTTTAGTTTGTGCTTGTGCAAAAATTCCATCGGTTACTTTTTGTTCCATTGCCATAGCTTTAGCATTGTTTACACGTTGCTCATCTTGGAAATACCATGATAAGTAATCAGTAGCATCTTCATACATTTCAGCCATGTCTTGCACAACAACTTTTACTTCATCATCAGAAACACTTAGTTCATTCTTTTTAATGAATTCTTGTACTAATAAACGTAATACAACCATGTTTTTAGCATCTTTTTCAAACATTTCATGAGTCAAATTAATTTGATCAGCTTTATGCCCTTGTTTTTTCATGTTTTCTTCAGCATGTTTCATCATATTATGAATTTCATCATGAACTAAAGCACCAGGAACCTCTAATGGAGATACTTCAGACAAAGCTTGTAATGCATTATCACGAGCTTTTAATTTAACTCGGCGATTAACTTCGCGTTGTAAATTTTCTTTAATTTCTTTACGTAATGAAGCTTCAGTACCATCTTCAACACCAAGAGTTTTAACAAATTCTTCGGTTAATTCAGGTAAAGTTTGTTTAGCAACTTCTTTAACAGTAATTGTGAAAACCGCAGTTTTACCTTTTAAATTTTCAGCATGGTATTCTTCAGGAAAGCTGACACTGACGTCTTTAGCTTCGCCAGCTTTTAAGCCCAATACACCAGTTTCAAAATCAGGCAACATCCAACCTTGACCTAAAACAAATGGATAATCTTCAGCTTTGCCACCGTCAAATTCAACACCATCAACAGTACCAAGGAAATCTACAGTAACTTTATCACCATTAGCCGCAGCTTCGTCAGAAACGCTGTGTGTAGCACGCTGTTTGCGTAAAATATCAATGGTAGTATCAACATCAGCATCACTTAATACACAATTTGGTTTAGCTAATTCTTTAGTACTTAAATCACCTAATTTAACTTCAGGCATAACTTCAAATGTTGCTGCAAAGACAAAGTCCTCACCTTCGCTGTTAGTCAAATCGAATTTAGGATAACCAACGATATCTAATTTATGCTCAACTAATAATTCAACAAATTTTTTATTTAATTGTTCGTTAACTGCATCTTCATATGCACGTCCGCCGTACATATCTTCAACCATTTTCTTAGGTGCTTTACCAGGACGAAACCCTTGTACTTTAGCTTGTTTAGCATATTTTTTTAATTCTGTCGCAACCTTACCGTTAACGGCTTCCTTGCTTACGTTAAAACTTACTTTGCGCTCCAAAGTGCTTACTACTTCTACTGACATCCTAAGAGTTCCTTATAAATTATATAATATTAGACGCAGATTATACCAGAGTTGAGTGCTAACGATATAGATTAATTCCCAGAAAATTACAATTTGCTCTAAGTATTTTTGGACTAATTTAGATAATTTTGTTATAGAAAATTTAAGCTGAATTTATATTTATTTAATTTTACGTAAATAATAAATTAACCAGACTATGCTTGCAAAAACTACTGCACTAATAATTGCAAATATCACTGAACCAACTAATAATGGAATTAAAAGCGATTGCCAATTATTAAGTAATTGTTGGAAATCAGTGTTAATTAAATCACTAATAAAATTAATTCCAAGCAAATGACAGCCAATATAATATGATGCATATAAAATTGGTAACATAGTAAATGGATTGCTAATCCAAACACATGCTACAGCTACTAATATATTTGCCCTAAACATGATTGCAAATATTGCCGCTGGAATCATTTGAAAAGGCATCGGGATCATCGCCCAAAACACGCCAAATAAAGTTGCTTTCACAACGCTATTACGATTAAACTCCCATAAATATGGCTTATCACCAGCACGTTTTAAAATAAAACGTAAATATTTGTTATTTTCTAAGCTGTCACGACTTGGTAAACGATTCTTTAATTTCTTCATAAAAACCTTTCATTGCAATAAGTAAATTTGCAAATTAATTCAATTTAAAAAATTTCACCATTTTTTCAGCCTTGGAGCCAAGTATCCAAAAAGAAACTCCCAGAATAATAAAGAATAATGTTTTATTAATTTCTTGCCAAAAAAATTCAAAATACTGAGTATATAAATTAATAAAAAAGAAAACTAACCCAAATCTTTTATAGATTACATCATTGATTTTTATACCGTATAAAATAGCAGATAAAGCACTTATGACCAATAAAATTGACCATAAGAGTAATTCATTTTGTTTCGCCACAGAGCAAGTATTTGCCGACCCACAATTACCGAAAATTGATAGTACCCATAGCCCAATAAACAAGTAAAGAAGCCCTATCATACTGGTAATTTGATTAAATTGTTTTAGGCAACGAATTACATTGAAACGGGTTGTAATTTCATTAATTAAAACTAAGGCAATGCCAAGTAATACAAACTTCGATGAATAATTCATTCTTAAATCATAATAACCATAGTCTGCATCATAATTTGTAGCTATAGTGAACCATCCACCAAGCACAAATAGAGTAAGTATCCATAATAACTTTGATGGAAAGCACAGTGCGAATACCCCATAAAGAAGTACCGCTAATAGTACTAACCATGAAAATTCATGATTGGCAATCAAGAAAAATTTACCTACAAAACAAATAGTAGATGCGGTAAATAATGCGCCAATAAATATAACTGACTCATTTTTTAGTCTTTGTTCAGAATGATTTTTACGTAATTTGAAAGCATATACGTAGAAAATAAAGGCAAAGAATAAATTAAAACTAATTACGCTAAGGGATGCTGCATTTTGTAAAGCAGAAGAAATTTTGGCAAATAAATTACTCGTAAAAAATGAAACTATCGCAAGTGAAGCACAGCATAATGAGATCCAGAATGCATATTTAGATAACCTCAACCAATCAAAACCTATTCTTTCATAGCTATGCCTTAATTTGCTGGAAGTATCAATATCAATTAAATGATTATCTTCCCAATATTTTATGGTTTTATTTATTGCCTTGTACTCTTTGGAATTTAATGGTAACATTTTCAATTTTCCTTAGTAAATTTCAAATGAATTACGTGTATTATAATACTTAAGTCTGATTTCTGGATATTAATTCCAAAAAAATAGCTGAAATTAAATATTTCAGCTATTTCAAATAATAATTGTTAATATTATTTAATTTAATCCCAATCTAACGCACCACCACTTTGGTATTCAGTTACGCGAGTTTCAAAGAAGTTTTTCTCTTTTTTCAAATCAATCATTTCACTCATCCACGGGAATGGATTGTTGGTTTGATTCGGAAATAATTCAGGCAAACCAATTTGTGTAGTACGACGATTACAGATAAAACGTAAGTATTCTTTAAACATACTTGCATTAAGGCCTAAAACACCACGTGGCATAGTGTCTTCGGCATAAGCATATTCAAGTTCAACACCTTTGTGGAAAATTTCAATCAATTCGGTTTTTAATTCCTCAGTCCATAATTCTGGATTTTCTAGCTTAATTGTATTAATCAAATCCATCCCAAAATTACAATGCATTGATTCATCACGCAAAATATATTGATATTGTTCCGCAGCCCCAGTCATCTTATTTTGACGACCAAGAGCTAAAATTTGCACAAACCCAACATAGAAGAAAATTCCCTCCATGATGCAAGCAAACACAATTAATGATTTCAGTAATTGACGATCTGCTTCAAGCGTACCAGTTCTAAATAATGGATTAGTTAACGTATCAATAAATGGAATTAGAAATTCATCTTTAGCCTTAATTGATGGAATTTCATGATAAGCATTAAATACTTCGCCCTCATCCATGCCCAAGCTTTCAACAATATATTGATAAGAATGCGTATGAATTGCCTCTTCAAAAGCTTGACGTAATAAAAATTGACGACATTCTGGTGCTGTAATTTGACGATATGTACCTAATACAATATTATTCGCTGCCAAACTATCTGCTGTTGTAAAAAAACCAAGATTGCGCTTAACAATCAGTCTCTCATCATCCGTTAAACCATTTGGACTTTTCCATAACTCAATGTCACGTTGCATATTTACTTCTTGTGGCATCCAATGATTTGCACAACTCGCTAAATATTTATCCCAAGCCCATTTGTATTTAAATGGCACCAATTGATTAACATCCGTTTGACCATTAATAATTCTTTTATCAACTGCGTTAATACGATTAACATTTTTAGCGACCATTGAATCCATGCCTATTGGTGGAATTTTTGGCTGACTTGTTGAAATAAATTCTGTTTGTTGCATTTAGCGTAACTCCATAAATTTCTTAATATTTAACATTTAATGCTGCTCCAGATGGAGTAATCCATACACGAGTATCATCAGTAAGGTGAATAAATCCATTATCCATTTGTAGTGGACTATGTTTCTCTAAATTTGCATTAGTTAGCTGACCTGAATTATTTGGTTTATCAGTAGTACCGATAGCACTTTCATTTAACTTATAATTCTCTGGTGTAACAGCTAAGGTATTTCCTGTAAAATTATAAGCTTGTGCTTCATCAGCTGAGAACGCGTACAATAAATGCTTAGTCGAGCAAGCAAAATTAATGAGCAAAACCATTACAATAAGCTTAGCTTTCCAACAATACTCAGCACTACTAAATATACTCACAAATTAATCCAATAAAGCTTCAACATAATCTTTAGCAATAAATGGTCGTAAATCATCAATGCTTTCACCAACACCAATAAAACGTAGTGGAACTGGATGCTCTTTAGCAATCGCACAAATTACTCCACCCTTAGCTGTACCGTCAAGCTTAGTCAGTACCAAACCAGTTAAACCTAATGCGTCATCGAATGCCTTGACTTGATTCATTGCATTTTGCCCAATGTTAGCATCTAAAACTAGCACAATTTCATGTGGTGCATCAGGCAGAGCCTTATTAATTACACGCTTAACTTTTTGAATTTCAGTCATTAAATTTAACTGAGTTGGTAGCCGTCCTGCAGTATCAGCTAAAACGATATCAATTTTTTTAGAAATGGCTGATTGAATTGCATCATAACACACTGCCGCTGAATCACCTGATTGTTGTGCAACTACGGTAACATTATTGCGCTTACCCCATTCAATCAGCTGCTCGCGAGCTGCTGCACGGAAAGTATCCCCTGCCGCGAGCATCACACTCTTACCTTGTTGTTGAAAATACTTAGCCAATTTACCTATCGAAGTCGTCTTACCAGCTCCATTCACTCCAACCATCATGATAACAAATGGCGTATGTCCATCTGTAACAAGCGGTTTTTCTATTGGTAATAACATTTCACTCAAAGAATCAGTCAGAGCTTTTTTTAACTCACTACCATCTTTTAGACCTCGTAAACTGACTTTCTTACGTACGTCATCAAGTAAATGAGTGGTTGCTGCAATACCAACATCAGAAGTTAATAAAATTGACTCAAGATCATCATAAAGATCATCATCAATTTGCCCACCACCAAAAACACCCAATAACTTTTTACCAAGTGCATCTCTAGTTTTACTTAAACCTTGTTTTAAGCGTGCCGCCCAAGATAATTTACGCTGCGGTTGTAGTTTTTCTTCGTCATCAACAATGGCGGTCGACTCATTTCCTTCAATTATTTGATCATCATCTGCTACGGCAGTACCTTTAGTAGAATTAATTTGTTCTATGACCGCTGGTTGCTCAATACTTGAGATACCAACAATTTTTTCTGACGTTAAAGGAATATGCTCTAAATTTGCACTCTCCTTAACTATTTCTTTTTTCGTTAGCTCCAAATTTTTATCAATAGTTTCAGAAACACTTAATGGTTCAACCTGATCTTCATCAATGTCCTTAGATTCATTAGAGTTAACTAATTCTTCAATTACCGCAGCTAGTTTTTCATCCGCTGACTTATCTTTTTTTTTCTTAAAAAAACTAAACACCGAAACCTTCTTTCAAACCGACAAAACACTACATATAGTGCAAAGTCTGAATTATAACACAATCTATAGGACTATTTATTAATAAAATTACCTAATTGTAGCTTAAGTTTAGACTCTAAATTATCTATATCAAGCTTTGCATCGTCAAGCGCAATGACATTCATACTACGTAACCAGGTAATCTGGCGTTTAGCTAATTGTCGTGTTGCAGCTTTTCCTTGCTCCAACATCGTGGTTTTGTCAATTTCGCCAGCTAAATAATCCCAAACTTGTCGATATCCAACGCTACGCATTGAATTATGTTCAGCTGTTAATTCTGGGTATTTAAGCTTAAGCTGTACAACTTCTTCTACAAAACCAAATTTAAGCATTTGCTCAAAACGAGAATTAATTCGATGTTGTAATAACTCACGATTACTTGGAACAATAGCCAGTGGCAAATAATCACAATTGCTTAAACCTGCTAATTTATGTTCCTGCTGTGCCACGGACATAGGTTTACCAGTTAAGGTACAAACTTCTAATGCACGCTGTACCCGCTGGACATCGTTTACCTCAATTTTAGCTGCACAAATTGGATCTAAGTTTATTAAGCGCTGGTGCATCGCCAAATTACCAAATAGTTCAAAATCAGCATTTAATTGTGCTCTCAACTCTACATTAGCAACAGGCAATTGAGAAATACCATTAATTAATGCATTGTAATACATCATCGTACCACCGACGAGAATTGGCAAATTCCCACGTTGATTAATTTCAACTATTTTTTGATTAGATGCATTTAAAAACTCCATCACAGAATAATTTTCTAACGGCGAAATAATATTAATTAAATGATGTGGAACAATAGACAATTCAGCAGAATTTGGCTTGGCACTCCCAATATCTAAGTCTCGATATATTAATGCTGAATCAACGCTAATTATCTCGATTGGACAACTTGAACTTAAGCGCAATGCTAATTCTGTTTTGCCAACTGCGGTCGGACCCATTAAAAAAATTGCTTTATTTTGCATCCATCACCGCTTTAAAATTTTCTTGCCAATTAACTGGAAATCCCATTTCTTTGATATTTATGCCATAAATTTCAATTAATCTACTTAAATCGTAAAAAAATTCTTGATCAAAACCCAAAGATTTTAAAACATGAATTATCAATAATAACACACTGTAAATACGACCTTCTTCACACAAGGCATGTACCAATGAATTATGTGGCGTATCGTTCAAAGCACACTCAAAATCAAATCGACGATTCCAAATTCGTGTATGATGGGCGGAAAAATTACGAATTAAGGTTAAATTATCCAAAATTGATTGCAATAAACTAAAATGTAACTCATAACGACGCGATACATTTTCTTTATCTTTTTCATGCTTTAAGTTGCGCAACCATTTACTTAATTGACCAATCGTAGTTAGCTCAATCGCGATCCATACTGGTGGCATTTCTGGGTCCTGATAACGATGATAATACTCACTGACCAATAAATCATTACTTACTTTAAGCTGATATTGAATCCTCTCAATACTGTCATTTAATAGTTTGTGATCCCGAAATAACTTATAATCCAAATAAAAATGCGGACCATATTTCCAGCTAAGATTGATGAATTGTGTGCGAACAGAGATTTCAATTTTCTCAATTGCAGACAAAATTAACAAACGAAGCTTACTATCAAATTCGTAAATCTTAACAACATCACCAAATTTGCTGCCTTCTTGGTATTGATGAGTATTACCAGTCACAAAAAATGGTACCGAATAACTTAAAAACCGATGAAAATAAACTTCTTCAAGAAAATCTTTTGCAAACGCATAATCATCTATAATCATACCACGCTTCATCAACGTATCGATCTGTGCATCCACGCTTGATGGATGACGACTATAGATGTTTTTTTTGTCTGTAATAAACTGCGGTTTTACTTTAGAATTATTCATTGATTTAAATCTTTTTCAAAAAATGAATTAATTGACAATTTTTTTGCTTTAATAAATATTACGTTGATTTATTACTTGAGACATCTTACGGAGAGAATTTAATGGTTGTTTTGTGGTCATCAATAAAGTTAGATTATTAACAACCAACAGAAATTAAATAACTCAAGATAAACGGCTAGTCTATGCGTATAAGCTCGTTATTCAATAATTTTAGTTTGCCCTGCATAGTCTTGTGTCATCATAAAGATAAAACAAATCTAATGATTTTTGTAATACTCTATTCACAGCCAAAGGATTTAATTTATTCATCTAATCAACTCCAAAGTTGTGAAATGCAAAATCATAGCACACATTTCAATTACATTCGCTCTACAACAGGAATACCCAATAAACTCAAACTAGTTTTTAATGTATTTGCGGTTAATGCAGCCAACACCAAGCGACTAGATTTCACTTGCGCATCCACATCAGATTTTAAAATTGGGCATGATTCATAAAATTTCATAAATAAACCAGCCAATTCATAAATATAACTGCATAAATAATGTGGATAATTTTCACGTGCAGCTTGCTTGACGCGTTCGGCGAATTTACTAATTTGCAATGCCAAACGGTGTTCTGCATCTTCCTGAATATTTATCAACTCTGGTGTAAAATCTGCAAAATTTAAATTAGCTTTTCTAAAAATACTTAAAATACGCGTATATGCATATAATAAATATGGAGCAGTATTGCCTTCAAATGATAACATTTTATCAAAGCTAAACACATAGTCACTCAAACGATTTTTGGATAAATCTGCGTATTTTAATGAGGAAATTGCTAGTGTTTGCGCAAGTTGCTTTATTTCACTCTCTGCCCAGTCTGGATTGCGTTCTTTAACCATAGCTTCGGCACGTTCAACAGCTTCATCAATTAACTCAATCAATTTTACTGTGCCTCCAGTACGTGTTTTAAATGGTTTGCCATCTTCTCCCATCATAGTGCCAAAAGCAGCATGCTCCATTAATGTATTGCTGTGTGCTAATTCAGCTTTTTTCGCAACAATAAATAATTGTTTCATGTGCAGAGCTTGACGTGAATCTATAACATAAACTAGACGATCTGCGTTCAAACGTTTAACTCGATCATAAACTGCGGCAATATCGGTTGTAGCATATAAATATCCACCGTCTTTTTTTTGTACAATAAATGGAGTTTCTTCTTTGCTGCCTAAGTCTGCTTCATTTAAAAATACACACTTAGCTCCATCGCTATCAATTGCCAGACCTTTATCTACAAGTAGTTGTACCATTGGCGCCAATAAATCATTATAAAAGCTCTCGCCAACTACATCATCATGCGTTAATTTAGTATTTAGGCGTGAATAAATTTCTTGGCAGTGCCCTAATGAAACATCCACAAATTGCTGCCACAATGCTAAAATTTGGGCATCACCAGCTTGTAATTTAACTACAAATTCACGTGCTCGATTAGCAAATTCAGCATCTTCATCGAAACGAACTTTTGCTTTACGATAAAAATCCTCCAAATCACTTAACTCAATTGCATGCTTATTATCAGCTTGCTTGATTTCCACTAAATATGCGGTTAGCATACCAAATTGAGTTCCCCAATCACCAACATGATTACGCCTATAAACCTTATCACCCATATATTCAAAAATACGTACCAACGCATCACCAATTACAGTGCTACGCAAATGTCCAACATGCATTTCTTTTGCTAGATTTGGTGCTGAATAGTCTACAACTACAGTTTGAGCATCAGCTGATTTTACCTTTAAAATATCACTTGTCAACACACTTGTCAAATAATTATTGGTTAAAGTTACATTTATAAATCCAGGTCCAGCAATCTCCAATTTTTCAATCATATCTTCACAATCAACAGCTGCAAGAATTTTGCTAGCTAAATCACGTGGATTTAGTTTTAATTGTTTTGCTGCCGCCATTGCACCATTAACTTGATAATCACCAAATTCAGGTTTACCGGACTCTTGCAGTGCAATTGGAGTTGTGATTGCAAGACCTAATTGTGTAAATGCTTGACGAAATTTTTGTTCTAATTGTTGAAAAACTGTAACTTGCATGAATTAACCCAATAAAAAAGATAGGTAATTTCCTATCTATAAATTAAAAACTAATTATTTGTATGAAGAATAGAGGCTTCTATTGTTTAGGTAATTTCCAATTCCATAATATCCTGTTATTTTAACATAAATAGAGTAATTTTGAGAGATTCAATACCTTGTAATAAACAGCTTCATAATCTTAATTTCATACTAAAAAAAACCAAAAAATTAAAGTGGCTAAAATAAAGGTCATTACAATGAATATGATTACATTTAATAATAAAAAGCCCAACAAAATGTTGAGCCTTTTACTTGAAATATTTTAATTCAAGAGTTAACCAAGTTGTTTAATGAGTGGTGGGTGTTAAATAAATCAGGTAATACTCCCATTTTTAGAGCAATTTAAAAGTATAGATTATTTACGGCTTAAATAATTACTTCTTAAATACTGATGGCACACCTCCCAAGCTCATATGTGGTCTCACATTATTATACATCCAGAGCCACTGAGTTGTGTAATGATCTAATAAAATTGTAGATATATATATCCGTTACAGGTTAATATAAC
>CAZZAV010000036.1:0-21904 GCA_964652705.1 uncultured Neisseria sp.
AACCATGACAGCATCTTACCACATCTTTAAATGTGCTTTGATTGTCTAGCCCCTATTTTATATAACTAATGAAAATATTATTACAATAGTATTATTTTCATCTAGTTTGGTAGTTTTTCATCTAGTTTGGTAGTAAAAAATGATTTATGATGGCATCATTATTCATCAATATATGATAAATCAAGCCTTAGCAATCATCATTAAAGAAAAGATTAGTTGTTAGATAATATGGTAGGTATTTATTACATTATTTGGGTCTTTAGTTTAGGAAAATAGGTGGTTAAAAATAATTATTTTACTATTAAAATTAAACAGTTTTTTATGTGATATCTGAACCTATTCAGAAGTGTGTTAAAATATCGCACTCCAGTCCCATACTAATTTAGGCCGCATACCAAATGACTATCCAACAAACCTATCAAGAAATTACCGCTAATATTCCCAATTTTAAAACTCGTGATGCACAGCTTGAAATGGTTGAAGTGATTGATGAATGTTTTAGCGGAGTTGAAGATGAGCTAAAAGATGGACATAATTTATGTTTGATTGAAGCACCAACAGGTACTGGAAAAAGTTTTGCTTATATTTTGGCAGGAATTGTCAATGCTAAGCGAGCAGATAAAAAATTTGTAATTTCAACTGCAACTAAGACCTTGCAAGGGCAGTTATATAATAAAGATTTACCGCAGTTTATCAAGCATAGCGGAGAGCGTTTTATTTATGGTCTAGCTAAGGGGCGGAGTAATTATTTATGCCCATATCAGCTGGAAAATAGCTTAGCAGATGCTGGTGTAGACATGATCGCCCAAGTGGATAAAACTAATGATAAGCTGCAGCAAATTGCCAAAGAGTTCAATAAACGTAAATGGGATGGTGATTTAGATAATGCACCAATCCAAATTGAAAGCAAACTAAAGCCTTTGATCACGATTGATAAACATCAATGTTTGGGCTATCAATGTTCGTTTAATCAAAAAGATAATTCTGAATGTCCATTTTATCAAAATCGTGAGTTTCAAAAAAGTTGCGATGTAATTGTAACTAATCATAGCTTGTTGATGGCAGATTTAAATAATGGTGGCGGCACAGTTCTACCGTGGAAGCCAGCGGACTATTTTTTGTGTGTTGATGAGGCACACAATTTTCCAGCTTATGCGATCAGCGGATTTATGGGGCAATTTGAGCTGAAACAAAGTATTGGCTTAGTTAATAATGCCGCGAAATTAATCGCAAATCCTGCAACGAATAGTTATATTTTAGATAATATTGCGTTGTGTGATGAATTGGTGTTAAAAGCAGATGAATTATCTTTTTCATTAGACAAGCTGTATCAATTAATTCGCCTAAATCGTAATGTTTTTGATAATGGTGTATTTATTTTAAATGATTATTTGAATACTGCAATTACTCAAGACCTTAAAGATATTTTTATGGATATTGCGGTGAGTTCGGGTGATTTGCAAGCTGGCATGGGTAAAATCCAAGATAAGCTTAAAGAAAAAATTAAGAATGCGTCTGATTATGTGAGTGAAGCCAATTTAGTTAAATTAGGATTTTATTTTGCTAATATCGAAAGTATTGCGACTACAGCTAATTATCTGATTAATCAGGATAATTCGCGCTATAATGCTAATGCACGCTGGGTTGAACAGAAATTATTTAATGGTAATGAAGAGTATCTAGTTACGGCTGGCGTTACCCATGTCGGAAATGTCTTACTCAACAAACTTTGGAAAACTGTGCATGGTGCATGTTTAACTTCTGCAACCTTAGCAATCGGTGAACGTTTCGATTATGTAAAATTTCAGTTGGGTTTAAATTTATTACCGAATGTAAAAACGCAAAAATTGTCAACTAGTTTTAATTATCCCGAGCATAGCCAATTGGTAATTCCACAATTTCGTTCAGCACCTGAGTTTACTACACGGGAAATTTTTCAAAAAGAGCTTACATTATACTTAAGTCAAGTTTTAAATTATACTGATGCTTATGGTAGTTTGGTGTTATTCTTTAATCGTCAACAATTGATTGATACGTTCAAACAACTACCGGTTAAATTACAAAATAGAATATTATTACAAACTGAATTTAGTAGTAATCAAAAATTAATTAGTGAGCATAAAGAGACCATTGATGGTGGTAAACCGAGCATTATTTTCGGGCTAAATTCATTTGCTGAAGGGGTGGATTTACCAAGTAAATATTGCATGCACGTAATTGTGACCAAATTACCTTTTGATACGCATAAAGACCCACAAAATATGGTGCGTGAATATTGGGTTAAAGCCGAAAAAGGTAATTATTTTATGGATGTGTCTTTGCCAGAAACTTGTATTAAATTGATTCAGGCGGTAGGGCGTTTGATTAGGAATGAGAAAGATTATGGGCAGGTGACGATCTGTGATAATCGGATTGCGCTGAAACAATATGGAGCGGTTTTACTGAATGCATTGCCAGAATTTAATCGCCAGTATAACCCAGATTTTATTAAGCAAGCTTTTGTTAAGATTAAGCATTAATATTTTAAGAATGATTAAAAATGAGGAACCAAAATAAATGGCACAGTCAATAGAGCCAAATATCGCAGACTTATCTAATGGATGGCTAAAGTCTTATAAATTGGATTATAAATTAGAACAAGAATATTTGAATGATGAAATAGACAAAGCACTCAAAGATTATTTTACTAAAAATGGTGGAACTGGTGCAAATCGTCCAGATGCAAAATTACTATTACGAAATAAGGATTTAAATTTTTACCCAGTTCTTATTGAATACAAAGGCTACAAAGACAAACTTGTAAAACTTGATGCCGACGGGCTGGTTGATAATCGTAATAAAGCTAAAAATGAATCGAATTTCAAAAATATCAATAAGTTTGCTGTAAATGGAGCTGTTCACTATGCAAATGCACTACTTCATCATACCAGTTATACGGATATTATCGCTATTGGGGTGACTGGGTATAAAGATGAAAGTAAAAAAATACAGCACGAGATTGGTGTTTATTATGTTGCAAAAAGTAATTTTGGGGTAGGGCAAAAAGTTGGAGATTTTTCAGACCTTTCTTTTTTAGCACCTGAAAATTTTGATAAATTCATTGAGCAAGTTAAAACTTTGAATTTATCGCAGGAAAAAGTCGATAAGCTTAAATCACAACGTGAAAAAGAGATTGATGCTAGTTTAGTAAAGCTCAACAATGATATTTATGAAAATGAGAAAGGGTTGGGCGAGAATGATCGTGTTTATCTGGTTGCTGCTTCGATTATGGCAACAATTGGCGTACCAGGAAAAGTTTCACCACTTGAGAAATCCGATTTAAAATCTTCTACCGAAGAGGGTAATACTGACGGTGAAATAATAGTAAGAAAAATAAGAGCATTCTTGGGCGAGAAAAAACTACCACAAGAGAAAAAAGAATTCATTGTAAGAACGTTACAAAATACACTCTTAACTGAAAATATTAATAAAGTTGAAAATGGCGAAAGCCAACTTAAAAGAGTCTTTGGGAAAATCGTAGATGATTTGGGAATATATTATAAAATAGGTTTAACTACTGATTTTACAGGAAAACTTTTTAATGAAATGTATAATTGGCTAGGGTTTTCGCAAGATAAATTTAATGATGTAGTATTGACACCATCTTATGTAGCTACTCTTCTAGTAAAACTGGCTCGAGTAAACAAAGACTCATTCGTCTGGGATTTTGCCACTGGTTCAGCTGGACTATTGGTTGCAGCAATGAATGAAATGCTTAATGATGCCAAAAACACTATTACCTCACCTGAAGAACTAACTAAAAAAGAAGTCACCATAAAAGCTGAGCAACTTTTGGGCTTAGAGCTGCTTCCAAGCGTGTATATGCTCGCAATTCTCAATATGATTTTGATGGGTGATGGAAGCTCCAATATTTTAAACAAAAATTCATTGACCGATTTTGACGGAAAATATGCTTTTGGCAAAACTGACGATAAATTTCCTGCGGATGCTTTTGTACTTAATCCGCCATATTCTGCTAGTGGAAACGGAATGAACTTTGTGGAAAAAGCTCTGGGGATGATGAATAAAGGTTATGCAGCGATTATTATTCAAAATTCGGCAGGTTCTGGGAAAGCTAGAGAATACAACAAGAAAATATTAGAAAAACATACCCTTTTAGCAAGTATCAAAATGCCAATTGATTTATTTATCGGTAAATCAAACGTACAAACTAATATATACGTTTTTAAAATAGATGAAAAACATCATAAAGAAGAAATGGTGAAATTTATTGATTTTTCTAATGATGGTTATACTCGCACCAACCGTAAAAAAGCCAGCAATAATCTGAAAGATACCGATCAAGCTAAAGAACGTTATGAAGAATTGGTAAATTTAATACGCTTTGGTAAATCAAAACTAAATATTTTTACTGAAAAAGAGTATCACGAAAGTACAATTGATCCTAAAAATGGAGCTGATTGGAATCAGAGCGCACCTATAGATACAAAACCAACATTACAGGATTTTAAAAAAACCGTAAGCGATTACTTGGCTTGGGAAGTATCTAACATTTTAAAACAGCAAAATACACAGAGTGATAATCTGGGAAAGTAGATGCCTTACTTAACGAGAAATTGAAAAAAGTTAAGTGGGGCGAGTTTAAGTTAGAAAAATTATTTGACATTGTGGGAACAAAATCATTAGATAGTAATGCTGTAGATTTTACTAAATCTGGTATTAACTTTGTTGGTAGAACTTATGAAAATAATGGAATCCAAGGTAAAATTCAAAGAAGATATTTTGAGCCAAATGAACCATTTACAATTACCGCTACGGTAATAGGAAACTATAAATATGTCAAGTATCAAACAGAACCTTATTATTGTTCTCAAAATATTAATAAGTTAACACCTACACAAGTTGTAAAAAAGTGGAACGAAAAAATCGCTTATTATTTGATAGTAAGTTTACAAAAATTTGTATCTCTTTATGACGGTCAACAAGGTGGTTATAAACTAGAAGATATAAAGAATCACAAAATTAAACTACCAATGCAACGTGGCGAAATAGATTTTGAATTTATGGAAAGCTTTATCGCCGAGCTAGAAGCTCAGCGAATCGCCGAGCTAGAAGCTTATTTATTAGTAACAGGATTAAAAGACTATACTTTAACAACTGAAGAGCAACATGTTTTAAAAGATTTTGAAAACATAAAATTTGAAAAATTTAATGTGACAGGAGCATCAGGTTTATTTAATGTGAAAAATTCTGGAAATATTTTATCGAGAGATATTATTGAGAACAGTGGTGAGGTTCCCTACTTATGTGCTGGAATTGAAAATAATGCTGTAAGTTCTTACATTACATATGATAGAAAATATATTGATAAAGGGAATTGTATTTTTATTGGTGGTAAAACTTTTGTTGTTACTTATCAAGAAAAAGACTTTTATTCAAATGATAGCCACAATTTAGTTTTATATTTAAAAAATGAAGAAAAAAGAAATAAACTTAATCAATTATACTTAGTAACCTGTATTAATAAAAGTCTGGGGTATAGATACTCTTGGGGTGATAGCGTAAGTAATAAAAAAATTCAAATGGATAAAATTATGCTACCAACACAAGACCAACAACCAAATTATGCAATAATGGAAACTTTTATCTCAGCTATTCAAAAACTTGTTATAAAAGATGTTGTCTTGTACGCCGATAAAAAAATAGTTGCTACCAAAAATGTAGTAAATCTATAGCGTGTGTTATATGTCTAGCGCCAACTACGAGGAGCAACACGAAGTTGTTGCTTTTCGTAGTTGGCGCAAATCGTGGATTTAGCCAAAAAGCAAAACAATTACAACAAGATGGCGCAAGTATTATAGCTGATGCTAAAATACAGGTTGAACAACTGATTTTAGGTTTTTAGTAATAACAAACTCAAAGGAGTAAAATTATGCCTTGTATTTCAATGTTTTATGGCTTATTAATTTATATGTATTTCTTTGATAATAAAGAACACAAAATCCCTCATATTCATGTTGAATATCAAGGCAATAAATCAGTGTTTGCAATCGAGA
Organism: uncultured Neisseria sp.; assembly: GCA_964652705.1. GTDB lineage: Bacteria > Pseudomonadota > Gammaproteobacteria > Burkholderiales > UBA11063 > Aquella. The sequence continues at coordinate 6,057 of CAZZAV010000036.1, forward strand.
GTGCTGAGTTAATAGTGGGTGATATTTCAAATAAGCATCGTAAGCTTGTCGAGGCGTGGATAGAGCTGCATCGTGATGAGCTTTTAGCTGATTGGCATCTTGCTATATCTGGGCAAGATTTATTTAAAATTGAACCATTAAGATGATCTGGTTGCATTTATCATGAAGACATTAACTATTAAGGCTATCGAGGTTATGGATAATTTTACGATAGACATAACATTAAGTAATGGTAAAAACTATCTTTTTGATTTGAAGCAATACTTTCATGCCCCATTTACAAAAAAAATGCAAGAGCTTAGTTATTTTAAGCAGGTAAAGTTTCGCGGGGAATTGCTGTATTGGGATGATATGCACGACTTCCCATTGCATTGTATGGGTATTCCACAAGATATTTTAGAGTAATCAAAAGCATTAATTGCAATATATACAATAAATCTAAACGCAGTAGGTTTTGCAAGCAATTGGCAAAATCTAGCACTATTTAAGTAGAAAAAACGTTATGGGGAAAATACGAATTATTGGGGGCGAGCATCGTTCACGGCAATTACTAGTACTTGATGCGGATGGTCTACGACCAACTTTAGATCGTGTCAAAGAAACGCTATTTAATTGGTTAGGGCAAGATTTGACAGGACAACATTGTTTGGATCTTTTTGCCGGTAGTGGTTCGCTAGGATTTGAAGCTGTTTCACGTAATGCTCAATCAGTGATTATGGTTGAAAAATCTTTACAAGTTGCGCAGCAATTAATTAGTAATGCTAAATTATTGCGTGCAGAGAATTGTCAGATTATTAATCTAGCTGCAGAGAAATTTTTAAATAAAAATAGCTCTAAATTTGATGTGATTTTTCTCGATCCACCGTATAGTAGTGATTTGCTTGAGCAAAGTTTACAAAAAATTACCACACATTTAGCCGTTGATGGTCTTATTTATATTGAATATCATCAAAATAAACCAGACCTAAGTCAATTTAATATTTTAAAACACAGCCAAGCTGGAAGCGTGAATTACGCGCTATTAAATTTAAAGGAATAGTTCATGTCATTATTTATTACTGATGAATGCATTAATTGTGATGTTTGCGAACCTGAATGTCCAAATCAGGCAATTACCCAAGGTGCTGAAATTTATGAGATTAACCCAGACTTATGTACACAATGCATTGGTCACTATGATGAGCCACAATGTCAAATCGTGTGTCCAGTTGCGTGTATTGATTTAGACCCAAATAAAGTTGAAAGCGATGAAATGCTATTGGATAAATATAAGAAAATTTGGGATAAATAATTCGTAATTCTTAGAAATATTTTAGCTTAAAAGATTTTATAAATCAAAGTTAAACATCAGGTAATATTTTGGGTCATCATTGCTGATAAAAATATGTTAACTTTTATATCGGTTAATTTTTATGTTATTATTCGCCTTTAATTAATTTAGTGAAAGTTTTATAAGTGTCAACAGTAATTAATGCGTGCTTAGGAATTTTATTTAATTCAGACACTAATCAGGTTCTATTGGCTTCGCGACCAGAAGGCAAAGTTTTAGCAGGATATTGGGAGTTTCCCGGTGGAAAAATAGAACTAGGTGAGAATGCATTCCAAGCGTTACAGAGAGAACTATTTGAGGAGCTTGGAATTCAAGTTTCGTTGTCTTCTATGAAACAAATTGGCGAAATTGAGCATCAGTATCCACATGGATTGGCTAAGTTAGCCTTAATTGTAATTAAATCTTGGAGTGGCGAATTGCTTGCTTGCGAAGGGCAGGAGCTATTTTGGTCGGAATTAGATATTGAAAATACGGTGTCTCCATTGTTACCTACAACTGCCAAAATATTTGAATTATTAGCACTGCAAAGGAGTGAAATATAATGCAACAATATCATGAGTTATTACGTCATGTTTTAAAAAATGGACATGTTAAAGAAGATCGTACTGGAACTGGAACTATTTCAATTTTTGGTTATCAAATGCGCTTTGATTTGGGGCTTGGATTTCCATTAGTTACAACCAAAAAAGTTCATTTAAAGTCAATTATTCATGAATTACTCTGGTTTTTGCGTGGCGATACCAATATTAAGTATTTAGTAGAAAATGATGTGTCTATTTGGAATGAATGGGCTGATGCTAATGGTGAACTGGGACCAATTTATGGTAAACAATGGCGTAGTTGGCAAGGTGCAAGCGGTGAAGTAATCGATCAAATTAGTAATGTTATTGAAGAAATCAAATCTAATCCTAATTCACGACGTTTAATTGTGTCTGCGTGGAATGTTAGTGAATTAGATAAAATGGCTTTGATGCCATGCCATAGCTTATTTCAATTTTATGTTAATAATGGTAAATTGTCATGCCAATTGTATCAACGCTCAGCAGATGTATTCTTGGGCGTTCCGTTTAATATCGCCAGTTACGCATTATTAACGATGATGATTGCTCAGGTTTGTGATTTACAGTTAGGTGAATTTATCCATAGTTTTGGTGATGTACACATTTACTCCAATCATTTGGAACAAGTTGAGTTACAGCTAAGCCGTGAACCACGTCCTTTACCGCAAATGAAAATTAATCCTGCGATTAAATGTATTTTTGATTTTGAGTATAGTGATTTTGAATTGGTCAATTATGATGCACATCCATCAATTAAAGCACCAATTGCGGTGTAATAAAGGTTTGTTAAATGAAATTTGCTAATAAGATTAGCTTGGTTGTTGCCTTAAATTCGGATTATGTTATTGGTACAGAAAATAAGCTGCCATGGCATATTCCTGAAGATTTGGCTTATTTTAAACAAGTAACACTTGGTAAGCCAATAATTATGGGGCGTAAAACCTTTGAGTCAATTGGTCGTATATTACCTGGGCGTAAAAATATTGTAATTAGTCATAATTTCAGTCATCCTGGCGTTACAACTTATACCAGCTTAGCTGAGGCGCTTACAGATAATCATGATGTCCCTGAAATTTGTGTAATTGGTGGCGGGCAAATTTTTCAGCAGGCGTTGGAGTATGCTAATATTTTGCATTTAACCTGGGTTGATGTGTCAGTAATTAATCCATGCGCGTGGTTTCCTAAAGTTGATTTTAGTCAGTGGCAATTAGATGAGAAGCGCGAGCTATTGAGCCAATCTGGAATTAAATGTTTAATTGAAAAATATACTCGCTAATGAAAAATCCTAAATTGCAATATTATGTAAAATTATGTTTGGCATTATTAATGTGGGCTGGAATGTATCATGTAGTTAAGCCAGCAGCAGAATTAGGTGATCCAGTCTTGATTGCATTTATCCGGTATTTTATTTCTGCTGGGTTATTGTTGGTGGTTTTGCGGGTAAAAACTAAGCAATGGATACCTAAATTGTCACTACAACAATGGTTATTGATATTTTGCATTGGTGTAATAGGTATTTGTGTTTATAATATTTTATTTTTTAATGCTGAGGCATTAATTTCTGGGAATATCGTTGCTATCCTATATTCATTCACTCCCTGCTTGACTACGGTTATTTCTGCCTATGTTTTTAAGAATAAATTAAATAGATTAAGTAAAATTGGTATTTTAATTGCATTGTGTGGTTCAATTGGTGTGGTAAATTATGCAACTCCAGAGTGTGGACAGTTTTTTTGTAGTAATATTTTTGCTAGCATTAATCGTGGTGAAATTTATGGAGTTCTGGCAACTATTGCCTTTGCTTGTTATTCGGTTTTAAGTAAGTATACTGCGCAGAAAAATGTTTCAGCAATGGTTTTAACCACATATTCTGCGTTAGTTGGTTGTATTTTACTTGGCGTGGCTGCGCTTTTTCAATCCGACTTTAATATGATTGGTCATTTTAATCTGAGTATTTGGCTGGCTTTGATTTATATGTCTGTTTTTGGAACTGTGGTTAGTTATTTATGGTATACGGCGGCGATTATTAATTTAGGTGTATTTAAAACTGTGGTTTTTCAAAATACCATTCCTTTGCAAACTGTAATAATTGGTTATATTTTTTATCACGATGAAATTAGCCGTGATGTGATGTTGTGTGGTGGAATTGTTTTATTTGGGGTTTACTTAACTAATTTTGCGTTAAGTTCGCGACGATCATCTTGAGTCTCTTATGAGAGTAATCATATTTATATTGGCTTAATTGCTTATATTAGAGATGTTGCTATTTGTTTTTATTTTAAGTGTATTGAGATTTAATTTTTTAAACTTTAAAGTAAAGGAACTATTATGAAAAAATTACTAACCGTATTGTTATTTGGTGTGGCTACAGTTGGGGTAGTTAATGCAGACCAGACACAACAAATGCCTTCAATGATGACTGATCCAGTTTGTCAAACTGCGATGGAACATATGCGTACTACGCATAAAGAAGTTGAAGCGGCTATAAAAGCTAACGATGCAAATAAAGTTGGAACCTTGGTTATAGCCAACCATAATTACATGGAAAGCTTTATGGCAAAAAATCCACAATGTAAACCTCAACGCGGTATGGGCATGATGCCACCGGCACAAGGGAATAATCCGCAAGCTAATTAAGATTGTATCTATTCCTATTGGTATAATATTAGATGAATAAAAGCAGGTTGATTAAATCTGCTCTTTATTCATGTTTATGGGTTTCAAACATTATTTAAGCCTTTTTCGATTAACTTATAGTTTATTTTTAACTACAGGATTCGGAAAGAATATCTTAAAGTAGGATTGAATTAATTGATTTAGTACTTGATTATAGGCATAATTTTATGGTATAGTATAGGCTATTATGTGTCTCGTAATAAATTTTTCGGAGCCTCACCGAAGCAAATTTTTACAACTAAACCTTAAGGATAAAATTAAATGGCTAATACAGCTCAAGCAAGAAAACGTGCCCGTCAATCAATTGATCGTCGTAACCGCAATTTCGCGTTACGTACTGAATTTCGTACTGCAATTAAAAAAGTTTTAAAAGCTATTTTGGCTGGTAATAAAGACAATGCAAAAGTAGAATTTGTTTCTGCACAATCTACAATTGATAAAATTGCACGTAAAGGCATTTTTCATAAAAATAAAGCTGCTCGTCATAAAAGTAGATTATCTGCTAAAATTAAAGCTATGGCTTAATTTGGCATTGATAATAAAAAAACTCTTGGTCATTCCAAGAGTTTTTTTATTATGTTTAGTTTTTTGAAAGAATTATATTATGGCATGGATTTATTTGTTATTGGCTGGAGTGTGTGAGATAGGTTGGCCAATTGGCTTAAAAATGGCAAATGGAAAACATCCTTGGTTATGGACGGTATTTGCTGTTATTGCCATGGCGCTTAGTGGCTATTTGTTATATCAAGCGCAAAAATCAATTCCGATGGGAACAGCTTATGCTATCTGGACAGGAATTGGTGCAGTTGGTGCTTTTACAGTAGGGATTTTATTTTTCAAAGATGGTGTGTCTTTCTTTAGATTACTATCGGTGTTTTTTATAATTGTTGGAATTATCGGGCTAAAACTTTCTGCACATTAGTATTTATTTAAAAATAAAGTATTGAGTTGAATGCTATTCAAATTCACTAAATAAATCTATTCCTTGGGTTGCTGCTTTTAGCTTTCGATGAATACTAACTTGATAATTAATTTCTGGTTGGTTATTTTTTAGTAATTTATATGCTTGTTCTACACCTAATTGTTGATAATTCAACCATATGTCAGCAATCTGTGAATTGATAAATACTGGTTGTCTGTCATGACCAACGCTTAGTATGAAATCATTCGGATTATCAGTTAAAATAGCAAAGCTATGAGTGGTTTCCTGAGTGATTGGATCTTGCCATTGATCCCAAATTCCAGCAGCTATTAAAGTTATTGCTTGATGAGAATTTTTTTGTGCGCTAAACTTTACAATATTGCCAGCATGGCTACCATTACTACATGATTCAAAGAATCCTGTGATTGGGACCAGACAACGTTGTTGGCGAAATGGAGTGCGCCAAGTTGGAGCTTGATATATTAGCTCTAAGCGTGAGTTTTCATCATTCAGTGCAGGTCGATCGAGGCGCGCATTGTAACTACTAAAGCGTGGTCTAGCTGTTTTACTCCATGCTGGCACTAAGGAATAATTCATTAATTTGATGATGTTACGATTGTTTTCGCGTAGAATTACAGGGGCTGGCTTATACGGAAAAATATGTGGCTCAAAGTTAAGTGGTTTGTCGTAATGTGCATTAGTTAATTTAGCTAAATCATCAATTGAAAGCTTTAGTTCGTATTGAGAGCACATTTGAGCACCTTATTTACAGATTAAATGACTGACGATAGTTTAACATTTTTGTACTCAATTAGTTCGATGCATTCATTTAGGTTAGTTTGTTAACTAGTACCAGATTTAATGTTATATATGTGGTTAATTATCTTTTGCTTCCTGTTAAGGATGCATAAGTATGCTATAATTCGTCTTTATTTTTTAATAAAAACATATGTTTTATGCAGCAAAAATTTATCTTAAATGATTTGAGTGCAACGAATAAATTAGCCAAATTGATAGCTCACCTAATTCCTTATAATTTTGTGATAACTCTAAGTGGTAATTTAGGTGCAGGTAAGACAACTTTAACTCGCGAAATTTTGCGTTGTTTGGGTGTAACTGGCTCGATCAAAAGTCCAACTTTCACGCTAGTCGAACCATATAAACTGGCAAATTATACTTTATATCACTTTGATTTATACCGGTTTAGCGATCCAGAAGAGTGGTTTGATGCCGGATTTGATGAGTATTTTCTTACGCCACAAGTTAGTTTTATTGAATGGGCTGAGAAAGCTCAGGGTTTAATTCCACAAATTGATTGGCAGATAAATATTACTTTTCAGCATAATATTCGTGAATTAACTATCGATTCTCTAACTCTTATAGGTGACACATGTCTCACGAAATTGATCAACAGCGACGTAATCTAATTAAGTTTGGTATGGTATCAAGCCTAACTTTGTTAATTAGTAGCAAAAATTCATCAGCCGATAGCTTAATTGATCAATTTGCAAGTGATAGCACCAATCAAATTATTTCAGTGCGAATTTGGCCCTCAGATGTATATACTCGTTTGACAATTGAAGCCGAGCGAAATATTAAAGCCAAATTTTTTAGCTTATCGAACCCTAATCGTTTTGTGATTGATATTCTTAATTCCAACCTAAATACAGTTTTAAAAAACTTGTCTAATAATGAATTTAGTAATGATCCCATTATTAGCGGGATTAAGGTTGGTCAATTTAATGCAACTACGGTACGAATCGTAATTTATGTACGACAACCAGTTTCAGCACAGACTCAAACAGTTGATCCAGTTAATTTGGGTAGTGTAAATTATAAATATCGTTATGTTTTTGATATGTACCCAGCGAATGCTCAGTCTAATCGTGATGAAAGCTCCCCATTAAATGATCAATTATTAGCATTTTTACAACTGAATGCTGATCAGGATAAATCTGCATCCGAATCATCAACTAATGCCAAGCCAGTGGTGGTTAGTAAGCGTTCTCAAGATTATCCAGAAATCTCAGCACCATCGACTAATCCGCAAATTGAACCTAAAAAAGGTAAGTTATTGGTTATGATTGATCCTGGACATGGTGGAGAAGATCCAGGTGCAATTGGTGCGCAGGGCACTAAGGAAAAGCATATTGTTTTAGATATTGGTAAGCGGTTACGTGATTTAATTAACTCAAGTGATAATATGCAAGCGCAAATGACACGAACACAGGATATTTTTATTCCATTAGGCACTCGTGTTGCAATCGCTCGTAAGGCTAAAGCGGATATTTTTGTGTCAGTGCATGCTGATGCTTTTACTTCTCCAGCTGCGCGTGGTTCTTCTGTATTCGTATTGTCAGATAGTGGTGCAAGTAGTGCGTTTGCCAAATATATGGCAGTGAGTCAAAATAATTCTGATCTAATTGGTGGAATGTCGTTTCAAACTCGGGATAGTGCTGTTAGCCGTATTTTATTAGACATGACACAAAGTTTCACGATGCGTAAAAGTACTAAGTTAGCTCAAACTATCTTGGCTGAACTGAAACAAATTAATAAATTACATAATAATGGTATTGAACGAGCTGGATTTGCAGTATTAAAAGCTCCTGATATCCCCTCAATTTTGGTTGAATCGGCGTTTGTTTCAAATCCAATTGAAGAAAATTTACTGCGTACCGAAGAATTTCGGCAGAAAGTTGCACAACAGGTTTTTGATGGATTACAAAGTTATGCTAAGCAAAATTATAAATTAGCATGAGTAAGATAATTATTTTTAATAAGCCTTATGGGGTTATTTGTCAGTTTTCATCAAGTCCACCACATCCAACATTAAAAGAATATATACATTTAGCAGGGGTTTATCCTGCTGGGCGACTTGATACTGATAGCGAGGGATTGTTGATTCTTACCAATGATGGTAAATTACAATCTTTAATTAGTGAGCCTAAACATAAGAAATTTAAAACCTATTGGGTGCAGGTGGATGGAATTCCTAATGAACTACAATTGGATCAACTGCGTAGAGGAGTTGATCTAGGAGATTTTGTTAGTGCTATAGCTAAAGTTAAATTAATTGATGAGCCGTTTGATTTGTGGGAGCGCATTCCACCAATTCGAGTGCGTAAGAACTTACCAACTTCATGGCTGGAAATCTCAATCTGTGAAGGTAAAAATCGCCAAGTACGTCGAATGACGGCTAAAGTTGGTTTACCAACTTTACGGCTAATCCGAGCTAAGATTGGAAATGTAACGATGTGTGATTTAAAACCTGGTCAATGGCAAGAAATAAGTTATGCCGAATTTATTCAGAAATTAAACTAAACCAGCTATTATGGTGGTTTTGGCTTTTGTCTCGAGTAATTAATATTCATTTTGTTCAAAAACAGTTTGTGCCCGTCCAACAATTAGTGGATCAACTTGACCAATTTTAGTTAAATCTTTGTTGGTGTATGGAATCTTTTGTAAAATAAAGCGTAGTCCGTTAAGGCGTGCACGTTTTTTACAGTCTGACTTAATCACTGTCCATGGGGCATCTGCGGTATCGGTTGCGAAAAACATTGCTTCTTTGGCCTTAGTGTAGCTATCCCATTTATCAAGTGAGGCTAAATCTACTGGTGATAATTTCCACTGTTTTAATGGATGGACTTGACGTTCTTTAAAGCGGCGATGTTGTTCTTTTTGGCTAACTGAGAACCAAAATTTAATTAAATGAATGCCACTTTGTGTCAACATGCGTTCAAATTCAGGTGCTTGGCGCATAAATTCATTATATTGGCTATCTGTACAAAACCCCATGACACGTTCAACACCAGCACGGTTATACCATGAGCGATCAAATAAAACTATTTCACCTGCAGTGGGTAAATTCTGCACATAACGTTGAAAATACCATTGTCCGCGTTCTGTTTCAGTTGGCTTTTCTAATGCAATTACACGCGCACCACGTGGATTTAAATTTTCCATAAAGCGTTTGATTGTTCCGCCTTTGCCTGCTGCATCACGTCCTTCAAATAAAATTACAACTTTTTGACCTGTTTCTTTTACCCATGCTTGTAATTTCAGTAATTCAATTTGTAAATGATATTTTTGTTTCTCGTAGCTTTTACGTGACATTAAATTTAAGTAAGGGTAAGCACCTTTACGCCAGTCTTTAGCCAAAATTTCATCTGGGTTAAGTTTATTTTTGCGTAATTCGTTTTTATTGCTATTTTTTAAGACTAAATCGCGTACGGCTGCAACATCATCAGGTGAGAGACCATCTAAAATTGTTTCAATAGATTCTATTAAAGAATCTTTTTCTTTACTTTCATTGGTTAAGATATCGTTGATTGTGGCGAAAGTTGCTTCTTGTGATGATGACACCGATTTAGTTAGATTAAACTTTTCAATATCATTTAGGCTTTGCTTTGGAATGACGTCACCAGAGGATACTTTACGGGGTTTTTCGGTAATTTTTTCTGCAGTTTTATTTTTTAAGGTTAGATTCCTTGCTACTTGTTCCTGATTTGGCATGGTAACTTTATTTGTGTTTTTCATTTCTGCTCTTTCAATTATTGATTCTAATTTAAGAGAAGTATTTTAACATAAAACATGATTTTAGATAAGGTTATTCTGCATGAAGCTCAATAAAGTCATGGAGTTGCTATTAAATAGTCATGAGTAATTACCATTGCGAATAATTAAATTTTGCTGTCTTTTGTAAGGCTATCTCATTCTAAACTATGGATAATTATTTATTCTACAAATAAGTTGCAATAAAGGTGAACCGTTTTAAATCGGGTAGATTATAATTCAGCTTTGCCCAGTAAATTTTAAATAAGTTTATTGGTTTTGTCATGGGTAATATTATTTAGGAAAATCTATTTCCACGAGTGGGTTTTCCCTAGTAGGATTTATTTATATGAATGTGCGGGAGTGTATATGAAATTAGTTAATGTGTTTAAAACTCGGTTATTATCATTTTTTGACAATCGTTTTACGCGCCGTAGTCAATTTAAAGGTGATGCTAATTTACTCGATGAAAATTATCCAGTTGATGGTGGTTTAGCGCCTAAAACTATTACACAAAATTTAATTATGCATGCATATATGTCAAATGGTGAATCATTGCGGAATTTGGGTTCGGATATTGACGGTTTGACGCAAAAAGAAGTTGATGAGAAAATTGATAAATTTGGCTACAACGAAATTGATAAGCATGAAAGTTTAACGTGGTATACGCATCTTTGGCTAAGTTATAAAAATCCGTTTAACTTGCTGTTAACTATTTTGGCGGCGGTATCTTATTTGACTGATGATATTAAAGGTGCCGTAGTTATTGGTGGCATGGTATTAATTTCTACGGTGCTACGCTTTGTGCAAGAGCGCCGTTCTAATAATGCCGCTGATAAATTGAAAGCTATGGTAAGTACCACAGCAACGGTTATTCGGCATAGCGAAGAAGATGATGAAGATGATGAGCAGATAGCTGAACTTGAGAAACAAATTACCGCCTCAAATCCATTACAAATGGAAAATCGAATTGAAATGGCGATTAAAAATTTAGTGCCAGGAGACGTGATTACATTATCAGCGGGTGATATGGTGCCTGCTGACGTTAGAATCTTAAAGGCTAAGGATCTATTTGTTTCACAATCGGCGTTAACGGGGGAATCATTACCAGTCGAGAAATTTTCTACTCAAGGGCATGCTAATGTTATCGATGCTTTGGAATTAGAAAATATTGCCTATATGGGAACTAACATTGTGAGTGGTTCTGCCTTGGCGGTGGTTTTAACCACTGGACGTCATACTTTTTTTGGTTCGGTTGCGGATAAAATTGTCGCTCAAGATGTAGCTGAAACTTCATTTCAAAAAGGTGTTAATAAAGTTAGTTGGTTATTAATTTACTTTATGTTAATTATGTCGCCAATTGTGTTTATTATTAATGGTTTAAGCACTCATGCTTGGCGTGATGCGGCGTTATTTGCCTTATCGGTTGCGGTGGGATTAACTCCTGAAATGTTGCCGATGATTGTTACTTCGACCTTAGCTAAAGGCGCAGTATATATGTCACGGCGTAAAGTGATAGTGAAACGTCTTGATGCGATTCAAAATTTTGGTGCGATGGATATTTTATGTACTGATAAAACAGGAACCTTAACACAAGATAAAATTTGTTTAGAAAAGCATACCGATATTTTTGGCTGTGATTATGATGATGTTTTAGAATTTGCTTATCTAAATAGTTATTATCAAACTGGTTTAAAAAATTTACTTGATGTTGCCGTTTTAGAGCGTGGCAATTTTGGCGATATTCCGTTATTAGTTAAAAAATATAATAAAGTTGATGAAGTACCATTTGATTTTCAACGGCGTAGAATGTCAGTAGTAGTTGCAGAAAACGGTGGTGATAATGTCTTGATTTGTAAGGGTGCTGTTGAAGAAATGTTGCGTGCTTGTACGCATGCTGAACATAATAATGAAGTTATGCCTTTAAGCACAGAATTATTGGATAAATTAAGATCGGTGACGGCAGAATTAAACTCTGATGGATTAAGGGTGGTGGCTGTTGCCAAACGTGTTTATCCAAGCTCTAAGACAGTTTACTCAGTTGAAGATGAGCAAGAAATGATTTTGGTGGGTTATGTAGCATTTTTGGATCCACCAAAAGAAACGACGCGCCCAGCGATCGAAGCTTTAAATAAACTTGGCATTGAAGTTAAAATTTTAACTGGTGATAATGATTTGGTTACGGCTAAAGTCTGTCGTGAGGTTGGTTTAAATATCGAGGGAATGCTACTTGGTTCGGATGTGGATAAGTTATCTGATGAAGAGTTAGGCTTTATTGCTAAAGACACCACCGTATTTGCAAAATTAACCCCTGCACATAAAGAGCGGATTGTTATGGTCCTGCGTGAAGCTGGGCATGTAGTTGGCTTTATGGGCGATGGGATTAATGATGCGCCTGCTTTGCGTGCTGCGGATATTGGTATTTCAGTGGATACTGCAGTGGATATTTCTAAAGAAGCTGCGGACATTATTTTACTGGAAAAAAGCCTCATGGTGTTGGTGCAGGGCGTTGAAGAAGGGCGCAAAACTTTTGCGAATATGTTGAAATACATTAAAATGACTGCCAGTTCTAATTTTGGGAATGTTTTCTCGGTTTTGATTGCCTCGGCATTTATTCCATTTTTGCCAATGTTACCCGTGCAATTATTATTGCAAAATTTAATTTATGATATTTCGCAAACCGTAATTCCATTTGATAATGTTGATGCGGAGTTTATTGAAAAGCCACAACGTTGGGATCCAGCAGATTTGCGGCGTTTCATGATCTTCTTTGGTCCAATTAGCTCGATTTTTGATGTTCTAACTTTCTTTGTGATGTGGCATGTGTTTGGTGCGGATAGCTCGGCTCATCAGACTTTATTCCAAAGTGGATGGTTTGTTGAGGGGCTACTAACTCAAACTTTGATTGTACATATGATTCGTACTAAAAAAATTCCATTTATTCAAAGCACGGCGGCGTGGCCAATGTTATTGATGACAAGTTGCGCAGTTACCATTGGAATTGCATTACCAATGTCGCCGCTTGCTTCGATGATTGGTATGCAGGCATTACCAGCAGGATATTTTATATTTTTAGTTTTAGCGGTGGCTGGATATATGGTCTTGACTCAGTCATTAAAAGGTTTTTATGTGCGTAAATTTGGTTGGCAATAATTATTGCTCAGAAAATTAAAAAGTGGGTTATTAAAACCCACTTTTTTGTTTTTCATAGTTTATTAATTTTGCAGAATTAATGTTAACTGTTTAGTACGACGGTTAGTAGAATTTAGCCATTTGATTAAGTTTTATGGATTTAATTTTTGAACCCTGTCCTGCACAGCCAAATTCGTTGTAACGATCGATACAAATTTGTTTCGCAGCATCTTTAGCTACTTTTAAGTACTGTCGTGGATCAAAATGCTCTGGATTAGTTCCAAAGTAGCGACGGATTGCACCAGTCATTGCGAGGCGAATATCGGTGTCGATGTTAATTTTACGCACGCCATGCTTAATAGCAATTTGAATTTCTTCAACCGGCACACCATAAGTTTCTTTGAGATCACCACCAAACTCACGAATTACTGCTAACCAATCTTGTGGTACTGAGCTCGAGCCATGCATTACCAAATGCGTATTTGGGATCATTTGGTGGATTTGTTTTACACGTTCAATGGCTAAAATATCGCCAGTGGGTTTACGCGTAAATTTATAAGCACCATGTGATGTTCCGATTGCAATTGCGAGTGCATCTACACCAGTTGCATTTACAAAATCTTTGGCCTGAGCTGGATCAGTTAAAAGTTGTTCTTTTTCAAGTACACCATCAAAACCATGTCCATCTTCTTTATCACCTTGACCAGTTTCTAAAGAACCTAGGCAGCCTAATTCACCCTCAACTGATACGCCAACGGCATGAGCCATTTCACTAACTTTGCGTGTAGTTTCAACATTGTATTCATAGCTACTAGGTGTTTTACCATCGCTCATTAGTGAGCCATCCATCATTACAGATGAGAATCCTAATTGAATTGCTTGAAAGCAGGTACTTGGTGAAGCTCCATGGTCTAAGTGCATTACTACGGGAATCTCTGGATATTCAGCAATTGCACCTTCGATTAAATGTCGCAAAAATTGTTCACCAGCATATTTACGAGCACCAGCAGATGCTTGTAAAATTACAGGCGAATTAGTTGCTTGTGCTGCTTCCATGATCGCTTGAACTTGTTCCAAATTATTTACATTAAACGCAGGAACACCATAGGTAAATTCTGCCGCGTGATCTAAAACTTGACGTAGTGCTACTAAAGCCATGACAACTTGCTCCTATGAGTATTTTATTAATTTAGATGCTTCAATTTTCCACACAAATAACATTGCAAAAATTGAGAAGAAAGCAATATAGATTGCAGGTAACCATAAAATTGAGCTAACTTTAATTAAACTGAACAAAATTAATTGAGTTAAGCCTGCTACTATACCAAAAGATATATTATAGCTTAAACCGACACCTGAGTAGCGAACTTGTATCGGAAAAAAGCTTGCTGCTAGAACTGGTAATCTGCCACAAATAATACCAATGTAAAACAAAATCACATAATGGATTAGGACAATTTGGGGCAAATCTAATTGTGAATAATGGGTAAATAGGATAAAGTTAGTTAGATTAAAAGCTAAGATACTAAAAATTAGAAAAGTTCGACCAAATAAATGATGGTATTTACCAGCTAAGAGGGCACTTAGAATGAACACAATGATAGAGTAAGAATTGTATTTTAGGATCTGATCCAAAGGAAAATGATAATAAGTTGATAAAAAAACTGGCATAAAAAAGGTGTAAACAGCCAATGAACTAGCTAAAAAGGAGCCAAATGCAACCATTTGCCAAAGTGGAGTGCGAAAATTTTGTAAAATTTGTTGAAATGGAGTTTTAGGATGTTGTGCTAAAAAATGCTTATATTTTTCAAACTCAGGTGTTTCAAGTAGATTTTTGCGTAAAAAATAGCTGATGATGCCAAAAATTCCGCCGATAATAAAAGCAATTCGCCAAGCATCGATGCCAAAATTATGCTTGCCAAGCAAAAATGCTCCAAGCATGGATGCGAGAAAAAAACCAATATTAGTACCAGCAACTACAATATTGGTGTTCAGTGCTTTATTTTTCAAGTTGGATAGTTCATAAGCAAAGACAATTGAACCTGGTATTTCACCACCAATTGCGAGCCCTTGAATGCTACGTAATAAAACTAGGCTGATAGTTGCGGCAATTCCAATTTGCTGATAACTTGGTATAAGCCCAATCAAAAAAGTTGGTAATGCCATTAGTAGCACAGTATAGACAAAAATATTTTTCCGACCACGAGTATCACCAAAATGCGCAAAAAGTATTCCGCCAAGAGGGCGTAGTAAGGCACCAATTGCAAAAATTCCGAAAGTCGCAATAATATTGGCAATGCCGTCATGCACATGAATTAGGCTGGCACCAATGGCTTTGGCAAAGTAAATAAAAATGGCAAAGTCATAATATTCTAAAATTGCCCCAAGAGTGATGAGAGTAAATGATTTTTTCATCGTTGTATTCTTTTAAAATCTATAAGTTTATTTTGATGGATCTTGGTTACTAGATTACTCCTATTTGCTCAGGTGATGAAAATAGCGAAGAACATCAAATAAGTTTTGTGTACAGCCAGTAATTTATCAGAATAATGATATTATAGTTTACTTATCAATTTATAAGTATATAAGATGAACATTCTAAAATAGAATGTGGCAAATACATATGGGTGTTTTGACCCAACCCCTCAAAAGTGTAAAATCTTGGAACCATAATCCG